>NZ_JCAQPC010000008.1:0-310057 GCF_059568005.1 Arthrobacter sp. BGA-UO-ETr-C19
CGAGACGAACAGTCCCATGATCAACCCGCAACCCGGGAAGTCGCCAGAGCCTCGGCGAGCTAGGCGCATACTTTCCCACTCCACGGCGCGCCAGCGGCGCTCATCCGCTGTGTAGCAGCTCGCGGCGTTCCCAGCGCTGGGAACGCCGCGAGCTGCTACCTACATGGGGATTTTTGGGCTGGCTGATTTTGGGCAAGAAGAAACCCCGGCGGCAATTTGCCACCGGGGTTCAATTCTTGTTAGGAAGCTCCTAATACTTAGGAAGCCAAGACCTCGTCGAGAACGCTTGCAGCCTTCTCTTCGTCGGTCTTTTCAGCCAAAGCCAATTCTGAGATCAGAATCTGCCGGGCCTTGGCCAGCATTCGCTTCTCGCCTGCGGAAAGGCCCCGGTCGTGATCCCGGCGCCACAGGTCGCGGACGACCTCTGCAACCTTGATGACGTCACCGGAAGCAAGCTTCTCCAGATTTGCCTTGTAACGACGCGACCAGTTGGTGGGCTCCTCAGTGAACTCGGCACGAAGCACGTCAAACACGTGCTCCAAACCGTCTTTGCCCACTACGTCGCGAACCCCAACAAGGTCAACGTTCTCTGCTGGAACTTCAATGGTCAGATCACCCTGAGCCACCTTGAGCTTGAGATACATCTTCTCTTCGCCCTTGACAGTGCGCATCTTGATCTCTTCAATTTTTGCTGCACCGTGGTGAGGGTAAACTACTGTCTCGCCGACCTCAAAAACCATGTGGACTTTCCCCTTTCCCGCAGACCAGTTTATCACGATTAAGGCATATGACTGGCATGGAAACGGTCCGAGAACCCCGTAAATCCGCGGAAAATGGCCCAAATCAGCCGCTCAGACCCCTTGACGAATGCGAACAATAGTGCATCGCATGCACGCCCACAAGCGTTACGCGCGGGTAGTTGCGGGCCTCCGTCGACGGCCCCGGGACCCCCTTAAGTCGCAGCGGAGCGGCCGGTCATGTGGAGGGGCCGAATCCTTGTTTGACCCCCTTTGCCGATAGGCTATGCCTGAAAACTGTTTCAAAGACTTTTCGAGGAGTGCGTGACGTGCGTTTCACTGCGATGAACCGGGGCCAGAGCGGCAAGATGGCAATGGCGGCAGCCGCCCTGAGCGTCGGCCTGCTGGCCCTGACGGGCTGCGGCTACGTCAACGCCCAGCAGACCTCTCACCAGTACGCCGCCTCCGACGGAACCCGCGCCGACGTCGGACCGGTCCAGCTGCGCAACATGCTGATCGTTTCCGGGGGCGAGAACCAGCCGGGCCGCGTCATCGGTGCCGTGTACAACTCGTCGTCGAAGGACGTCAAGGTCACGCTCAAGGGAGCCGAAGGCGCGCAGACTGAAGTTTCGGTCAAGCAGAACGCCTACACCCTGCTGAACGAGTCCGCGGACGCAGCCACTCTGAGCACGTCCGGCGGCAAGCCCGGATCCCTCGTGGACGTCCAGGTGACCGAGGACGGCACCAACGTCAACAAGACCGTGAAGATCCCTGTGGTGGACGGCACGCTGAAGGAATACGCCGCCTACCTGCCGGGCGGGACGCCCAGCGAGTCCGCCACTCCGAGCCAGACCGCGACGCCGGGTGAGACCGCCACTCCGGGCGAGTCTGCCACGGCCACGCCCACCGAAAGCCACTAAGAGCGCAGCCAAATAGGCAGCGATACCTGAAGGAGGGGTTCCCGCCCGGGAACCCCTCCTTCTTCGTGTTATCGGTGCTTCGTGTTGTCGGTGCCTCGTGTTATCGGTGCTTCGCCCGGGCCGCTCCCCTGGCCGGCGGCCAGCGTCTACGGCTCGAACTTGTAGCCCAGTCCGCGCACGGTGACGAGGTAGCGCGGCAGGGACGGGTCGGGCTCGATCTTGCTGCGCAGGCGCTTCACGTGGACATCGAGCGTTTTCGTATCGCCCACGTAGTCGGAGCCCCAGACCCGGTCAATGAGCTGGCCGCGGGTCAGCACGCGGCCGGAGTTGCGCAGCAGCATCTCCAGCAGTTCAAACTCCTTCAGCGGCAGCGACACCTGCTCGCCGTCGACACTCACCACGTGCCGCTCGATGTCCATCCGAACAGGGCCGGCATGGACGGTGGATGCGATGAGTTCCTCCGGTTCGCCCTGGCGGCGCAGCACCGCGCGGACACGGGCCACCAGCTCACGGGAGGAGTAGGGCTTGGTGACGTAGTCGTCTGCGCCCAATTCAAGCCCGACGACCTTGTCTATCTCGGTGTCCTTGGCGGTCAGCATGATGACGGGGACAGTGGAGCGCTGCCGAAGCTGCCGGCAGACCTCCGTGCCGGACTGTCCCGGCAGCTGCAGGTCGAGCAGGACCAGGTCTGCCCCGTTGCGGTCGAATTCCGTGATGGCGTCGAGGCCATTGTCCACGACCTCCACTTCGAACCCTTCCTTGCCCAGAAGATAGGAAAGGGGATCGCTGAACGATTCCTCGTCCTCGACAATCAGAATCCTGCTCAAGCGTTAGCTCCTCGTTCGGGGACGCCGGCGGCGTCGTGTGGTTCCGTGGCCTGTTGCGGCCTGTCAGGCTGGCCCTGCGGTGAGGCGGGCGCCAGCGCTTTGGCTTCCTGGGCGGCGTGGGCGTCCCCGGCGCGGGGGCGCGGTTCCGGTCCGGCTTCCTCTTCCTGCCCTTCCATCTCCGGCAGCCGGAGGGTGAACGTGGAGCCTTGGCCGGGCTGGGACCATAGCGTGACTTCCCCGCCGTGGTTGGAAACAACATGCTTGACGATGCTCAGGCCCAGACCGGTTCCGCCGGTGTGGCGGGAACGGGCCGCATCCACCCGGTAGAAGCGCTCGAAAACCCGTTCCTGATCCTCGGGTGTCAGGCCCTCTCCCTGGTCTGTCACAGAGACGGAAACCAGGCCTTCTTTGGACCGCACGCCGATGCCCACCCGGGTGTTTTCCGGCGAGTACCGGATCGCGTTGTCGATGAGATTGCGCAGCGCGGTGACCAGCAGGTCCTGGTCACCGTAGACCTTGGCCTCCGCGCGGCCGCCAATGACGATCTGGATGTTCTTGCTTTCGGCGGGCAGCTGCGACCGGTCCACCGCTTCGGAGATCACGTCGTTGATATCCACGGTGTGCCCCTGCTGCGCCACGTTCGCGCCCTGCAGCCGCGACAGCTCAATGATGTCCTGCACCAGCGCGGCGAGGCGGGCCGACTCCTTGTGCATGCGTTTGGCGAAGCGGCGGACGGCATCCTCGTCGTCCGCCGACGACTCCAGCGCTTCAGCCAGCAGCGAGATGGCACCCACCGGGGTCTTCAGTTCGTGCGACACGTTGGCCACGAAGTCGTTGCGGATCTCCTCGGTGCGGGTGATCTCGGTGCGGTCATCGGCCAGCAGGACAATGTATTCCTCACCCAGCATTGCCGCCCGGACCTGCACGATGATGGTTCCGTGGCCGAGCGGTCCCCGGGGCAGCTCAAGCTGCCTCTCCAGAATGACGCCGTCGCGCCGGACGTTCGCCGTCATGTCCAGCAGTTCGCGGTGCACCACAGTGTGGCCGCGAACCAGGCCGTAGGCATACGCCGCCGGGCTTGCCCGGACGACGCCGTCGATTGCGTCCACCACCACGAACGCCTGCCCGACGACGGCCAGGACTTCCGCGGAGCCCTGGGGCAGCGCCGGTTCGTCGTACTCAATCTCCACGAGCTCGCGCTGCTTCTCGCTGGCACGGAAGGCGAGCACGCCAAAGACGCCGAACGACAGGCCCAGCAGGCCGGCGATGACACCTAAGAGCATTGGATCCACGCCTCCAGCTTATGCTTCCGGAAAGCCCTAATATCCGATAAACGGCCCAGGCGGTGCGGATTCAGCTAACGTTCATCTTGAGGTGTGTAACAGTTCACCGAACACTGGAAGAGTGTGCGGTTGGACTGCCGGAACGGTGACACGAAATTCTGACCGCCGCGGCGGGGCGGAGTTTCCAAGGAAAGGACGCCTACGTGCGCAAGGTTTTTCAGGAGGAACTGGCCCATGTGGGCGAGGACCTCATCGAGATTTCAAAGCTGGTCAGCGAAGCGATCGGCAAGGCAACCACATCGTTCGAGAGTGCCGACGTCGACCTGGCACAGGACGTCATCGCCGCGGACGCCAGGATCGACTTCCTGCAAAACAGCCTCGACGAGCGCGCCATCGACATCCTCGCGCTGCAGGGCCCTGTTGCCAGCGACCTGCGCATGATCGTCGGGTCGCTGCGGATGAGCGCGTCCCTGGAACGCATGGGTGATCTTGCCCGCCACGTCGCCCAGCTCGCCCGGCTGCGGTTCCCCGCCATGGTGATTCCGGAGTCCCTGACCGGGACATTCAAGAGCTTCGCCGAGCTGGACATCGAGATCGCGAACAAGCTCACCGAACTGCTGGAGACCCGCGACCTCGAAGTAGCCCGCGACATCCTCAAGGCCAACTCCGCGGTGAACGACCTCCACCTCAGCGTCTTCAAGGCGATTGCACGCCCCGACTGGCAGGAATCCCCGGCCACCACCGTGGACGTGGCCCTGGCCAGCCGCTACTTCGAGCGGTTCGCGGATCACGGCGTGTCCGTGGCGCAGAAGGTCACTTACCTCGTGACCGGCGCGTGGCACCCGAACAGCATCGAGCACGGCTGACCCTTCGGGGCACGGCTGGCCAACGCCTTCGAGTTTGTGTCCACTTATTGGCCCCTCAGAGGGGTTTTGGGGCCGATAAGTGGACAAAAACTCCGGTAGGACAAAACGGACGACGCCGGCTGGTCACCTTAGGTGACCGGCCGGCGTCGTCCGTTTTTGGTTTCTACACGCTCAACCAGCGAAGGGCAGCTGCTTACTTCTTGCCCTGGTTGGCCACGGCCAGGATGGCCTCGGCTGCTGCGTCGGGGTCGAGGTAGGTTCCGCCGGGGGTGATCGGCTGGAAGTTCTCGTCCAGGTCGTAGACCAGCGGGATGCCCGTAGGGATGTTCAGGCTGGCGATCGCGTCGTCGCTGATGCCGTCCAGGTGCTTGACCAGGGCGCGCAGGGAGTTGCCGTGGGCGGTGACCAGGACGGTCTTGCCAGCCTTCAGGTCTTCCTTGATGTCCGATTCCCAGTACGGGAGCAGGCGGATGAGGACATCCTTGAGGCACTCGGTGCGGGGAAGCTCATCGCCGAGGTCCGCGTACCGCGGATCGCGGGACTGGGAGAACTCGCTGTTGTCATCCAGGGGCGGCGGCGGGGTGTCGTAGGACCGGCGCCACAGCATGAACTGGTCCTCGCCGAATTCGGCCAGGGTCTGGGCCTTGTCCTTGCCCTGCAGTGCACCGTAGTGGCGCTCGTTGAGGCGCCAGTCGCGCTTGACAGGGATCCAGCCCCGGTCGGCCTTGTCCAGGGAGATGTTGGCCGTGTTGATGGCCCGCTTCAGGAGCGAGGTGTAGAGGATGTCCGGGAGAATGTTGTTCTCAACCAGCAGCTCACCACCGCGTGCTGCTTCCTCGCGGCCCTGGTCGTTCAGGTCAACGTCCACCCAGCCGGTGAACAGGTTCTTGGCGTTCCATTCGCTGTGGCCGTGGCGCAGCAGAATCAGCTTGTAAGTCATGATTTTCATCCTAGCCGAGCGGGGCCTGCGGCTGCCGAGAGTTACATCACGCGGCGGAGGCCGCCCGCATTTCCCGGAAGGGCCGGCCGGATAGCCCGGGGGCCGGGCCGATAGGCTGGGGCTGTGGTGCAGAAAGCAGAACGGCTGGTGACCAACCGGAGCAGCCGGGGCAAGCCGGTGGGGAACGTGACCCGCGGCACCACCAACCCGAACCGCATGCGCCGGCTGGACCGGTGGCTGGCGGGGCCGCAGGCCTGGCGGCTCCGGAGGGCGACTGACCCACTCGTGGTGGACCTGGGCTACGGCGCCTCGCCGGCCACCGCCGTCGAACTCTTTGAACGGCTCCGGGCGGTACGGCCCGATGTACGGGTCTGCGGGATCGAAATCGAACCGGAACGGGTGCGCGCGGCGAAGGCGCTGGAGCGCCCAGGCCTGAGTTTCCACAGCGGAGGATTCGAACTTCCGGTGCCCGGGAACCCTGTCTTTGTGCGCGCGTTCAACGTGCTGCGGCAGTACGAGGAAACGGACGTCCGCGGCATCTGGGAACTGGTGCAGGGCCGGCTGGCTCCGGATGGCCTGTTCATCGACGGGACGTGCGACGAGATTGGCCGGCGCTCCGCATGGATTGCCCTTGATGCCGAGGGTCCGCTCAGCCTCACCATGTCAGTACGGTTCGGGAGTTTCGGACTGCCGTCCGAGTTCGCCGAACGCCTGCCCAAAGCCCTCATCCACCGCAATGTTCCCGGCGAACGCATCCACACGCTGCTGCAGGCGATGGACCGGGCCTGGCTAGAGGCGGCGCCGCTGGCGCCCTTCGGAAACCGGCAACGGTGGACGGCCATGTGCCGGACACTGCTCGACGGCGGGTGGCCGGTGCAGGATGGTCCCTCGCGTTGGCGGCTGGGGGAACTTACGGTCGGCTGGGAGGCTGTGGCACCCGATTAACAGGGTGCCGGTGCTGGGCCCACGCCGGCAGGGTTCCCTGAGCGAGCTTGCGAGCTGAGGGAGCCGGTGGTGGGCCCACGCCGGCAGGGTTCCCTGAGCGAGCTTGCGAGCTGAGGGAGCCGGTGGGGATCACCAGGGGCCGTACGGGCCCATGTTCCGGCTGCCGCCGCGGCCGGCGTCCTTCACGGCCGGCCGGACGTCGGCCAGGTAGACGGAGGCTGCCACCACGGCTGCGAGGCCAAACAGGCCAAGCGGGCCGAGGAGGCCGCCCGCTCCGCCGCCGAGCACGGACAGCGCCCCGACGGCCAGGCTGCCGCCGGTCAATGCCAGCCAGAAAGTCTTGGTGCGCTTGCCAACAGCCTCGAAGGCGTTGGCCCGGTGGCGGACGCAGTCGAAGAAGGCCCACACCTCGAGGACCAGTGCTATCAGCCCCAGGATGTAATAGACCGTGCTCTCAACGTAGAAAATCAGTAGTCGTCCGTCCACCAGCCCAGCCTATCGGTCCAGCGCGTCCAGCGCCTGCTTCAAATCGGCCCAGAGGTCCTCGATGTTTTCGATGCCGACACTCAGCCGGACCAGGTTCTCGGGGACGCTGACCGGTTCCGCGGCATGCCGGCGCCGCCGCTCGATGAGCGACTCGACCCCGCCAAGGGACGTGGCCGGCAGCCACAGGTTCAGGGCCCGGACCAGTTTGTCCGCGGTTTCGGACGCGCTGAGCCCGCCGGCAGCGGCAACCTGGACGCAGAGAATGGAACCGAAGCCAGTCATCTGTGACTTGGCCAGATCGTGGCCGGGGTCGGACAGCAGGCCCGGGTACCGCACACCCTCCAGGGCCGGGTGGGCGCTGAGCCGCTCTGCAAGCACCGCTGCCGAGGCCTGCGAACGCTCAATCCGCAGGGCCAGGGTCCGCAGTCCGCGCAGCGCCAGCCACGCCTCGAAGGGCCCGGCGATGCCGCCGTGGATGATGCGGTGGTGAAGGAGGGTTTCGCGCAGTTTCGCATCAGAGGTCACCAGGGCGCCCAGTACGACGTCGGAATGGCCGGCCAGGTACTTGGTCACCGAGTGAAGAACGACGTCGGATCCCAGGCTGAGCGGCTGCTGCACCAAAGGGGTGGAGAAGGTGTTGTCCGTGACGACGACGGCGCCGGCGTCATGGGCGGCCTGCGTCAGGGCCCGGATGTCCGCGATGCCGAGCATCGGGTTGGTGGGGCTTTCCAGCCACAGCATGTCCGCCGCTTTGCCGTCCTGCGGTGCTATCTGGGCGCGGACAGCTTCCGTGTCCGCGATGTCCACGGTGCGGAGCTCCAGGAGGCCCTTTTCCGCCAGTTCGGCAGCCATGACCAGCGATCCCGAATAGCTGTGGGACGGCATCACCAGGACGCCCCCGCTGGGGATCAGGGAGAGCGCGGAGCTGACCGCCGCCAGGCCGGAGGAGTACAGCAGGCCCGGCAGCGCGGCACCC
Organism: Arthrobacter sp. BGA-UO-ETr-C19; assembly: GCF_059568005.1. Classification (NCBI taxonomy): domain Bacteria; kingdom Bacillati; phylum Actinomycetota; class Actinomycetes; order Micrococcales; family Micrococcaceae; genus Arthrobacter; species Arthrobacter sp. BGA-UO-ETr-C19. The sequence continues at coordinate 7,981 of NZ_JCAQPC010000008.1, forward strand.
TCGAGCTGGCCGAGGGCCTCTTCGAAGGGGTCCCACGTGGGATTGGAGTAGCGGCCGTAGCCCCGGTCGCCGTCGTCGAGCGCGCCTGTGCCGAAATACGTGGAGGAGAGCACGATGGGCGGGTTGACGGGCGCGTCGTGTTCACGGGGCGGACGGCCGGCGGCCACAACCACCGTTTCGGCGGACAGGGATGCGGCATGCTGATCGGAAAGACTCATGGTCAAAGCGTACGTTGGGTGCCTGCCCGCACGGAAAGCGGCCGCTTCCGGCGAGGTGCGGAAGCGGGCGCCGGGCATTTTCGTCGGTGGAAATCGGTAGGCTGGATAAGTGAATATTCAGAGTCCCGGACTTTTCATCGCCTTCGAGGGCGGTGACGGTGCCGGCAAGTCCACGCAGGCGGCCCGGCTGGCCGGCGCGCTGGAATCGCGCGGGCTCACCGTGCTGCGCACCCGGGAACCGGGAGGTACGCCCATCGGTGAGAAACTCCGTTCCCTGGTGCTGGATCACGGCCATGGCCACATTGACGCCCACACCGAGGCCCTGATCTTCGCTGCCTCCCGGGCCGCACACGCCAGCCAGGTCATCAGGCCCGCCCTGGCCCGCGGCGAGGTGGTGCTGACGGACCGTTACATCGACTCCTCGGTGGCCTACCAGGGCGCCGGCCGCGGCCTCGGGACGGACGCTGTCCGCAGTGTTAACGAATGGGCCACGTCCGGGCTGCAGCCGGACCTGACGGTGCTCCTGGACGTCCATCCGGCCGAGGGGCGCAGCCGCCGCACCGCCGGGGACGCTGCCGAGGACCGGCTGGAATCAGAAGCCGACGAGTTTCACGCCCGGATCCGGCAGGCGTTCCTGGACCTCGCCGGGGCCAGGCCGGAGAGTTACCTGGTGCTGGAGGCGGGGCTGCCCGTCGAGGAGATCGCGGGACTGATCCTGGAGCGCGTCGAGCAGCTCCTTACAGCAACCGGCAGGCGGCCATGACCGTCTGGGATGACCTGCAGGGCCAGCCGGCCGTCGTCGCCCAGCTGCGGCAAGCATCCATGGGTGACGGGCTCACCCACGCCTGGCTGTTCACCGGGCCTCCGGGTTCGGGGCGTTCAAATGCCGCCAAAGCCTTTGCCGCCGCACTGAACTGTGACCAGGACGACGTCACCCTGCGCGGCTGCGGCACCTGCCCGGCGTGCCTGACCATCCTGGGTGAAACCCACGCCGACGTCTCCTTTGTCCGCACCGAAAAGGTGACCATCACCATTGAAGAGGCGCGCGAACTCGTGGCCACGGCCGGCAACCGGCCGTCGTCGGCGCGCTGGCGGATCATCGTGGTGGAGGACGCCGACCGCATGGCAGAGCGCACCACCAACGTGCTGCTCAAAGCCATCGAGGAGCCCACGCCACGCACCATCTGGATGCTGTGTGCTCCATCCCCCGCGGACGTCCTGGTAACCATCCGGTCGAGGTGCCGTGCGGTGGCGCTGCGGCTGCCGCCGGCCGCCGACGTCGCGGCCCTGCTGGTGAAGCGCGACGGCGTGGATCCGGCCCTTGCCGAGCGTGCCGCCCGGGCAGCGCAGAGCCACGTGGGCATCGCCCGGCGGCTGGCCCGCGACGCCGAGGCCCGGGAACGGCGGTTGGAGACCGTCCGGTTCCCGCTGGGGCTGCGGGGCATCACGGCCGCCGTGATGATGGCTGACAAACTCGTCAAGATCGCCACCGAAGAGGCCACGAGCTCCAACGAGGAACGCGACGCCGCCGAAAAGGCCGCGTTGCTGGCCACCCTCGGCGCCCCCGAGACCGGCACCCTGCCGCCCGCCATGCGCGGCCAGGTAAAGCAGCTGGAGGATGACCAAAAGCGGCGCGCCAAGCGCTCGGTCACCGATTCCCTCGACCGGACACTGACCGACCTCCTCTCCTTCTACCGGGATGTCCTGATCATCCAGCTGGGGAACGCCGTGGAACTGGTGAACGTTGAGCTCAGGAGCGAGCTGGAAGAGTTTGCCCAAAAGTCCGGGCCGGAAGTGACCCTCGCCCGGATGGACGCCATTAACAACGCCCGCAAGCGAATCACCACCACCAACGTCGCTCCGCTGTTGGCCGTTGAGTCAATGGCCGCAAGCCTGATCCAGTAGCCACGCAACCCCGCCTTTGACTGACCGAACTGGCACCGCCACAAGGAGAAACCGCATGATGTCTGCACCGCCTCTGTCCTCGCGACCCCGGACCCTCGCGGCCGGGATGCGGGCGGCCGGCGCCATGGCGCTGGCCGTACTGCTGGCATCGTGCAGTGCCCTGGGCCCGTCCAAGGATGAGTCCGCCCGGAACGGCTCCACGGGACAGGCCGACCCCTCCATAGCGGCGGCCGCCCCCGAGGGGCTGAAGGCCTATTACTCCCAGAGGATCATTTGGGAGCCCTGCGAGGACAAGCTGCAGTGTGCCAAGGTCAAGGTGCCTGTCGATTATGCGAAGCCTGACGGCGACACGATTGAACTGGCTGCGGTGAAGATCGCCAGCACCGGTGACAAGAAGGGCAGCCTGCTGGTCAACCCCGGCGGTCCGGGCGCGTCCGGCTTCGACTTCGTCAGGGACGCCGGCAACAGCCACTTCTCGGAGAGTGTGCGCGCCAACTACGACCTCGTGGGCTTCGATCCGCGCGGCGTCAAGCGTTCCGCGCCCGTCACCTGCCTCACCGACAAGGAGCGGGACGAGGCCCGGACGAAGATCTACACACCTGAAACCGATGCAGGGCTGGCCACGCTTCTCGCAGACAACAGGGCCGTCGCAGCCAAGTGCGCGGAACAGACCGGGCCCGTGCTCGGGCACATCGACACCGTCAGCGCGGCCAAGGATCTGGACGTCCTGCGTGCCGTGCTCAACGACTCCAAGCTGAACTACATGGGCTTTTCGTACGGGACCTTCCTCGGGTCCACGTACGCTTCCCTGTTCCCTGACAATGTGGGGCGCATGGTCCTCGACGGCGCCATTAACCCCTCGCTCAGCGCCGAGGACCTGACCCTGGGCCAGGCCCGGGCGTTCGAAAAGGCGCTGCGCGCCTACGTTGAGCATTGCCTCGGCGAGGAAGGCTGTCCCCTGAGCGGCACGGTCGACGACGGCCTCCAGCAGATCCGCGACCTCATCACTTCCGTGGTCCAGACTCCGCGCACCGCCAAGGACGGCAGGCTGGTGGGCGGCAACCTGTTCGTCAGCGGCCTCATTGTTCCGATGTACGGCAACGAAAGCTGGCCTGCCCTGACCCAGGCATTGGACGCCGCCCTGAAGGGCGATGTCAGCCCCATGCTCCGCCTGGCCGACCTCGGCGCAGACCGCTCCCCCAACGGCAAGTACACCTCCAACACGGCTTTGGCCTTCAGCGCCATCAACTGCCTGGACTACCCCATGAGTGGCGATCCGGCGGCCATGCGCGCGGAAGAGCAGCGGCTGCTCGAGGCCTCCCCCACCCTGGGCTACTTCTTCGCCTACGGAGGTGCGAACTGCGCCGACTGGCCGTACAAGAACGTCCGCACCCCGGCCGCCGTCAAGTACAGCGGTTCCGCACCGATCGTCGTCGTCGGCACCACCGGTGACCCGGCAACGCCGGTGGAATGGGCCACTGAGCTGCGCAAGCAGCTGGGCAACGCCTCCCTGCTGACCTTCAAAGGCGAGGGCCACACGGCCTACGGCCGGTCCAACAGCTGCATCAGCGACGCCGTGGACAAGTACCTGGTTGACGGCAAGGAGCCGGCGGACAACACCGTCTGCTGACCCCCAGGGCAGTGGCGGCCGGCTGCAAGAACCGCACCGCCGCTGCCCTGCGATTCGGTGCGTGGAGCGTCAGAGCCGGTAGGCGCGCCGCTCCAGGAGGGCCGGAAAGTCCTTGATGGAAGGCACGACGTCGGTGGCACCGGCGCTCCGAAGCGCCGCCTCGGAGTTCGCCCCCGTCAGCACCCCGGCAGCCACCGAGGCCCCGGCCCGCAGGCCCGAATGGATGTCGGCGGCGGAGTCCCCCACTACGGCCACTTTCCGGACGTCGTCGATGTCGAGGGCCAGGACCGCCGTCAGCACCATGTCCGGGAACGGCCTGCCCCGGCCGGCGTCCGCGGGGCACAGGCTGAGGTCCGCCAGCCCCATCCAGCCCAGCGATTCCAGCACCATGTTCTGCGTGTGGCGGCCGAAGCCGGTGGCCAGGCAGACCTTGATGCCGGCGTCCCTCAGCCAGCCGATGGTGTCCTCCGCCCCCGGGACGGCCCGCACTCCGCCGTCGGCGATGAGTTCGTCGCAGTTCAGCTCAAACTTCTTGTTGGCGCTGGCGGCCGTCTGGGGGTCGTCGAACAGTTCCGTGAAAACCGTCATCCGCGAGATGCCGGAACGCTCCCTTGCGTAGCGCAGCATGCCCTCGAAGCGCGCCGAGCCGGCCGGGACTCCCTGCTCTACCAGCGTGCGGGACATCGCGCGGTCCATGAGGCCGCCGTCGGACACGGTTGTTCCCACCATGGCCAGCACCGCCAGCAGGACGGGCTGGCCATGGCCCGCCACATCCGCATCCGCCGCGTCCGCATTCGCCGCAGGGGCAGTGGGCAGTGCGATACGGGTTGAGATTGCACTGTCTGGTGTCATGGTCGAGCTCCCTTTGCCGCCGGCGCGCAGCCATGCTGCGCCACACTGTTGCCTCCAGCATCGCGGCTGTTGCTGTTGCGGGCCTGAACCGGACCCGACGGCGGAATGAACGTCCTGCCAACGTCAATCTCAGCCTGAGGGGCGCTCATTTTGACCCGGACGCGGGGACTCTATTACAGTTGTCTCTTGCATGAACCGGCCGGTTTTCCGGCAGATTGGTGCGGTGCTTCCTTAGCTCAGTCGGTAGAGCGTTTCACTCGTAATGAAAAGGTCATCAGTTCGATTCTGATAGGAAGCTCGGGAAGAACCCCGTATTGTCGTTGATTTCGACGATGATGCGGGGTTTTTTGCTGGTTTCGCCCGCAGGCGCCGAGAGGCCCAGGGCACACTTTGGCGCCCTTCTGCGTGGCGCCCTTCTGCGCAAACCTCCGCTTCACCCGGGACTGTGCATGTCCACACGTCCTTCGCATCTTCCTGCAAGCCCCGTGCGTCTTGAGCCAATCTTGCATTGCCGGCCGCGGGACAGATTTTCTTGAGCCAGTATTGATCGGCGCTCGATAGGACCTTGAGTTAACGAAGGCAGAGTGTTCATTACCGGCACCGAAGACCGGTGATACGAAGTCCGCACACCGGGCACCTTCAAGAAACGGTCGTTCGCCACCATGGGTCACACGCTGAACCCCACCCCGGGCAGGGCCCTTGCCTCCATGGTCTTCACCGGCACGCAGCCCTCCCGTGCCAACGAATAACCCACGCACGTCCCCTCCGTCGTCTGGCCCCAGAACCGCGGCGGAGGGGGCCCATCCGTAAGGCAGCACGCCATGACAGCAGCAGCAACGCCGGCGGCCGGCGTGACCGGCACGCCGGTCCCGGCCAAGGGCCAGCCGTTGCTGAAGGCCGGCTGCCTGATGGTGCGCACGGCTGGACTTGTGCTGCTGGCCCTCGCCGTCGCAGCCTTCCTTTTCCTGGCCGTTGGTCCCAAAATCCTCGGTTACCAGACCAGCACGGTGTTCAGCGCTTCCATGGCACCGACGATCACCCCGGGCTCCGTCGTCGTAACCGTACCGACGCCGGTCAGCTCCCTGCAGCCCGGGGACATCATCATCTATAAGATCCCGGTAGAGGACCGGCGCGTCGAGACGCACCGGATCGTCGAGCTCACCCGAAACGCCGACGGCAGCACCACCGTGCGTACCAAGGGGGACGCGAACAACGACGCCGACCCCTGGCTGGCGACCTTCGAGGGCGACACCGTGGACGTGCACGCCGCGACAGTCCCCCACCTTGGTACGGCGATCCGGACACTGCGGGAACCGGCGGTGCTGATGGCCCTGACATACGGGGCTCCGGGAGTGCTGGTCTTCGTGATGCTGGCCAGGATCTGGCGGAAAGGCCCCGACGCAGTGGACGGGTCAGGGAGCGGGGCGGATGGTGCAAAAACGCCGGCCTCAGGCTGAGGCACCCAGGCCTGCCCTGGACGGGCAGCACCTCCAAAACTTGGCTGAAGAATGTTCGACGGCGGCAGCTGAGGCCTTCGCGGACAACTACACAGCCCTTCTCACTCAGCGCGTTGACCGCATCATCCGGAGTGTCGGCGTCGGGCACCGGGAGATGGCCATGGATGCTGCCCTCAGCCTGCGAACGGCGTCGTCAATGGCTGGCGCCCTGCAGATGAGCCACCTGTGCATCCAACTGGAGAAGGCTTTGGTGGCCGCTGACCTAGCCGCTGCTGCAGGGGTGGCACGGGACATCGACCTCCACCTGCCGGAACTGCGGGAAGCCCTCGCGAGCCGCCAGCGCCCGGACCACTAGAGCCATCAGCGCCGGGCGCAGGCTGCCGTCACGAAGTCGTAAATCAGTCCACGCAGCGCAGTCCCCGCCGCGATCTTCAACTGCCCCTCGCGTCCTCCCACACTCACTTGCAGGGGCAGCAGGGTGCCCACTTTGTCCTCGGCGATGGCATGCGGATCGCAGCGGGCAGGGCGGATCCGCAAACGCAGTTCAGTGCGTGGGGCGCCCCGCACAATGCGGACGTTCCGCGGCCAAGCCCCCTCCGCCGGTTCGGCGATCAGGGTGGTCCCGCCGATGCTCGCGATGGTCAGCGACCCCATGCCCGGGCCGGCGCCGCCCGTTTCTTTCGGGGTGATGACCAGACGGACGACGGCGGTGCGGGAGTCCGGCGCAACCTCAAGTCTGCGGTACAGGACGATGTCGGCCACCGCGGCCGCCTCCGCCGCAAGGCACAGCTCCATGTTGTTCCGCTCCAGGACCCCGAAGGGGTCGACGGCGACGGGCGCCACCTCCCGCACGCCGGACTGCCCGGCCTCCGAATACCTCACGGTGGCGACAGGCTGCTGCGTGGTTGATTGCCCTGTGGTTGGTTGCCCCGTGGTTGATTGCCCTGTGCCGCAGACCGGGGCCGGAAGCCGGGCTGGAAGACTTTTGGGCTGGTCGGGGGGCAGTTCGAGGCCGCCGGCGGTTGGTTCCCACAGGATCCCCCCGCGGAACTGCGGCGACGTGAGCTGCGCAGCAGCCACCGTCAAGGGCCTGCCGGACACGTTGGTGAGCAGGAGCTGGATGGCCTGTTTTCCGTACTGGTCGCGCGACTGATTCACCTCCACCGTTATCGGCAGTGACTCAACAGACTCCTGTGGCTCCGGTGCGGTGCAGGCAGTCAGCGCAGGAACTGCCGTCGCCAAGGCAGTGGCCGCTACGATGGCGAGCCACCGGCCTGCGCGCGCATGGGTCCCCAGCGCAGGCGGCCCCTGCGCCGGGGACCCCTGCGCACAACGGCACGGGCCGTGGACCTGTTGTTCATGCGACAGGTCCACGGCCACAGCCTCTCTAGAACTGCCCGGTGGGGCCGGTATCCTCGACTTCGCCGCGCCAGCCACCGGTTTCGGTGCCGCGTGATTCGATGAAGTCCTTGAACTTCCGCATGTCTGACTTCACCTGCATTTCGTCGATTTTCAGGGCCGCGCCCGCCTTCTCCGTAACGGTTTCCGGCGCCCATTCGAAGTGGACCTTCACCTTGGTGTGATTGGCGTCCAACGGCGTGAACCTGATGATGCCGGCATGCGACTTGCCGTCCGTGCTGCGCCAGGCGATCCGATCATCCGGCTCCTGGTCCACTATCTCCGTATCAAATTCCCGCTTCACGCCGCCGACCTTCGTAACCCAGTGATTGGTGGTGTTACTCAGCTGGGTTACGGATTCCACGCCGGACATGAACTGCGGAAATGATTCGAACTGTGTCCACTGGTTATAGGCCGTATGGACCGGAACTGCGACATCAACGGTCTCTTCAACAGTTTCCATCTGCTTCCTCCTGTCATTACGGGTGGCCCGGTTGCGGGCCCTCGGCAGTCGCCGTCGTCTCCCACAGCAACCGCCACCTGAACGGTAGGTCCGGTGGCCTTCCGTGTCCAGACCCTGCAGGTGATTGGGATCAGGGATTGCCAGCAGTACGGCCTGAAGTGGTCAGAAGGTCCCCGACGTGGCAGTCCAAGGCGCCACAGATAGCCGTCAGGGTGGAGAACCTGATCGCTTTGGCCCTGTCGTTTTTCAGCACCGACAGGTTCACCAGGCTGACGCCGACCCGCTTGCTCAGTTCGGTCAGGGTCATCCCGCGGTCTGCCAGCAGTTCGTCGAGCCGGCAATGGATTCCTGAGGTTTCCTCCGACGGCATCAGACCAGGCCCTCGGTGTCCTTCTGCAGCCTGCGGCCAAACTGGAAGACCCCGGCGACAAGGAGCAGCGCGATCCCCAGCACCAGCGGGGCGGCGTTAATCCGCCGCCTTTTTACCGACGGCAAAAAGAGCCCGCCGGGACGGACATGTGGTCCGTCCCGGCGGGCTCCTTACGGAAATGCCCTGGATTCAGGCCGTCGGCACGTCGAACCGCTGCCCTTCGGGCTTGGACGGCAGGATGGTCAGGACCAGCAGTGCTATGGCTCCAAGGAACGGTACGAGACCCAGCAGCACAAGCCAGCCGCTCAGGTTCACATCGTGCAGGCGCCGCACAGTCAAGGCCAGGGAAGGCACAATGGTTGCCAGTCCCCAGATGATTGCCAGGATGAGGCCCACCGTGGCACCCGGACCGGGCACTGCAGTACCGTTGGCGGCGACAGTTGCTCCCGCCGAACCCCCAGCGGCCGTGATGATGTTGATGATGATGCCGACCACGGCCGCGACGAGCACCCACCACCAGTACTCGCTCCGGCTGGCCCGGCCCGAGAACGTGGCGTACTTCTTGAAGAACCGGCGGACTGCTACCGGGAAAGGCGCCCCGTAGTACGGTGCCCAAAGTGGCGGTTCGCCCGCTCCCGCCTGATAGGCCTGCGGCTGTGGATATTGCTGATAGCTCATGGTTTCCCCCCCACGGGTTCTAAGTTATGAGACGAGCCCATCGTAGGGGCCAAACTGACGGAACAGCCGTTCGATGGAGAAAATTTACTGCGATTTTCACTGCGTGAATGGATAAGTGCCAAGGTTTCGAACTCCCAGGAGACGCTGACGTTGCAAGCCTGGACGCGGGCACCCAAATGACCATCGACATCATCCCCGCGCGGGCTTAACCTTGCCTCGCTGGGATCCGACAATGACGACGGTGAGGTGGCGAAATGGGAACCCAAGAAGACGCTGATTTGGTGCGGCGGGGTTACGAAGCGTTCGGTGCAGGTGACATGGACAGTCTTCGCAGCCTGTTCACGGAGGACGCCGTCTGGCATCTGGGAGGAAGCGGCGGCCTGTCGGGTGACAAGCAGGGCCTGGACGCCATCCTCGCCTACTTCGGCGAACTGTTCTCACGGTCCGACGGCACAATTAAAGTCGACTTGGATGATCTGATCGGCGGGGAAAACCACACCGTTGGCTTCCAGAGGGTGCATGCGCAACGCAACGGCGCAGCCATCGACTTACGGACCGTCATTGTCTTCGCGCTAAAAGACGGCAAAGTCCGCGAGGTATACGAATTTCCGGAGGACACCGCCAAAGCAGCCGATTTCTGGTCCTGAGAACCGGCTGCTCGTTCACGGTGGCTGCCTGGGGTACCCGGGTCTTTTGTGGCCTGTGCCGCCGGGTTTGCGCTGCGCGGCGCACTCAGGCGCGGCGGTAGCCCCCTGTTTCTAACCAGAAGCCGCTACGCAACGTCGTCGGCGATGCTCCGGTCCGACAGGTGGGCCAGCAGGGCCTTTTCCGGATTGCCCGGGTTTTCCTCGAGGTGGCGCAGCAGGCTGGTGCGTACGTCGGGCCCCGTGGCAACCCCAGAAAGAACTTCGATAATGACGTCGATGACCTGACGGCGTATCGTCCAATCCTCCGCAGCGTACGTCATGCGCACCTCCCAACCGGCCGCGAGCCCTTCCCCCCGAGTGTTCTTTCGATCGACACTGTTCACTCGATCGGTATCGCCGCTCCCAGCGACCCCGCTTGGCCGCGGAAACGCGGGAACCAGTGGGGCCGGCCCTTGTTAGGGCCGGCCCCACGTGCAGATCCTTGTGCTATGAAATTAGGTTAGACCCGGCTTCTGCGTGTGACGGCGCCGTAGATCAGCAACACGATGACAGCTCCGAGGATGGACAACAGCCAGGTCCTAAGGTCGAAGAAGTCGCCCAAGCCACCACCGAAGATCAGCGAACCGATCCAGCCGCCGAGGATAGCCCCAACGACACCCAAGACGAGGGTGACAATCCAACCGCCGCCCTGCCTCCCGGGAAGAATGGCTTTTGCAATGGCCCCCGCAATCAGACCGAGCAGGAGAAATCCAAGAATTCCCATGACGCACTTTCCTTTCCACCAGACAGGTACCGCGGGTGTGGCACCAGCTATAGAGATGAGTTAATCAGCATGCTTAGTAGCTGGCAAGCACCTACGGCCCGTGCCCCGAAAATTCTCTTGTCAGGCCCTGTGGGGCGGTGCTATAAAAATCGGTATCAGCCAGCATCGGAAACTGAGGTCAAGGAGGGGTCCCCGGCAGCAAGTCAACGCCTCATGGACCGGGACGGGATACCGGTAAACGCAAAGCTGCTTATCGGGCGGTGAGCTTATAGAGAACGCCACAGCGCAGAATGCGCAGGTGCAGCATCATCAGCGTGCGGATCCTATTCCCGCTAAGTGGTCCCCGGCTGCAGAAGCAGCCGGGGACCACATCACCCTAGCTGCAGAGGGGAACGCAGCATCCGGAGTCATTGAGTTGGTTGTGGTGGGATTCCAGTGGACCAGGCGACAATCGTCAACTACGCCCTCGGCTATATCGCCGTAGCTATAGCCGTTTTTCTTATGTTCCTGCCGGCCATCGCTATTCTTGGCCTGCTTCTGCTCGTTGCCGGCGCCGCGCAGGTGATTGTTCTGCTCATCAATGCAATGGCCGTTGGCCTCTACAGAGCTGTCCTCAGGATGTATCACCACCTGCTGGACAGGTGGCAGAGCGGTCATGGCGGCAGACTAACGGCCCACTAGAGCGGAACCATGCCCGGCGGAGCGCGTCCCGTCGGAACGCCCCCCGTGGGAGGGGATGCTGAAACCTGCACGTCGAAACATATGATGGCTGTCATGGAGGAGGAACTGGAGCGCGCCGCCCAGGCCCTGTACGCGCTTCCCTTCGACGATTTCGTTGCCGCCCGCACTGCCGCCGTCAAGGAGGCCGCCGCCTCCGACAAGCCCCTTGCCCAGGCGATCCGGGCCCTGCCGAAGCCTTCGGTGGCCGCCTGGACCGTCAACATGCTGGCGCATCACAGCCCCGACGCCGTTCAGCAGCTCAGGACTCTCGGACAGACCATGCAGGAAGCCCAGGCTTCACTCGATGCCGCAGCCCTGAGGGAACTCGCCAAGGAACGGCGGAAGCTCCTCGGCACTGCGGTTGGTGAAGCACGGCTCGCGGCCGAGAGGCAGGGCCGGAAGATCAGCGGCGCAGTTGCCACCGAAGTGGAGGAGACACTGCGGGCCGCCACTGCGGATCTGGCGGCTGCCGCCGCCGTCGAAAGCGGGCTGTTGCTCCGCGGGCTGTCAGCCGACGGCGTGGACCAGGTTGATGTCAGTGACGCCGTGGCGGTTCCGTCCGCTCTCGGCAAGCTCCCGCCGCGGCCCCTCCCCCCGCAGCGGCCCATTGGAACGCAGCGCCCCTCTGGTGAAGTACCGAAAGGTCGCCGGCCGGAACCATCAGCCGCAACGGCTCCGCCCGGTCAGCCCACCCGGACCCAGCGTCGGAAGGCCGCAGCCCGGACGGACACCGATGCCGACGCCGTCGAGCCCGAAAAGCCCCGCCTCCGGGCTGTCCGCACCGTTCCCCGCCCCGTCACGCCGTCCCTGCTGGAGAAGGCCCAGGCAGCGCTGGCGGAGGCCGACGAGGCGGCCGCTGATGCCGCAGACGAGGCCGCACGCCGCGCCCAGGCCCAGGAGGAAGCCGCGGCAGCCTTCGACCAGCTCACCGCGGAAGTCAACGAGGCACGGCAGCGGCTCCGGGCCTTGGAACTCCAACTCGATGCCGCGCGAAAGGAGCGCGAGACGGCTGCCGCTGAGGCGAAGCAGTATGCCCGGGCAGCGGAGAAAAGCGAGCGATCGGCCGTGCTCGCGAAGGAACGTGTGCTCCGGCTCCGCAACACGCCGGACTGAACTGCCAAAAATGTCAGACCCCGGTTGCACGATGGATCCATGGAAATTAATCAGGAGTTCCACGTAACCTACTTCGACGCCGACTGCGGTCGGATCCGCACCGAGGTCTTCGACACCGTGGCGGCGGCAGAGCGATTCGCCGGCCGCAGCATCACCGGCGAGGACAGCTGGGCCGTCGTCGACGCGGTCGCGGTCCAGCAGGAACGGCTCGCCGCCTAAAGCCGGCAAAGCCTGCCCGGCCGAGCCCGAACAGCCAAGGCCGGACAGCCGAGCCCGATCAACACGGAGAGGCCCCGCCCCGTCCGCTTGAGCGGACGTGGCAGGGCCTCTCAGCGGCCACCTGGGAATTAGGCGAAGTCAGAGACAGCCGGGTCCGGGCCGATCCTGCCGCTTCCTTCCGCGGTGCGGTCCAGTCCGTTGATGGCTGCAACGTCCTCGGCGTCCAGCGTGACGTTCAGGGCGTCAAAGTTCTCACGGATCCTGGACTCGGTGACGGACTTGGGGATGACGACGTTGCCGATGGCGAGGTGCCATGCAATGACCACCTGCGCCGCAGTGGCGTCGTGCTTCTGGGCGATGCCCGCAATAATCGGATCCTCGAGGAGCTCGCCGCCCTGGCCCAGCGGAGACCATGCCTGGGTCAGGATGCCCTGGGAGGCATTGAATTCCCGCAGTTCCGACTGGCTGAAGTACGGGTGCAGTTCCACCTGGTTGATGGCCGGAACCACGCCGGTCTCGTCGATGATCCGCTGGAGGCCTTCGACCGTGAAGTTTGAGACGCCGATGGACTTGACCCTGCCGCGCTTCTGAAGTTCGATCAGCGCCTTCCAGGTGTCCACGTACTTGTCCTGCTTGGGCTGGAGCCAGTGGATGAGGTAGAGGTCCAGTGTTTCAAGGCCCAGGCGCTCCATTGACTCCTCGAAAGCGGCAAGGGTTGATTCGTAGCCCTGGTCGGCGTTCCACAGCTTGGTGGTGATGAAAATTTCCTCGGCCGACAGACCGGAGCTGGCGATCGCGCGGCCGACGCCGGATTCGTTGCCGTAGATCTTGGCCGTGTCGATGTGGCGGAACCCGGCCTGGAATGCCTGGAAGACAACCTTCTCTGCGACGTCGTCTTCTACCTGCCAAACCCCGTAGCCCAGCTGGGGAATGGTGTTGCCGTCATTGAATGTCAGTGTTGGTGAAGAAGTCATTTGTCCATCCTGCCAACAATCAAACTTGAGGCGCACGGAATATGACGAAGCTAAGCTAGCCGCGTAACGGCGCGTCACGGGGAATATTTCGGCGGAAAGAAAATAACGGCGGTCAGGACTCCGAAAGGAGCCGCTCGGCGTCGGCCACCTGCTCGAACACAGTTTCCGTCCGGCGCCAGACGGAGGCCGCGCCAACGGGCACAGGCCCCACGGCGAGCCGGAGCATCGCGGCTGCCTCGGCGGTGGCGGCCAGCGAATTGCCCGCCTTTGACAGGGAGCGGTGAACACCGGACAGGGCGTGCGGAATATCCAAGCCGTCGCTGGGTGACCGCCGCTGCGCCTCAACGCAGATCTCCCGGACGCGGCCGGAGAGGCCTGCCAACTGGTTGGCTATTTCGACCAGCTCTCCATAGAGCTGATCGTCCTCCACGCCCTCGAGTACCTGGTGGTACCGGTCAAGGCCGCGGTGGAACCGGTCATGGGCACGGCGCCACAAGCCCTTGCCAAGTTCCGCGTCGTCTTTCCGCCCTTGCAGGGCGGCCGTGAAAAATCCCAAAGAGGCCTACAAGTACTGGCCGGGGCCGTGGTCGGAATCTTCCTTCCGGCCCGGGTGCAGCGGATCGGCGCCAGGCTGGGGCGCCGTCGCACGCTGCGGCTCGCCGTTTTCGCCAATGACGACGCCGGGGGCAATGACGGTCCCTGGCGGAAGCTGCCGGAGCTGCATCTGGGCCATCGTGTGTTCCCGGGCTGCGTGCTGGGCGGCGATCGCCGTCTGGATGCCGTGGAACAGGCCTTCGAGCCAACCCACCAGCTGGGCCTGGGCGATCCGCAGTTCGGCGTCAGACGGCGTGCCGTTCTCCGGGAAGGGCAGGCTGATCCGTTCCAGCTCCTGCACCAGTTCCGGTGCAAGGCCGTCCTCAAGCTCCTTGATGGAGCGCTCGTGGATCTCCGCCAGCCGCCCCCGTGCGGCGTCGTCCAGGGGCGCCGACTTCACCTCTTCCAGCAGTTGCCGGATCATGGTGCCGATCCGCATCACCTTGGCAGGCTCATCCACGAGGTCCTGCAGGCTGGCATGTTTGGGCTTGCCGGCGTCCGCGGGGCGGTCACCAGCTCCCGCATCAATGGTGGTGCCCTCCACAGGCTCCTCGTCCTCCTGCGGCACGGAAGACGGCACGGAAGGCTCCGCGGCCTGCGGGGCTGCGGGCTGAGCGCCAGGCTCGCCGGGCTGGACGGCGGACTGCGGACCGGCTGCCTGGGTGGGTTGAGTGTCTTCGGGATCGCTCATGCGTTCATACTCTCACGGGCCCGGAATACGGAGTCCAGTCAATGAAGCTCCTTGACCAGGATTTCGCCTTCGTCCGTAGCGAAACCGCATTTGCGGTAGAAGCCTACGGCGTACGTGTTGGCCGGAACCCATACTTCCGCCACTCCGTTGCCCCTCATCCAGGCCTCCATCTCGGCAATAAGCGCCCGCCCTATACCCCTGCGGCGACACTCGGCGTGGGTTCCCATCTCCATCAGCAGCAGCTCGGCCCAGGGACCGGGCGTCCGGCGCCGCTGGATGCAGCAGTGGAGGAAACCGACTGTCTGCCCGCCGGCCTCTGCCAGCCAGAAGAGAACCGAGGGGTCGGCGAGGAAGTCCCGGGCGCCGTCGGGGGTTGTTTCCCCCGACGGCGCGGTCCCCGGGTCCTCGTCAAAGAGGTTGTCCGTGGCAGCCAGCGCGATGAGCGCTCCGGTATCCGCCGGCCCGATCCTGCGGACGGCGAATCCGGCCGGCAGAGCAGCCATGGTCAGCAGCACCTGCCCTGCGGGTTGGTGTCCTGCCGGTCCGTCCGGTCCCGCCAGAACGCTCGCTCGTCCATGGGCGGCGTGCCGTGGCCGGCCGCCGCATGGTGCTCCAGGTACTTCCGGTAGGCATCAGCCCCCATGACTCCCTGCAGATACTGTGCGAAGCAGCGGAAGGCTTGCGCTACCGGGGGCAGCAAGCCGCCCAATCCGGCTCCGGCACTCATCAGTGATGGCCTGCCCGCTCGATACGCATGTCGGCGGGCAACTTGTTCCATTCCGCCATGAGCTCGCGTTCGGCGGCAGTGGGGATCAGCCCGGCGGGTGCGTACACACGCGAGGGATGTGGCCGGTCCTCGTTATTGAGGTTAGGGATCCCTGCCGCCGTGTTCCGGAAGGCCTTCACGGTGGCCGCCACGGCCGTGATGATGACGATGATGCTCAGGACCACAAAGATGATGGACAGCCAGCCCTGGATCATGGTGTTGCGGACCACCGCCTCCATGGCCGCGGTGGTCTTCGCCGTGCCAAAGGAGGTCTTCCCGTCGGCCAGGGCCTTGCTGAAGGCGGCGTTGTTGGCGAAGTACCCCACCGCCGGAACGGAGGAGAAGATTTTGTGGATGCTTGCCGTGATGGTGACAACCGCCGTGAAGGCCAGCGGCACGGCAACAATCCACAGGTACCTGAAGGAGCCCCGTTTGGCCGCGATGGCCATGCACACCGCCAGGGCGATTGCGGCCAGCAACTGGTTGGCGATGCCGAAAAGCGGGAACAGGGTGTTGATGCCGCCCAGCGGGTCGGTGACGCCCATCAGCAGCACCGCGCCCCACGCGCCGACCATGATCGCCGTGCAGAGCCACGCGCCGGGCCGCCAGGACGCTTCCTTGAACTTCGGGGCAAAGTTCCCGATCGAATCCTGCAGCATGAACCGCGCAACGCGGGTTCCGGCGTCGACCGCGGTGAGGATGAACAGAGCCTCGAACATGATGGCGAAGTGGTACCAGAAGGCCATCATGCCGGTGCCGCCGATGAACTGCTGCATGATGTGGGCAAGGCCCACGGCCAGCGTCGGTGCACCGCCGGAGCGCGAGACGATGCTTTCCTCGCCCACGTTGGCGGCGGTCTGGGCCAGGACGTCGGGAGTGATGTTGACGCCGGCCAGGCCGAGTCCGTTGACCCACTGGGCTGCCGTCTCCACCGTTCCTCCGGTCAGCGCCGCGGGGGCGTTCATGGCGAAGTAGATCCCGCGGTCGATCGAAATGGCGGCCACGAGCGCCATGATGGCGACGAAGGATTCCATCAGCATGCCGCCGTAGCCGATGAAGCGGGTCTGCCGCTCCTTCTCGATGAGCTTCGGTGTGGTGCCGGAGGAAATCAGGGCGTGGAAGCCGGACAGCGCCCCGCAGGCGATGGTGACGAACAGGAACGGGAACAGTGCTCCGGAGAAGACCGGACCGTTCTCGCGGCCGGCGAACTCGCTGAAGGCGGGAACGGTGATTTCGGGGCGCACGACGATGATGGCCACGGCGAGCATGGCGATCACTCCGATCTTCATGAACGTCGAGAGGTAGTCGCGCGGTGCGAGCAGGAGCCACACGGGCAGGATGGCAGCGATGAAGCCATAGACGATGAGGCCCCACGCGATGGTGACCTTGTCCAGGTGGAAGAACGCAGCACCCCATTCCGTGCCTGCCACGGCGCCGCCGCCGATGATGGCCGCCATGAGCAGCACGAAGCCGATGATGGAAACCTCCATAACCTTGCCCGGACGCAGGTACCGCAGGTACACGCCCATGAAAAGCGCGATCGGGATGGTCATGCCCACGGAGAAGACGCCCCAGGGGCTTTCGCCCAGGGCATTGACGACGACGAGCGCCAGGATCGCGACGATGATCACCATGATCAGCAGGGTGGCCACGAGGGCTGCCGTACCGCCGATGACGCCGAGCTCCTCACGTGCCATCTGGCCGAGGGAACGGCCGCCGCGGCGCATGGAGAAGAACATGACCAGGTAGTCCTGGACGGCGCCGGCAAGGACGACGCCGATGATGATCCAGATGGTGCCGGGAAGATACCCCATCTGGGCGGCGATGACCGGCCCGACGAGCGGGCCGGCTCCGGCGATGGCGGCGAAGTGGTGCCCGAAGAGGACGTTGCGGTCCGTGCGGACGTAGTCCTTGCCGTCGGCCTTGTATTCGGCTGGCGTTGCGCGGCGGTCATCGGGCTTGAGCAGATACCGCTCAATGACCTTCGAGTAGAAGCGGTAGCCGATCAGATAGGTGCACACCGAGGCAAACACGAACCAGATGGCGTTGACCGTTTCGCCCCTGACGATTGCGAGCATGAACCAGGCCACGCCGCCCAGGAGTGCGATGGCCACCCAGATCGCGATCTTTGCGGGGGTCCATCTGCGCTCCTCGGCGTCGCGGACCGCGTCATCAACGGACGCCGGCGGCAGCGATCCGTCGGCGTCGGGATTCAGGTCCTCCTCGGCCGCGGTTCGGGTCCCGTCCTCAGGCATGGTGCCCATGTCTCCTCCTTGAGATTCCCAGCTGGCACGGAATGTGCCACGGGCACCCTACCAACGGGTATGGCTTCAATTGCGGCCATTTGCGGGGTGCTGCCCGGGGAATCGACGAACGGTCCCGATGCCGCGGTGAGCGGACGGCCTGCCGGGCCGTCCTCCCGCCCGGCTTGTCCCCCGACCGGCCCGCGCCGGCTGTCGGGGCCGACTTCGCTGTCAGGAGCCGAGACTCCGCCGGGACACCGGCAGCCGGGCACGGGCGAAGACCCAGGCCAGTGCGCTGCCGGTCAGCGGCACGGCAACCAGCAGGGCGAGCAGCGGCATCCACGGGACGACGGGCTCTGCAAACATCCGGGTGGCCCCAATGAGGAGGACTGAGGGCACCACCCCGGCGGCCACTCCCAGCGAGGTGCCAAGGGACGCGGTCATGAGGGACTG
This sequence comes from Arthrobacter sp. BGA-UO-ETr-C19, assembly GCF_059568005.1. Classification (NCBI taxonomy): domain Bacteria; kingdom Bacillati; phylum Actinomycetota; class Actinomycetes; order Micrococcales; family Micrococcaceae; genus Arthrobacter; species Arthrobacter sp. BGA-UO-ETr-C19. The sequence continues at coordinate 26,135 of NZ_JCAQPC010000008.1, forward strand.
CGCACCGGCCAGTGCCTTCCGCAGCCGCGGCGGCGCCCCGACCCCCGCCAGCGTCATGTGGTCTGCCCGGGCATCGGCGAGCGCCAGGCCCGTGGTGATGCCTGCGGCGCTGAGTGTGATGAGAGCGCTGGTGCCAACGATCAGCCAGAGCAGTTCAGACCCGGTTCGGTCCGCTCCCGGCTCAACGTAGAAGCCCAAGGCCTGGATCCGGTAAACCTGTGCCAGTGCCGCCGACGCCCGGTCCTGCTCAGCGGCTTCCGGGTATGCGGACAGCTGGGCGAGCAGAACGGAGTTGCCGACGTGGATGCCCAACCTGGACGCGGTGTCCGGTGCGATGACTCCGTAGAACGGGACCGGAACCTCCGGCGCGTCCACGGCCGCCGGCAGAACGGTGTTGGTCAGAGGCTTGTAGGCAACGGCGGAACCGGGGCCGGGAACGGGCTGGCGGACGTCATAGGACTGCAGCGTGGTTTTCCCGTCCTTTTCGAAGACCGGGTTGCTGACCACCATTCCGCCAGTGTTCAGTGCCTCCGCCGCGGCAGGGCTGGGTTCCCGGCCCAGCAGTGCCCGCAGCTCGTCGACGCCGCCAACGACCAAAGGCGGAAGCTGGCCTGCGGCGCCGGCGGGGAACATCGATCCGTTGCACCGCCAGTCCTGCCCGTCCAGGACCCGGCCCTGCGGCGTGGCAGGACATTCCTGGCCTGCCGGCACGGCGAGCCTATATTGCCGGCAGTCCACCCCGTCACTGTTGGTGGGACGGGATCCATCGGCGGACGCCTGCATGTCGCACTGGCTCAGCACCGGGCCCTTCAGGACCTGCGTCCACTGCACGGTGCTGAGCTCGCGCTGCAGCGCCCCGGCCACGGCAGCCGGGTCAATGGGCGGGGCTGAGGCCGTCCCCGGTGATTGGACAGGTGCGGTTTCCAGCGGCAGCGAGACCTGATTCTCCTGCGCAGCCCACATGTGGGTGCGCTTCGCCTCCTCCATCTGGCTGGCGGAGAGGACCATGGCGGCGCTGGCCAGCGTTGCGGCGGCGAGGACTGCCGCCACCGCGGGCACCGTGCGGCTCCGGTTCCTGGCAGAGTCACGGGCGGCCATCCGCAGCGGCAGCGGCAGCCAGGCGGTGCGTGCGGTCAGGATTTTCACGAACGTCCCGGTGAGCAGCACCAAAGCGGCAACCGCCAGGACCGCGCCGCCGGTGAGCAGGGCCGCGAGCAGCGGAGTGCGGGCAGCCACGGCATCCAGGTCACCGGTCAGCCCCAGCGTTCGCCCGGCCGCCAGGCAGAGGATTGCCACAACCAGCAGAAGGGCTCCCACCCGCGCCGGCCAGGGACCCGATGCAGCCGGCGCGCGGCCCGACTTCAAGGCGCCGAGCACCGCCTGCCGCGCAACCTGCCGGGCGGGAACCACAGCGGCCAGGAAACATGCCAGCAGGCCCATGGCCATGGCTGCAACAGTCGGCAGGATGTTCAGGTGGAAGCCGGAAAAGCGGACGGAGCCCAGATGCCTGGCGACGCCAACTACCGCGGCAGCCCCGCCGGCCCCAAGCAGGGCGCCGGCAACCACCGCGATAGTCCCAAGCCACAGCCCGGCGGCAGTCACCACAGCCCGGACCGTGGGTGCTTCCGCACCGCTTGCGGCAAGCAAAGCCAGCTCGCGGACCTGACGCTTGGCGCCCACGGCAAACGCTGCCCCGGCCAGGAGACCCACTTCGAGCAGGGCAAGTGCCCCGATCAGCACGCCGGTAACGTAGCCGGCGGCGTCCATGGCCCCTGAGCCGGCGGCAGCGCCCGACCGCACCGGCGGGTTCAGTGCCACGGCGCGGGACAGCACCGCGATGCCGGACCTGTTCAGGTCACGGATCTGCTCCCACGTGACGGGTTTTGAACCCACGAGGTAATACATCGTTTCGCCGAGCGGACTCCCTTGGACGGCCGGGCTGCCTATTGCCGCCTGGCCAGGCCTGAGGAACAGTATGGGGTTGCCGTCCGAGTAGGTGGCATCCCGGAGGGTGCCGACGACGGCGAAGGTGCCGTCCGCCGTCGTCAGCCTCTCCCCAACGCGGATCCCGAAGCGTTCCAGCGCTCCGGGCGAGGCGAGGATTTCGCCACGGTCGGCGGCGGGCCTGCCCTGCAGAAGGGTGTATTTGCCGGTGAAGGCGGGGTTCAGGGCGTCGACGGCCTTGGCCATCACCGGGACATCCGACGCGCCGCCCTGGGACGCGCGGGCCCTGACTGTGAGTGTGAGCTGAGTTTCGGTGAGGACTTCGTAGCCGGCGGGGATGGACTCCCCCGGATTCCGCGGTGTGAAGTCCGGATCGATGGTGAAGTTCCGCGTCATGGTTGCGGTCTCAAGCACGGGATCCTGCACCGTCTCGGCGTTCGAGGCGGGCATGCTGCGCAACCGTGCCTGCGTGCTGCCGAGCTGGTGCTGCACCCGCTCCGCCGGCGTTTCCTGCATGCTTTGCGCCAGGGCCGCGGCACCGGTCATGCCGGCAACGGGCAGCAGGATCAGCAGGATGATCAGCAGGGAGCGGCCGCGGTGCCTGCTGATGTCCCGGCGCGCCATCCGAAGGGCCAGACGGAAACTGTGCCACCGGCCGTGGGCCACGGGCGCAACGTCAAGGGCCATCTCAGCCGGCCGGGGCCAGGAGAACTGCGGGATCGTGCATGGCCGTTGCTTCGTCCACGATCCGGCCGTCGCGGATGAACACCACCCGGTCCGCCCACGCGGCATGGCGGGCCTCATGCGTGACCAGCATGACGGCGGCGCCGGCGTCGGCCCGGGAGCGGAGCACCTCCATCACGCCGTGGCCGGTGGTGGAATCCAGCGCGCCGGTGGGTTCGTCGGCGAGGATCAGCCGGCGGCTCCCCACAATGGCGCGCGCAATGGCCACGCGCTGCTGCTGCCCGCCGGACATTTCATCCATGAACCGGTCCGCGAGTTCGGGGATCCCCACCTGCCGCAGGGCATCTGTTGCCTGCCGGTGCGCTTTCCTGGCCGGCACGCCATCGAGTTCGAGCGGCAGCGCCACATTCTCCACGGCCGAGAGCGTCGGAACCAGGTTGAAGTCCTGGAAGACGTAGCCCACGGCACGGCGCCGTAGCCGTGCCAGTGCGTTCAGTCCCAGCCCCGCCAGGGGCGTTGACTCCACAAAGACGCCGCCCGACGTCGGCCGGTCCAGTCCGCCGGCCAGCGCCAACAGCGATGATTTTCCGGAGCCGGACGGCCCCATGACCGCAACGAATTCCCCGGCGTTGACGGTGAGGTCCACATCCCGCAGCGCGGCGACGGCCGTCGCTCCCTGCCCGAATGTCCTGCTGACTTTGGCGAGCTCGAGGACCTGCTGCGGTCCCTGCACACTCACCGGCGGTTCTCCGCCGTCAGCGGGGCAGCCTCATCCACAGTGACCCCGTTGGACGGCTTACGTGCCGAGCTGCGCGTCCCGTTGGCCTGTGCCAGCTGCACCATCCTGGCCTCGCACAGGTCCAGCCAGCGGATCTCGGCCTCCGTCTGGAAGATCAGCGAATCCAGCACCAGCAGCCAGGCCGTGTCCGCCGCCCGCTGGTTGGCCGCGGTCTCCCGCCGGGACTTCGTATAGTCCTGCAAAGCGCGCATGGAAGCGGCGCGCTGGGCCTGGATGATGGCTGCCACGTCCACCCCGGGCAGGGTGACTGCGAGCGCCAGCTTGATGGCGAGCTCGTTCCGCGGCGGATTGCTGCGTTCCACCGGCGTCGCAAACCAGCCCTGGACCTCCGCCCTGCCGGCTTCGGTGATGCTGTACACGACGTGGCCTTCGCCGTCGCCGCCGTCGTTGCTGACAAGGCCGTCACGTTCCAGCCGGTCGAGGGTGGTGTAGACCTGCCCGATGTTCAGCGGCCAGGTGGAGCCTGTGCGGTCTTCGAATTCAACCCTGAGCTGGTAGCCGTAACGCGGCTGGTCCTGCAGGAGGGCGAGGAGGCTGTGGCGGATGGACATCTGGCTCCTAGGCTGGAAGTCGGCGGCATGCACGCGCCCCCAAGACGCGTGCATACCGCGTATGTCCTGAGACTAGTCCGTCCTTCGGTGAATCGCAATACTGAGTATCTACCGCCCCTAAGCGGCGTTACATCACCAGCAGGACCTTGCCCACGTGTTCGCCGGAGTCGAAGTACCTGTGGGCCGCCCGCGCCTGGTCCAGCGGAAAGGTCTTGGCCACCAGCGGGTGGATGCGCCCATCAGTGATGAGGGGCCACACGGAGTCCCTGACCGCCGTCATGATGACGCCCTTCTCAGCAGCCGGTCGGGGCCGGAGCGCCGTGGCCACGACGGCCGCACGCTTGCGCAGCAGCTGCCCGAGGTCCAGTTCCCCCTTGGCGCCTCCCTGCAGCCCGATGACAACCAACCGGCCGTAGTCCGCCAGTGCGTCGACGTTCTTCTGCAGGTACTTGGCGCCCACCACGTCCAGGATGACGTCGGCGCCCTTGCCTCCGTTCTGCGCGCGGAGGCTCTCGGCGAAGTCTTCCTCCGCGTAGTTGATGGCGATGTCGGCACCGAGGAACGCCTTGGCGGTGCTGACTTTTTCGTCAGTCCCCGCGGTGGCGGCCACGGTGGCGCCCAACGCCTTGGCCAACTGGATGGCCATGGTGCCGATGCCTCCCGTGGCGCCGTGGATCAGGACCGTCTCCCCCGGCTGCAGCTGCGCGGTCATTACCAGGTTTGAGTACACGGTGGCCGCCACCTCAGGCAGGGCGGCAGCGGTTACCAGATCGACGCCGTCGGGAATCCTCAGCACCTGTTCCGAGGGCACCGCGACCTGCTGCGCGTAGCCGCCGCCGGACAGCAGCGCCACGACTTTGTCCCCGATGGAAAACGGCTTGGTCACGCCAGGGCCGAAGCCCGCGATCCTGCCGGAAACCTCCAACCCGGGAATCTCCGACGCACCCGGCGGAGGCGGGTAGTAGCCCCTCCGCTGCTGGACGTCGGCGCGGTTCAGGCCCGCCGCCACAACATCGATGAGCACCTCGCCCTGGCCCGGCTCGGGAGCCGGCACCTCGCGGATTTCCAGCACTTCCGGCCCGCCGGGCTCCGAGATAAAGACGGCTTTCATGGCGAACTCCCGATTTCTAGCTGATTCCTGCCCCAAAAATACTGTGCACCGGCGACAACTGCCACGCGGCGATTTTTGTTGCAGCCAACTGCCTATGAAACACTACTAGTTAGGGAAGGTTGTCCGAGCGGCCGAAGGAGCTGGTCTTGAAAACCAGTGTGCGGTAACCCCGTACCAAGAGTTCGAATCTCTTACCTTCCGCGCAGGGCCGGCGGCGTGCGAAAAGCACAGCACTGACGGCCATTTTGAAGGCCGGCTGAGCCAATCGAGAGGTTGGTTTGGCTGGCCTTTTGCGTCGGCAAGTAGCGGCTCTTTCGTACGGGCAAGTAGGGGTGCGGACGGCGGCTTGAAAATCAGGTAATCCGAGTACCTGCCCCGCAGAATACGAGTACGCGCCACTCATGCGCGCCGCTGCCGGAAGGCGTTCACTTGTATCAGCACCGCTCTATCCTGCGACCGCGGGACGGAGCTTCCGCATCCACCGTTGCATGTGGGGGGTCGAAGGTCATGAGTAAGGCTGAGAAGCAGAGCCTGCGGTACTCGGACTACTACTGGTGCATGTCGCTGAAGGACTTCATCGAATGGATCGAGGCCGACGACGACCAGGAGCCGGCCACGTCATACTCGGACCAGCGCTGAGCGCAGCCTTCCCATTGAAAGTGTCACACCCCCGGCATAGTGTCGGTTCTGTCCGTAGCACCTCCATGACCTGCGGGAATATCCCGCAAACCACACCAGGAGCAAACCATGCCTACGCCCGAACCCGCGCCCGGCGCCCCCTGCTGGGTCGACCTTATGACCACCGACGCCAACCAGGCCAAACAGTTCTATGGCGAACTGTTCGGCTGGGACTTCCAGACCGGAGACCAGGAAAAGTACGGCGGCTACATCACCGCCACAAAGAACGGCAAGACCGTCGCCGGCATCATGCAGAAGCAGGAGGACCAGGCGGGTATGCCGGACATGTGGTCCACGTATTTGTGGTCCGACGACGCCGCCGCAACAGCCGCGGCGGTTCCCGCAAACGGTGGCCAGGTGTACATGGAACCCATGGACGTCCCGGAACAGGGCCACATGGCGTTCTTCGGTGATGCCTCCGGCGCCGCGATTGGTGTGTGGCAGCCGCGGGAAATGCGCGGTTACGAGCTTGTGGGCGAGCCGGGCGCCCCGGCCTGGCACGAGCTCCACACCAAGGACTATGCCGCCGCGGTGAAGTTTTATCAGGACGTGTTTGGCTGGGACACCGACGTCATGAGCGACACCCCGGAGTTCCGCTACACCACCCTGGGCGCCGGCCGGGAGGCTAAGGCCGGGATTTATGACGCGTCGGGTGACCTTCCCGCCGAAGTCCCCTCCAACTGGGTCGTCTATTTCGCCGTGGAGGACGCCGACGCCTCCATCGACAAGGCCGTCAAGTTGGGCGCGACGGTCCTTGACGGACCGGACGACACGCCCTACGGGCGGATGGCCACGCTGACCGACCCCACGGGGGCCAGGTTCAAGCTTTTGGCCGACACGGGCCAGGGCGACGCCGAGACCGGCGGACAGGGAGCCCTATAACATCCGCTGAATGAATGCCGGCCGGCAGCTTCGCAGGAAGCAACCGGCCGGCATTCTTTGTGCTGCCTGGGGTCGGCATTCCGCCGGGAAATCGAGGAAGCGTCCGAAATCAAGCGGCAGGACCTGAGGACGCGTGTGGAATCAAACGGCAGAACCTGAGGACGCGTGTGGAATCAAACGGCAGAACCTGAGGACGCGTGTGGAATCAAGCGGCAGGACCTGAGGACGCGTGTGGAATCAAACGGCAGGACCTGAGGAAGCGTGTGGGGTGAAGCCGAGGACGGCGCGGGCGATCTCGTCGGCGTCGCGGAGGGTGCGCTGCCCGCTGGGGTACACAGGACCGGCCTGCTGGGCCGCTTCGGCCGCAATGGCCGTTCCCCACTGGACGGCAGAGAGCTGAAGCCCGAGCACGTACATCCCGTCCGTGACCTCGCCGTTCGCCGCAACAGGCCGATACGGGTGCGGGCGGACGTCGAGGCCGGAGGACTGCACCGGCGTGCCCTCCACCGTCATCATGGTCCGTGGCCGCACGAGCCCGTCGGCGAGGAGCTGCTCGAGCAGCGGGGATTCGTTGATGGCCACCCGGTTGGCCGGCGCCAGTGCCTCCACCAGCGTGTGTGCTTCTGCGGCGCCGCCGTGGACCCACGGCGAGGCGGCGGTGAAGGCGCGCTTCCCGCGGGCCACGCCGAACTTCGGATCCGGGCCCACGAAGCTGACGATTCCGGCGCGTGCCAGTGCCGCCAACTGCTCGGCGCGCAGCGCCGGAGGACCGCTGGCGAGTCCCTCCACCAGCGACTCAAACCAGCCCCGCAGGCCGGCGACCCATGACTCATCGGTGATCCCGCCGTCGGCCACCACCGATTTCAGCACGGCACGGCCGTGGTGCAGCGCCCCGATGGCCATCTTGACGGGGTCGTCCTCGCCGAGCGCGGAGCGGCGGGCATCGTCGTCGAGGTACTCGACGACGGCGGCATCGAGCTCGGCACGCGAGGCGAAGGTCCGCCCGGCCAGCGGGGCAGCAAGGCCGCGAAGGTTCAGCCGGCTCTCCGGGTGGACATGGCGGCCGACGACGGCGTTGAACTCCTCTTCCCACCGGCCGGTGCTGTGGGCATGCGGGTGCAGTGCTTCGTCCAGTTCCTTGAGGAACGCGGCATGGTCCTGAACGGTATCCGGCTGCGAGCGCACGAGGGTCGTGTAATAGGCCCAGAGCGCGTCCCGGTGCAGGAGCGGCCAGAGGTCGTGGTCGAATGCCGGAACAATCCCGGCTGCCGAGAACCTCCGCAGGGCCTTCCCGGTGAAGTAGCGGAGCGTGACCGACGCCGGGTAGTAGCCCGCGAGGGTGGCCTTGGACCGGTACGGCGTTCCACGCCGGGACGCCGCGAGGATAAAAGGCTCCTGGCCTGAGGGCAGGTACTCGAGGCCGTCCCCTGCCTCCACGAACTTCCCTCCCCTGCCCTCCGTGAGCTGGCCCATCACGTCGAAGAAGTTCAGGCCCATCCCGCGGACCAGCACCGGCTCCTGCGCGGGAACCACACTCCAGTCGACGTCCGCGGGAACAGCCGGCGGCAGGTAGCGCAGGCCGAATTGCGCCGCAGCAGCCTGCAGTTCGCGCTGCTCCGGACTGAGGCGGGACGCGAGGTGGCCGAGCGCGAGGACGACGGAATCGACGGTGAGGGTCCCACCGCCGTCCAGGTCGACGTCGTTAAGTCCGCCGCCGTCCAGTTCGACGTCGAACGTGCCGTCCGGCTGCCGGCGCGCCGCGGTGGCCGTCGCCTGGTGCAGGGCGACGGTGACGCCCTCGGGCAGCGCGGCGAGCAGCTCCTCGAAGGTGGACCGCAGGTACCGGCCGTAGATGGCGCGGCTGGGGAAGTCGCCGGATCCCAGCACGGCGAGCTCCGCCCGCTCGTCGTCGGTCAGCTCCGGCAGGGGGTAGTGCTGCTGGGCTGTCCGCCAGCGGTCGAAGGTGGTGCCCGCCACCGGCGCGGCCAGACCCGTGTCCTCGGGAACGAGCGTGGGGTAGAACGACTGCGTGTTCATCAGGTACAGGCGCGACTGGCCGGGCTGCCACACGTGCCCCGGGCCGGCGGGAAACGGATCGATGACGTCGATGTGCAGGCGGGCTCCGGCAGGGCGGGCGGCGGACCAGTTGGCGAGCAGCCGTTCCAGAACGCTGGTACCCCGCGGACCGGCGCCAATCAGCGCCGTCCGGATGCTCTGCGAAATAACCACGCCTTCCAGAGTATCGGCATGTGACTTGCTACCTGAGCGGGGATGTTGTTTGGATGGGCGCATGACCACCACTGCAGCTGATTCTGCCCCCGCGTCAGGCGCCGCTCCCACAGAGACCGCCCCCGCGCCCACCGACGAGAACATCTGGCTGGAGGACATCTACGGCGAGGAACAGCTGGCCTGGGTACGCGAGCAGAATGCCCGCACGGAGGACCTCCTTGAGGACGCCGACTACTCACGGCTCGAGGGCGACATCCTCGAGGTGCTGGACTCGACGGACAAAATCGCCATGGTGAGCAAGCACGGCGAGTGGTACTACAACTTCTGGAAGGACCGGCAGAACCCCAAGGGCCTGTGGCGCCGGACCAGCTGGGAGAGCTACTGCAGCGACACCCCGGAGTGGGACGTGCTGCTCGACGTGGATGCTCTGGCCGCCGCCGACGGGGTGGAATGGGTCTTCCACGGCGCAAACCTGCTCCGGCCCGAACCCGGGCAGCCGTACCGGCGCGCGCTGGTGGCGCTCTCCCCCGACGGCGGCGACGCTAACCGCTACCGCGAGTTCGACGTCGAGAGCCGGGCTTTCGTTGATCCCGCCGCCGGCGGCTTTGACCTCCCGACGGCGAAGGGGAACGTCTCGTGGCTCGATGCGGATACGCTGCTGGTCGCCAGCACCGCCGGGGATCTCCCCCGCACGGCGTCCTCGTACGCCCGCACCGCCGTGCGGCTCCACCGCGGGCAGCCCTTGGCCGCTGCCCCGCGCATCTTCGAGATCCCCGAGGACCACATGATGGCCATCGTGGCCCACGACTCAACCCCGGGCTTTGAGCGGACGTTCGCCGTGGACTGGATCGATTTCTTCAACCGCAGCACGTCCGTGCTCCAGGACGGCGACTGGGTGCCGGTGGACGTGCCCACCGATGTGAACACGGGTGTGCACCGGGAATGGCTGCTGTTCAGGCCGCAGCGTGACTGGACGGTGAATGGCACCACCTACGCGGCCGGCTCCCTGCTGGCCGCTGATTTCCGGTCGTACCTGGCCGGCGAGCGCGAACTGACGGTCCTCTTCGCCCCGGACGCGCACACGTCCCTGCAGTCCTGGAGCTGGACGCGGAACTTCCTGCTGCTGAACCTGCTGAAGGATGTGTCCTCGGAAATCCGCGTGCTGGATCCTGCCGACTCATGGCGGTCCTCGCTGCTGGACGCCTGCCCGCCGCTGCACGACGTCAACGCTTTCGCCGTGGACGACGAGGACGAGGCGGAAAGCGGGGCCGGAGACGACTTCTGGCTCGTTGCCACCGGCTTCACGACGCCGAGCACACTGACCCGCGGCACGCTGACCCGGGAAACCGCCAAGGGCGGGGCATCAGGCGGAACTGCCGGGGCAGGCGTGGTGAGCAGCCACGCGGAGGTGAAGGCGTCGCCGTCGTTCTTCAATGAGGCTGACTACGAGGTGGAGCAGCACTTCGCCGTCTCGGCGGACGGCACGAGGGTGCCGTACTTCCAGGTGGCCGCGCGGGGCCTGGTCCTCGACGGGCAGAACCCCACGCAGCTCTCCGGGTATGGCGGCTTCGAGGTCTCGCGCACGCCCGCGTACAGCGGCACCATCGGCCGGGCGTGGCTGGAGCGGCGCACCGCCGCAGTTCCAGGCGACGGCCTTGTGGAGGGGCACAGCCGGGGCGGCGTGTACGTCGTGGCCAACATCCGTGGCGGCGGTGAATACGGCCCGTCCTGGCACCGGGCAGCGCTGCAGGAGAACCGGCACCGCGCCTACGAGGACTTTGCGGCGGTGGCCAGGGACCTGATCTCGCGGGGTGTCACCAGCAGGGAGCGGCTGGGCTGCGTCGGCGGCTCCAATGGCGGCCTGCTCGTGGGCAACATGCTGACGCGGTACCCCGAACTGTTCGGTGCCGTGTCCTGCGGGGTGCCGCTGCTGGACATGCGCCGGTACACGAAGCTGTCGGCGGGACACTCGTGGATTGCCGAGTACGGCGACCCCGACCTGCCCGAGCACTGGGAATTCATGAGAACCTTCTCGCCGTACCACCAACTGAAGGACGGGGTGGAGTATCCGGAGACCTTCATCTGGACCGCGACGTCCGACGACCGCGTGGGTCCGGTGCAGGCCCGGAAAATGGCCGCGCGCATGCTGGCCATGGGCATCCCCAACGTCTGGTTCCACGAAGCGCTGGAGGGCGGGCACGCCGGCGCCTCGGACAACCGGCAGGCCGCCGCGCTCCAGGGCCGCAGCCAGCACTTCCTGTGGAAGGCGCTGGCAGAAGGCACGGCCTGACGCCACCCCCTGGAGTTTTTGTACAGATATCGCGAGATAAGGGCCCTTGAGCCCGCATTATCTGTACAAAAACTCCGGTGGTCCGGCCGGGCTGGCGCGTTTTTCGCAGGTGACCCGGGCCGTTTTGCACTGGATGGCCGGTTCTGCGTATCCTTGGTGGGCTAGTAATAGCAATTGGAGACGTGCCAGAGCGGCCGAATGGGCTTCACTGCTAATGAAGTGTGGGGCACAACTCCACCGGGGGTTCAAATCCCCCCGTCTCCGCGTTCGGCCCCGGTCCTCGGACCGGGGCCTTTTGCGTTCCCGGGCTACTGCCTACCGGCCCGCGCCGCTGCGGTAGCAGCCGTCCCCTAACTGCGGCAGCCGTCCGCGTGCCGGACGCGCAAGGCGATAAAGCGCTTTCCGGTGGCAGGATGAATGCATGAGCAAGCTTTCTGCCAACGAGGCCTGGAGCCCCCGGCTAGCCCTGCTTGTGGCGGCGACGTTCTTCATGGAGTTCCTCGACGGGACGGTCCTGACCACCGCCATCCCGAGCATCGCCGGGGACTTTGGGGTGCCGTCGGCCAGCGTGAACATCACCATGACCGCCTACCTGATGACGGTGGCCATGGGCATCCCTCTAAGCGGCTGGCTGGCGGAGCGGCTCGGGGCCCGGCGGATCTTTTGCCTGGCCATCGCTGTCTTTACCGTGGCGTCGCTGCTGTGTGCCGCCAGCCAGGACCTCACGGTGCTGACCGTCAGCCGCGTCCTGCAGGGACTGGGCGGGGCGATGATGGTGCCGGTCGGTACGCTGCTGGTGCTTCGTGGGACGCCAAAGTCGGACCTGCTGCGCGCCACGGCCTATCTCGTCTGGCCCGGGCTGCTGGCTCCGGTCCTGGCGCCGCTCGTGGGCGGCGCCCTGACTACGTACTTGTCCTGGCATTGGATCTTCCTGATCAACCTGCCGCTCGGCGCCGCAGCCTTCCTCGCCGCCCTGCGCCTGGTCCCCGCCGTTCCCGGCGACCGCAACCGCCGGCTGGACTGGCTTGGACTTGCCCTCACGACGGCCGGCGTGGGAGCGCTGGTGGCGGGCCTTGAACTGGCCAGCGGCCACCCCGGCGGCGTCTGGACCTGGCCGAGCATTCTGGCCGGGGTTCTCGCGCTGGCAGCGGCCGTCTTCTGGATGCGTCGCGCGGCCCACCCGTTGTTCGATCTGACGGTGTTCGGAACCCGCACCTTCCGGGCCACCAACTCGGGCGGCTTCATCTACCGGCTGACCATCAGTGCCGTGCCGTTCCTGTTGCCGCTGATGTTCCAGAACGGCTTCGGATGGAGCCCCCTGCATGCGGGCGTCATGGTGGCCGCCGTGTTCATCGGCAACATCGGCATCAAACCCGCCACGACGCCACTGATCAGGCGCTTCGGATTCAAGCCCGTGCTGGTGTTCGCGTCCCTGGCGTCGGCTGCCACCTTTGCCCTCTGCGCGATGCTGACCCCGGTCACGCCGGAACCGCTGGTGTTCGCGCTGCTCGTGTGCAGCGGGGCGTTCCGTTCCATTGGCTTCTCCGCGTACGCATCGGTCCAGTACGCCGACATCCAGCCGGGGCAGCTGACGTCTGCCAACGCCGTCTCGGCCACGATCGTTCAGCTGGCCACCGGGGCCGGAATCGCCGTGGGCGCCCTGCTGCTGCGCCTGTTCGAGTCGGATTCCCTGTTCTCGTCCGGGCTCGGCGGCATCCTGTCAGCCGGACCTGACGGCAGCGGCGTGGCCGGCTACCGCGGCGCATTCCTGTCGATTGCGGTGCTGATGCTCCTGAGTACCGTCGACAGCCTGATGCTGCACCGGCATGCGGGGGCCGAGGTCAGCCGGCCTGGGCCAGCGCCAGCGGAAGTACCGCGCCCGCACCGGCCCGCCTGAGGGCGCGTCCCGCGACGGTAACCGTCCACCGGCTGTCCACGAGGTCGTCGATGAGCATCACGCTGCCGCCGCCCAGCCCGGCGAGTTCTGCCGCCAATGATTCCCCCACCACGAGACGGTCCCACACCCCGGCCAGCCGGTAGGCGCTGTTGCCGCCGCGTCCGCCGGTGGGGCCGCCGTGGTCGAGCTGCAGCTGGCCGATGTACGGGATGCGGCCGATCTGGGAGATGCCCTTGGCCAGGGAGTCCACGAGTTCGGGCCTGCTGCGCGAGGGCATGCTGACTATCGCTGCCGGCCTGCCTGCGCCGCTCCATCCGGGAATCCGGGAGTCACCGGCGCCCCATTCGCGCAGCACCTGGACACAGGCCTGCAGCATGCCGGGATCGACAGCGCGGTCCTGAGCCCCGGCCGCAAAAAGTTCGCGCAGCGCCCCGCCCCAGCCCAAGTCCGTCAGCCGGGCGAGGACCCGGCCGTCCGCTGTGTTTTCGTCGGGTTTGATCTTGCCCTTCACCGGCACCCCAAGGCGGTCCATTCCGCTGGGCCACTGAAGCCTGGGCTCCAGCACGATACCCGCGCGGCTGAGGGTCTGCCCGGCAGCCTCCGTGGCTGTGGACGCGACCTCCGCGGGGAACCACCGGCCTGCGCAGTTGTCGCAACGGCCGCAGGCGGCGGCGGTCTCGTCGTCCAGGACGGAGGTGATGTACTCCATCCGGCACCCGGCAGTGTCCTGGTAGATGACCATAGAGTCCTGCTCGTCCACCCGGGCCTCCGCGATGCGGCGGTACCGTTCGGCGTCGTACGTCCAGGGCATTCCGGTGGAGCGCCAGCCGCCGCCTACCCGCTCCACTGCGCCGTCCACGGCGAGCACCTTCAGCAGGAGTTCCAGGGGCGTCCGGCGAAGGTCCACCCGGGCTTCCAAGGCCACGGTGGACACGGCCGAGCCGGCCTCCGCGAGCGCGGTCAGCACAGCCGCGGCCTTCTCCTCGGAGGGCATGGAGGCAGTCGCAAAGTACTGCCAGATTTCGCGGTCCTCGGACCCGGGCAGGAGCAGGACATCTGCGTTGGCGGCGCCACGGCCTGCCCTGCCCACCTGCTGGTAGTAAGCAACCGGAGACGACGGGGCGCCGAGGTGGACCACGAAACCGAGGTCCGGCTTGTCGAAGCCCATCCCCAGCGCGGAGGTGGCCACAAGCGCCTTGACCTGGTTGTCCTTGAGGAGCTGCTCCGCCCTCTCCCGGTCAGCCGGGTCGGTGCGGCCGGTATAGGCCAGTACCTCGTGGCCCGCCTCCGCGAGCAGCCTGGCGGTGTCCTCGGCGGCGGAGACCGTCAGGGTGTAGATGATCCCGCTGCCCTGCAGATCCGCGAGGTGCGTGAGAAGCCAGCCGAGACGCTCACGCGAGTCGGGCAGCGCCAGGACCCCGAGCCGCAGCGACTCCCTGCCGAGCGCGCCGCGGATGGTCAGCACGCCGTCGCCGAGCTGTTCCTCGATGTCGTGGACCACCCGGGAGTTGGCAGTGGCTGTGGTGGCCAATACGGGCACGGTGTCCGGCAGTTGCGTGATGAGGTCGGCAATGCGCCGGTAGTCGGGCCGGAAATCGTGGCCCCAGTCAGAGATGCAGTGGGCCTCGTCGATAACCAGCAGCCCCGTGCGCCGAATGAGTTCCGGCAGCTGGTTTTCGCGGAACGAAGGGTTGGTGAGCCGCTCGGGGGAAACCAGCAGGACATCCACCTGGTCAGCGGCAAGCTGCTCCCGCACCGTGTCCCACTCCAGCTGGTTGGCAGAGTTGATGGCCACGGCCCGTACACCCGCCCGGGCTGCCGCCGCCACCTGGTCCCGCATCAGGGCCAGCAGCGGCGAAACGATGAGCGTGGGTCCTGCCCCGCGCCGCCGGAGCAGCAGGGACGCCACGAAGTAGACGGCGGATTTTCCCCAGCCTGTCCGCTGCACCACCAGCGTCCGGCGGCCGCCATCGACCAGCGCCTCAATGGCCTCGAACTGGCCGTCGTGGAAGTCGGCATCCGGGCGGCCCACCAGCTCGCGCAGTACCGACAGGGCCTGGCCTCGGGTCCCGGTGACCGCTCCTTCTTCCCTTCCGGCGCCGCTACTGGAGGGGCCGGGGGCAGAAGCAAGGACAGGAGCGTTCTGGTTATTTGCCATTGATTCAGTATCCCAGCCGCCTATGACACACCAAACCCGGGCACCCGCCATGTGGACAACTGCCGGCGCGCAGTTCTGTGACTTCCCCTTCACAGGCCGCCGCGCGCGTGCCCGTAAGATAAGTGCCGTGACTAGCGACCAGACCCGTACTTTTGACCTTTCGGCCTCGTTCAAGGCGTATGACGTCCGCGGCATCGTGGGCGAATCCATCACCGCTGAAATCGTCGAAGCCGTAGGCGCAGCGTTCGTTGACGTGCTTGGCCTTGAGGGACAGACAGTCCTGGTCGGCGGTGACATGCGCCCGTCCTCCCCCGAATTCAGCAAGGCGTTCGCCAGCGGTGCCGCCGCACGGGGAGCCAACGTCCAGCTGCTGGACCTGATCTCCACAGACGAGCTGTACTACGCGTGCGGAGCCCTGAACGCCGCCGGCGCCACGTTCACCGCAAGCCACAACCCCGCCGAGTACAACGGCATCAAGATGGCCAAGGCCGGCGCCGTCCCCATCTCCTCCGAGACCGGCCTCAAGGAGATCCAGGCACTCGCCGAGCAGTACCTGAACACGGGCTCCATCCCCGCTGCCGAAACCCAGGGCCAGATCGGCGTCCGGGATGTGCTGAAGGACTACGCCGAGTACCTGCGCACGCTCGTTGACCTCTCCGGCTCGCGCCCCCTCAAGGTCGTGGTGGACGCCGGGAACGGTATGGCGGGACTGACCACACCGGCGGTCCTCGGCGACACGCTGCTTCCGAAGCTGCCCTTCGACATCGTTCCGCTCTACTTCGAACTGGACGGCTCTTTCCCGAACCACCCGGCCAACCCCCTGGAGCCGGAGAACCTGCGTGACCTGCAGGCCGCCGTCGTCGAACACGGCGCGGACATCGGCCTGGCGTTCGACGGCGACGCCGACCGCTGCTTCGTCATCGACGAAAAGGGCGAGGCGGTCTCGCCGTCGGCCATCACGGGCATGGTGGCCCGCCGCGAAATCGCCCGCGCGAAGGCCCAGGGCGAGGCAAAGCCCACCATCATCCACAACCTCCTGACCTCCCGCGCGGTGCCGGAACTCGTCGCCGAAGACGGCGGCCGGGCCGTGCGCACCCGGGTGGGCCACTCCTTCATCAAGGCTGTCATGGCAGAGGAAGGCGCAATCTTCGGCGGGGAGCACTCCGCCCACTTCTACTTCCGTGACTTCTGGAACGCGGACACCGGGATGCTGGCCGCCATGCACGTGCTGGCTGCCCTCGGCGAACAGGACGGCCCGCTTTCGGAGCTCGGCCGGGAGTACGAACCGTATGTTTCCTCGGGTGAAATCAACTCGGAAATCGAGGACAAGGCCGGCGCTGTGGAGCGCGTCCGGGCCGATTTCGAGACCGAGGACGTCGCGGTGGACCACCTGGACGGCAGCACCTTCACCGCAGCAGACGGCAGCTTCTGGTTCAACCTTCGCCCCTCCAACACCGAACCGTACCTGCGGCTGAACGCCGAAGCCACGGACCGGGCCACGATGGAGCGCGTGCGCGACCGCGTGCTGGCCCTGGTCCGCAGCTAGGACAGCCCGTGGAATCACCCGACTCGACCCCAGACCAGTCATCGTGGCGCGCATCCGTGCCGGAGTCCACGGCCACGGATCTGGAAAACCTTCTGGGCACCGGCATGGCGGCAGCCCAGGAACAGCTTGAGCGGAGCGGCGGGTTCCTGCCGTTCGCCCTCGTGGTGGAGAACGACGGCGACGTCCGCCTCGTGGCTGTCTCGCCGGCGGATCCGGATGCCGACGGGGACAGCGAGTTCGACGCCGACGGGATGATCCGGGACATCACGGAACTTTTGCGTCAACACCGGGACGAGTTCCGGGCCGCCGCCATCGTCTGCGACATCACCCTGGTCGAGGAGGACTCGGACGCCATTCACGTGGCCACCGAGCACCGGGACGGTGCGGTTTTCGCAGCGGTTTTGCCGTACTCCCCCAACAACGGGGGCAGTGAGTGGGAGTTCGGCGACCTTGCCGCCGACTCCAACGAGCCCGTGGTTTGGGCTGACTAGACCGGACCGCAACAGCATTTTGTCCCGGTCCAGGGCACGGCGCTGCGCAGCGGATGGGCCGGCGATTTAGACAGGCCATCCGGCGATTTGCACAGGGCCATTAGGCTAGAAGCATGAAAATCAACGCCTTCGCGGACGTCAGCCTGCGCGCCCTCATGGTGCTCGCTGCCGCACCCGAGGGCGGACTGCTTACCACCCAGAACGTCGCTGACGCCGTCGGAACCCCCTACAACCACGTCAGCAAGGCCGTGGCGAAGCTGCGCATGCTAGGGCTGATTGACGTTGAGCGTGGCCGCAACGGGGGCTCGCGGCTCAGTGCCGCCGGGCGCCGTGTCACCGTGGGCCAGGTTCTGCGGGAGCTGGATACCCGTGAGGACCCGGCCGAGTGCATCGGCCCGGCCGGCAGCTGCCCCCTCATCAATGAATGCCGGCTCCGCGGCGCCCTCGCGCGGGCACGCGAGGCTTTTTACCGCGAGCTCGACGACGTCGTGGTGACCGAATTGCCGACCTCTCGCCAGATGACGCCCGTTTTCGAGGCGATCGGGCTGCGCCCCGGCGCCTGACCAACCCGGCCACCGCGCGCTTCGAGACCGCGTCCCCGTCTCCTCCCTTCTCCATTTGAAAAATGCCTTCTACAGGGTGTAGAAATGGGTCAGCAGAAACTCGTATTTCAAATGCCAGTATCTGTGACTTCCGGTCCGGCCAAAGACTCCGGACCACTAACTCAGGAGTGTCAATGCTCTCGGACAAAGCCCGTCCTGTCATCGAAGCCACCCTTCCCCTGGTCGGTTCACGAATCGGCGAGATCACTCCCAAGTTCTATGCCCGGCTCTTCGCCGCGCACCCGGAACTCCTGGACGGGTTGTTCAGCCGCTCCAACCAGCGCTCCGGCAGTCAGCAGGAGGCCCTCGCCGGCAGCATCGCCACCTTCGCCGCCCACCTGGTGAACAACCCGGACACCCTGCCGGAAGCCGTCCTCTCCCGGATCGCCCACAAGCACGCCTCCCTGGGCATCACCGAACCGCAGTACCAGGTGGTCTACGAGCACCTGTTCGCGGCCATCGCCGATGAGCTGGCCGAGGTCATCACCCCGGAAATCGCCGAGGCCTGGACCGAGGTCTACTGGCTCATGGCCGACGCCCTGATCAAGCTGGAAAAGGACCTGTACGCGGCACAGGCGAACACCAAAACGTGGATGCCGTGGACCGTCGTCGAAAAGACCCCCGCAGGAACAGGCGCCATGACGTTAACCCTCGCGCCGGCCGATGACACCCCGGTCACCCCGGCGCTGCCGGGCCAGTACATCAGCGTGAAGGTCCAGGTGCCCGACGGCATCCGCCAGGTCCGGCAGTACTCCCTGTCCGATGAGGCCGGGACGAGCCGCACCTTCACCGCCAAGCTGGACGACGGCGGCGAGGTGTCCCCCGTGCTGCACCGCAGCGTGGCCGTGGGAGATGTGCTGGAGATCTCCAACCCGTACGGCGAAATCACCCTGAAGGACGGCGACGGTCCGGTGGTCCTTGCTTCCGCCGGCATCGGCTGCACGCCCACGGCGTCGATCCTGCGTTCCCTCGCCGAAGCCGGCTCCGAACGCCAGGTCCTGGTCCTGCACGCGGAAAGCTCCATGGAGAGCTGGGCCCTGCGGGGGCAGATGACCGCCGACGTGGCGCGCCTAAACGGGGCGGACCTTGAAGTCTGGCTCGAGGAACCCCAGGCCGGCACGAAGGCGGGCTTCATGTCCCTGCGCGAGGTGGACCTTCCCGCCGACGCCTCACTGTACCTGTGCGGCCCGCTCCCCTTCATGAAAAAGATCCGCAACGAGGCCATCGAGGCCGGGATCCCCGCAACACGGATCCACTACGAAGTCTTCGGCCCGGACGTCTGGCTGGGCGCCTAGCCCCGGCCACCTATGGAGTTTTTGTACAGCTGTCGCGACTTCAGGGGCCCTTAGACCCTAATAGCTGTACAAAAACTCCTTAAAGCACGACGGCGGCCCCGCACCTTTGGATGAAAAAGGTGCGGGGCCGCCGTCGTACTGGAAGTGGTCTAGGCCAGGCGGGCCCACGCTGCCGAGGGGCCCCAATCGAGCTTGCGAGATTGGGGCGGCAGTGGTGGGCCCACGCTGCCGAGGGGCCCCAATCGAGCTTGCGAGATTGGGGAGGCAGTGGGGACTAGGCCAGACGGGCCTTCAGGCCGTCGAGCTCCTGCTGGAGCGCGGCGGGCAGCGAATCGCCGAAGTTGGCGAACCACTCCTCGATCGAGGCGAGTTCGGTGGCCCACTCGGCCGGGTCGACGTGAACTGCTTCCTCCACCTGGGCGGGAGTCATGTCGAGCCCGGTGAGGTCGATGGCGTCGCCGGTGGGGACGAAGCCGATGGGGGTCTCCACGGCGTCGGCCTTGCCTTCGAGCCGCTCGATGGCCCACTTCAGGACACGCGCGTTGTCCCCGAAGCCCGGCCAGGCGAAACCGCCCTCTGCCGTGCGGCGGAACCAGTTGACCAGGAAGATCTTGGGCAGCCGCTCCGGGTTGGCCTTGGCCGAGAGGTTAACCCAGTGGTTCAGGTAGTCGCCTGCGTCGTAGCCGATGAACGGAAGCATGGCCATGGGGTCGCGGCGGACCACGCCGACGGCACCGGCCGCAGCAGCGGTGGTCTCGGACGACAGGGTGGAGCCCATGAAGATGCCGTTGGTCCAGTCGCGGGCCTCGGTGACCAGCGGGATGGTGGTCTTGCGGCGGCCGCCGAACAGGATGGCGGACAGTTCCACACCGTTCGGGCTGTGGTACTCCTCGGCCAGCATGTCGATCTGGTCGATCGGGGTGCAGAAGCGCGAGTTCGGGTGGGCTGCCGGCTTGCCGGACTCAGGCGTCCAGGAGTTGCCCTGCCAGTCGGTGAGGTGCGCCGGGGTTTCCTCGGTCATGCCCTCCCACCAGACGCCGCCGTCGTCGGTCAGCGCAACGTTGGTGAAGATGCTGTTGCCCTTGGCGATGGCGCGCATGGCATTGGGGTTGGTGCCCCAGCCCGTGCCGGGGGCCACACCGAAGAGGCCGGCCTCGGGGTTGACGGCGCGGAGCTCGCCTTCCTTGCCGAACCGCATCCAGGTGATGTCGTCACCCAGGGTCTCCACCTTCCAGCCATCAATGGTGGGATCGAGGAGGGCGAGGTTGGTCTTGCCGCAGGCGGACGGGAAGGCGGCCGAGACGTAGTACGTCTTCTGTTCCGGCGAGGTGAGCTTGAGGATGAGCATGTGCTCGGCAAGCCAGCCCTCGTCGTGAGCCATGACCGAGGCGATGCGCAGGGCGTAGCATTTCTTGCCCAGCAGCGCGTTTCCGCCGTAGCCCGAACCGAAGGACCAGATGGAGCGTTCTTCCGGGAAGTGCACAATCCACTTGTCCGGGTTGCACGGCCACGGGACGTCCGTCTGGCCGGCCTCCAGCGGAGCACCCAGGGAGTGCAGGGCCGGAACGAAGAAGGCATTGGTCTCGGTGATCCGGTTCAGCACGTCGGTGCCGATGCGGGCCATGATGCGCATGGAGGCAACGACGTAGGCGGAGTCGGTGATCTCGACGCCGAACTTCGGATCCTCGGCATCGAGGTGGCCCATGACGAACGGGATGACGTACATGGTGCGGCCGCGCATGGAGCCGGAGAACAGCCCGCGAAGCTTCTCCTTCATCTCCGCCGGGGCCATCCAGTTGTTGGTGAAGCCGGCGTCGTGTTCCTTTTCGGAGCAGATGAAGGTCTGCTCTTCGACGCGGGCCACGTCAGCGGGATCCGAGAAGGCTGCGAAGGAGTTGGGGAACAGATCCTGGTTCAACCGCTTCAAGGTGCCAGCCGCGACGAGTTCGTCGGTGAGGCGGGTGTTTTCTTCCTCGGAGCCGTCAACCCAATGAATCCGGTCCGGCTGGGTCAGGCCAGCGACCTCTTCAACCCACGCCAGCAAACCGGCATGGGTGGTGGGTGCTTTCTCAAGCAGCGGCAGTCGCGCCAGGTGGGCCATTGCAGTTCCCTTCGTCGGGTTCAGTGGTGTGTGCTAAATGCTATTTCTGATGATCTGGACCAATTCGCTGTCAGACATCGGATGTCCTGCCCGTCCGGAGGCAACTTCCGCGGAAATTCAAGGAATTTGGATTTAGGAAAGTCGAAATTAGTGACGAAGGTCACGTAGACCGGTCTAGTTGTGTAAATTACATGGTTCTCGATTTGGAACTGCGGCCGTCCTCGCGTAAAGTTATTCGAGGTTCGGGGCGAGCGAAGAGTTCGGCAGGAACCGAAAGATGCGCCCATAGCTCAGCTGGATAGAGCGTCTGTCTACGGAACAGAAGGTCAGGGGTTCGAATCCCTTTGGGCGCACAGAGAGAAGGTCCGCACCGGGAAACCGGGGCGGACCTTTTGCTTTAACCCTTCTGAGTTAACCCTGCCCGCCGAGGCCGCAAGCCTTCTAACGTCTAGCGCTTCATTCCGGCACCGAACTTCCTACTCGCCGACGGCCTCAAGTATCCGCTCGCGGAAGCCGTCGAAGTGGTGCGTCAGCTCGCGGGCTGCCCGGGCTTTATCCCCCGCGGCCACGGCCGAATAGATGTTCCGGTGCACTGCAGCGAGCGCCGGAAGGTCCTCCACCCCGGGGCCTACCTCGGTGTAGATCTTGCGGTAGACCTTCCAGAAGACGCCCAGCAGGTTGAGCAGCAGTTCATTGTTCAGGGGTTCAAAGAGCCGGCGGTGGAATTCGGCATCAGCTTCCACGAAGGCTTCCCCTGCCGCCGCGCTCTGCTCCATGCTGATCACGGACTCCTCGATGGCGGACAGCTGTTCGGCCGTCATCTCATCCATCGCGCTGCCGATGAGGCCCGCCTCCAGCGCCTGGCGGACGTCCACAAGCTGCCGCGCTTCCAGGCCATGGTGCCGCAGGGACAGCCGCCCGCGGAATATCAGGCCGTCGGCGAGGGACTCGAAATTGCTGGGCGCGACGAACATTCCGAAGCCATGGCGGATCTCTATGACCCCCAGAGCCTGCAGGACCTTCAGCGACTCACGCAGGGTGTTCCGGCCCACGCCGAGGGCGAGGCACAGCTCGTTTTCGGTGGGAAGGGCATCTCCGGGCTCCAGTTCACGGTCCAGGATCAGTTCCATGATGTCCGACTGCAGGGCGCGCAGGCGGGCCTGGGCACTGAAGCGGGCCGGCGGAACCACGTTGGAGGGCTGCATGGAGGGCTCCTTTGCACTGTCCGTACTTTTCCTCACCATATCGGATGTCCCACGTCCCCGGAACGGCCGGTCCACCGTTACGGCTGCGCCTGCCGAAAACCGCGCCAGGCGTGGGCGTAGTCTGTTGCCATGCCACGTCTTGTTGAACGGGAATTCGATGTCATTGTGATCGGCGCCGGCGCCGCCGGCGAAAACGCCGCAGACCGGGTGGTGCAGGGAGGCCTGACGACGGTCCTTGTGGAAGCCGAGCTGGTGGGCGGCGAGTGCTCCTACTGGGCCTGCATGCCGTCCAAGGCCTTGCTGCGCCCGGGCACCGCACTGCACGGAGCCCAGGCAGTTCCCGGCGCCAGCGAGGCCGTGACCGGAACGCTCGATGCGGCCGCCGTCCTCAAGCAGCGCGACTCCTTCACCTCCCACTGGCAGGATGCCAGCCAGGTGGAATGGGTGGAGAACGCAGGCATCGAACTGATCCGCGGCCGGGCACGGATCACCGGCGAGCGGACAGTAGGAGTAGCCGGGCTGGACGGTGACGACTACGCACTCACGGCGCGTCACGCCGTCGTACTTGCCAACGGCTCCACGCCCAACCAGCCACCGGTCGACGGACTGTCCGAGGTTTCGTACTGGGGCACGCGGGAGGCGACCTCGGCAAAGGAAATTCCCGGGCGGCTTGGCGTGCTGGGCGGCGGCGTCGCCGGGACGGAGCTTGCCCAGGCCTTTGCCCGCCTCGGGTCCACGGTCACACTGGTGGCCCGCAGCGGGCTGCTGCGCAATTTCCCGACTGAGGCCGCGGAACTGGTGGCCTCCGGCCTGCGGGCCGACGGGGTGGAGCTCCGGCTCGACACCAAGACCCGCAGCGTCCATAGGAATTCCGATGGTTCCCTGACGCTCACGTTCGACGGCGGCGACACCGTCACGGTGGACAAGCTGCTGGTGTCCACGGGCCGGCGCCCCGCATTGGAAGGGCTCGGGCTGGAGAGCGTGCTGTCCGCCAGCGACGGCAAGCCCGTGACCATCCGCACGGACTCGACCGGCCTGGTGGCGGAAGCGGCGGGCAACGACGACGGTCCATGGTTGTACGCGGTGGGCGACGCGGCGGGCAAGGTGCTCCTGACCCACCAGGGCAAGTATGAGGCCCGGGCCACCGGCGCAGCCATTGCCGCCCGGGCAAAGGGCGAGCTTCGCGGGGAACCCGAACCGTGGAGCCGGTATGCGCAGACGGCCGACGAACACGCCATTCCCAACGTCGTATTCACCGACCCTGAGCTGGCCAACGTCGGCAGGTCGCTGGAGCAGGCCCGCAAGGATGGCTACAACGCATCGTCGGTGGAGCTGCCCATCGCCGTGGCGGGCTCCTCCCTGCATGCCGGGAACTATGAGGGCTGGGCGCAGCTCGTGGTGGATGAGGACCGCAAGGTGCTCCTCGGCGCAACGTTCGCCGGGCCGGACGTCGCCGAACTCCTGCATGCCGCGACGATTGCCGTCGTCGGGCAGGTTCCGCTGGACCGGCTCTGGCACGCAGTGCCCTCCTATCCAACCATCAGCGAAGTCTGGCTGCGGCTGCTGGAGAAGTACGGCCTCTGATCTTATTTGAACTGACTAGTCAGTTCGGTTAGCCTTGAAGCAGACAACTTCTGCGAAAGGCTCCTCTTGCTCTGCGCACGACAGCTCAGCGTGAAAGGCCGGCGGCTCGACCTCCTGCCGCCGACTTCCCTGCAGGTGGCCCGCGGCGAACTGCTGCTGGTGACCGGCGACCGCCAGGACCAGAGGACGGCCCTTGCACTTGTCCTCAGTGGCCGGATGAGGCCCGGCGGCGGCACTGCCACCTGGGACGGCTCGGCGGGGATCAGGCCGCTGCGGCGCGCCAGCGCCCTGGTGGACTCCCCCGGCGTCAACGAACCCGAACAGCACCTGAGCGTCGCGGATCTCGTCACGGAGGATCTGGCCCTGATTCCGCGCCGGTACCGTGGCGCCCTGCTCAGCAAGCCGTGGCTGAAGGTCAACCGCTTCGAGGACGTCGCCGGCATGTGGACGGAGCAGCTGCCGCCGGCCCGCCGCACCGAGCTCCTCACGGCGCTGGCCCTCGCGAACCCCGGCACGGACCTGCTCGTCGTGGACTCCCCCGACCGGCACGGCGCCGACCCCGCGGCGTGGCTGCCGCGGCTCCGGGATTTGGCGTACGACGGCGGCCGGCCCCTCGCCGTCGTCGCCACCGTCACTGCCCTCCCGGACGGCTGGACCGGACCGTCCGCGGCAATCGGCAACGCGGACCGCCGCCCCTCCCCGGCGAGTTTTTGTACAGATAATGGCCCCAAAACGCCCCCGAAGTCCGAATACGTGGACAAAAACTCCAGCCTGAGAGGCGAGGTCGCCAAGTGACTGTCCTGCGGCTGGCGCGCTCCGAACTCAAGCGCATGACCGGCGGGCTGCTGCCCAAGCTGACCATCATGGCGCTCACCCTGGTGCCGCTGCTCTACGGCGCGGTATACCTGTATGCCAACTGGAATCCGTACGGCAACCTCGACCGGATCGACGCCGCACTCGTGGTGGAGGACGCCGGGGCGGCCACCGGCAACGGAGCGCGGCTGGAGGCCGGGCAGAAGGTGGCGGACAGCCTGCTCGACGGGCATGTGTTCAACTGGCAGAAGGTCCCGACCGCCGCCGAGGCGGACCAGGGCGTCAGCGACGGAAAGTACGCATTCGCGCTGAAGATCCCCAAGGACTTCTCCGCCAACCTTGCCTCGCCCGGCAGCTTTGATTCGGCGACCCAGGCCATGCTCAACGTCACCACCAACGACGCCAACAACTACCTGCTGAGCACCATCGTGGACAAGCTGACCACGGCCGTGCATGCCTCGGTGGCCAAGGAGGTCGGCGCGGAGACGGCCAACCAGCTCCTCACCGGTTTCGGCACCATCCACACCCAGATGGTGAAGGCAGCCGACGGTGCCGCCCAGCTGGCCGACGGCATCACCCGCCTGCACGACGGTGCGGTCACCCTGCATGAGGGAACCGGCAAGCTGGAAACCGGGGCCGCAGACCTTCACAACGGCCAGGTCAGGCTCCGTGACGGGGCAAACGAGCTTTCGGCAGGCGCGGGACAGCTGAGCGGAGGGCTGGCCGAGCTGCGGGACAGGACTGCCGCGCTTCCGGCGGACTCGCAGCGCCTCGCTGACGGTGCCGCGCAGGTTGCGGCAGGAAACGCGGCGCTGAACAGCAAGGTGCAGGACGCCGTCGGGCAGCTCGAGACTGCTGAAAACGGTCTCCGCGGCAGGCTGCAGGAGTCCAACAACAAGCTGGTGGCCGCCGGTGTCCTGACCCAGGAACAGGCGGACAAGGTGCTCGCGGAAGCTGATACCGCGGCTGCCTCCGGCCCGGTCAGCGATGCCAGGGCGAAGATCCAGGCGGACGCCGCGCAGATCCAGCAGCTTGCGGACGGATCAGCCGCGGTCAGTGCCGGCGCGGCGCGCCTGGCCGCCGCCGCACCGGCCCTCACCGGAGGCATCTCGACCGCGTCCGCCGGGGCAGACCGGCTGGCGGCGGGAGCCTCGACGCTCGCTGCCGGCGAGCAGACGGCGGTGGACGGTTCCGCTGCCCTGTCGGCAGGCGCCCAAAAGCTCGACGACGGTGCGGCGCAGCTGGAGAGCGGAGCGGGCACCGCCGCGGCCGGCGCCGGGAAACTGGCTGACGGGCTGTCCAAGGGAGCCGGCAAGGTCCCGCACCCCGATGACTCGCAGAAGAGCAGCCTCTCGGCTGTGATGTCCGATCCCGTGACCGTCAGCAACGTCTCGCAGGCCAAGGCCGGCTCCTACGGTGCGGGGCTCGCTCCCTTCTTCATGACCCTGGCCCTGTGGATCGGCATCTTCATGCTGGTCCAGGCCATGCGGCCCATCACCCAGCGCGCCCTGGCCTCCAATGCGCCGGCCTGGAAGATCGCCGTCGGGGGCTGGCTTCCGTTCCTGGCGGTATCTGCCGTGCAGGCAAGCCTGCTCACGGTCGTCGTCAACGTGGGCCTGGGACTGCATCCTGTCCATCCGTGGCTGATGTGGCTGTTCCTGCTGGCAGCCGCCATGGCGTTCAGCGCCATCATCCAGGGCGTGGTGGCGCTGCTCGGTTCGCCGGGGAAGCTCGTGGTGCTCATCCTGCTCGTGCTGCAACTGGTCTCCTCCGGCGGCACCTTCCCGTGGCAGACCACGCCGGAGCCGCTGCACGCCGTCCACCGGGTCCTGCCCATGGGTTACGTGGTGGATGGCATGCGGCACCTGGTCTACGGCGCGGACCTGTCCCTGCTCCCGGCCACCGTGGCGGGGCTGTTTGGCTACACTTTGCTGGGGATAGCCCTTTCAACGCTGGCCGTCCGCAAGAACAAGTTCTGGACCCTCAAGACCCTGAAACCGGAGATCGCCGTATGAGCACGCTGGAGGCGGACCAGGAACCCGTTGCACCGAGGAAGCTCCGTCCCGGCCGGACCAACGCCACGAAGCAGAAACTGTTCGAGGCATCCATGGACCTGATCGGTGAACGCGGCGCGTCAGGTGTGACGGTGGACGAGATCGCCGCCGCGGCGGGCGTGTCCAAGGGGACCGTCTACTACAACTTCGGCAGCAAATCTGACCTGATTGCGCAGCTGTTGCGCCACGGCGTGGACATCCTCGAGGCCAGGCTGCTCAGCGTGAAGGGCGGGACGGCGGACCCGCTGGCAGGCATGGAGGCGATGATCGGCCAGGCCATGGACTTCATGGCCGAGTATCCGTCCTTCGCCAGGCTGTGGGTGGGCGAACAGTGGCGCACCCCGAGCGAGTGGCAGGACACCTTCGCCGAGCTCCGGACCCGGCTGCTGCAGGTGATCGGCACGGCAATCGAAAGTGTTGCGGCGCAGTACCCCGTGGACGCCACCATATCCCGGGGAAGCCTGGAAGCAGCCGTGTTTGGCGCCTGCTTTGTGGTGGGCCTGGACCGCCAGACGTACAACCCGGAACGGAGCCGTGACCAAAGCGTTGCAGCCATCATGACAATCATGCGCGGCTACGTGCTGAAGGGACCCGATCCTCAGGGATGATTAGTCCCATGCGCCACATGGGTAACAGCGGAAAGACAGCGATCGGTGCGTTTGCCGCAGCGGCAGGCCTGCTGGTGCTGACGGCCGTCACGCTGGAAGAGGCCGCGCTGGTCGCCTTCCTGGGCGCCCTGGCCGTGGGGTATGTGGCGTCCGTGGTGGAAGCCTTTGCCCGGCACCGCTACCTTGCCCTGTTGGCAGGCGGTGCCGGAACCAGCCTGTTTATCGGCTGCAGCATCGCCTTCCTGCGCATGTGGGGGCTGGCCTTCAACCAAAGTCCGGCAGCCCTGGGACAGGCCGTGACCACCCGGGATTCGGACATCTACTTCTACATGGCCGCAGCCTCCGGATGCCTGACGCTGCTGGTGTTGTTCTGCGCGGCAGTCTGGCCGTCCCGCCGGCGGCTGCGGCGGGAGGAACCCGCGCGACCCACCGGCACAGCCAGGCCGCGACCCACAGCCAGGCCCCGGAGCGCAAGCCCTGCCCGGGCGGCCGGAGCGCCGGCGCGTCCTGCTGCGAGACTTCCTGCGGGCGCCCGGCAATCAGCGCAGGCCACTGTTCGGCAACAGCAGGCCCAGCGGCCAGCCCAGCCAAAGCCGCCGCAGCAAAAACGCGCAGCCCGGCAACGCTGAGGCCGGCAACCCGCAGTCCGCCGCCGACTAGTTGAAGCCGCCGGCTAGCGGAAGATGTTGAACGGGCTCCAGCCCGGCCCGACGGACCGGAGGCCCGTGAACTGGCTGTTTCCGAGGCTGTAATACACAAGGCGCCCGTCGCTGGTCTTCGCGGTGAGACCGCGCGTTCCCGGCCCCTGGAACCCGAACGATGCGTGGGACTGGACCAGCGCGTTCCAACCGGTCCCCACCCGCCGGCGGGGTTCCGCTGCGAACTTTCCCGCGCCGTCGGACCTGTACAGCAGGAGCTCGCCGGACGCCCTGGTGACCAGCAGATCCTGGCGGCGGTCATTGTCGAAGTCGGCCATGGTCAGTTTCATGCCCTGGAATCCCTGCCCGAGCCGCAGCCGCGCGCTGAGCGCACCGCCCGTGGCGTTCGGGTAGAAGTACATGGCGCCGTCCGCTGCCGTGCCCACCACGCCCGGGTAGCGGTGGCCGCTGTGCCACTTGCCCACGGTGATGTTCATGGACTGCCACCCGGCGCTGCCCACGCGAAGCGGGCTGAGGAATCCGCCGGAGAGCTTGCCGCGGTACACCGAGAGCGTCCCGGTCTTCCACTGGGCCACGATGTCGTTGACGCCGTCGGCATTCCAGTCAGCGACGAAGCCGGCCCTCAGGCCTGACCAGCCCGGACCGATCCGCACGCGCGTGCCAAAACCGCCGCGGCCGTTGGCCGGATAGGACCACAGCACGCCGCTGGAGTCGGCGGCGAGCACGTCCGCCCCGCTCCTGATGGTGGGCCGGGCGGAAAAGTACTGTTCCATGGTGGGGATGGACCGGCTCTTCATGTCGGTGGCCAGCGGAACGCCGACGAACCTCAGGTGCCAGGGCTCGTACGTGTAGCCGGTGATGCCGGAGTATCCCTGCGGGTAGCGGACGATGAAGCCGTAGCGGTGGGCGTTCGCCGCCACCCAGCGCCCGCCCGCAGTGGTCCCAAAGCACGCCGTGAGGCCACAGCCGCCGCCCGCGTTTCCGATGTCCGCAGCCAGGCCGGTCTGGTGCTCGCTGTAGCCGGGCCGCGCCGAAATCTGGTCGGCGTAGGCCTGCCCGTACATCTGCACGTACGAGCTGTACAGGGCACTCTGGGACGCGTAGGAACGGTAGCCGCTGATGACCTCGAGGGAATAACCGGCGGCGCCCGCCCCGGCAAACAGCTGGCCGAGGGCACCTGCAACCTGTCGTCGCAGCAGGTGGCCGGTGCCGTTCCAGCCGACGAGGTCCGACGGCGCGAACTGGCGTGGATTCAGTGGGCGCGACTTGTTCACGAGGACCCACGCATGGCCGGGGTTCGATACCGCCTGCGTGGACAGCGGCTCACCGGCAGGTGCCGCGGTTGCCTGCTGCGCCCCGGCGGACAGCATCATCAGAACGACGACGGCGGCAGCGACCCGTAGGGTACAGGCCCGCCACCGGGCGGATACGGAATTCAGCATGGCGGCCCTTCCCCACAAAATCGACGCTGGGGACAAGCCTACTCGTCCCGGCTAGTGTGAGCGCGGGACCTTGAAGTGCGTGAGCCTGGCGTCCTGGCCATCCAGTTCGGCCCAGGGCTTCTCCGTCTCCAGCACGGTCAGGCCGCTCGTGGGAAAGCGCGTGGCGGCATCCATATAGGCGTCGTGGTTGGAATCCCGCGACGCCAGGTGCATGGCCAGGTCCTGCACGCCGGGCATGTGGGAAATCACCATCAGCGTGGTTACGGTGTCCGGCACGTGGTTGATGACCGCAAGCATGCGCAGCGCGGAGGCGCCGTAGAGGCCGTCCTCAAGTTTCGGCGTCGGGGCCTTCTCACCGAGTTCACTGCACACCCACGTGCATGTCTGCCGTGTCCGCAGGGAACTCGAGCACAGGATGAAATCCGGGACGATGTTGTGCTTGAGCAACCATTTACCGGCAAGCGGAGCCTCGCGGTGGCCGCGTTCCTCCAGGGGACGCTCGTGGTCCGCCACCCCGCCCGGCCAGTCGGCCTTGGCGTGGCGCATAAGGACCAGCCGCTTCTTATGGTGCGCACTCATGGACTCACCCTACTATCAGCCGCGGAGGCCAGTGCTCGGTGGCCCCGAGGAACGAAGGAGGAAGAGAGCTGGCCGAAGCCAGCGAACGCTAAGGCACGGCGAAAGGCCGTATCCGGGCGGAGAAGACTAGATCGAGTACTCCGGAGCGGCCCAGACAACGACCTCCGGGTGCTCGTAGAAGCGGTAGCCCTGGCCGCGGACCGTGCGAACGGTGTTGGCGAGGCGGCCGAGCTTGGAGCGGAGGCGGCGGATGTGGACGTCGATGGTGCGCTCGTTCGGCACTTCTTCGGCGTTGCGCCACAGGCCCTCGAGCAGTTCGTCGCGGCCCACAGTACGGGTGCCGTTCTCCACGAGGTAGTTGAGCAGTTCAAATTCCTTGAACGTCAGATTCAGGGATTCGCCGTCGAGGTGCACCTCGCGGCGGGCGAGGTCGATCAGGACACCGGAGGGACGGGGATCCTGGGCCGGCTGCACCCGGGCAGTCTCCGTTCGCTGCCGGGCATTGACGGTGGGGTCACCAAAGGTGGAACGGACGACGTCGAGCGCCGAGCCAGGCGCGGTGGCCGGCGCCACAGCGACGGCGGCGTAGCTCTCGGCACCGGTAACCAGAGACTGGGCGTAGGCCCGGATCTCCTGGGCAAGCTTGGCGATCGAGGTGCCGGCGGCGGCCGCGGTTTCCTCGTCAATGCCCATGTACAGGACGAACCCGCGGGCGACGTTTTCGTTCGGCACGGGGCGGACCGGGGCGGTGGCAGCCGGGGCCACAAGAGGTGTGGGCGCGGTCAGCGGCGCGGCTTCGTCAGCCTGCACGGCGCGCAACTGGCCGTACGAGTTCGGGTTATAGCCCTGCGGTGCGTAGCCCGGGGCCGCGGGAACGGTGTTGGCCGGGCCTGCCGGGGCGAAGGCGGGGCGGGCGCCGAATCCCTGGCGCAGTCCCTGCGCCTGACCTGCCTTGTTGGCGTTACGGACTGAGATGTGGACGTATCCGGATGCAACTGACATGAATGCTTACCTCAATGTGAATGGCCGTCATCGCGGCTCGAATGCTTGGGTCCCCGCAATGATTCTGGGGAGGGGCGCCCTACGCTGGGCTGGGGGCGAATGCCTAAAAACTTCGTGGGTGGTGAAAGTTAGGCGTGCATTCGACAACAGCGCATGTCGGCAGCAGCGGGTGTGCTGGGCCAATATTCTGCGGCTGCAGGTGCTGTTGAGTTCTTGTTCACATTTGAAAGTGTGCAACGTAACAATGAAAACTTGCAAGTAACAATGGACTAAACCGTCCGCATGCTGAGACAAATGGCTCGTTTGTGTGGTAAATCACAGTTTTGCCGGCCGTCGATTTTTTGATCTATTTTCCTGAACGGACGGTCGGAAAGCTGCTCTTACGGAATCTTCTTCGATTTTTCGATAAATACGCGCTGAATATTCAATGACATCTGAAATGCCGGAAACCCGCCGCCGCGATACGCCGCTTGTCCAGCTATGACGCAGGCAGGAAGAAAGTTTTTTGCCCAAGCGCAGGGAGCGGCCGGGGTCAAATCCGCCACGACGGCGGCGGCAGCGCCCGCTTCGACTGGGCGCCGAGCCTTCCCGCACCAATCAGCTGGACTGACTCGAGCTGCCGGTTCCGCCCGATCCGGTGCTTCCGCCCGACTGTGTGGTGGCCCCGCTCACCTGCACGTTCTCGGCCGCAAAAGCCGAGCCATCCTTGCCGGCCACAATCCGGACTGCGGCTCCGGAAACGATGTCAGCCACTGTCAGGTCGCCGGTTGCTGACTGCTGGCGCCGCTGCAGCAGGTTGCTCACCACCGTTTCGCCGCTGAGTGTGTAGGTGCGCGTGAAGCCGTCGGAACTCTTCACCGTGACCGAACCGGAGGAAACGTCGGAAACGGTGCCGAGCTGCGCCACCTTGGTGACGTACTGCCCGTTCTCCTCGACGACGTACTCCGAATGCACCGCCGCCGAGACCCCGCTGCCCATGCCGCCGAGGCCGTTGGGCGCGAAGTCGCCTCCTTGGCCGGGCACGGTGCCGCTGCCCGGGGCCTGCATGCCGCCCGGGCCGCCCATCGACCCGCCGTCCTGTGGCTGGCCACCCTGGGTGCCGCCCTGGCTCAGACCACCCTGCGCCAACCCGCCTTGGGCCCCGGCGGCAGTCCCGCCGGCAGCGGCAGCGTTGCTGCCCAGGCCATACACGGTGGCTCCGGCACCTGCCGCCAGAACGGTTGCCGCACCGGCCACGACCAGTCCGCGCTTCATGGTCCAGGGCTTGCCGCCGGCTGCCGGCCCTCCGGTTTTTTCGGCCGACGGCGGCCCTCCCCAGCCCGCGCCCCAACCCGCGCCCGCGGCGCCCGCGGCGCCGTCGGCGGGAGCCTGGGCTGCGCCGGCACCCCAGCCCGCGTTTGGAGAGGTGGATGCCGGAGAGTTCGCGGCCTGGGAGCTGGGGTCGCCACCCGGGGCGGCAGAGTTCGGGGCGGCAGAGTTCGGGGCGGAAGAGTTCGGCGCGACGGCGTGTGGTGCGGCATATGTAGCGGTGCTCCCCGAGGAGAACGTGCCCAGGGACGTCACCGGTTCAGTCGCGGCTTCGGTTGGGAAGGCCTGCCCGTCCGGCAGCGGCGCCGGAGGCAGGGGTGTGGTTTCTGGAACAGGTGCGTGCTGCTGTCCGCTCATTGCGATCTCCTTAGGGTGCGGAAGTGTCCGTTCCAGACTGGAAAGCCTTCCTGTGTTTGGCCTGTGCGGCGCAAGAGCCATGGCTGTGACCTGAAAAATGCGCACAGGGGGTCTTTCAGCTCGCTAGGCTGGGATTCACAGCTGGCGCACAGGGTTGCCAAAGCGGCGGCTAAACACCAGAACGGAGAGTTGTCACATGGCCACTTCGCACTCCATGACCAACAACCTTCCCCATCTGACCCACCCGGACGGCTCCCCCATCCGCGCCCTCGTGGTTGACGACGAACCGAGCCTCTCCGAGCTCATGAGCATGGGCCTGCGTATGGCCGGCTGGTCGGTCGCCGTCGCTGCCGACGGCCCCGAGGCCGTGAAACTCGCCAAGGAGTTCCGCCCGGATGTGCTGGTGCTCGACGTGATGCTTCCCGGGTTCGACGGCGTCGAGCTCCTGGGCAGGATCCGCGCCTTCGCACCGGAAGTCCCGGCCCTGTTCCTCACCGCCAAGGACGCGGTGCAGGACCGCATCGTGGGCCTCGCCGCGGGCGGGGACGACTACGTCACCAAGCCGTTCAGCATGGAGGAAGTCCTGCTGCGCCTGCACCGGCTGGTCCAGCGCTCCGGCGTTGCCGCCATGGATTCCGCTGAGCTCGTGGTGGGCGATCTGGTCCTGAACCTCGACACGCGCGAAGTCACCCGAGCCGGCGACGAGCTGCAACTGACCGCCACCCAGTTCGAGCTGTTGCGCTATCTCATGGAGAACCCCAAGCGCGTGGTCAGCAAGGCCCAGATCCTGGACCGGGTGTGGAACTACGACTTTGGCGGCCAGGCCAACATCGTGGAACTGTACATCTCCTACCTGCGCAAGAAGGTGGATGCCGTCCATCCGCCGATGATCCATACGGTCCGCGGCGCGGGCTACGTCATCAAGCCGGCAGAGTAGGCCGTGGCAAACCTTTCCGGCGCAGTCCGTAGCCAGCGCCGAAGCTGGCTGAAGCCGGGTACCTGGCATCTGCGCACCCGCCTGGTCCTGGTGGCCATGGCACTGCTCGTGGCCATCTGCGGCGCCATCGGCCTGTTCAGCTACGCCAGCATGGACTCATTCTTGACCCAGCAGTTGGACAAGCAGCTCAGCGATGCCTCGCACCGCTCAAGTGAGTTCGGCCGGCCTCCGATTGGCAACCCCAGCGGAAGGCCTGATCCCCTGGACGCGCGGGGCCAAAGAGTCGGCACCCTCATCGCCCGGATTGAGAACGGCAATGTCAGCAGCGCGGGCTTCCTGGCCACCGATGCCACCCGCTCCTCGCTGTCGTCGGGGGACAACCAGCTCCTCCTGGGCCTGCGCACCGACGGTGCCCCGGTTGACCGCACGCTTTCGTCCGGCGCCTACCGCCTGATTGCCACGCAGACCCCCTATGGGGACGTCATCGTCACCGGGCTCCCCCTGGCGGAAAAGCAGAACACCCTGACCTCGCTCGTCTGGACCATCACGATTGTCTCGCTGGGCGGACTCGTGCTGATCGGCCTGGCCGGGACGGTGCTCATCCGCCGCACCATGAAACCGCTGGAGCAGCTCTCCGAGGTGGCCACCCAGGTGTCGCGCCTGCCGCTGGACGCCGGTGAGGTGGCACTCGCCGTCCGTGTCCCGCCGTCGAACGCCCATCCCGGAACCGAAGTGGGCAGCGTGGGGCACGCCCTGAACCAGATGCTGGACAACGTCTCCAACGCGCTGGAAGCGCGGCAGGAAAGCGAAATGAAGGTGCGGCAGTTCGTGGCGGATGCCTCCCACGAGCTCCGGACGCCGCTCACCGCCATCCGCGGTTACACCGAGCTGATGCGCATGACCGAAAAGTTCACCCCGGACGGCCAGCGGTCCCTTGCACGAGTGCAGAGCCAGTCGGAGCGCATGACCGCCCTGGTGGAGGACCTTCTGCTGCTTGCCCGGCTCGACGAGGGCCAGCCACTCAAGCTCAGCGACGTCGACCTCACGCAGCTCGTCATCGAGACCGTCAGCGACGAAAAAGTCATGGCGCCGGACCGGGCGTGGCACCTCGATCTTCCGGAGGAACCCGTGTCAGTCCGGGGCGATGCCTCACAGCTGCACCAGGTCCTGGTGAACCTGCTCTCCAATGCCCGCAAGCACACCCCGCCCGGCACCACGGTGACCACCGGCGTGATGCGGTCGGCCGACGGCAGCGCTGTGATTACGGTCACGGACGACGGCGCTGGCATCCCGCCTGAGTTCGTGGACAAAGTGTTCGCGCGCTTCGCCCGCGCAGACGCGTCACGGGCGACGCCGGTGCAGTCGTCCCTGGCGCCGGCAGCCGCAGCGGCTACGGGTTCTGCTGCCGGCAGCGGAACCGCGGGAACGGCCCTCCATACCGCGGCTTCACGGGGAGAACCGGGGGTCGCGTCGGCCGAGGGAACCAGCGGCCTGGGCCTGTCCATCGTGCAGTCCATTGTGGCGGCGCACGGCGGCACAGTGGAGGTCACGTCCCGGCCTGGCCGGACGGAATTTGCCGTCCGCCTGCCCACGCAAGGCGCCGCGCCGGCGTCGTGATGTCCGTTACCTAAATGTGACTTAATCAAAAGCCTCCTGTACCGTCGATAGCGTGCGGCCGCCACTAGGACCGCATGTCCGGATTGACGCCCAGCTCTGCCGCTTCCCGGATTCCGCTAGATCAGGCAGAGGCGGGGGAACCAGAGTCCCGGGCTTTCCGCATCAGCCCTTGGGGTGAAGCCGACACGTGAATTTTCCGTGCGGCCGGATGACCTCATCCGAACCCGACAGCTAACTCCGCAGGTGTTGAGAGGCAATCCACCATGTCTGAATTTAAGACTCAGGCGCGCCCTGAACGCGCCTCCAAGCAGTCCGACAGCAAGATTTCCCGTCACCGCGCCGAGCCTGCCCAGCCTAAGAGTGCATTTGGCCGTTTCGCCGCAGGCCTTCCGTCCTTCGGGCGCCGGGCAGCTGTCCTGACCACCGCCGCCGCCGTGCTCGTTGGTGTCGGCGCCGCCGGCCACGCGGCCGATCAGGCTACGCCGTCCGCCTCCGCGACGTCCGCGGCCACCGCCGACGCGGGGCAGACGCTGAGCTTCGACAAGACGCTGATCTCCGCCCTCCCCGCCCCGTCCGCGGCGTCCATCGCTCCGCAGTCGGCCGCCAAGGAGTCCGCGGCCACGGCTGCGGCGGCAACGAAGGCTGCCGCTGCCAAGGCTGCCGCCGCCAAGACTGCCGCCGCGAAAGCCGCCGCTGCCAAGGCAGCCGCTGCTAAGAATGCTGCCGCGGCCAACGCCGCCGCAGTTGCCAAGGCCCAGGCTGCCGCCACCCAGGCTGCTGCTGCCAAGGCCGCCGCTGCCAAGGCTGCCGCCGCCGCCAGGGCCAAGGCCGCGGCCCCTGTTGCCTTGAACGATCCCGCCGGCGCTCAGGCCTACGCGGCCAGCAAGCTTGGCTCCTTTGGCTGGTCCGCAGACCAGATGCAGTGCCTGAAGCGGCTCTGGACCAAGGAATCGGAATGGCGCACCACGGCCACCAACGCCAGCAGCGGCGCGTACGGCATCGTCCAGTCGCTGCCCGCCGAGAAGATGGCGAGCGCCGGGGCGGACTACCGCACCAACTACCGCACCCAGATCAACTGGGGCCTGGACTACATCAAGGAGCGCTACGACTCCCCGTGCGGCGCGCTGAACTGGCACCTGGCCCACAACTGGTACTGACAGGTTGCCGCGGCCGAACCGGCTGACGGCGAGCATTTCTGCACCTCCAACCCAACTGAGTAGCAGCACAGGGCGTTCCCACGGCTGGGAACGCCCTGTGCTGCTACCTAGTTCTATGGGCTTCCCCGAGTCTTTAGGCTGCCCTGAGGGCTCCTGATCCGCCAGGATCAGGAGCCCTTCGGCGTCCCGGCAGTTCCGGCGCTGGGCAAATTTGGTGCAGAAGCCACTTCCACAGCCCCCGCACAGCTTCGCCCTAAAACCCTCATAACAGGGGCCGCCACTGTTGATGCATGACCATCACTGACCAGGCCTCCGGAAACCAGCCGCACGCACCGCTGCTCACCCAGCCGCACGCGCTCCAGGGAGCCGGTGCGGCCGGACATGCCCCGGCGCAGACCCTCATCAGGCACGCGCGGCGGTCGCCCATCGACACCGCCACCGCGGTCCCGGTCCTGGACGTGACCATCCCGGTCTACAACGAAGAACGCGACCTGGAGGAGTGCCTGCGCCGGCTGCACGCCTACCTGCGCGGTACGTTCCCGCACTCGTTCCGCATCACCGTTGCGGACAACGCGAGCACCGACGGCACGCTCAAGGCCGCCGAGCGGGTGGCCCGGGAACTCCGTGAGGTCACCGTGGTACACCTCGAGGAGAAGGGCCGCGGCAACGCCCTGCGCAAAGTCTGGCTGGCCTCGCCGTCACCCGTCCTGGCCTACATGGACGTGGACCTCTCCACCGACCTGGCCGCACTGGGTCCGCTCCTGGCACCACTCATCTCTGGCCACTCGGACCTGGCCATCGGCACGCGGCTGACCCGCAACTCGCGGGTGGTCCGCGGGCCGAAGCGCGAATTCATCTCGCGCAGCTACAACTTCATGCTCCAGTCCCTGATGGGCGCCCACTTCAGCGATGCGCAGTGCGGTTTCAAGGCCATCCGGGCCGACATCGCCCAGCAGATCGTCCCGCACACCGTGGACACCGCCTGGTTCTTCGACACCGAGCTCCTGGTCCTTGCCGAACGCTGCGGCCTGCGGGTCCACGAGGTGCCGGTGGACTGGACCGACGACCCCAACTCCAGCGTGGACATCGTCCAGACCGCCCTTGCCGATGTCCGCGGCATGGCACGGCTCAGCAAGGACATGGTCACCGGCCGCATCCCGATCGCCGAACTCCGCGCAGCCCTGGCCCGCGGCCCGCTCCCCGCCGCATCACGCAGCCAGGAGCAAAGTCCGGGCGGCAGCCTGTTCGGCCAGCTGGTGCGGTTCGGCACCATCGGCGTGGCATCCACCCTGGCGTACCTGGTCCTCTTCTACCTCTGCCGCAACCTGATGGACGCCCAGCTTGCCAACCTGCTGGCCCTCCTCACCACGGCCGTGGCCAACACCGCCGCGAACCGGCGCTTCACGTTCGGCATCGCCGGCAACGGCGATGTTGCCCGGCACCACTTCGAAGGGCTGCTGGTTTTCGGAATCGGGCTGGCCCTCACGTCCGGCGCGCTCGCCCTGGTGCACAGCGGCGCATTGCCGGGAGGCACGACGCCGGACCGCTGGCTTGAGCTGGCAACCGTCACCGCCGCGAACCTCGCGGCCACCGCGGTGAAGTTCCTGCTGTTCCGGCTGTGGGTCTTCCGACGGCGGCCAGTCCCCAACGCTTCCGCAGATCCTGCCGCTTCCCCCACCAACGCTTCCGCAGATCCTGCCGTTTCCGAGCCATCCCTCCCGCAGGCATCCGCCCCGACCACAGAAATGGCACAGTCATGAGCACCACTGCCACTCCCCCACACCGGACGACCGACCAGCCGCAAGAGCCCGGGCCGGCGAACGCCGCGCACTCCGCGCCGGCCGCACCTGGTGAGCCCAAAGTCACCCCGGAGCGGATCCGCCGCACCGGCAGGGCATCCCGGCTCCTGCTGGGAAACCAGCCCAGCTGGATCCGGCCGTCGGCGGCGGCGCTGCTGGCGTTCACCGCCGTGCTGTACCTGTGGAACCTTGAAGCCACGGGGTACGCCAACTCCTTTTACGCCGCCGCCATCCAGGCGGGCACCAAGGACTGGACGGCGCTGCTGTTCGGCTCCCTCGACTCCGGAAACGCGATCACCGTCGACAAGCCCCCGGCGGCGCTGTGGATTCCTGCCCTCGTGGGCCGGGTCTTCGGCTTCTCGCCGCTGACCATGCTGCTGCCGCAGGCACTCATGGGCGTGGCCGCCGTCGGACTCCTTTACCTCACGGTCAGGCGCACATCCGGCCCCGCGGCGGGACTGCTCGCAGGCGGCGTGCTGGCGGTGACTCCGGTGGCCGCGCTGATGTTCCGGTTCAACAACCCTGACGCACTGCTCACCCTGTGCCTGGTGCTGGCCGCCTATCTGACCACCCGTGCCGTTGAAAAGGCTGGCTGGAAGTGGCTTGCCGCCGCCGGTGCAGTCATCGGCCTGGCATTCCTGACGAAGATGCTCCAGGGCTTCCTGATCGTTCCCGGCCTCGCACTGGCCTACCTCTGGGCTGCCCCCACGAGCCTCGGCCGGCGTTTCCTGCACCTGCTCGCCGCGGCAGGCGGCATCGTGCTGGTGGCCGGCAGTTACATCGCCCTGTTCCAGCTCACGCCTGCCTCAGCCAGGCCCTACATGGCCGGGTCCGAGACCAACAGCTTCCTGGAACTGACCTTCGGCTACAACGGCCTCGGCCGCATCACCGGATCCGAAGGCGGCATGGGCGGAGGCATGCCCGGCGGTGGCGGCGGCATGGGCGGGAATGTCGGCTTCGGCGGAGCCGCGGGGATCACCCGGATGTTCGGGACCAGCTTCGGCGGTGAGGTGTCATGGCTGCTTCCGTCGGCACTGATCCTGCTCGGTGCCGGCCTGTGGTTCACCCGCCGCGAGGCACGCACGTCCCGGACGCGCGCGGCGCTGGTCCTCTGGGGCGGCTGGCTGCTGGTCACCGCCGGGATCCTGAGCTTTATGAGCGGCACCGTCCACCCGTACTACGCTGTTGCGCTGGCGCCGGCGATCGCCGCACTGGTGGGCATCGGTGCCGTGGAGCTATGGCGGGGCCGTGCTTACTGGCCTGCGCGGATTACCCTGGCCGCCACGGTCCTGGCGGGGTCGGCCTGGTCCGCGGCGCTCCTGGGACGCGACGCCACGTGGCTGCCCTGGATCAGGGTGGCGGTGGTGATCCTTGGCGTGCTGGCCGCCGTCGCATTGCTGCTCCGGCTCGACTCGCTCCAGGCTGTTCCCGCCCGGCTCCGCAGGACGGCAACGGCTACCGTGGTGGCGGTTTCGCTGCTGGCCGGCGGGCTGGGCAGCACGGCCTGGACCTTCGCCACGGCAGCCCAGCCCCACTCCGGGTCGATTCCGACGTCGGGCCCCACCGCCTCCGCGATGGGCGGACCAGGCGGGCAGGGAGGACGCGCCGGCTTTTCCGGCCCGGGCACCTCCGGCCCGGGCACCTCCGGCTCGGGGCTGGCGGACGGCGCGGGCACGGCGAACTCCGAACTCACCGCGCTGCTCAAGGCCAGCACCGCGAAGTGGTCCGGGATTGTTTCCGGCGCCAGCCAGGCAGCCAGCCTGGAACTCGCCACGGGCACCAACGTGATTGCCCTCGGCGGCTGGAACGGCGGCGACCCCTACCCCACGCTCGCGCAGTTCCAGGAGATGGTGGCCAACGGCGAGATCGGCTACTTCATCTCCGGCGGCGGGATGGGCGGAGGCGGCGGACGCGGAGGAAACTCCGAGGTGGCCACCTGGGTTGCCGCCAACTTCGAAGCCCAGACCGTGGGCAACTCCACCGTCTACAAGCTGACCACCTAGGCAATCATGACCAACACCATTCCACGTTCTGCGGCCGGACCCCAGAACCACGGCCCTGCGCAGCAATCACCCACCGGAAAGCCAACCCGGCGGCAGCCACGGACTCCGCTGCAACAGCGACTGAAGCGGCAGCCCCGGGAGAGGCTGCGGCCCCGGCTGGAAGTTGCCGGACTCCTGCTGGGCACGGCCGTCCTGTACCTGTGGAACCTGGGCGCCTCCGGCTGGGCCAATGCCTTCTACTCAGCGGCGGCCCAGGCCGGGTCCCAGGACTGGACGGCGTGGTTCTTCGGTTCGTCCGATTCCGCCAACGCCATCACGGTGGACAAACCGCCGGCCGCCCTCTGGATTACTGGCCTCTCCGTTCGCCTGTTTGGACTGAATTCGTGGAGCATCCTGGTGCCCCAGGCTCTGATGGGCGTGGCCACGGCATGGCTGCTCTATTTGTCAGTGCGCCGCGCCGCCAGGCCCGCCACCGGCGACGACCGGCTGGCCCACCTCGGCGGCCTGCTGGCCGGAGCGGTGATGGCCCTGACGCCGGTAGCCACCCTGATGTTCCGCTTCAACAACCCCGACGCGCTGCTGGTGCTGCTCATGACGGCGGCCGCCTATGCGGTGCTGCGCTCCATCCAAGACGCGCGCTTCCGCTGGCTCCTGCTGTCGGGTGTGTTCCTGGGCTTCGGGTTCCTGACCAAGCAGCTGCAGGTCCTGCTGGTGGTGCCGGGACTGGCAGCGGCATACTTGCTCGCTGCCCCGGTCCGCTTCGGGAAGCGCCTGCTGCACCTAGCGGGTGCCGGGGCCGCCCTGGTGGTCTCAGCCGGGTGGTGGCTGGCCGCCGTCGAGCTTATCCCCGCGGAAAACCGGCCCTATATCGGCGGCTCGCAGACGAACTCCATCCTGGAACTTACGTTCGGGTACAACGGCCTGGGCCGGCTCAACGGCGACGAGACCGGCAGCGTCGGCGGCGGGAACGGCTGGGGAACTCCGGGCCTGCTGCGGCTCTTCAACACCGAGTTCGGCGGGCAGATCGCCTGGCTCCTGCCGTCAGTCCTGGTCCTCGGAGGCGCCCTGCTGTGGATCGGCAGGCGGGCACCGCGGACCGACGCCGTCCGGGCCTCCGTGGTGGTCTGGGGCCTGTGGGTGGTGGTCACCGGTCTGACATTCAGCTTCATGGCCGGCATCATCCACCCG
Organism: Arthrobacter sp. BGA-UO-ETr-C19; assembly: GCF_059568005.1. NCBI lineage: Bacteria > Bacillati > Actinomycetota > Actinomycetes > Micrococcales > Micrococcaceae > Arthrobacter > Arthrobacter sp. BGA-UO-ETr-C19. Next base: position 67,705 of record NZ_JCAQPC010000008.1, read on the forward strand.
TACTACATGGTGGCCCTGGCGCCGGGAATCGCAGGCCTGGCCGGGCTGGGCGGCGTCCTGCTCTGGCAGCGCCGGGGGCTTCCGGCTGCGGCGGTACCGCTCGCCGCAGCGGTGGCGGCAGCCGGCACCATGGCCTTCCAGCTGCTGGGCCGTTCCCCTGCCTACCTCCCGTGGCTCCGCTGGACAGTGCTGATCGCCGCGCTGTTGGCCGTGGTCCTGCTGCTGGTCCCGCCCGCACGCGGCGGCGGACCCGGCAGGGCGTTGCAGTGTACGACGGCGGCCGTCGCCGTTGCGGCGGCCCTCGCCGCGCCGCTGGCCTACTCCATGAACACCGCGGCAACCGCCCATTCCGGTGCGATTGTCAGCGCCGGGCCAGCCGCGACGGGAGCCCGGGGCAACCTGGCCGGGCTGGGCAACTTTGGCCGGCAGGGCAACCTCGCCGGACCGGGCACGCCCGCGAACCCGGGCACGGCCAATTCCGGCACCCGGGCACCGGGCGGATTCGCCGGCCGAGGCGGCGGTGGAATGGGCGGCCTCCTGGGCACCAGCACGCCGTCGGACGCCCTGGTGACCGCACTCCAGACCGACGCGGCAAACTACACCTGGGCCGCCGCCGTCGTGGGTTCCAACAACGCGGCAGGCTACCAGCTTGCCGCCGAACTTCCGGTCATGGCCGTTGGAGGATTCAACGGGACCGATCCCGCCCCCACACTGGAGGAGTTCCAGCAGCTCGTGGCGGACGGCCAGATCCACTACTTCATCGGCGGAAGCATGATGCAGGGTGAAACCGGGTCCGACGCGGCGGCGCGCATCTCGGAGTGGGTGGCTGCCAACTTCCAGGCCGGAACCATCGGCGGCGCCACGGTGTACGACCTGTCCTGACGGGTCCGGGCCGTCCGGCCCGTAGACATTCAGGCGGCCTACAGCCGCAGGGAGATCACCGGGAGCCCGTCCTCACCGGTCTCCACCGACGCGGAAACGCCGGTGTAGTCAGGAATGTGCAGCACGCCGTCGGGAAGGATGCCGGTGTTCGGGCCCACCGCGACGGTCCGGATGCCGGCCGCGACTCCTGCTGCGATGCCGGCGGGAGCGTCCTCGAACACAACCGCCTCCGAGGGGGCGGCCCCGAGCAGGGACGCGCCGAGCAGGTAGCCCTCGGGATGCGGCTTGCCGCGGGACACGTCCTCGGAAGTGACAACCGCCGCCGGCATCGCCACCCCTGCCGCCGCCATCCGGACTGCGGCGAGGTCGCGCGACGCCGAGGTCACCAGTGCCACGGCGCCGGCCGGCAGGAGGTCGAGCAGCTGCAGCGCACCCGGAACGGCCACGATGCCCTCGGTCTCGGTCAGTTCCATGTGTCCCAGCTCGGCGGCCAGGGCGTAGATGTCGGCACCCTCCGGAGCGAAGCGGCGGACCGTATCCAGAGCCTGCACGCCATGGGAGGTGCGGAGGATTTCCGCGATATCAAGGCCGTAGCGTCCCGCAAATTCTGTCCACACGCGCTCCACGATGGCCGTGGAATCCACCAGGGTGCCGTCCATGTCGAACAGGACGGCTCGGGCTGTCAGCGTGATGGTGGCGGATTCGGCAGGATGGCTCATGGCTTCCATCCTGCACTATCCTCGCGGCAAACGCGGACTTCGGAACTCAGCCGTTCGGCCGGTTGGGGAGGTACTGTACCGCCCACTTGTTGCCGTCCGGGTCGGCGAAGTAGACGAAGTGGCCCCAGTCCTGGATGTCCACGTCGCTGACGTCCACGCCGTTCGCCTTGAGCTGGCTGTGGGCGGCGTTGATGTCGCTCACCACCAGCTGAAGGCTGGGCGCCGTGCCCGGAGGAGCCTCGTTGAGGCCTTCCCCGATGGCGATCGAGCAGCCTGATCCAGGCGGGGTCAGCTGGACGAAGCGGATGCCGTCCATGGGCCGCTCATCATAGTCGGCGTTGAAACCGACCTTGTTGACGTAGAAATCCTTGGCGCGGTCCACATCGGACACGGGTACGAAGACAAGTTCAAGTTTCCAGTCCATGCTGCACACGCTAGCCGGGGCGCCCTGCGTTCCGGAAGGCCTCCGCCGGTGAACTTTGCTGCGCGCGAGGTTGGCGGTGCCGGACTTTGGTCCCGCCGCCGGTTCGAGGCGCGCGGGACGCAGGCGCGCAGGCCTACCCGGCGATGCCGTAGAGCCTGTCGCCGGCGTCACCCAGGCCCGGCACGATGTAGGCCTTCTCGTTCAGCTTCTCGTCGATGGAGGCAAGGACGATGGTGACGTTGGCGCCCTTGAGTTCCTCCTCCAGCTTGGCCAGGCCTTCCGGAGCTGCCAGCAGGCAGATGCAGGTGACATCAGCGGCGCCGCGCTTGAACAGGAACTTGATGGCCTCACGCAACGTGCCGCCGGTGGCCAGCATCGGGTCCAGGACGAATATCTGGCGGCCGGAAAGGTTGTCCGGCAGGCGCTCTGCGTAGGTGATGATGTCCAGGGTTTCCTCGTCGCGGGCCATGCCCAGGAAACCCACTTCGGCGGTGGGGACCAGCTTGGTCATGCCCTCGAGCATGCCCAGCCCGGCACGGAGGATGGGGACCACCAGCGGCGTGGGCTTGGTGAACGCGGTGCCGACCGTGGTGGCGACCGGGGTTTCGATGGTGACCGGCTGGGTGCGGACGTCGCGTGTGGCCTCGTAGGCGAGGAGCGTGACCAGTTCCTCGGTGAGCTGGCGGAAGACCGGCGAGGAGGTGTTCTTATCCCGCAGGACGGTGAGCTTGTGGGCGACCAGCGGATGGTCCACGACGAGTGTGCGCATGGGTCAAAACTATCACCCGGGCCTTGGCTACCCGCCCCGGTTTCCGGTTCCTCCCCCGGCATCGGGGGTCCCCTGGAGGCGCTCCGCCTGCTCGGCTTTGCTGTCCTTCAGATGGGCCGGGTGCTCGAACGTGGGCGCGGGGCCAGCGTGCTCCCGCCGGCGGACGACATGGAACAGTCTGTGGGCCAGGATCACCACACCTACCCAGGCCGCCCCGATCAGCCAGGCTGCCATCACGTCTGTCAGCCAGTGGTGGCCCAGGAACACGCGGCTCAGTCCCATGGCGATGATGAACACCGCCCCCGCGATGATCACCCACGTCCGCGCCGAGGTCTTCCGGAACTCCAGGCACACCAGGTACACCACGATGCCGATCACCACGGTGGTGTTCAGCGTGTGCCCGCTGGGGAATGACGGCGAGAATTCGAACGGCGGAACGGCGTCGATGTGGTCAGGACGGGTCCGGCCCAGCAGCGTCTTGCCTACGCTGGTGGCGGTGACGGAGACTGCCGCCGCGCCGCCCACCAGGATGAGCGGCCGCCAGCTGCGGCTGACATAGATCAGCCAGGCCACCAGCAGGCTCGCCAGGATGGGCATGCCAATGCCGCCGCCGATGTTCGTGAAGGCCGTAACAGCCGAGTCGAGTCCGGGGTTCCGGTATTCCTTGGCCAGCTGGAGGGCGGGCCTGTCCAGTCCGGAAACGCCGTCCTGGTCCACAACGCTGTTGTATACCTCGGCGCTGAGGAGCGTCAGGACCACCACCAGGAAACCGCCGATGACGAGGGTGATCCACAGGGCCGCGTAGGGCCCCAGCCACCTGCCGTACCGCTCAGTCAGGGATTTCATCGTTACTCCCGGCGCTTGCGTGTCCGATGCTAAGTATCCTTCGAAACTATCATTGACCCATGGCCCCGGCAGATCCGCAACACCTGGAATGGATGGGCCTTGCCCTCGAAGAAGCCCGGCGGGCCCTGGCAACGGAGGACGTGCCGATTGGCGCCGTCGTGATCGGTCCGGACGGGACGGTCCTGGGTACCGGACGCAACGAGCGCGAGGCCCTGGGGGATCCCACCGCGCACGCCGAGGTGGTGGCCATCCGGACAGCCGCCGCGCGGCTGCGGGACCGCGCGGCGCTCGACGGCGGCAGCGGCGACGGCTGGCGGCTGGAGGACTGCACGCTGGTGGTGACTCTGGAACCGTGCGCCATGTGTGCCGGGGCGATCGTTCTGGCCCGGATCCACCGCGTGGTGTTCGGGGCCTGGGACGAGAAGGCCGGGGCGGCGGGCTCAGTGTTCGACATTCTGCGCGAGCGCCGCCTGAACCACCGGGTGGAGGTCTACGCCGGCGTGCAGGAGGAGGAATGCGGCATACTGCTGCGGGAGTTCTTCGCAGCCCACCGCACTGGCAGTTAGACGCCGGCCAGTTAGACGCCGGCGGCGGCGTCGAGCGCGTCGATCCGCTCCTGGCGGGACGCCGGCGAATCCAGGCTGAAGGAGCGGAAGTCGCCCAGGTCCTCCCGGATCCACGCCTCAACCTCGGCGATGCGCTGTTCGACGGCGGGCGTCCGGCCGGCAAAGAGCCAGGCGGCGATCCTTTCCCTGCCGGGATCATACTGCCAGAGTCCGATGATCGTGCCGCGGTCAAAGATGGGGTGGTCCGGCAGGTCCGCCTGCAGCGCCAGGGTGGTGTTCAGCAGCTTCCGGTCCCGGTCCTCACCAGCAAACAGGTCACCGGCATTCCGGCGGTGCAGCACGAGCGAATCGGTGCCGGCCAGCAGCTGGATCTGTTCCCCGTCCGGCGGACTGAAGTCCGCGAGGCGTTCGACGTCGGCCGGCAGCATCCAGAGCGCGTCGCCGGCGGCGGTGGGAACCTCCACGGCCCCGACGGCGGCGAGCGCCGCCTTGGTGTCGGTGAGGGTGAAGCCGGTGAACCACTGGAATTGCTTGATGGTGGCGCCGCCCGTCCAGCCAAGGTAGCGGCGGATCAGTTCCTCGCGGGCGCCCTCCGGGCCGAGCCGGCTGGGCGGCAGGCCCCACGGCGTGTAGGCATAGCGCTGCTGGTCCAGCCGCCCGTTGACCGGAACGCGGCGGACCCGGCCGGCTGCCTGCAACAGCCCCAGCGCCGTGGGCAGCGTGGTGGCGGCCCCCTTTTTCTTGCCTTCCTCGCCGAGGTTTCGCACCGATTCCCCGAGCTCCTCTTTCAGCTGCCTGGGGTCGAGCGGACTGTCGGCTTCGCCGAGAACGTGCAGGATCTGTTCCGCCAGCAGCGTGATCTCGCCCCGGTCCACGCCGAGCCGGGCCAGTACGCGGAAAGCCTCTTCAGCGCTTTTGCCAAGGCTCAGCGCCCAGTCGAAGTCCTCCCGGCCCAGCACGTAAGTGCAACCGCGGGCGGTGGGCAGTTCGTGGATCCTTAGCTCGCGGACGTCCGCGTCCACCTGGTCGCGGCGGATTCCGGCGCGGGCAAAGAGGGTCAGGTACGGATTGGCGCCGCCCACGGACCTCGCCCAGCCCGCCGTGGCAAGCACCTCCCGGGACGTGCGGCCTTCGAGCGTGCCGTCCAGGCCCTGCCGGTGCCATGCCCAGGCGCGGAGCAGCTCCGGGGTGAGTGCCGTGGCAGTTTCCAGGGTGGCGGCAGACGGGACGTGGCTGGTCATGCCTCATTCTCCATCAGCAGGCGGTTGCGAGGAATGGCCGCCCTGCGATGATTCCGGCACCACATAGCCGAGCACGTGCCGTGCAGTGGCATCCCAGCCAGGCAGGAGTTCCCGGCCGGCGAGGGCACGCAGGCGCCACTCGGCACGTAGGGCGGGGTCCGTGAGCCAGCTGCGCAGCAGGACCGCCAGCGGCTCCGGGTCCCCCTCCCCGGGCTCAACATCCCCGCCATCATCCTCCCCGGCGGCACCGAGTTCGACGACGGCGCCAGGCAGGGTGGGCGCTGCGCCTTCCGGACGCCCTGGCGCAGCTTCTGCACCCAGTTCCAGCGCCTCCACCGCGCCGGTGCCGGCCCGGACGATAACGGGCACCCCGCGGGCCACAGACTCGGTGACCGCCATGCCGAATGCCTCCACCTTGGAGACCAGCAGACTCAGATCAGCGGCGTGCCACTGCTGCTCGAGCTCCTGGCCTGTCAGTTCGCCGGGCAGCTGCACCCGGCGACGCAGCCCGAGCCGGTCGACCGCCGCCGCGACCTGGCGGGCGTAGTCGGGGTCCGCCGTAGCCGACCCTACGAGGGCTGCCGTCCACTCCAGATCCTGCAGCCGGGCCAGCGCACCAAGGAGAACAAGCTGGTCCTTGTTGGGCAGCAGTGCCGCCACGGCAAGCAGGCGCGGCGGCTCGGATCCGCCCGCCACCCGGGCACGACCGGTTCCGGGCAGCGCAGCGCGGACACCGGCCAGGCCGTGCCGCCGGCTGATCTCGGCGGCGGCTGAACCGCTGGTGCAGATCACGCCGGCAGCCGCCCGGAGTGCCCGGGCTTCCAGTTCCGGGTGCTCGTCCAGGGGCATGTGCAGCAGGACCCACGGCGCGTGGCCGCCGGCGGCGGCCGCCTCCATCGCGTCGGGGGCGCCGGAGGCCACCAGACCGTCAACGATCGTGACGGTGTTGGTCGGCACCCCGGCCTGGCCCCCTGCAGCGGTTCCTGAACCGAGCAAGCCGGCCAGCCGCCGTCGTTCTTCCTTGCTGCCCACCGGCCAGTCCCCGGCGACCGGCTCGATGCTTACCCCGGCACCCAGTTGCTCCAGACCTTGCGCCAGCGCGGCGTTGTAGACGTTGCCGCCGGAGTTATGGCGGATGTTCGCGGGAACCAGGAGCCGGATGGCTGGCGGGGGCAGCATGGCGGCCTTAATCGCGGCGGAACTCGGTGGCTTGGAACTCGAGGGTATAGCTCGCCCAGGCGTCGGGGTTTTCGCGCAGGGTGACGTCCAGGCCGGCGAGTTCCCGGCCGTCCCTGTCCTCCCGCAGGCGCTCCGATACGGCGCCGGCAATGTACTGCGCCAGCGCCTCGGTGGTGCTCAATTTCCCGGCGAAGTCCGGGTGGTCGTCCAGGTTGCGGTAGTTGAGCCCGGCGAGCACCTCCTCGATCATGCTGCCGGCGGCGCCGATGTCCAGCACGATGGCATCCTCGTTGAGCGCACGACGGCGGAACGTCACCTCCGCCACGAAGGTGGCCCCGTGCAGGCCCTGGGCAGGCCCGAACGCCTCTCGGGGAAGGCTGTGGGCGATCATGAAGTGGCGGCGGACGGTCAGGCTGAACAATGGTTACCTCGCTGTTTCGGTCGTTGGGATCTGGTGGTCTTCAGTCAGGGGATCATCAGTGGCGGGATACTCAATCACATGGCAGAGCGCCTCGAGCCGGCCGCCGGCCAGGTCCTGGACCACGCCGGGCATCTCGGCGAACGCGGAGGCACCTGTGAGGAAGGCCTCGAACACCGGATCCGCCAGCAGGGACACGGCGAGCTCCAGCCGGTCGGCGTTGGTCCGGCGGTGCCGGCGGGCGCGTGCCACGGCGCCCACCTGGCTGGCCCGGATGGACAGCCTGCGGGCATGGAAGTCCTCGCCGAGCGGGATGGTGATTTTCCGGTCGGCGTACCAGGACATCTCGATGATGTCGCCCTCGTCCCCCACGAGTTTCAGGCTGCGTTCCAGCCCGCCTTCGGATGCGGAGCAGTGGAACACGATGTCGCAGTCCGGCAGGGCGTCGTCCGGATGCGCGAAGTCCACGCCCAGCGCGTCGGCGAGGTTCTTGCGGTCGGGGTCGAGGTCGACCAGCTGGAGCCGCGAGAGGGGGAACGTGCGCAGCAGCGTAGCCACCATGCCGCCCACCAGCCCGGCGCCGATCACGGCGACGCGGTCGCCCAGCCTCGGCCCCGCCTCCCACAGCGCGTTCACGGCCGTTTCCACGGTGCCGGTGAGGACCGCGCGGCGGGGAGGAACGCCGTCCGGAACGCGGGTGAGCGCGGACACCGGCACCACGTAGCGGTCCTGGTGCGGATGCAGGCAAAACACCGTTTGCCCCACCCAGTCATCCGGACCCCGCTCCACCACGCCCACGGACAGGTAGCCGAACTTGACCGGCGACGGGAAGGAGCCTTCCTGGTGCGGCGCGCGCATCTCTTCGGCGACGCAGGGGGGAACGGCGGCCTGGTGGACCACGAGTTCGGTGCCCTTGCTGATGCCCGAGTAGAGCGAGCGCACCAGCGCCTCGTCCGGGCCCGGGACAGGCAGCTCCTCGCTGCGGAGTTCACCCCGGCTGGGGCCCACGGTCCAATATGCGGTTGCTTTGGTGTGCTGCTGGGAAGTACTCATCTTGCTTATGAATCTAGTGCCCGGCCACGATTTCCGGGAACATGCGTCCCGGCGTGCCCGCTCCGAACGCTGGGCAGCGGACTGTGCCGCGGGCAAAAAGTATGCCGTTTTGGGGATGCGGGCCTTGCTCCGGTACCCTATTCAGGTTGGTGACGTGTCCGAGCGGCCGAAGGTGCAACACTCGAAATGTTGTTTGGTGTAAAAGCCAACGTGGGTTCAAATCCCACCGTCACCGCCAATGAGAAAGGCCCCGGTTCCCTTGTAACAGAGGGAACCGGGGTCTTTCTTCATCTCCAAGGTGTCCAGCGAATACAAGATTTTCTCGCCCACGTCGTATCCGTCGGCGGGGATGCCAGCACGTGCTACGATCCGCACACTGCATGCAAGTCGCAATCACTCGGAGGTTCGCGATGCCGGATACCACCTGCCACATGTCGATCTCGCTGGACGGCTTCGTTGCCGGGCCGGACCAGAGCCGGGAGGACCCCCTGGGCAAGCGGGGGCTGGAGCTGCACGGCTGGCACATCGGCGATGCGCGGGCAAACAATGCCGACGAGGTCGCGAACGAGTGGCTCATGCGCCCGCGGGGCGCGTATGTGATGGGTCGCAACATGTTCGGCCCGATCCGCGGGGACTGGGATGAGGAATGGAGGGGGTGGTGGGGAGCCGAACCGCCGTACCACGCGCCGGTGTTCGTGCTGACCCATCACGGACATGACCCGATCCAGATGGACGGCGGGACGACCTTCCACTTCATCACCGAGGGCTTCGACGCCGCCTACTCCGCAGCATGCCAGGCCGCCGGGGACAAGGGCGTGGACATCGCCGGCGGGGCCTCGACCGTCCGGCAGGCACTGATCGCCGGCGTGATCGACGAACTCACCCTCGACATCGCACCGGTCCTGCTCGGTTCGGGCGAGCGCATCTTCGACGGGGTTGAATCCTTCGGCTTCGAACCTGCCGAGGTGCTTCACTCCCCGCTGGCCACCCACATCCGCTATCGCCGCGTCAGCTAGCTCGGGTCCGCCACACTATCGGTACTTCTCTGCGCATTTTCCGCTTTGTGGAACTGAGCTTCCATTGTTTACGCGGCTGCCGCTGCTGCGTAGCACGGCTGAAACAAGCCGCACATAGCGTCATCTGTGACCTCAGCCAATCATTCCTGGCCTCACACAGATAGGCGCCACCATGAAGATCCCGTCACCTGTATCCCCAGCTGCACTCCCCGCTCCGAACAGACCCCTGTACAAGTCCTTGTTCATCCAAATCCTGGTGGCGGTCGTGCTTGGAATTGCCATCGGCTTCTTCTGGCCCAATGTCGGCTCCGCGCTGCGGCCGCTCGGTGACGGTTTTATCCAACTCATCAAGATGATCATCGCTCCGCTGATCTTCCTGGTGATCGTCACCGGAATATCGGCCGTAGGCGATGTGAAGTCCGTCGGCCGGGTGGGCGTCAAAGCGCTGGTTTACTTCACTGCGGCCACACTCTTCGCGTTGGCGTTCGGGCTTGTTGTGGCCAATGTTGTTCAGCCGGGCGCCGGCCTGAACATCGACCCGGCCAGCCTCTCCCAGGACGCCCTCAGCGCGAAGACCGCCACGGCACCACCCAAGGACGCGGGACAATTCCTTCTGGGAATCATCCCCACGAGCGTCGTTGGAGCATTTGCGTCCAACACGTTGCTTCAGGTGTTGTGTTTCTCCGTATTCTTCGGGGCGGCCATCGTGGTCGTCGGCCGGGAAAAGTGCAAACCCGTCATTGAGCTGATGGAGACCACCCTCGAACTGTTCTTCAAGATCATGACCTGGGTGATGCGGGTTGCCCCGGTTGGTGCCTTCGGTGCGATGGCCTTCATCATCGGCCAGTACGGGCTCAGCTCCTTGAGTACCTACGCCCTCCTGATTGCCGCCTGCTACGGGTCCGCACTTGTTTTCATCGGCCTCCTGTTCATCGTGGCGTGGGTCTACCCGCGGGTCCCGTTGTGGCAATTCATCAAGTACTCACGCGAAGAGTTCCTTCTTGCACTCGGGACTGCCTCCACAGAATCGGTGCTTCCGCGCATCATGGCCAAGCTGACAAATGCGGGCTGCTCCCGCGCAACCACGGGACTGGTGGTGCCAACCGGCTACTCCTTCAACCTGGACGGTGCAGCGCTGTACCTGTCCATTTCACTGCTGTTCCTCGCCCAGGCATTCGGACACAGCCTTGACCTCGGGCAGCAACTGGCAGCCCTAGGCATTCTCATGCTGACCTCCAAGGGCATGGCCGGCGTTCCCGGCTCTGCCTTCCTTGCCCTCTCGGCAACGGCCGGGGCGCTGGGCATCTTCCCCGTTGCGGGCGTCGCGCTGCTGCTGGGCGCTGACCGGCTTATGGACTCAATGCGTGTGGCGGTCAACCTGCTGGGCAACTGCGTGGCGACGTTCGTGGTGTCGAAATGGGAAGGCCAGTTCGACCGCGATGCCATGCTCGCGGCATTCAACGGTGGCGCCAATGTATCCGAACAGCCGGATGAAAACACCGCCGGAGCGGAACTGCAGGCACCAGAAACTGGAAAAGCCGGTATCCCTGCTGTTCGATGAGCGAAAAGGGGTAAAGCTCGTGATGTACCACGGGCGAACCTGGACCGTAGTGGCTGGTACAGCCCCCGGGGCGGCGGCCCGCTCATTCCCCGGTTCGTAGAGCGGGCCGCCTACCGAGGCCGTAGATCCAAGAGACCCGTTACGGCGACGGTAGCTGGATAGTACCGCCGCGGGCTTGGGAAAAAGTGGCGCCGATTTGAAACCTAAGCAGGCTTTCCATTAGTTTTGACAGGGACGCTCCGTGTTCCCCCATATACGGAGCGGTTGCCTAGAAGAACCCCGCTGCACTCCGGTGCAGCGGGGTTCTTCGCTGTCTGCGCGAACAGCTGGGCTGTTACTCCGGGCCGGACTTCTGTTCCCGGTCGAGGAGGTTCTTTTTGATCTCGTCCAGCTTCTCCTTGATGACCCGCTCCGCATCCGAGATGGTCTTCCCTGCGCTGCTCAGCGGATCCAGCTGCACGAATACCTCGTGCGCCACGGGCAGGTCGTACTCATCCTTCAGATGAGTCCCGCCGCCGACCCCTTCCAGGCTCAGGTACACCTGGGCATCGGTGCGGGCGATTCCGGCGATCCTGCCGAACACCACGGTGAAATCGTTCGGCTGAAAGCTCACCGTGTGGCCGACGTGGCTGCGGTCAAGCTCCCCCGCCGTCACGGCCTTCTCATACTGGCTTCCGCTGTAGTTCATCGCTACTCCTCAATTTGGGCGTGGTGACTTACGCCAGCAGTCTATGGCGGACGGGCGGCACGCGCTTGAATGGTTGCAGATGTTTTCGCGGGCAGGAGGCACACATGAACGCCAAGGGCACCAGGAGCACGGACTACGCCTTCTTCACTGTCTGGCGGGTGGCCGGGACCACGGACGACGTCGCCGAGCTCCTGGGCGACCCCGTCGGGCTGGCCAGGTGGTGGCCGTCCGTATACCTCAGGGTTGACCTCATCCATCCGGGCAAGGAGAACGGTGTGGGGCGGATGGCCAGGCTCCATACCAAGGGCTGGCTCCCTTACACCCTCCTCTGGACGCTGACCGTCACGGAACCGATCACCGCCAGCGGCTTCGCAATCCGGGCAACGGGAGACTTGGACGGGACCGGGCGGTGGACGTTTGAGCAGGACGGTCCGGAAGTGGAGATCACCTATGACTGGCGGGTCAGTGCCACCAAGCCGCTGCTGAGGCGGCTCAGCTGGCTGCTGAAGCCCGGCTTCGAGGCAAACCACCGCTGGGCGATGGCCCGTGGGCAGGAAAGCCTGGCACTGGAACTGCGGCGCCGGCGGGCGGGAACCGGTACGCATTCCGTCCCCGCGCCACCGCCGCCCACGTTCCCGCGGGTGGCGGGGCGTGGGCGGCGGCCGGACTTGCGGGCCGTGGCTAGGCGTTAGCCAGTACGGGCTCCGGCGGTGCCTGGTTCCGGCTGGCCCTCGGCTTGGCGAACCTCAAGTACAGCGACGGGACCACGAACAGGTTGAGCAGCGTGGACGTCACCAGCCCGCCAAGGATCACCAGGGCCATGGGATGTTCAATCTCATGGCCGGGGATGTTCCCCAGGACCACCAGCGGCACCAGGGCAAGCCCCGTGGCCAGCGTGGTCATGAGGATCGGCGAGAGCCGTTCCCCGGCGCCCCGCAGCACCAGTTCGGGACCGAACTTTTCACCCTCATATTTCTCCAGGTGCTGGCAGTGGTTGACGAGCAGGATGCCGTTTCTGGCCGCGATGCCCATGACCGTCAGGAAGCCCACAATGGACCCCAGCGACAGCACGCCTCCGCCAATGAAGGCGGCGAACACTCCGCCCACCAGGGCAATCGGGAGCGTGAGGATCACCAGCGTCGCCAGCCGCCAGCTCCCGAAGGCCACCTGCAGGAGCAGGTAGATCACGGCCAGCGCCCCAACGGCGAGTGTCAGCAGGGTGTTGGTCGCAGCCTGGCGCTCCTGGAACTCACCCAGTATCTGCGTGCGGAAGCCCGGAGGCAGCTCAACTTTTTTCAGCCCTTCCTCCATGGCCGTAACTACGGGTGCCAGCTGGCCTTCCTTTACGTTGGCCTGGATGTCAATCCGTCTGGAGTGTGAGTCGCGCTGGATGACGTTCGGCGTCGGCTTGACCTGGACGCTCGCCACATCGGACAACAGGATCTTGCGCCCGCTCGGCGTATCGATGGGGAGGTTCCGGATGGCGCTGATATCGGAACGCACCTCCGGCGGGCTCCAGACCTGGACGTCGTACGCCTTGCCGCCCCGGTAAACGTCGCCGACTTCTTCACCCGCCACCATCGTTGCCGCGGCCCGCCGGACGTCGCCCGGCTTCAGCCCGTAGCTCTGGGCTTTTGCCAGGTCAACCTCGATATTGAGCTGCGGAATATCCTTCTGCAGCGCCGTCTGGACGTCAATGGCCCCTTCCGTCGCGTCAAAGATGGAATGGATTTCCGCCGCCTTTGAACGCAGCAGCGCAAGATCGTCCCCGTAAAGCCGGACCACGACGGCGTTGCTGGCGCCGGTGAGAACCTCACGGATTCTCTCCTTCAGGTAGGTCTGGACGTCGCGCACGATCCCGGGATAGCCATCCACAACTTCATGGATGGACTTCAGTGTCTTGTCATAATCCACTGCGGGGTCGATGCTGATCCAGTTCTCACCGAAGTACACGCCCACGACCTCGTCGGCGTTGAAGGCCTGCCCGATGTGCGAGCCGCAGTTCCGGACGCCCGGAATCGTGAGCAGTTCCTCGCAGGCCTTCTGGCTGACGCGGTACTCCTCCGACACCGACGTGCCGGGCTGGGTCAGCCAGTGCATCAGGAAGTCGCGTTCCTTGAAGTCAGGCAACAGCGACTGCCCAAGCAGCGGTGCTGTGACGGCACCGATGGCCGCCATGGCCCCGAAGGTCGCGTACCCCGCCACGGGCCGCCTCACCATCTTGCTCAGGACAGCGCGGTAGCCGCGTTTCAGTACACGCACCAGGGGCGGTTCCTGCTCCTTCAGCGGAACTTTCCGCATGAAGATCAGGGCCAGCGCGGGTGTGACGGTCAGTGCCACGAGCATCGATGCCAGCACCGCCAGGGTGTAGGAGATGGCCAGCGGCCTGAAGAAGGCCCCTGTCAGTCCCTGGAGGAAGAAGATTGGCACCGCCGCGGCGATGATGATCAGCGTGGCGTAGATGATCGGCCCGCGGACCTCAAGCGAGGCTTCCAGGACCACCGAGGCCGTGGACCGCGTCCCGCCCTCCGCCCGGTGCTGCCGGAGTCTTCGGATGATGTTCTCGATGTCGATAATCGCATCATCCACCACCACCCCGACGGCAATCACCAGCCCCGCCAGGACCATGGTGTTCACCGATGCTCCAGTGAGGTAGAGGACGGAGGCCGCCGTCACCAGCGAGAGCGGGATGGCGATCAGGCTGATCAGCGCCGTCCGCCACTGGAAGAGGAACGCACCCAGCACCAGGACCACGAGGATGCAGCCCAGCATCAGCGCGCGGCTGAGGTTGTTCAGGGATTCCTCGATGAAGGTAGCCGGCCGGAAGATCTCTGTATCAACGGTGATGCCGCTGAGTCCCGGCTCCATCTGCTGCAGGGCCGCCTCAACGCCCCTGGTGACTTCCAGGGTGTTGCCCCACGGAAGTTTCTCAACGATGAGCATCAGCCCTTCGCCCTGGTTGATCACGGCGTCGCCAATGAGCGGCTGATGGTCCTCCACCACGTTGGCCACGTCACCAAGGCGGAGCGGCTTCCCGTTCTTCTCCTCGATGGTGATCTCCGCAAGATCCTTCGGGGTGGTGATCGGCAGCACGTGCTGGATGTTGAGCCGCTGGTTGGGCGTCTCAATGTGGCCGCCGGTGCCGATGACGGACCCCGGTGAATACTGCAACAGGCCCGCGTCAAGGGCGTTGGCGGTCACTTCCATGACCTGGTTCAGGCTGACATCGTTGGCCTTCAGCTTCTCCGGAATCGCCTGCACCTGCAGCATCTGCAGGCGCTCACCCCAGATGGCTATGTTGGCCACACCGGGGACACGCAGCAGGTGGGCGCGGATCTTCCAGTAGGTGATCATGGACATTTCCATGAGCGAGCGCTGATCCGATGTCAGACCGATCTTCATGACCCGGCTGGTGGACGAAAGCGGCTGCAGCATCACCGGCGGAGCCGCCCAGGTTGGGAGCGACGGCGTGACGGTGGCGATCCGCTCCGAGACGAGCTGGCGGGCCTTGAGCAGGTCCGCCCCCGGGGCGAAAATGAGCACGATCGAGGACAGCTGCTCCACGGATTTGGAGCGGATCTCGTCCAGGCCCTCGACGCCGTTGAGGGCGTCTTCGAGCGGAACGGTCACCAGCTGCTCCACCTCGGCAGCGGTGAGGCCGATGGCGATGGTCTGGATTTCCACCTTCGGCGGGGCAAATTCGGGAAAGACGTCCACCGAGGCCGTGCTGAGCTGGACGCCGCCGAACGCCATCATTGCCACCGCGATGGCCACCACCAAGGCGCGGAATTTCAGGCTGAACCCGACAATCCGGCGCATGTCAGTGACCCTTAGTGCCGAATTCGGCGCCGAACAGTTCCGCTGCACCAACGGTGACAACATCGGTTCCTGCAGGCGGACCGGACCGGAGCTGGACCTTGTTGTCGGCGATCTTTTCCACCGTTACCGCGGCCCGGATGTACGTCCGCGGCTCGGGGTTGGTGTAAACCCAGGTCTTGCCGTTGGCATCGTAAACCAGTGCTCCATAGGGCACCTGCAGCGGACTGCCTTCGCCCTTGGCCACCTTGACCGTGGTCACTGACAGCCTTTCCACTGCCTTGTCCGTCAGCGTCAGCTTGTTCAGGTCAGGGCCGGCCTTCTCCATGGTTGACGCTGCCTGCCCGGCGGGCGTCGCGGCAGTCTTCACCGTCGCACACCCGGCGAGGCCGATTGATGCTGCGCAGGCCAGCACGAGAACAGAACGCCAGCCCCCAAAACCACTCTTGCTTTTCATGACAATTCCGACCTCTCTGCCAGAACCGGTCCATTGTTGATCACCAATGAGCTCCCCCAGTCCGTGTTGGTCCGTGGACCAATGCGGAGGAAGAGGATCGGCAGAATAAATAGGGTCAGCAGGGCCGAGGTGATTAGCCCGCCCCACACAACCAGCGCCAGCGGAAGGAGCATGCCTCCGCCGACCGGCCCTCCCAGGAGCACCAGGGGCACCAGCGCCAGTCCGGTGATCACGGTAGTCAGAACAGTTGGCATAAGCCGCTCCCCGGCCGCCTGCCGCATGAGATGCGCGGGCGACTCCGACGGGGCACGGGACTGCAGGGACTGGTACGTTCCCATCAGCATGATCACGTCCCGGACTGCCAGGGCGAGCACCGCCGCCAGGGCCACCAGCACGTAGACCGAGCCGAAACCGCCGGCCAGGTCTGCGGCAAGGATGCCGCCGGACAGTGCAACCGGAAGCAGCACGAAGACCAGCCCCGCGAGCCGCCAGTTGCCGAGGACCGTCAGCAGCAGGACAAGGATGCCGGCCGCGGCCGCCAGGGCGAGCCACCAGATAAACGCGCCGGCGGCCTCCTTTTCGGCATACTGCGGCGGGATCTCGGCGTGGTACTCCACCGGGAACTGCATTCCCTTGATGGCTGCCTGAACGTCCTTGGTAACGTCACCGAGGTTGCGGCCCTGGATGTTGGCCACGACGTCGATGCGCCTGGAGGTGTCGTCATGATGGATCACGGTCTGGTTCGGGCGGAGCGTGACCGTGGCCACGTCACCCAGCCGGACCTGCCCGCCTTCAGGCTTGTCGACCATCATGTCGGTAACGCTGGTCAGGCTGTTGCGGGTGGATTCCGTGCCCTTGACGATCACCTGGAACACCTTTTGCTGCTCAAACAGGTACCCGACTTCGATGCCCTGCAGGACGGTGGCAGCCGCCCGCCTCACATCGCCGGGCTTGATGCCCTGCTTCTGCGCCTTGGCGAGGTCAACCTCGATTTCCGCGACGGGCTGGTCTACCGTGACATCCACCTGCGGCTCAACCACGCCGTTCGTACGCGAGAGGATCCCGCGGATTTCGTCTGCCTTCTGGCGCAGGATGTCCAGGTCCACGCCGTAAACGCGCACCCTGAACTGGCGGTTGTCGATTTCGCTGGCGGCAGCAACCTGCTGCTCCGGGTAGGTGGTCACCTTGGCCGTCAGGCCCGGGTACCCCTCAACAATCTCCCGCACCTCAGAGCGCACCCTGCTGATGTTGGTGCCGTCCTCCATGGTCACCCAGAGTTCGCCGCCGTTGACATCTGAGGAGGTATCGGAGGTAATGGCACGTCCCATATGGCCGCCCACCGAGGAGACTCCGCGGATTCCGCTGAGCTCTTCGCTGGCGCTGGTCATCACCCTGTTCATCACGTCGGCCCCTGTGCTGGCCGCCGCTTCCCATTCCACGAGGAGGGTCCGGTCGGGAACTGCCGCCACAACGGGAAGCTCCTTGGTGGCGCCGGGGACGATTGCGAGTGCAGCGATTGCCATCGCCGCAGCCGCAAGGGCGAACACTGTGGCCACCGTTCCCGTGAACGCCCTCGCCGAGCGCTCATAGCCGAGCCGGGCCTTCCGGATTACCGAAAGGCTGCGCCTGGGCCGCCTGTGACCCCGCAGCAGCAGGCTCGCAAGGGCCGGCGTGACCGTCAGGGCGATGAGCATCGCCACGGCAGTTGCCAGCAGGTAAGACAGCACCAGGGGCTTCAGGAACGCCCCTTCCACGCCGGGAACAAACAGCGCCGGTGCCAGGGCAAGCAGCGCGGTGAGGCCGGCGAACAGGACCGGCACGCGGGATCGCTGCAGACCGTGGGCAAGGAGGGCTTCACGCGACACCCGGTCGTCGGCCGATTCCCTCCGGAAACTGTGGAGGTCGGTGATGACATCGCCGATGACGAGGACCAGGGCAAGGACCAGACCGGCGAACGCCATGATGTTCAGGACCGCTCCCTGGAACTGCAGCACGAGCGCAGCAGCCATTGCCGCCACGGAGATGGCCACGAAGGCCAGCAGGGCGTATCGCCAGGAGCGGAACGCGAAACCGATCGCCGCGGTGACCACCAGGAGGCTGACCAGCAGGGCAAGTCCCAGGCTGCCTACGGCGGACTCCACAAACGAGGCCGGCCGGAACACAGTGGAGTCCACAGTGATGCCGGAAAGGCCCGGACGCAGCCCGTCCAGTACCGCCTCGACGCCCTGCGTCACGTCCCCAACACTCGTATCCGGGAACTTCTCGATGACCAGCAGCAGGCCGGGCGACTTGCCGGTGACGGCGTCGCCGATCAGGGGCTGGTGGTCCTCGCTCAGGGTGGTGACGTCGGACAGCGTCAGCGTCTTGTCAGAGGCGCCTTCAACGCTGACCTTGCCGAGATCTTCGGGGGTCCGGATCGGAAGCACGTGCTGGATGCCGATGCGCTGGTTGGCGGACTCGAGGAAACCGCCTGTGCCCGGGGTTGAAGCTTCCAGGAAGCTCAGGGGGGACACCCACACCGCGTTGCCGGCGGTCTCGACCACCTGGTTGAGGGTGATGTTCTTCGCGCGGAGCTGCTTCGGGTCCACCTGCACCTGCAGCTGCTGTTCGCGCTGGCCGTAGATGGAGACGTTTGCCACCCCCGGGACACCCATGAGTGCCGGCTTGACGTCCCAGCGGGCCAGGACGGACATGTCGATGGGTGACACGTCCTGGGAGGTCATCTGCACCATCATGACGCGGCTCGTCGAGGAGAGGGGCTGCATCAGTACCGGCGGAGACGACACGTTCGGCAGCGCGAAAGCCTGCGTCAGGCGCTCTGCAACGAGCTGCCGGGCGCGGAGAAGATCGGTGCCGGGCTCAAAAACCATCTCAATCGAGGACAGGCCCGGGACTGACTTCGAACGTATTTCGTCGAGCCAGGCAACCCCGTTCAGGAGGTCGGCCTCCATGGGCGAGGTAATAAGCTGTTCGACCTCTACGGCGGACAGGCCCAGTGCCTCGGTTTGTATCTCCACGTGCGGTGGAGAGAATTCTGGAAGATTATCCACTGACATTGACGGCAGGCTCGTTAATCCGAGCCCCAAAATGCCGGCAGCAGTGGCTAAAACGATCAATCGAAACTTTAGACTCCAGCGGACAAGCCAACCGGTCATAACCTCAGCCCCCATCGTTATTGGCTTCGGCGGCGTTGCCGGAAACCAATGACTGATGCGCCTCTTCAGGAACGTCCGCAGCGGCGTTGCCGTGGACGAATGCCGAGCTGTCTCCCCTCAACCCTGCGCATCCCCCTTAGCGGAGGACACTTCTGGCCACGGGAATGATGATGGACCGCGGCCAGAGTATGAGCGTTATTTCCTTGCCGGATTTCCTGCCGGCTTTTCGATTCCTACGCAAATATGGACGTGCGAGACCAAGATCAGTTTGGCACACCGAAATCTGCAGATCAACGCAACATTTATTCCGAAATTAGCCAATTTTGCCCGACAGAACAGGTTTATCGTTGCATCACCGTCGGCAGAAGCGGGTTTGAGCCGAACGGACGGAGTCTGCGGGCTGATGTCACAATCCGAGCATCAAATCAGGGTGTCCGCCGCGCCTTCGTTGACTCCGGCGGAAACGCCCGCAATGTTAGAGCCATGAGGCCTCAGCGAATCACCAACGGACTAATAGGTACGACGGCGGCTGCCGCACTGGCGCTGCTGCTCGCCGCTTGCGGACCAAGCCAGCCCGCCAGCCAGGGGACAACCGAACCGGCAACGGGCCCAGCCACCCCGAGCACGCAGGCCGCCCCCGAAACTTCCGCGCCGCCGTCGTCCTCTGCCTCGCCTTCCCAATCGCAACCGGCTTCGCCGGCTCCGACTTCGGCAGCACCGCAGTCCACTGCCGCCGGCATGCAGCTGTGCAAGGCCTCGGGCCTCAAAGCCACCACCGACGCCACAGGCGGCGGGGCGGCCGGCAGCGTCTATATGGAACTGATCCTGACCAACACCGGCAAGGCCGCCTGCCACCTGAAGGGGTTCGCCGGCGTGTCGCTGACCACCGGGCCCAACGGCCAGCCGATCGGAGCGCCGGCCCAGCGCGACACCTCCGTCGCCGTCCAGGACGTCCTGCTGGCCCCCGGGAAGTCCGGCACGGCGGTGCTCCGCTACACGCAGGCCGGGAACTACCCGGACTGCAAGAAGACCGCTGCCGCCGGGTTCCGGGTCTACCCGCCGGAGGACACCGCATCGCTGTTCGTGGCACGCCCCTCGGATGCCTGCAGCAATGCCTCCATTGAGCTCCTGAGCATCGGGGCATTCCAGGCCCGCTGACGCAAAGCTTGCCGGGAGCATCTTGCCCCGTTCCAAGCCTGTTCGGCCCCCAACTCCGTAAGTACACTTGCGATTACGTCGGGGTCCTGGCTGGCAGCACCGGGCCTGCCGCGGGAACGCCTCGTGGCAAAGACGCAGGCCAAAGGCAGGTTGAGACACGTGACGTCACTCTGGTTGGACCGTACCGATACTTTCACCGGCGATCCGTTCACCCCCGGCGAGTCCTTTGACACCGTGGTGGTGGGTGCGGGACTGACCGGCCTGACCACGGCGCTGCTGCTGGCCCGCTCGGGACAGGACGTGCTTGTCCTGGAGGCACGCGGGCTGGGCGCCGTGGCCACCGGCAACACCACCGCCAAAGTCACCCTGCTGCAGGGCACGGTGCTGTCCGCCCTCCGGCAGCAGTACCCCCAGAAGGTGGTGGACGCCTACGTCTCCGGCAACCGGGAGGGGCAGGCGTGGCTGCTGCGGTACATGGAACAGCGGGGCGTGCCGTTCCAGGTGCGCGACGCCTACACGTACGCCGCCACCCCGCAGGGCACGGAAGCGGTCCGCGGGGAGCTCGTCGCGGCCCTCAGCGCCGACCTGGACGTGGACTACGTCCGGGATGCGGGCCTGCCGTTTCCCGTGCGGGGAGCCGTGCGCCTCCGCGGTCAGGCCCAGATCAACCCCATGGATGTACTCACTGCACTGGCCGAGGACGTCCGGAGCCACGGGGGCCGGATTGTCACAGGGGTGCGGGTCCGGAACGTCACCGGCGCGGGGCCCTCAACCATCCACGTTGACCGGGGCTCGGTCCAGGCCGACTCGGTTGTGCTGGCCACGGGCAGCCCAATCCTGAACCGCGGCCTCTACTTCGCCAAGCTCAAGCCGAACCGCTCCTACGCCGCAGCCCTGGAGCTGACCGGAGATGCGACACCGCCCGAAGGCATGTACCTGTCCGTCGAGCAGCCCGTGCGTTCCATCCGGGACTATCCGGCGGACGGCCGGAATCTGCTCCTTGTGGGCGGCAACGGGCACCCGGTGGGAAAGGCGCGCTCGGAACAGGCGCACCTGGAGGATGTCCTGTCCTGGGCGCGGCAGCACTTCCCCGTTGCCGCCGTCACCCACACGTGGTCCGCGCAGGATTACCAGGCCACCAACCTCATGCCGTTCTTCGGCAAGCTCCCCCGCGGCCGCGGGCGCATCTTCTTCGCCACCGGCTACAACAAATGGGGCATGACCAACGCGGTGGCCGCATCCCTGGGCATCGCCGCGGACATCCTCGGAGGCCAACTGCCGTGGGCCAACACCATCCACCGCCGGGTGACATCGCCTCCGGGAGCAGCCTCGGCCGTGACCCTGAATGCCGGAGTGGCCGCCACGCTGGCAAAGGACTGGGGCAGACTGAAAAAGCTTCCCCCGGCGGACGGCGCAGCGCCGGCCGAGGGCACGGGCACCGTGGCGCTGCGCGACCGGAAGCCCGTGGCCACGTCCACGGTTAACGGAACGACGTGCAGCCTGTCCGCGGTCTGCACGCACCTGGGCGGAATCCTGCACTGGAACGACAACGAGAAGTCCTGGGACTGCCCGCTGCATGGCTCCCGGTTCAGCAGCGACGGGCAGGTCCTTGAGGGGCCGGCCACCCGCGACCTTCCCCCGGCCGGGTAGGGCATACCTGATGTTCCTATAGCTGTCAGTCCCGTGAGGCATGATGGAGGCATGCAGTCGCAGGAGCCCGCCGGTACCTCCACCGGCACGTCCACCGGGGACTCGATGGACCAGTTCAGCCGGCCCACCAGGGAGTGGTTCCTCGGTGCGTTTTCCGAGCCCACCCCCGCTCAGCAGGGGGCCTGGAACGCGATTTCATCCGGTTCACACGCCCTGGTGGTCGCGCCCACCGGCTCAGGCAAGACCCTGGCCGCGTTCCTCTGGGCGCTGGACCGGCTCCTGGTGTCCGGATCCGCTGCACCCGAGGCCGCCGCGGCTGGCGCTGAAGTCTCGCCCGACGCTGAGGTGCTGCCGGGCCTTGAAGAGCCTGCTGCCGGCGCCAAGCCCAAACAGCCCCGGGCACGGAAGCCCAAGCGGAAAACCCGCGTACTGTACATCTCCCCGCTCAAGGCGCTTGGCGTCGACGTCGAACGCAACCTACGCGCTCCCCTCATAGGCATCACCCAGACTGCCAAACGGCTGGACCTGCCGGCTCCCCTGATCACCGTCGGAGTCCGGTCCGGCGACACCCCCGCCTCCGACCGCCGTGCCCTGCTGAGCAACCCGCCGGACATCCTGATCACCACCCCCGAGTCCCTGTTCCTGATGCTGACCTCCAGGGCCCGGGAAACGCTCAGCGAGGTGGACACCGTCATCGTGGATGAGGTCCACGCCGTGGCCGGCACCAAGCGCGGGGCACATCTCGCCGTCTCACTCGAGCGCCTTGATGCTTTGCTGCCCGCGCCGGCACAGCGGATCGGGCTCTCCGCCACCGTGGAGCCGCGGGAAC
Source organism: Arthrobacter sp. BGA-UO-ETr-C19 (assembly GCF_059568005.1). Taxonomy (NCBI): domain Bacteria; kingdom Bacillati; phylum Actinomycetota; class Actinomycetes; order Micrococcales; family Micrococcaceae; genus Arthrobacter; species Arthrobacter sp. BGA-UO-ETr-C19. Next base: position 90,132 of record NZ_JCAQPC010000008.1, read on the forward strand.
TCGTGGCGCAGTTCCTGGCAGGTTCCGCCCCGGTGGAGATTGTGGCCCCTCCCTCGCGGAAGAACTGGGACCTCACGGTGTCTGTACCCGTGGAGGACATGTCCGATCTTCAGGGCGCCGCCGGGGCTTTCGATTCCGGGCCCGCGTCGGGACTGCAGCCCCAGGCCTCCATCTGGCCCCATGTGGAGGAAAAGATCGTGGACCTGGTGCTGGCCAACCAGTCCACCATCGTCTTCGCCAACTCGCGGCGGCTTGCGGAACGCCTGACCGCGCGGCTCAACGAGATCCACGCGGAACGCCAACTCCTGACGGTGGGCGGAGGCTGGGATGACCCTGCTCCGCCGGCGCAGGGAGGCGTGCCCACGTCCACCGGCACCCCTGCCCACATGATGGCGCAGGCCGGAAGCACCTCAGGGGCCGAACCGTTGCTGGCACGGGCCCACCACGGCTCAGTATCCAAGGACCAGCGGGCCCTCATCGAGGACGACCTCAAGTCCGGCCGGCTGCGCTGCGTTGTGGCCACATCCTCGCTGGAACTCGGCATCGACATGGGTGCCGTGGATCTCGTGGTGCAGGTCGAGTCCCCGCCCTCCGTGGCCAGCGGGCTGCAGCGGGTGGGCCGCGCCGGGCACCAGGTGGGTGAAATTTCCCAGGGCTACCTGTTCCCCAAGCACCGGGCAGACCTGGTGCACACCGCCATCACCGTTGAGCGGATGCTGGACGGCAAGATCGAGCGGCTCAGTGTCCCGGCCAACCCCCTGGACATCCTGGCCCAGCAGACCGTCGCGGCCACCGCGCTCGGCAGCATCGACGTGGAGGAATGGTTTTCTACCGTCCGCCGCTCGGCTCCGTTCGCCACGCTCCCCCGGTCCGCGTTCGAGGCCACGCTGGACCTGCTGGCCGGGCGCTACCCCTCGGATGAATTCGCCGAGCTCCGCCCCCGGATCGTCTGGGACCGCAACGCCGGGACCATCGAGGGCAGGCCCGGCTCCCAGCGGCTGGCCGTCACGTCCGGCGGCACCATTCCGGACCGCGGGCTGTTCGGCGTCTACATCATCGGCACGGAGACCGAGGGATCGGCGTCCCCGGCCGGAGCGGGTGACGGCAAGGGATCCGGCGCGGCCCCGGCCAAGGGAGGCCGGCGGGTCGGCGAGCTGGACGAGGAGATGGTCTACGAATCCCGCGTGGGCGACATCTTCGCCCTCGGGGCCACGAGCTGGAAAATCGAAGACATCACGCACGACCGCGTGCTCGTCTCGCCCGCCTTCGGCCAGCCCGGGAAGCTCCCGTTCTGGAAGGGCGACTCGCTGGGACGCCCGGTTGACCTGGGCCGCGCCCTCGGCGCGTTTGTCCGCGAACTGTCAGCGTCCGACGTCGGCCCTGCCACCGAACGCTGCAAGGCGAGCGGCCTGGACGACTTCGCCGCGAACAACCTGCTGCAGTACCTGTCGGAACAGAAGCTGGCCACAGAGGTGGTTCCCAGCGACACGACGCTCGTGGTGGAACGCTTCCACGACGAACTCGGCGACTGGCGGGTCATTCTCCACAGCCCGTTCGGCATGCCGGTCCACGCGCCGTGGGCGCTGGCCGTGGGCCAGCGCCTGCACCAGCGCTACGGCCTGGACGGCTCCGCCATGGCGGCCGACGACGGCATCGTGCTGCGCGTCCCCATGATGGAGGACGAACCGCCCGGCGCCGAGCTGTTCCTGTTCGACCCCGAGGAACTGGAACAGATTGTCACCGCAGAGGTGGGTGGCAGTGCCCTGTTCGCCTCCCGGTTCCGCGAGTGCGCTGCGCGTGCCCTGCTGCTGCCCCGGCAGACCCCCGGCAAGCGGCAGCCGCTGTGGCAGCAGCGGCAACGGTCCGCCCAACTGCTGGACGTGGCGCGGAAATACCCAGCATTTCCGATCGTGCTGGAAACCGTCCGTGAGTGCCTCCAGGATGTGTACGACCTGCCGGCCCTGAAGGACATCGCCGCTTCGGTTGAACGGCGCGAACTCCGGATTGTGCAGACCACCACCCAGCAGCCGTCCCCGTTCGCCAAGTCCCTGCTCTTCGGCTACGTGGCACAGTTCCTCTACGAAGGCGATTCCCCGCTCGCCGAACGCCGGGCAGCCGCGCTGGCCCTGGACTCCACGCTGCTCAACGAACTCCTGGGCCGCGTGGAACTGCGCGAGCTCCTGGACGCCAGGGTCATCGACGCCACTGAACGCGAACTTCAGCGCCTTGCCCCGGACCGGAAAGTCCGGGGCGTGGAAGGTGTGGCCGATCTTCTCCGGCTGCTCGGACCGCTGGACCCCGGGGAGGTCGCCGCCAGGCTTGCCCCACCGGCTGAACGCGCGGAAGCCCCGCTGGTTGAGTCCGTCGACACCCCGCCGGTTGAGCCCGTCGAAACCGCGGAAGCCCCGCCGGCTGAGCCCGTCGAAACCCCGCCGTCCGAGGCAACAACGGCCGAAGCCGCCGCCCACCTCGCAGCCCTCCAGCGGGCGAACCGGGCCATCAAGGTGACCCTCGCCGGCGTCGAACGCTTCGCCGCGGTGGAAGACGCCGCAAGGCTGCGCGACGCCATCGGTGTCCCGCTGCCCATGGGCGTTCCCCTCGCCTTCATCGAGCCTGTGGCGGACCCGCTGGGCGACCTCGTCTCGCGCTATGCCCGCACCCATGGTCCGTTCACCGCCACCGAAGCCGCAGCCAGGCTGGGACTTGGTGCCGCCGTCGTCGGGACTGCCCTGAAGCGGCTGGCAGCCGATGGCCGCGTGGTGGAAGGTGAATTCCGGCCCCACGCCGAGTCCGCTGCCGGCGAAAGCCCGGCAGCCGCTCTGTCCGATTCCGATGCCGGTTCCGGGCTTGACCCCGTCGCGGAAGCTGCGGCTGCGTCGGCCGCTGCCTCGGCCGCAGTGGCCCTGGCCGGCAGCGAATGGTGCGACGCCGAAGTCCTCCGCAAGCTTCGCCGCCGCTCCCTCGCCGCGCTGCGGGCGGAGGTGGAGCCCGTGGACATCACCGCCTACGGCAGGTTCCTGCCGGCCTGGCAACATGTCCGCACGCCGGGCGCGGGACGGGGACAGCCGGCGCTGCGCGGACTCGACGGCATCATCACCGCCGTGGACCAACTCTCCGGCGTGCCCATACCCGCGTCGGCCTGGGAACCGCTGGTGCTCGCCAGCCGGGTGTCCAACTACCAGCCCGCCATGCTCGACGAACTCATGGCCGCCGGGGAGGTCCTCTGGTCAGGTGCCGGTGCGCTGCCGGGCAACGACGGCTGGATCAGCCTGCACCTGGCGGATTCAGTGGAACTGACGCTGAACCCGGCCCCTGACTTTGAACCGGGTGACGCCCAGCGCAGGCTGCTGGACCACCTGCAGGCCAACGGAGGCGGCTACTTTTTCCGCCAGCTGACGGACATTGCCGGCGGCATGGACGCGGTACTGGGCGACCAGGACGTCGTGTCCGCCATCTGGGATCTGGCCTGGGCGGGCCGGATCACCGGGGACACGTTCGCCCCGGTCCGGTCCCTGATCGCCGGCGGGCACACCGCCCACCGGCAAGTTGCCCGCGCGCCGCGGGCCAGGGCGCCGCGCCTCAGCCGGCTGGGACGGTCGCACGGCACGGGCCTGCTTGGCTCGCCGGGACTGTCCGGCGGACGATACGGGTCGGTCGGCGGCGCCGTCCCCACCCCGCCCCTCGCGGCCGGGCGCTGGTCCGCGCTGCCCATGCCCGAGCTCGATCCCACCATCCACGCCCGCGCCACCGCGGAGCTTCTGCTCGACAGGTACGGGGTGGTCACCCGTGGATCCGTCATGGCCGAGAACATCCTGGGCGGGTTCGGGCTCATGTACAAGGTCCTGGCCCGCTTGGAGGAGGCCGGACGGTGCAGGCGGGGGTACTTCATCGAGCATCTCGGTGCTGCCCAGTTCGCCGTGCCCGCCACCGTCGACCGGCTGCGCACATATACCGAGGACGCCCAGCTGGCCAAGCCGGAACCCGTGGCTCTGGCCCTGGCGGCAACGGATCCGGCCAACCCCTACGGCGCCGCCCTGCCGTGGCCCGCCGGCAATGTCGAAGCCGGCAGCGGGCACCGCCCGGGCCGGAAAGCCGGCGCGCTGGTGGTGCTGGTCGACGGCGCCCTGGTGCTGTATGTCGAACGGGGCGGCAAGACGCTGCTGGTCTTCACGGAGGACGAATCCGTCCTCGCCGCCGCTGCCGGAGCTCTCGTGGACGTGGTGAAGCGCGGGGCCGTGGACAAGCTCGTCATGGAAAAGGTCAACGGCCACGGCATCCTCGATACCCCTGCGGCATCGGCGCTGACGGCCGCCGGCGCCTACTCCACACCGAAGGGACTGAGGATCCGTGCCTGAAGGCGACTCCGTCTGGCGCGCCGCCAACCAGCTGCACACTGCCCTCGCCGGGCAGAAACTTCTCGCGTCCGACTTCCGGGTGCCCCGCTTCGCCACGCTGAACCTGGCCGGCTGGACCATGGAGGAGGTTGTCCCCCGCGGCAAGCACCTGCTGATGCGGCTCGCCGGCCCGGCCCACGAGCGCCTGACCATCCACTCACACCTGAAAATGGAGGGCAGCTGGCAGGTCTACCCGCCCGGTGGCAGGTGGCGGAAGCCGGGATTCACGGCCCGGTGCGTGCTCCGCACGGCCGTTGCCGACGCCGTCGGATTTTCCCTTGGCCTGCTTGAGGTGATCAAGACCAGCGAAGAGGACAAGGCTGTGGGGTTCCTGGGCCCCGACCTGCTGGGCCCGGACTGGGACCCGGCCGAGGCCGAGCGCCGCGTGGCGGCGAGGCCGGACGTGCCGGTCGGCGTGGCGCTGCTGGACCAGAGCAACCTCGCGGGCATCGGGAACATCTACCGCTGCGAGGTGTGTTTCCTGGCCGGCATCCATCCGGCGTCGCCCGTTGCCGCGGTGAGGGACTGGCCCGCCATGTTTGCCGACGCCAAGCAGCTCCTTGAGGCGAACCTCGGACCGGGCCGCCGGACCACACTGCTCAACGCCCGTGGAACTCCGGTGGGCCGGGCGGCCGGGCGCCCCGGCTACTGGGTGTACCGGCGCGAGCACCAGCCGTGCCTTCGCTGCCGGACCCCCATCCGTCACGCCGTGCTGGGCAAGAGTGTGCCGGGCAAGGGTGTGCTTGGCAAAAGCGGTGCGGGAATGCCTGCGGCGGGCAGCCCCGGCAGCGTGTCCGCGGCGGTCACGGAAGAACGCGACATCTACTTCTGTCCGACGTGCCAGCCCCTGCTGGGCGGCTCCGACGCCTGAGAGGAAAGACGGACACAGGTAGGCGGTGTCAGGATGCGGCCGCCGGTGCCGCGGACTGGCCGTCGCGGTCCTCGCGGTCCTCGCGGTCGTCGCGGTCCTCGCGGTCCTCGCGGTCCTCGCGGTCCTCGGATTGTGAATCGGCAGCCTGCCGGGCGCCTCCGCGGGCGGCCGGTACCAGGAAGTACGGCAGCAGGAGCTGGACCAGCGGTCCGATCGCCAGGGCGTAAACAACCGTGCCTACGCCGACCGAGCCGCCGAGGAGCCATCCCGCGGCGAGCACCACCACTTCGATCAGCGTGCGGGACACGCGCACGGACCAGCCGGTGCGCCGGGCCAGGCCCGTCATGAGCCCGTCACGGGCACCTGGGCCGAAGCGGGCACCGATGTAGCACGCTGAGGCGATCCCGTTGAGCAGCACTGCACCGCCCAGCAGCGCGATCTGGCCCCCGAGGTGGGAGAACGGGGGGATCAGGGCGAGCCCGACGTCGGCAAAGACGCCCACCAGGATGGCGTTGCAGAGCGTGCCGAAGCCCGGCCGCTGCCGCAGCGGAATCCACAGCAGGAGCACCAGGAAGCTGACAATGATGACCACCGCGCCGATGCTCAGGCCTGTCCTGCCGGCAACGCCCTGATGGAACACGTCCCAGGGGTCCAGCCCGAGCCCGGCCCGGATGAACAGGGCCAGCGAAATGCCGTACATGGCGAGGCCGGTGAAGAGCTGTACAAGTCTGCGAGTCATCATTGAACCATCCTGAAGCAGAACTGGCCTTATTTTCCATGGCCAGTTTGAAATACTGGCCTCATGTCCGGATCACTCTCCCCCACTGCCCTCGCCCGCCTCCTGGGCCAGTGGCACCACGGCAACGCTCCCGCCTACCGCGAGCTGGCCGACGTCGTGCGCCTTTTGGTTCTGGACGGGCGCATCCCGCTGGGGACGGCACTGCCCAGCGAACGGACACTGTCCGCCACCCTCGCGGTCAGCCGCACCACGGTGACAGCGGCGTATTCCAGCCTGCGCGAGCAGGGGTTCCTGAGCAGCGGCCAGGGCACGCGTGGCCGCACGTGCCTGCCGCGAACGGCGTACGGCACAGGCAAACAGCGGGATTCCCAGGCTGGGTTGTCGGGGGCGCCGGGCCTGGCGGTTCCCGACGGCGTCATCGACCTCGCGTACGCGTCGCTCCCGGCCAGCGGTGAAGCGGTCCACCAGGCCTTCGCAGCCGCCCTCACCGAGCTTCCCGCCCTGCTGCCCGGCTTCGGCTACGATGCCTTGGGCGTGCCGGCCCTGCGGGAAGCGATTGCCGGCCACTATACCGACGCCGGGGTTCCCACCTCGCCCGGACAGATCCTGGTGACGTCCGGCGCGCAGCATGCCCTCAACATCGTGCTGCGGGCGTTGGTCGGCAAGCAGGACAAGGTCCTCGTGGAGCAGCCGACCTACCCGAACGCGCTCGACGCCATCCGTGCCACTGGATGCCGCATCGTTCCGGTCCCCCTTCCCCCTGCGTCGGTGCGGGGCTGGGATCTGGACTCGACCGAATCCGCCCTGGTGCAGCACCGTCCCCGCATGGCCTACACGGTTCCCGACTTCCACAACCCCACCGGCCGGCTGATGCCCGACGCGCAGCGCCGCCGGCTGGTCCGCGCGGCCGCGGCGTCGGGCACGGTCCTGGTGGTGGATGAGACGCTCCGTGAGCTGAACCTCGACGGCGGCACAACGGCTCCGCTGGCTTCCTTCAGTCCGGCGGTGGTGTCCATCGGATCGCTGAGCAAGTCCCACTGGGCGGGCATGCGGACGGGCTGGATCCGCGCGTCGGAGAGCCTGATTCAGCGATGCGCAGCCGTCCGGACCACGATGGACCTTGGCGGCCCGGTGGTGGAGCAGCTCGCGGCAGCCCACCTGGTGCGCAGCCTTGCCGATCCCCTGCCGGCCCGCCTGTCCGCGCTCCGCGAGAACCGCTCCGCACTGCTGGAGCTGCTCAAGGTCCACCTGCCGCAGTGGGAGGCGGAACGGCCCGACGGCGGCCTGGCCGTCTGGTGCCGGCTGCCGTCCCCGAGCAGCACGGCACTGACCGTGATCGCCCCGGAACTCGGCATCAGGCTAGCTGCCGGCCCGCGCTTCGGTGTGGGCGGCGTGTTTGAGAATTTTCTTCGCATTCCCTTCACGCTGCCGCCGGACCAGCTGGAGACGGCTGTCCTCGCACTGCGGGCCGCCCAGGACAGGCTGGAGGCCGCCCCGCAGCTTAGGCGGACGCTCAGGGACTCCCCCGCCGCCGCCATCGCCTAACGCCTGGCGGCTCCACGACGACTGCGCGTCGTCAGGCAGACGACGAGTCCCGGGCTGGTCTACGCGTAGACCTTTCCGAGGAATGAACCCCAGGCATTGGCAGTCGCCACGGAATCCCCGCTGCCGCCGAAGTCGTGGACGGTCATGCCCACGGGTGCGCCGAACGCGTTGCGGCCAAAGAACCGGTACATGGTGTCCGCCGTCCGCAGGCCCAGGAAGTTCTCGTTGGAGAAGTCCACTTGCCCGCTAAGCCGCCCGACGCCGTCGACCTCCACATCAAAACTCTCGCCCTGCGACGCATTGTCCACGCCCAGGGCTTTCTTGAGCCGCACAAAGCCATGTGGCGTCTGCGATTCTGCTGGCCCCTGGACGTCCGTGAAAACCACGGGCTGGCCGTCGAAGTGCCTCAGGTACTGGCCCAGGGTGTGCAGGTAGAACTCCGTGTGCTTGCTGGCACCGTCGTACTGCTGGTCCCAGCTGTCCGCGAAGATGCCGCTGTGGACATAGTGGAGCCTGGCCCGGCCGCCGTCGACCGGCTCCAGTACATGCTCGAGCTGGTTGAACCAGCCATCCGGACCGTCCATGCGCGACACCAGGTGCTGCGGATACTCCTCCACGGTTTTCACATCCGGCCACTGGTCCGTGGGGAACATCCAGCCCGGGGTGCCCTTGGTTACGGCTTCCCAGACCCGCTCCGGGGTGCCGGGCAGCTCGGTGTCAAAAACGATCTCGAATTCCCTGTCGTCAGTCATTGTCCTGCTCCTTGGCTGGGATGGTTGTGGTTGAGTCGTGTGCTTCCGGCTTGAGTGCGGGGTGAAGCGCGACGACGAGCCGGTGCTTCCGCCCTCCGGCACCGCCGTGGTGGTACTGGTCCACAAGCCGCGTGACCGCCACGCCGAGGTCCTCGGCGAACGCGGCCCTGTCCGCGGCGGTGCGGAAGGTGATCTCGCCGTCGATCGCGAACGTGGCGAGTTTCTGCCGCGCGGCGGCGGCACCGGCGATGAGCTTGCCCACTTCCTGGACCATGCGGCCGGCGAGCGCCAGCAGCCAGAAGGCGGAGAAGCGGTCCGCAAATCGGTGCGGATCCGGTGCCACCGACTGCAGCGCCACCGGGGAAATGAGGTAGGAGGCTGCCGTGGCCCGAAGCACGCGTTCGGTGACGTTGCCCTTGCGGCGCTCCTCCACCAGCTCGACGAGGCCATGCCGCTCGAGTGCCTTGAGGTGGTAGTTCACCTTCTGCCGCGGCAGCCCCACCTTCGCGGCGAGCTGTGTGGCCGACCCGGGCTCCGCCAGCTCCTGGAGTATGCGGGTCCGGATCGGATCCAGCGAAGCCTCGGCCGCCGCCGGGTCCTCGATCACTTCGATGTCCAACATGCTTCAAGTATCTTCACCGACAATTTTATTTGTCAAGAACTTTTTTCTCGTCCGTCACCGAGTTCGCCGGAATGGTGCGGAGTCGCCGGAACGTTCCGGCGACCTCGCACGGTTCCGGCGAACTCGACGCCGGCATGGGCAAAGTAGAATGGACCGGTGATGCAATCCCCCCTTCCCGTGCGCGACGGCGTGAACGCGACCCGCCTGCGCCTCCCGGACGAAGGCCCCTGGGACACCGCAATGGACTACATGATGCACCGCTGGGGGCACATCGACCCGCAGGGCATCGAGGACCGGTTCGACGCCGGTGAGATCGTGGGCGAAGGCGGCATCCCCCTGCACCGCGGCACCAGGCTCGAGGACCACACCTTCATCTGGTACTACCGCACGCTCCCGCCGGAAACCCGGCTGCCCGTGGAGCTGAACATCCTGCACCAGGACGAGCACATCCTGGTGGTGGACAAGCCGCACTTCCTGCCCACCACGCCCGGCGGAACGTACATCCAGGAATCGGCGCTGGTCCGGCTGCGGAACCAGCTGAACCTTCCGGATCTGATACCCATGCACCGCCTGGACCGGATGACCGCAGGCATCCTCCTGCTCTCGACCAACCCCGAGACACGGGGCAAGTACCAGGTGCTATTCGAGAAGCGCCAGGTCCAGAAGGAATACGAATGTGTGTCCGCCGCCGAACCGGCTGCCGGGCATCCCGCCGTCGACTTCCCGGTGGTGGTCCGCAACCGGATGACCAAGTCCCGCAGCTATCTTCTGGCGGAGGTCATCGACGGCGAGCCGAACGCGGAGACGCGCATGGACCTGCTGCGAACGTTCGACGCCGGGACTCCGTCAGGTGCCCCGGAACGGCGCGCGCTCTACCGGCTTGAACCGCACTCCGGGAAAACCCACCAGCTCCGGGTGCACATGGCATCGCTGGGCCTGGGCATCCTGCACGATTCGTTCTACCCGGAGCTGCTGGACAAGGCCCCGGACGACTACACCAGGCCGCTCCAACTGCTGGCGCGCGGCATCCGCTTCGTGGACCCCATCACGAAGAAACCCGTCGAGTACCGCAGCCGCCTCCAGCTGAGCGAAGTCCGCTAACCAGAGCGACGTCCGCTAGGAAGCACCCTCAAGGACGCTGCGGAAGACCGCCACGGTTTCCGGGCCGAAGAGCACGAACTCCACCAGCTCCACCCCGCCCTCGGCAGAGCGGGCGGCGGCGTACGACCGGACGGCGTCGAAGGCCACCTGCGCCACCTGGCCGGCGTTCCAGCCGTAGACCCCGGCGCCCACAGCGGGGAAGGCCAGAGACCGGACACCCAGGCCCTCGGCAACCCGCAGGCTCTCGGTGAAGCAGGACGCCAGCAATGCGGGATTGGTCTGCCCGGCATGGCGGTTGGGGCCGACGGTGTGGATGACCCACTGAGCCCGCAGCCCGTACCCGGGGGTGGCCACGGCAGCGCCCACCGGCAGCCCGTCCCGGAGCGTCGTTGCCCTCAGTTCGCGGCAGGCGGCCAGCAGTTCCGGCCCCGCGGCCCGGTGGATCGCCCCGTCCACGCCACCACCGCCCAGCAGCGATGAATTGGCCGCATTCACCACCGCGTCCACCGGCCGCCCGGTGATGTCACCCTCAACGATCTCTATCCGCATGCAGCCAGTGTGGCACCCTCATACGGCCAGGCGTAGAGGTTCGGGCCGGTGGAGGGGGTGGGCCGGCGAACGGCTCCGTCCGGCGCGGAGGTTTCCCGGCGCTCCCCGTTGGAGGTGCGGTACCTTGTGCAGATGGACTTCGGTAATCCGGACACCTGGAGCACGGCAATCTATTTCTGGATCATTCCCGCTGTCCTCGGCGATGCCATTTTTCCGCCCATTCCGTCCGAGATGGTCCTGATCACGGGCGGTGCGCTGTCCGCCGAAGGGCGGGCCAACCTGTTCCTGGTCGGCATCCTCTCCGCCACCGCATCATGGCTGGGCGACGTGGTGGTGTTCCAGCTGTTCAAGCGGCGGCTGAGCCATATCCTGGACCGCTGGACATGGGGCAGGAAAATCCACCACGGCATCCACGAGGCCATCGCCAAGGCTGGACGGTCCTCCACCTACGGCACCATCATCGGGGCACGCTTCATCCCGGGGGGAAGGCTTGCCACGTCCGCGGCCGCAGGCATCGCCGACGTTTCCACTCCGGGCTTCAGCCTGTGTGCCGGGCTGGGGGGTGTCCTGTGGGCGACGTGGCTCGTCGGCCTTGGCTACTTCACCGGCTCCACCACCCGGCTGCCCTTCTGGGCGAGTTCGCTGATAGGTGTTGCCGTTGGCCTGGTGATCGGCGCCGTCGTGGGTCTGATCGTGACGCGCCGGCGCGGCGACCGCTCGCCCGTGGACGAACCGGGCGATGTCCCTGGCCCAGGCGACTAAGGTCCGCCCGGCTAAGCCCTGCCCCCCGAACCTTAGACGGGCGCCCAGCGGCCCCGGCTGCGGCGGAGCACCGAAAGCGAGCCTGTCAGCGCAACGCGTTCGACGGCGTCGCGCATCACTGCTGCAGACTCCCGGGCCGCGCTGTTCTCACTGTTGTATTCGGTGGCCTCCACGAGGAACCGCAGGTTCAGCTGCGGCACGCCGCCGGCCAGTTCCAGCTGGTGCGACTCCACGTGGTGCCGGGACCGCAGCGCCTCGACAGCGGTGTCCATCACGGCCTCCGGAGGGTTGCCCGGCTTCAGCCCGGTGATCTTGAGTCTGGTCTGGAAGGACGGCATCATCCCACCCTAGCGCCGGCGCGAAGGACACTGCGTGAACGTACACTTGACGCCCTAATTCAGGCCCCGCAGGGCCTTAACCGTCCGTTCGCGCCGAGGAACGGCGGGCGGGTATTGGGACGGTTGCGTTTTGTCTGGCGCGAGCCTATCTTGGCAGGAAGGGGCGCGATTATGCACGAACTCTCCATCACGCAGGGCCTTGTCGACGCCGTTCTCAACCGCACAGGCGAACGGACGGTCACGGCGGTCAACCTGAGGATCGGTCCCCTCTCCGGCGTACTGGCTGATGCCGTGCGCTTTTGTTTTGACGTGGCAACGGCCGGCACCCCGCTGGCCGGCGCGCGGTTGCGGATCGAGGAACCGCAGGGCCGCGGACGGTGCCGCAGCTGCCAGGACGAATTCACCCTGAGCGATCTCATTTTGCTGTGCCCTTGCGGAAGCGCGGACGTCGAAGTCCTCAGCGGCCGCGAGCTCATGCTGATGTCTGTGGAGGTGGCATAGGACATGTGTACAACATGCGGTTGCGGCGACGAGGCCGGCACCCGCATTTCAAACCTCGCAGGGGAACTGCAGACGCCCGGGCAGGGGCACCTGCACAGCCATACCGATGAGCACGGGCGCACGTACACGCACGGGCACACTCATGAGCACTCCCATCAGCACGATCACGGGCATTCCGACGGGCATCACCATGCGGATCCGGGCAAGGAGACCATCCTGCTCGAGCAGAACCTGCTGGCCAAGAATGACCTGCTGGCCGCGACGAACCGCGGCTGGCTCGCGGGCCGGGGAGTCCGTGCCTTCAACGTCATGAGTTCACCGGGTGCCGGCAAGACCACCCTGCTGGTCCGCACCCTGGGGGAGCTTGGCGGGCGCCTGAACGCGGGCGTCATCGAGGGGGACCAGGAGACGTCCCTCGACGCGGACCGCATCCGCGCCACGGGGCGCCCGGTCATCCAGATCAACACCGGAGCCGGCTGCCATCTCGATGCCGACATGCTGCGGCACGGCCTCGATGCGCTGTCCCCGGAGCCGGGCTCGACGGTGTTCATTGAAAATGTGGGCAACCTCGTGTGCCCCGCGCTTTTTGACCTCGGCGAAACAGCCAAGGTGGTGATCGTTTCGGTAACGGAAGGTGATGACAAACCCCAGAAATACCCGCACATGTTCATGGCAGCCGACCTCGTGATCGTCAACAAGTCGGATCTGCTTCCCTACGTCGAATTCGACGTCGACGAGTGCCTGCGCCGCATCCGGCAGATCAATCCGCGGGCCGAATTCCTCACCCTGTCCGCCACCAGCGGCGAAGGCCTCGCCGGCTGGTACGGCTGGCTCGACGGCGCCACCTCCCCGGCGGCGGCGCCCGCCTCCGGAACATCCCGGTCAGTTCCACTGGCCGGCTCCCTGACAGAAGCACACTGAGCCCCGCAAGGGCCACCGAAAGAGGCAACGATGCCTACGGAAACTTCCCTAAAGGCCGAAGAAGCCCTCATCCACGTGCTGTGGATCAATGCAGGGCTCAGTTGTGACGGCGACTCGGTCGCCTTGACGGCGGCTACCCAGCCGAGCGTCGAGGAAATCGCCCTCGGCGCACTGCCCGGGCTGCCGAAGATCGCCATGCACTGGCCGCTGATCGACTTTGAATGCGGTCCGCAGGAAGGGGCCGACGATTTCCTGGAATGGTTCCGCAAGGCGGACCGGGGCGAACTGGAACCGTTCGTGCTGGTGGTCGAGGGATCCATCCCCAACGAAAAACTCCATGACCCCGGCGGCTACTGGTGCGGGTTCGGCAATGACCTCGAGACCGGCCAGCCGATAACGACCAGCGAGTGGCTGGACCGCCTGGCCCCGAAGGCCACCGCCATCATCGCCGCCGGAACCTGCGCCACCTACGGCGGCATCCATGCCATGGCGGGCAACCCGACCGGCGCCATGGGCGTGCCGGACTACCTCGGCTACGACTGGAAGTCCAAGGCCGGCATTCCCATTGTCTGCGTGCCCGGATGCCCGATCCAGCCGGACAACCTTTCCGAAACCATGACCTACCTGCTGTACCAGGCCACCGGCCAGGCGCCGATGATTCCCCTGGACGAGGCACTGCGTCCCACATGGCTGTTCGGCAAGACGGTCCACGAGGGCTGCGACCGGGCCGGCTACTACGAGCAGGGTGACTTCGCCACCGAGTACGGTTCCCCCAAGTGCATCGTCAAGCTCGGCTGCTGGGGTCCCGTGGTGAAATGCAACGTGCCCAAGCGCGGCTGGATGAATGGCATCGGCGGCTGCCCCAACGTCGGCGGCATCTGCATCGGCTGCACCATGCCGGGCTTCCCGGACAAGTTCATGCCCTTCATGGATGAGCCGCCCGGCGGCAAGTTCTCCACCAGCACCATCCGGCCCTACGGCTCCGCCATCCGGACCCTGCGGGGCATCACGACGCACACGCTGGACCAGGAGCCCAAGTGGCGCCGGCCCGGAACCGAGCTCCTCACCGGGGCCCGGCGCACCTGGTAATCCACCCCATTCCAGACAGGCGAAGACAATGACGTCAACAATTCCCATGGGTTCCGGAAGCGGAACGGGCAACAACAACCTGGTGGAGATGAACTGGGATCCCATCACCAGAATCGTCGGCAGCCTCGGCATTTACACGAAGATCGATTTCGAGAATAACCAAGTCGTGGAATGCAAAAGCACTTCCTCGATCTTCCGCGGCTACTCCATTTTCATGAAGGGCAAGGACCCCAGGGACGCCCACTTCATCACCAGCCGCATCTGCGGGATCTGCGGCGACAACCACGCCACGTGCTCCTGCTATACGCAAAACATGGCCTACGGCGTCAAGCCACCGAACCTGGGCGAATGGATCGTCAACCTGGGCGAAGCCGCCGAGTACATGTTCGACCACAACATCTTCCAGGAGAACCTGGTCGGCGTGGACTACTGCGAAAAGATGGTCTCGGAAACCAACCCCGGTGTCCTGGCCAAAGCCGAGAACACCAGGGCACCGCACGAGGCCGACCACGGCTACCGGACCATCGCCGACATCATGCGCTCGCTGAATCCGTTTACCGGCGAGTTCTACCGGGAAGCGCTGCAGGTCAGCCGCGCCACCCGTGAAATGTTCTGCCTCATGGAGGGACGCCACGTGCATCCCTCCACGCTCTATCCGGGCGGCGTGGGGACAGTGGCCACCATCCAGCTGATGACGGACTACCTCACCCGGCTCATGCGCTACGTCGAGTTCATGAAGAAGGTCGTCCCGATGCACGACGACCTGTTCGATTTCTTCTACGAAGCCCTGCCCGGCTACGAGCAGGTGGGGCTGCGCCGGACCCTGCTGGGCTGCTGGGGATCGCTGCAGGACCCGGACTACTGCAACTTCGAGTACAAGGACATGACCGAGTGGGGCCGGAAGATGTTCGTCACCCCGGGCGTGGTGGTGGACGGCAAGCTGGTCACCACCGACCTGGTGCGGATCAACCTGGGCCTGCGGATCATGCTCGGCTCCTCGTACTACGAGGACTGGGAAGACCAGGAAATGTTCGTCACCCACGATCCCTTGGGCAACCCGGTGGACCGCAGGCATCCCTGGAACCAGCACACCAACCCGCGGCCGCAGAAACGTGACCTGAAGGAGAAGTACAGCTGGGTCATGTCCCCGCGGTGGTTCGACGGCGAAAACAACCTCGCCCTGGACACCGGCGGCGGCCCGCTGGCACGGCTCTGGGCCACGGCGCTCGCCGGACTCCTGGACATCGGCTACCTCAAGGCCACCGGCAGGAGTGTCCAGATCAATCTGCCCAAAACCGCGCTGAAGGGACCGGTCACTTTCGAGTGGAACATCCCGCAGTGGAGCAACACGCTCGAACGCAACCGCGCCCGCACCTACTTCCAGGCCTACGCCGCGGCCGCTGCGCTGCACTTCGCGGAAAAGGCCCTCGAGGAAATCCGGGCCGGCCGCACCAAGACGTGGGAAACCTTCGAGGTCCCCGATGAAGGCATCGGCTGCGGCTTCACTGAGGCGGTCCGCGGGGTCCTGTCCCACCACATGGTGATCCGCGACGGCAAGATCGCCAACTACCACCCCTACCCGCCCACCCCCTGGAACGCCAGTCCCACCGATTCCAACGGCGTGGCCGGCCCCTATGAGGACGCGGTCCAGGGGCAGCCGATCTTCGAGGAGAACGACCGGGAGCACTTCAAGGGCATCGACATCATGCGCACCGTCCGCAGCTTCGACCCCTGCCTGCCCTGCGGTGTCCACATGTACCTGGGCAACGGGCAGACGCTGGACATGCTGCACTCCCCCACCCAGACCCTGACCGGCGAGTAGGCCATGCTCGGCGGGGACCGGCCGCCGCTGCAGAACGGCGACCAAATCGGCACACTCCTTGACGCCCTCGGCGCCGGTGGGGCGGTGGCCCGCGGCCGTGCCGAGGACCTGGTCCGGCAGGTGACAGACCTCTACGGCGCCGGGCTGCAGCGGATCATGGAGATCCTGCAGGACCAGGGAAAGCTCGACGGCGCCACTCTGGAAGCGCTGACCGCTGACAGCCTGGTGGCCGGAATCCTGGTCATCCACGGGCTGCACCCCCATTCGTTGGAGGCACGGGTGGCCGCGGCGCTGGACAGCGTCCGGCCCTACCTGGGCTCCCACGGCGGTGACGTGGAACTGGAAGGCATCAGCCCCGACGGCGTGGTGCGGCTCAAGCTGCTGGGCACCTGCCAGGGCTGCCCGTCGTCGTCCGTCACCCTCAAGTACGCCGTTGAGGAGGCAATCCAGAACGCCGCCCCCGAAGTGACGGCCATCGACGTCGTCGAGGCGGAAAAGCAGCCGGGTGCGCCGGCGCTGATTCCGGTGGACTCGCTGCTGGTCCGGGTGAACAACCCGGCGGGCGGCACGCCCGCGGAAGCCTGGCACGACATGTCCGGCGGCACGTGGGAACCCGTTCCGGAGATCGCCGGGCTCGAACCCGGCGAGGTGGCAGGTTTCCTCGTCGGCGGCTACCCGGTGCTGGCCTGCCGCACCGGACAGGACATCTACGCCTACCGCGACTACTGCCCCCGCTGCACCGGCTCGATGGCCGGCGCCGTGCTGCAACGCGCCCTCGCGGCACCCGTTGGCGGAGGCCTGCTCACCTGCCCCACCTGCCGCGGCCACTTTGACGTACGGCGCGCCGGCGCCTGCCTCGAGGACAAGGACCTGCACCTGGAGCCGCTACCGCTGCTGGTCCGTAGCGGAGTCATGTCCGTGGCGGTCCCGACAGTGTCCGTGCAGTCCCCGCCGTTGCCGGTTCCACCCGTACCGGTGGCCCCGGCAGAGGTAACGCCGGTGCAAGCACTCCCGTTGGTGACACCGGCCAGCCTGGACATCCCGGCCGTGCCCGCACCTGCGCCGGCGGCCGCCATGGCACCGGCCGTGCCCGCACCTGCGCCGGCGGCCGCCATGGCACCGGCCGTGTCTGCCCCTGCGCCGGCGGCCGCCATGGCACCGGCGTTGCAGGCAGCCGCGGGACAGGACAGCTGACATGAACGCGGAAAACGGAGGAGGTACAGGGCGTGGCGCGGGGAACGGCCAGGCCAGCGGCGCCTTGCCGGTGGCCCTGCTGCGGCGGATTTCCGCGAACCGGCCCGCTCCCGCCGCCGGGGAATGCTGCGAAATGTGCGGCGAACCGATCCCCGACGCACACCAGCACGTGGTGGACCTGGAGAGCCACGCGATGATGTGCACCTGCCGGCCCTGCTACCTCCTCTTCACCGATGCCACCGCCCACATGCGCTACCGCTCCGTACCGGACAGATACCTCTCCTTCCCCGACTTCGATCTCGGCCCGGGGCAGTGGGACGAACTGGAAATCCCGGTAGGCCTCGCATTCTTCTTCCGCAGCTCCAGGCTCGGCCGCACGGTGGCGTTCTACCCTGGCCCGGCAGGGGCCACGGAATCGGAACTGCCCCTCGCCGCCTGGGACGGCGTGCTGGCCCGCAACCCTGCCCTCGGCCTCGCGGCGCCGGACACCGAGGCGCTGCTGATCCGCGGCCCGGGTCCGGGCAGGGCCGCCGCGGACTGCCACCTCGTTCCGGTGGACGCCTGCTACGAGCTGGTGGGCCGGCTGCGCCGCCTCTGGCGCGGGTTCGACGGCGGCCAGGAGGCGCGTGATGAGCTCACCGCCTTCTTCGACCGGATCGGCCGCCGCAGCATTCCGGCACCGGCAGACCCCGCCGGCGAGGCATCTGCGAGCGCGGCATCACGCAGCACGGCGTCACGCGGCACGGCGTCCGGCAGCCGCGCGTCCGGCACGGGAGGCTTCCGGTGACTGACCTTTCCTTCGCCGTCCTGGAGATCCGGCCCGAACCCTACGCCGCCGCCCCGCAGCTGACGGCCCGGCTGCAGGTGTCGGAAGGCACCGGTGCCGTGGTGCACGCCGTGGCGCTGCGCTGCCAGGTCCGGATCCTGCCGCAGCGCCGCGGCTACGCGCCCGAGGAGGAGGCCGGCCTGCTGGACCTCTTCGGCGACCGGGGGCGCTGGCCCACCACCCTCAAGTCGTTCGTCTGGATGCAGTGCAGCACCATGGTGCAGGGTTTCACGGGCAGCACCGAGGTGGACCTCCCGCTGCCCTGCACGTTTGATTTCGACGTTGCCGCCGCCAAATACCTGCATGCGCTGCACGACGGCGAGATACCACTGGAGCTGCTGTTCTCCGGCACGGTGTTCACCAGGGGGCAGACGGGGTTCACCGTGGAACAGGTGCCCTGGGACCTTGAGGCGTCCTACCGGCTGCCCGTCGCATCCTGGCGCAGCCTCATGGACCAGTATTTCCCCAACGCCGGATGGATCCGTCTGGACCGGGACGTCCTGGCAGCACTCGCCCAGTACAAGTCCTCACGGGGCCTCACGTCCTGGGAGGCCGCGGTGGAGAAACTGCTCGCCCAGGTCACCGCCGATGCATCCGGGGACCGGCCATGAACACTAGCCTGGCCCTTGCCCGTGCCGTCGCCGACGCCGTCCTCTATGAGGGCTACCTGCTCTACCCCTACCGTGCCTCCGCCCAGAAGAACCAGGCCCGCTGGCAGTTCGGGATCCTGGGTCCGCCGGGGGCCGCCGAGGACGGCAGCGGAGAGGAGCCGTCCATGTCAGCCGACTGCCTGCTTGCCCCGGGAGCCCAGTCCGGGCTCGAAATCCACTTCCGTTTCCTGCAGCTGCAGGCGCGCACGGCAGAAAAAGCGGACGACGGCGGCCGGTTCACTCCCGTGGACAGCCTCGCCGTCGGCGGTGCGAACTGGCTGAGCTGGGACGAGGCCGTCGAACAGGAAACGTCGTTCGGGCCTTTCTCCGTGGCCCAGCTCCGGGCCGGACAGGTCCTGCCCGTGGAGGTCCCGGAGGGACTCGACGTAGAGGAACTCAAGGACGACGCCGGGAGGCCGGCCGGCAGACTGGTGCGCCGCCGTCGTGCTCTCCGCGGTGAACTGCGGCTAAGCGCCGCCGAAGATTCCGGCGGGCTGCGGCTCAGCGTCACCGTTGCCAACACGGCAGGTCCCCCGCCGGCCCATCCCCTGCCTGCCCATCCCCTGCCTGCCGGGAACCGGCAGGACGCCACCGCGGTCTCCTTCATCGGGGCACACGTGTTGCTCTGCGTGCGGGACGGGGACTTCGTCTCTCTGCTGGACCCGCCAGGGTGGGCGCAGCCGGCAGCACGGCGGTGTTCCCAGCACCGCTGCTGGCCCGTGCTGGCGGGCCCGGAAGGCCAGACCGACGTGCTGCTGATCTCACCCATCATCCTGTACGACCACCCCGCCGTCGCCCCGGAAAGTTCGGTGGCGCTGTACGACTCCACCGAGATCGACGAGATCCTCACATTGCGGGTGCTGACGCTGACCGACGAGGAAAAGGCCGAAGCGCGGGCGACGGACCCGCGGGCGGCCGCCGTCATCGACCGGTGCGAGGCGATGTCGCCGGAGGACCTCCAGCAGCTGCACGGCGCTCTGCGGAACCCGCACGCGTTCGCCGCGGATCCCGCCGATGCAGCGGAACCCGCGGAAGCATGGACCACAGCCGGCCAGGACGTTCCCTGGTGGAATCCTGAGGCGGAGGCCAGTGTCCGGCCGGACGAGGACGCCGTCGTGATCAACGGCGTGGCGGTGGCGCGCGGCAGCCGGGTGAAGGTGCACCCGAAGCGGCGCGCCGACGCCCAGGACCTGTTCTTCGGCGGACAGACCGGGCGGGTCACCAGCGTACATTTCGACGTCGACGGCAGTACCCACGTCGGGCTCGTCCTTGAGCAGGATCCGGCGGCCGATCTCCATGAGGGCTACGGCCGGTCCTTCTACTACGCGCCCGACGAACTGGAACCGCTGGAGGGAAAGGAAAACCCGCAATGAAGGCAATAGGAATGGCCACTGTGTCAGTGCTGGCAGCGATGGCCCTCTGGGGCATCTACATCGGGATCCGCGCGGTTCCGGACATCCGCCGGTACATGAAAGTGCGGCGGATGTGAGCGGCGCGAGCAGGGTCGGGACAGTGCCGCAGGGTTCCGTCCCTGAGGGTTCCGTCCCGCGGGGTTCCGGCGAGCGCACCGGCTGCGTCCTCGTGGCCGGCGTCGGGAACATGTTCCTGCACGACGACGGTTTCGGTCCCGAGGTGGCGCGGCACCTCGCCGCCCGCCCGCAGCCGCTGGACCCCGGCGTCCGGGTGGTGGACTACGGCATCCGCGGCATGCACCTGGCCTATGACCTGCTCGCCGGCGTCGACGTCCTGGTCCTCGTGGATACGGTGCCCGCGGACGGGAACTCGGCCCCCGGCAGTATCCGCGTGCTGCAGGTCAGCGCGGCGGACCTGGACGGCAGGGCCGTGCTCGATCCGCACGGCATGGACCCGGCGGCCGTGCTGGGCAGGCTTCGGTCCATGGGCGGCAGCCTGCCTGCCACGTATGTGGTGGGCTGTGTCCCGGCAGACCTGTCCGAGGGCATCGGCCTCTCGCCAGCAGTGGCCGCGGCGGTGTCCGAGGCGGCCGCCGCCGTCGGGTCCCTGCTCGGCCGGCAGATCTCCACTCCAAGCTCCTCCACTCCAAGCTCCTCCACTCCAAGCTAAGGCGGTGTCCGTACATGTGCCTCGGAATACCCGGCAGGGTCGTTGAACTCCTCGAGGGCTACGGCGGCCAGCTCGCGCTCGTGGACGTAGCCGGAGTGCAGCGGAAGATCAACATCGGGCTGCTGGATAAGGGCCCTCTCGAACCCGGGACATGGGTCCTGATCCACATGGGCTTCGCGCTGGAACGCGTGGACGCCGCGGGCGCAGCACAGGCCATGGACGGACTGGAACTGATGGGCCGCCCGGCGGACAGCGGACCCGGATCCCAGCCGGCACAACCACCCCAAGGAGGGCAGCATGTCACCCACGAACCAGCCTGATTCCGACGACAGGCAACAGGGCACCCCTCAGGGCACCGCACCAGGTACGGCGCGGGCCTTCGGCAGTGAACCGCCGCTGAAGGAACCCGCCCAGCCCGGAGCGGACGAAACCCCGGAGGACGCGGCACCGGCTCCCGCCGACGTCGGTGTCAGCACCACCCGAAGGGGCGAGGACGTCATCAAGGAGGAGGGCTCCGAGCCTGGGCGCGAGCACACGGGATCCGACGAAACTCCTGCCGGCAGGCCGACCGGCGAGTCGTCCGCCCGCGATGCCACCGCAGTCAAGACCCCCGAACATCCCGACGGCGCGGCGCCGCAGTCGCCATAGGCAGTCGAAGGGCTGGTGCTAGTGTTCGAGCGCTATGGCCGCGCCGCGGTGCTCGACTCCACTGTTGGCGATCCGAAGGTGCCGGGCAGTAAAGTGCTTCAGCTGCTGGAGCTGGTGGGCGGAGAGTTGGTCGCAGACCCAGTCCCAGTGCAGCGAGACGACGTCGCCCACGGCCAGCCCTTCCACGAAGCCGGTTCCGTTCACGGCGAACTTGGCCGACTCCACCACGGGTTCACCGATGTCCAGGGCTGCGCCGTCCCATACCAGCGGCCGCGACCGCACGACGGCGTCGTCCCCGGAGACCGCGAGCACCTGCCCCCAGCGGATCCGGCACCTGTCCAGCACGTTCAGCGCGGTGGCGTGCCGGCGTTCGTCGCGGAGCAGGCCCAGCCACGGGTAGATCTCGAACACGTGGAAACTGTGGTGCGGGACCCCGCCGGCCAGCACGCCTTCCACCAGATGGGGGAACTGCCGTCCGGTGCGGGCCCGGAACCTGTCCTCCATCGAGTTGCCGATGTTCGTGATGCCAACGGAATCAAGCAGGCTGTTGCCCACCCAGTAGGCCTCCACCACCCGGGCGTCCAGCGGATCGGCAATGCCGTGTGACCCCGCAATCAGTTCGAGGTAGGGCCAGGCTCCGGCAAAGCCCTTGGCCAGCTCGCGGAGTCCCTGGTCCGTGACGCCCGACTGCCCGTAATGCAGCAGGGCGTCACTGTCGGGCGGCCCGCAGCTCCCGCGTGAATTGGGCGGATAGGCATAGCGGACAAACAACTGGGCACCACCGATAACCATCCCGTGGCCACCTTCTGCGAGCGTCTTCTGAAAGTAGCACCGGGTCATGTCGCGGACAAGGGCTCGTGATGGCCGCCCTGCACGTGGGCCTTTCCAGATGAGATGTGTTCACCTTACGAGCCTGGCAGCCTCCACGACATCGTCCTCAAACAGGGAGTGCACAGTGGCCTGCCAAGACTCGTAGCGGCCGTAGTTCGCCGGATCCAGGAAGAACTCCCAGCTTTCCTCGAGCTCCGTCCGCACATCCACCGGCCAGTTCCGGTATTCCGTTTCCAGTGCAATGCCGGCCGCGCGGACGCG
Organism: Arthrobacter sp. BGA-UO-ETr-C19; assembly: GCF_059568005.1. Lineage (NCBI taxonomy): Bacteria > Bacillati > Actinomycetota > Actinomycetes > Micrococcales > Micrococcaceae > Arthrobacter > Arthrobacter sp. BGA-UO-ETr-C19. The sequence continues at coordinate 112,630 of NZ_JCAQPC010000008.1, forward strand.
GTCGTCAACCTCCTCGAAGATGCGGTCCAGCCGGGCACTGTAGGCTTCGTCGCTCTCGTCGGGGAGCTCAATAATCAGCGGGTGCCGGTTCAGCGCCGCGTGCCAATCACCGTATTGCGAGAGCAGTACCCGTTCCCGGGGCACTTTGCATGTCAGAAGCACGTCCCCCCGTGAATCCCGGCAGAGTTCCACGAGGTCCTGACGTCGAATCTGCGCCCAAAACCAGACCGCCCCGTCGCCTGTCGTGGGCAGCCGTGCTGCCATCTGCCGATACAGCCAGCCGTAGGCGTCTGCATGCAGCGGCTCCACGCGGGAGGGATCGGGCATGAGCACCCCGCTGGACACCAGTTCCTCGAACGCCTCTTCGGTCTGGATGGTGTGGAGCAGGAGCATGTCCGCGGAAAGGTCGTAGCCCATGCGTCCCCGCGGGACAGCGTCGGCGGGGCGGGCGTTCTTAATCTGAAATGCAGGCACAGGATCATCATGGCCGAGAGCACCGACAGGTTGGGACATTGCGGGAAGCCGGCGGACCGGAATCGAGTCCTTCACCAGAAGGCGGACACGACGCTCCGCGGGCATTCTCAAATGATTCTTCGAATACGCTCCGCGGGCAGCTTTCATCAACGCGTTGACAGCCCTGCCCCTGAAGCGGATGCTGTGAAGACCCACGCGCAGGGAGTCAACGATGACAGCTGCAGACCTAAACCGCCGCGCCGCCCTACAGGTGTTCATTGCAGGCGGCTCCGCCGCGCTGCTGGCAGGATGCGGCGCATCCGGCACCGCCCCGCCGTCGTCCCCTGCGGGCAGCAGCATCAGCCTCACGGACCAGCGCGGCAAGACCCTGTCCTTTGCCCGGCCGGTGGCGCGGGTGGTGACCATCCCGATGCCCTCGGCGTCCCTGCTGGTGGCCGTCGACCGCAGCGCCGACCATCTCGCGGCCATGCACAACGCCTCCTGGGTGGCCATGCGGGACGGCATCATGGGCGCCATGTTTCCCGCCGCCCTGGACCTCCCGCACGACATCGCCACCCAGGACTTCACCGCCAACGTTGAAAGCATTCGGGCCCTCAACCCGGACGTGGTGGTCCAGTGGTCGGACGCACAGCTCATCGAGCCCCTCGAGAAGGCCGGCCTTCAGGTTCTGGGGCTGAAGAACTCCGGCACGCAGGAGGACGTGGACGCCTGGGTGGCCATGTTTGCCGCCATGCTGGGCAAGCCCGAACGTGCCACCGAGCTTAAGGCCCGCAGCGACAGGGAACTCGCCGAGGTCAAGGCACTGGCGTCCGGGCGGGCGTCCCAGGGTCCGAGCATCCTGTACTTCAACCGCTTCACCGGCGGGCTCAAGGTTGCCGGCGCCAACAGCTACAACGACTTCTACATCAAGCTGGTGGGCGCCTCCAACCCGCCGACCGGCAAGGATCCGCTGACCGGTTCCGGCATGGTGGGCGTGGACATTGAGCAGGTCCTGCGCTGGGACCCCGAGGTCATCCTGCTGGGCAATTTCGACGCCGCCATGCCGCAGGACATCTACTCGGATCCGGTGTGGCAAAACGTGTCCGCGGTCCGCACGAAGCGAGTCTACAAGGTCCCGCTGGGCGGCTACCGCTGGGATCCGCCCGGGCAAGAGTCGCCGCTCATGTGGCGCTGGCTGGGCGACATCGCCTTCCCGCAGCAGAGGTCGGCGGTGCGGGACAAGGCTTCCGAATACTTCAGGTTCCTGTATAACCACGAGCTCACGAAGGCCGAACTGGACAAGATCCTCCGGACCGCGGAGAACGGGCAGTCCGCCAACTACCGGCAGTTCAATGCTTGATGAGGCCGGCGCTCCACGGTTGCGAAGGCGGGTGCGGACGGCGCTGCCGCGGGCGGGCCCGGCTTCTGCCGCGGGCGGGGCGGTGGAACGAGAGGCGACGGAACGACGGCGGGTACCCGCCGTCGTCGTTCCCATTGCCCTTAGTGCCTGCTTCCTGACCGCAGTGGCGGTGCTGGCATTGGCGGTGGGGCGCTACGGCGTGCCGCTGGATCACGTGGTCCAGATCCTGAGCGCACAAATGGCGCCGATCCCGGTTCAAGCCAGCGGCACCGAACAAAATGTGGTGCTGCTGGTCCGGCTGCCCCGGGTGCTGCTCGCTTTGCTGGTGGGCGGCGGCCTGGCCATCGGCGGCGCAGCGCTGCAGGCCATTTTCCGCAACCCCCTGGTCAGCCCCGAGATCATCGGTGTCTCCGCCGGCGCGTCCTTCGGCGGTGCCCTGGCGCTGCTGCTCGGCCTGGGCCCGTTCCTCCTGGTGGGCGGCTCCTTTGCCTGCGGGCTGCTGGCCCTCGGAACCTTGTTCCTGATCACCTCGGGCCGGGCGGGGACGCCGCTGCTCATGATCGTGCTCGGCGGCGTGGTCACGGGGTCCTTCTTCTCCGCCCTGGTTGCCCTGGTGACCTACATTGCGGACCCCAACACCACGCTTCCCGCCATCGTCTTCTGGCTGCTCGGCAGCGTGTCTACGGCCACCTTCGCCAAAGTCGCGGTGGCCCTCATCCCTGTCCTCGGCGGAGCCGCCGTCCTCGTGGCCCTGCGCTGGCGGATCGACGTGCTGTCACTCGGCGACGAGGACGCGGCGGCGTTGGGTGTGCGCCCGCGCCCGCTCCGGTGGGTGGTGCTCGTGTCCGTGGCACTGATCGTGGCCGGTGCGGTGGCGGTCAGCGGAGCCGTCAGCTGGGTTGGCCTGGTGATCCCGCACCTTGCCCGGATGTGGGTTGGCCCGGACCACCGTGTCCTCCTGCCCGTGTCCTTCCTGCTGGGCGGCGCCTACATCGTCCTGGTGGACACCATCGCCCGCACAGCCACCGCCGGAGAAATCCCGCTCGGCGTCCTCACGGCCCTGATCGGCGCACCCGTGTTTTTCCTGCTCCTGCGCCGGAACCGCGAAAAGGTCTGGGACGGTGCTTGAACTCGACGGCGTAGGCTTCGGTTATTCTCCCCGGGACTGGGTGTTCCGCGGCGTCAGCTTTCGCGTGCCGCCGGGAACCGCCACCGCCGTACTGGGACCGAACGGCAGCGGCAAGACCACGCTGGTGCGCTGTGCCGCGGGACTGCTGGACCCGCAGGAGGGAACGGTCCGGCTCAGCGAGAGCGCCGGCTACGTCCCGCAGGCGCACGGCAGCGCCTTTGCCTACCGGGCACTGGACATGGTCCTGATGGGGCGCGCCCGGCACGTTGGAGTGTTCCGGACACCCGGGCCCTCCGACCATGAGGCAGCACTGGAGGCGATGGAGCGGGTAGGCGCGGCCGGGCTGCGGGACCGGCGTTTCCCCACCCTGAGCGGCGGCGAGCAGCAGCTGATCCTGATCGCCCGGGCCATTGCCGCCGGATCGCCCGTCCTGGTGCTGGACGAGCCCGCGACCGGCCTCGACCTCAAGAACCAGGCCCGTGTCCTGACGCTGCTGCGCGAACTGATGGCGGACGGAATGGCCCTGCTCCTCAGCACCCACCATCCCGACCACGCCCTGCACCTTGCCGACCGCGTGGTCCTGCTGGGCCGTTCGGGGGTGCGGACCGGCGCGGCCGCGGAACTCCTGACCGACGCCCAGCTGTCGGCCCTGTACGGCGTGCGCGTGAGCACCGTGGCCTACACCGACGACGGCGACGGCTTCCCCAGCAGCACGCCCCGCCGGACCATCGTGGTGCACTACGGCAGTTGACGCTCCCTCACTTTTCGCACCAATTCCACCAACGCTTCCTCAGATCCCGTCGCCCAAGGCCAGACGCTTCCGCACAGAGTGAAGAAGCGTCTGGAAAAACCCGACCAGACGTGAGGACGCGTCTGGAAAAACCCGACCAGACGTGAGGACGCGTCTGGAAAAACCCGACCAAACGTGAGGACGCATCCGGAAAAACCCGACGAGACGTGAGGACGCGTTTGGAACCGGTGCGGGCTACCCGGTGTTGCGGAGGCCGGCTGCTACGCCGTTGACGGTGATGAGCATGGCCCGCTGCAGGCGCTCGTCGATCTCGGCGCCGGAGATGCCGGCATCCTCGGCACGCACGCGGCGGAGCAGTTCCACCTGGAGGTAGCTGATCGGGTCGAGGTACTGGTCGCGGATTTCCAGGGACCGCTTGAGCGTTGGCTGGGCATCCAGGAGCACGTTCTCGCCGGTGAGGTTCTGGATCTCGGAGACGGTGAGCTCGTACTCGTCGCGGATGGCGCGGAAGAGGTGGTGCAGTTCCGCCGGGACCAGGGTGTCAACGTAGTATCCCGCGATTTCCATGTCCGTCTTGGCCAGGGTCATCTCCACGTTGGAGAGCACCGAGCGGAAGAAGTGCCAGCCGTGCATCATCTCCACGAGCTGGGCTGAGTTGCCCGCTTCGCGTGCCGCCTTCAGCCCGGAACCGACGCCGAACCAGCCCGGCACGATCTGCCGCGACTGGGTCCAGCCGAACACCCACGGGATGGCGCGCAGGCCGCCCAGCCCCGCACCGGAGTCCGGGCGCTTGGACGGGCGGGAGCCGATGTTCAGCGAACCGAGCTGTTCCACCGGCGTCGAGGCCAGGAAGTACGCAGGCAGGTCCGGGTGGTCGATGAGGCTGCGGTAGCGCGCAAACGCGGCATCGGAGATGGTCTCCATGACATGACCGAAGCGCTCGCGCTGGTCGTCGGACGTACGCGGCGTGCGGTGCAGCGCAGACCCCTGCAACACGGCGGCGAGGGACAGCTCCAGGTTCTCGCGGGCAAGCTCCGGCAGGGAGTACTTGTCCGAGATGACCTCGCCCTGTTCGGTGAACTTGATTTCGCCCTCGAGGACGCCGTTGGGCTGCGCCATAATGGCATCGTAGGTGGGTCCGCCGCCACGGCCCACGGAACCGCCGCGGCCGTGGAACAGGCGCACGCGGACGCCGTGCTTGGAGGCGATGTCGCGCAGCTTGCGCTGGGTCTTGTGGATTTCCCACTGGCTGGTCATCACGCCGGATTCCTTGTTGGAGTCCGAGTAGCCAAGCATGACTTCCTGGACGTCCCCGCGCAGGCGGACCAGCTCGCGGTAGGACGGGTCGGACAGCAGCTCGTCCACGATTTCCGCCGAGGCCCGCAGCTCCTCAACCGTTTCCAGCAGCGGCGCGAAGCCGATCTTGGCGTACGGCGCATCGCCGAAGAGGCTGACCAGGCCGGCTTCGCGGGCCAGGACGGCGGCGGCCAGGACGTCATCGGCGCCGCGGGTCATGGAGATGATGTACGTTTCGATGACGTCGGGGCCGTAGGTGCGCAGGGCCCTTCGGATTTCACGGAAGACGTCGTACGTGCCGTCAGCGACGCCGTCGAGCTTGATCGGGTGGCCGGACAGCGGACGGCGGGAGGCGAGCTCCGCGCTCAGGACCTCGAGGCGCTCGCCCCGGGTCAGCTCGGCATAGCGGATGCCGGGACCACCTAGGCGGTCCATGAGCTGGCCCACGGCGTCATGGTGGTGGTCTGCGTGCTCGCGGATGTCGAGGGTGGCGAGGTGGAGGCCGAAGGAGGCGATGGCCCGGCGGACACGCGCCAGCGCGCCGTCCGCGGCGAGGGATGCCGAATGGTTGCGCAGGGACAGTTCCAGCAGCTCGAGTTCGCCAATGAGCTCTTCGGTGGAGGTGTAGTCGCGGCCCGGCTGGTGCTTGGATCCGGCGACGACCCGCTTGCCGGTGTTAATGAGCTTGGCCTTGATGCAGGTCAGCTTCAGCCGGTAGGGCTCCTGGGCGTTGAGCTCCAGGATGCGGCGGTCCAGTCCGGGCAGCTTCGCGAGGTCGGCGTCGATCGAATCGAGCAGTGACTGGTCGGCGCCGGCGAGGGCCGTCGAGTTGGACAGGATCGAGATGAGCTCGTCGATCATGGCGATGCTGATCCGCACCGCGTTCTGGTTCTGGAGCTGCAGGATCTCATGGGTCACCGCCGCGGTGACGTTCGGGTTGCCGTCGCGGTCACCGCCGATCCAGGAACCAAACCGAATCGGGGCGTTGTGGGCCGGGAGCGCAACGCCGTGCTCGCCGAGGAGTTCCGAGAAATCCGTGAGCATCTCCGGCAGCGCGTCCGTCAGGATGCTGTTGAGGTAGTAGATGGCGTTGCGGGCCTCGTCCACGGGAGTTGGCCGGACCTGGCGCAGCTCGTCCGTCTGCCACATCTGGTCGATCATCTCCGACAGCTGGCGGTCCTGCCGGCGCCGGGCGGTGGTGCCCTCCTCCGTGGCCTGGGCCAGGACGTCCGAGAGCTTGCGGATCTTGTCCAGCACGGAACGGCGGGAGGCCTCGGTGGGGTGCGCGGTGAAGATCGGCCGCACGTCCAGCTCGTTGACGACTTCCTGCAGCACCGCCGGGCCGGCCTGCCCCGCGATATCCTCGACGGCCTTGGCCAGCCAGCCGTCCTTCTCCTGCCGGGTGCGCAGCCGGCGGACCCGGTGGACCTGCTCCGCGGCGTTGGCGAGGTGGAAGTAGAAGGCGAAGGCTCGGACCAGGTCGGTCGCCTGCTCGAGCGGCAGGGAGGCGAGCAGCTCGCGGACCTGGGCAACGACGTCGTGGGCGCTCCACGGGCCGGTGGCGTCCGCGCCGCCCCGGGCGGCTTCCTTGGATTCCTTGGTGAGCAGGCGCACCTGCTCCACGAGGTCAAGGAGTTCGGGGCCGTGCTGGCGGACCAGCGATTCGCCCAGCAGGGTGGAGACCCGGCGCACGTCGGCGCGGAGTTCGGCGGCGAGATCTGTTTCTGAATTCATTGCAGTGTCAGCCATGGAAACTATCTTTCGAGTGTTCGACTTTGGCTCGTACACTGCGCTGGATACTGTGAGCCGGGTTACTGTTCCTATGGGATGTTACCCGCAGCCGGCCGCGGCCCGGGAATATGTCTCAGATGTTGTCGCGCCCTTGAACCGGGACGGCTGGCCGCTGTAGAGGGACTTCGGGCATCCCCGCCAGCGTCAGCAAGCTCACGACGGCGACGCAGACGTGCGCCGTGAGCACAACGTCCAGGACCATGTCACAAGGCTACGCGGAATGAAGCCCGGCCGCACCGGGTTGACCCCTAAGCTGGCCGGACTGACACCCATCTTGGAGGACACATGAGCACCGCAGCAGACGCCCAGCTGGAGCGCTGGCGCCGCTTCCGCAAAGGCCGCAATACCGCCCTGGCCGCCGAACACGGCTGGCTCACGCTCACATCGTTCCAATGGCTGGAAAGCCGGCCGGCCGCCGTCGACCTCGTCCCCGGACTGTGGTCGGCGGACGGCACGACGGCGACGCTCACCGCCGCGGCGTCCGACGGGCTGACGTTCGTGGAGACCGGGGAGCCGGTGGACGGGACGGTCACGGCAGTGCTCGCGAACGAGGAGTCGCTCATGTGGGTGCAGTTCGGCGGCGCGGACGGCCGGCAGGTGGTGGTGGAGCTGGCGATGCGCGCCGACAGGTACGCGGTCCGCACCCGCGATTCGAAGTCGCCGGTGTTCACCGAGTTCGACGGCGTACCCACCTTCGACTTCCGGCCCGACTTGGTGGTTGAAGCACGGTACGAGGCGTTTCCCGAGCCGGAGGACGTTCCGATTGCAACCGCGAACCCGCTGGTGGACGGGGTGCACCGCAGCGTGGGGGAACTGGTCTTCCGGCTGCCCGGCAAGGATCACGAGTACCGGCTTCATGCCGAAGAAGAGAAGCTCGGAGCACTGACCGTCACGTTCCACGACGAAACCAACGGCGAATTGACGGACGAGTGGCGCAAGGTCTCCACCGCGCGGCCCCGCCCCGACGGCTCGGTGATCCTGGACTTCAACCGGGCCATCAACTATCCCAGCGCCTTCACGCCGTACGGCACCTGCCCCATGCCGGTGAAGAACAACAGCCTGGACGCCAGGATCGAAGCCGGGGAGAAGCAGGCCGCCCTCGCCGACTAAGCGCGAACTGGCAGCTAATGACCCCTTAGCCGCGTTTTGAGGTCATCAGCTGCCAGTTCGAGCCGTGGCTGGCCGCGGAAACGGGCCGTCAGGCGATCGCGGAGACTCCCGTGACTGCGCGGCCCACGATCAGCGTGTTGATCTCGTACGAGCCCTCGTAGGTGTAGATAGCCTCGGCGTCGGCGAAAATCTTGGCCATCCGGTAGTCCGTGACGATGCCGTTGCCGCCCAGGATGGACCGGCCCATCGCCACGGTTTCGCGCATCCTCGCCGACGTGTAGGACTTGGCCAGCGCCACCTGCGCCATGCCGGCACCCTGCTCCTGCAGCTGCGCGATCCGGACCATCATGCCCATGCTCGCCACGGCGTTGCCCAGCATGGACACCAGCTGCTGCTGGATTAGCTGGAACCTCGCCAGCGGACGGCCGAACTGCTGGCGTTCGACGGCGTACTGCCTGGCGACGTCGAATGCGGCCAGCTGCTGCCCCACCGCCTGCCAGGCCACCATGATGCGTGAGCCGCGGAGCAGCTCATTGGTGTCCTCGAAACTGCCGATGCCGGCAAAGCGGTCGGCCTCGGCAACCCGCACGTCCCGGAAGACGATGTCGGCGTTCTGCACGGTGCGCAGCGCGATCTTGTTCTCGATCCGGCTCCGGCCCACTCCCGGCAGCGAAGCGTCCACAATGAAGCCGCGGACCGCGCCGTCGGCCTCGTCCCGCGCCCACACCAGCAGGTAGTCGCAGAACGTCCCGTTGCCGATCCACCGCTTGGCGCCGTTCAGCACCCAGCAGTCCCCGCCGGCGTCGGCCTCTCCGGTACGGCTCGATATCCGGCGTGCCCGCGTCTCCATGCCGCCGGCGACGTCCGAGCCGTGATCCGGTTCGGTCAGTGCAAACGCGCCCGTCGTCCTGAGGTTCGAGGCGTCGTCGAGGTACCGGCGGCGCTGGTCCTCGGAGCCGAAACGGTAGAGCGACTCGACGAAGAGGTCGTGGTGGACCAGGAAAAACGTGGCGATAGAGGTGTCCACGCGTGTCATCTCCGCAATCACCAGCCCGGCGAACAGGTGGCTGTAGCCGCGCTGGGCCGGAGTGCTCAGCTCCAGGGCGGCCAGCTTGGGGAGGATGTGCTCCGGAAATTCGGCCTTGTTCCACCAGTCCCCCGCGTACGGCGCGATCTCCGCGGCCAGGAACTCCCGCAGCTCGCCCAGCTTCCGCTGCTCGGGTGCGCTGAGCAGGGACTCGTAGCCGAAAAAGTCAGCGGTGGGCAGGGGGTCGACGGCGGGCATCGCCTGCCCGGGACTGCTCAGTTGGGTCCGGCTCACTTCGGGCCCATCCGGATGGCGCCGTCGAGGCGGATGGTTTCGCCGTTGAGCATGGCGTTCTCCACAATGTGCGCGGCGAGGTTGGCGTACTCCGCGGGCCGGCCCAGGCGGGACGGGTGCGGCACCTGCCGGCCCAGTGACTCCTGGGCATCCTGGGGCAGTCCGGCCATCATGGGGGTCTCGAAAATCCCGGGCGCGATCGTCACCACACGAATGAGGGACCGGGCCAGTTCGCGGGCCAGCGGCAGGGTCATGGCGGCCACGCCGCCCTTGGACGCGGCATAGGCAGGCTGGCCGATCTGCCCATCGAACGCGGCCACCGAGGCGGTGTTGATGATGACTCCGCGCTCCTCCCCGCCGAGCTCGGTCGCTGCAGGCTCGGTGGCTGCCATCGCGGCGGCGGCCAGCCGGACCACGTTGAAGGTCCCTACCAGGTTGATCTGGATGGCGCGCTGGAAGGTCTCCAGCGGCAGCACGCCGTCGCGCCCCAGAACCTTGCCCGGGGTGGCGATGCCGGCGCAGTTCACCGCGATCCGCAGCGGTCCCAGGCCGACGGCGGCGTCGACGGCGGCCTGCACCTGCTCCTCGCTGGTCACATCCGCGGGAACGAAAACCGCCTTGGGGGCAGCCGAAGAATGGCCCGCAAGGTTCTGCGGACCAGCCGCGTTCAGTTCGTCGGCGTACGCGGCACCGGCTGAGGAGGCCAGGTCAGCGAGCACCACGGAAGCGCCGGCGTCGAACAGCCGCCGGGCCGTGGCGGCGCCCAGGCCGGATGCACCGCCCGTGATGAGCGCGACGGAACCCTCGATTTCCATACATCCTCCTTGATGCGGAACCGGTCGATGCGGATCCGGATCCCGGCCGCGAACGTTAGTTAGTGAATGTTAACTGAAATGGGCGGCGGATGCATCCCGCGGCGCACGGTTCGCCCGGCGCAGGGTTCACAGCCTGGCGGCACCCCGCGCCGCCCTCTGCCGCACGCCGGCCGGGCTGGCAGTTCGCTAGGCTGGCCGCATGACCCAGCCAGATGCCGACGCCACCCCGGATGCCATCCCCGCCTCCGCGGCAGCCTGGGCCGAGCGGGCCGACGAGGCTGCACGGTCGGTGACCCACCTGTTCGGCCAGCGGTTGTTTTTCCTGCCCGGGACACACCTCGCGGCCACCGCCCGTCCCTCCGGCCGGATCGAGAACCTCCGCCGCCCCTGGCACTACTGGTGGCAGGCGCATTACCTGGATTGCCTGGTGGACGCCGGTTTCCGCGAACTTGGAAGGGCGGGGCGGCCGCCGGAAAAGTTCGACGGCGATACGCGCCCCAGCGCAGGCCAGCTCGCGTCGCGGCTGGTCACCGGGATCCGGCTGCGGAATTTCCTCACGTTCGTCAACCACTACTACGACGACATGGCCTGGCTGGCCCTGTCCACACTCCGGCTGGAGCGGTTGGCCGAAGAGAGCCGCAGGCCCAGCCCGCGGCGGCAGGAGAGAATCCGCAAGAGCCTGACGCTGCAGTTCGACTCGGCATCCACCGACGACCTGGGCGGCGGCACATTCTGGAGCACCAAGCGGGACTTCAAGAACACCCCGGCCACGGCACCGGTGGCGCTTTACTATGCACGCACGGGCAACACCGCCAAGGCGCAGGCCCTGCTCGACTGGCTGGATGCCCGGCTGTTCGACCCCGCCCGTGGGCTCTACCTGGACGGGATCCGGGTCCGCAACACCGGGGAGACCGTGCTGGAGGATGCAATCTACACCTACAACCAGGGGCCCGTACTGGGCGCCCTGCTGGAGCTCGGCGGCACCGCCAACCTGGAACGCGCATCAACCGTGGTCCGCGCGGTGGCAACACACCTCACGCTGCCGGGCGCTGCCGCCGCCAGCCCCGGCAGCCCCGCCAGCCCCGCCAGCCCCATGGTTCTCCGCTGCGACGGCACCGGCGACGGCGGGCTGTTCACCGGCATCCTCACCCGCTACCTGGCGCTGGCCGCCAACGACCAGCGGCTGCCGCGGGACGTCCGGACCACCGCCGCCGAGCTGGTCACCTGCACGGCCGGCGCCCTCTGGTCCGGCCGGCGGCTGATTGCCGCAGGGGAACCGCTGGCCAGGCACGGCCGCGCCGGGGAGCCCATCTTCTCTTTCGAGCCGAAGCGGCCGGCGGGCGGCACATATCCGGCCGGTACCGCCGTCGAACTTTCCACCCAGCTTCAGGCCTGGATGGCCCTGGAGGCCGCGGCAGCCGCGGCAGCGAACGCGCCGCAACCAAGCAATTAGGACACGCAACAGTGCCGTAATTGATGTGATCCTCATCACTTAAACCCTGCTATGGCTTGGTGCTTAGGTTTGGCTAACCTACAGTTTTTCGAGTGAGCTCCACCTAACTTCCCCAGCTCACGACGGGCCTCGCCCACGAGACTTTTGCAGAAAGAAGCACTCTGATGAAGATCCGCATCAACGCGCTGGCCGGCATCGCGATCGCCGCCACCGCAGCCCTCGGCCTCTCCGCCTGCGGCTCCAGCACCTCGCCCGCTGGCACGTCCTCCGCCGACCCCGCCAAGGGCGAGATCACGGTCTACAACGCCCAGCACGAAAGCCTCACGAAGGAATGGGCGGACGCGTTCACGGCGGAAACCGGCATCAAGGTGACGCTGCGCCAGGGTGACGACACCGAGATGTCCAACCAGATCGTCCAGGAAGGCGCAGCCTCGCCGGCGGACGTCTTCCTCACCGAAAACTCCCCCGCAATGGCGCAGGTGGAGAACGCCGGCCTGTTCGCCGACGTCGACAAGGACACGGTGGCCCAGGTTCCGGCGGAGTTCCGCCCCAGCACGAACAAGTGGACCGGCATCGCCGCCCGCTCCACCGTCCTGGTCTACGACAAGAACAAGATCTCCGAGGACAAGCTGCCCAAGTCCATGCTGGACCTGGCCAAGCCGGAGTGGAAGGGCAAGTGGGCCGCTTCCCCCAGCGGCGCCGACTTCCAGGCCATCGTCTCCGCCCTGGTTGAGCTCAAGGGCGAGGCCGCTGCCGAGGCATGGCTGAAGGGCATGAAGGAAAACTTCACGGCCTACAAGGGCAACAACACCGCCATGAAGGCAGTGAACGCCGGCGAGGTTGATGCCGCGCTGATCTATCACTACTACTACTACGGCGACCAGGCCAAGACCGGCGAGAACTCCAAGAACGTCATACCGTACTACTTCAAGAACCAGGACCCGGGCGCGTTCCTCTCCGTCTCGGGTGGCGGCGTCCTGAAGTCGTCGAAGAACGCTGAGAAGGCCCAGGCTTTCCTGAAGTTCATCACTGGCAAGAAGGGCCAGGAAGTCCTGCAGAAGGGCACGTCCTTCGAGTACGCCATCGCTTCCGGCGTTCCGGCCAACGAAAAGCTCGTTCCCGTCAAGGAACTTCAGGCCCCCACCGTGGATCCGGCCAAGCTCAACTCCAAGAAGGTCACCGAGCTGATGACCAAGGCAGGACTGCTCTAATTCTGTGATCACGCAAGTATCGGCGCCGGAGACATCCGGAAGCACGACGACGGCGGGCCGGGGCAAGCGCCCCCGCCCGCCTTTCGGCGTTTCTACAGTGGCCATCCTGGCCGTGCTGATCGCCCTGTTTTCCCTCCTTCCGCTGGGCTACGTCGTGTTCATGACCGTGGCCACGGGCTGGGACACCGCCCTTGAACTGATTGTCCGCCCCCGGGTCGGCGAGCTCCTGCTCAACACCGTGCTCCTGATTCTGCTCACGGTGCCGCTCTGCCTCATCCTGGGTGTGGGCGGAGCATGGCTTGTGGAACGGACCGCCCTGCGCGGGAAGAAGGTCTGGGCCGTGCTGCTCGCGGCCCCGCTGGCCATCCCGGCGTTCGTCAACAGCTATGCGTGGGTTTCCGCCGTGCCGTCACTGCATGGCTTGTTTTCGGGCGTGCTCATTGCCACCCTGTCCTACTTCCCGCTGGTCTACATCCCGGCCGCGGCGACGCTGAGCCGGCTGGATCCTGCCGTGGAACAGTCGGCTGCGTCCCTGGGCCTGGGCGCCTGGCGGTCCTTTTTCCGGGTGGTCCTGCCGCAACTGCGGATCGCGATGACGGGCGGCGCGCTGCTGGTGGCACTGCACCTGCTGGCCGAGTACGGCGCCTTCGCGATGATCCGCTTCGACACGTTCACCACCGCCATCATGGTGCAGTATCAGTCCACGTTCAACGGTACGGCCGGCACCATGCTGGCCAGCGTGCTGGTGTTCTTCTGCCTCCTTCTGCTCCTGGTCGAGGTGCGCAGCCGCGGCACGGCCCGGTACGCCCGGGTGGGATCCGGTGTCCAGGCCAAGGCCCTGCGCCTGCCCCTGCACGTCTACCAAGTGCCGGCCCAGCTGGCCCTCCTCGCCCTGACCCTGCTTGCCTTCGGGCTGCCGCTGCTCTTCGTGCTGCGCTGGATCATTGCCGGAGGGGAGGAAATCTGGGCCGCTGACGAATTCGTTCCGGCACTGTGGCAGACCCTCGTCTTTGGGCTGGCCGGAGCCGCAGCTACCACCGTCGTCGCCTTCCCCATGGCGTACCTGGCCGTCCGGCACGCCAACTGGTTCAGCAAGGCCCTTGAACTCTCCAATTACGTCACCAGCTCCATGCCAGGCATCGTGGTGGCCCTGGCCTTCGTCACCGTCAGCATCCGGCTGGTCCCGGGCGTTTACCAGACGGCGGGCGTCCTGGTGGCCGCCTACGTCCTCCTCTTCGTGCCGCGCGCGCTGGTGAACATCCGCGCCGGCCTGGCCCAGGCGCCCAAGGAACTTGACGAGGCGGCGCAGGCCCTGGGAACCCCTCCGCTGCTGTCCTTCATCCGTGTGACGCTGCGGCTCACCGCCCCGGCTGCCGCCGGCGGCGCGGCGCTGGTCTTCCTCGGCATCGCCAACGAGCTGACCGCCACGCTGCTCCTCTCCCCCAACGGGACCCGGACGCTGGCCACCGAATTCTGGAGCAAGAGCAGCGAAATCGACTATGCCGGCGCGGCGCCCTACGCCCTGCTCATGATCGTGATCTCGGCGCCCATGACCTATTTGCTCTTCCAGCAGTCCAAGAAAGTAGCGGGACAGTGACCGAACAATCCCCGTCCAGGCTTCCGGAACCGCGGATCTCACCATCCGTGGCGCCAAGCACCAACAGCCACCTGGAGGTCGAGGCCGTCACCAAGAACTTCGGCTCGCAGGCCGTCCTCAAGGGCGTAAACCTGTCCGTGGCCAAGGGTGGTACCACCGCGATCGTCGGCCCCTCGGGTTCGGGCAAGACCACGCTGCTCCGGCTCATCGCAGGCTTTGAACACCCGGGCACCGGCAGTATCTCCCTGAACGGCTCTCCGGTGGCGGGCGACGGCGTGTGGAAGCCGGCGCACAAGCGCCACGTCGGCTATGTGGCGCAGGACGGCGCCCTGTTCCCGCACCTGACTGTCGGGCAGAACATCGCGTTCGGACTCAGTGCCGCAAAGCTCGACGGCGGCCGGCGCGCGGTTAACGCGCGCGTCAACGAACTCCTCGAGATGGTGTCGCTGGACACGGCCATGGCCAAGCGCCGGCCGCACCAGCTCTCCGGCGGCCAGCAGCAGCGCGTCGCCCTGGCACGGGCACTCGCCCGCGAACCCGAACTCATGCTGCTGGACGAGCCGTTCTCCGCCCTGGACGCCGGGCTGCGCGTCGCCACCCGGCGGGCGGTGGCCAAGGTCCTCAACGAGGCCGGCGTGACCACCATCCTCGTCACCCACGACCAGGCCGAAGCACTCTCCTTCGCGGACCAGGTGGCTGTCATGCGGGGCGGCAAGCTGGCACAGATCGGCAACCCGTTTGTGGTGTACACCCGGCCGGCGGACCGTGCCACGGCCGAGTTCCTGGGCGACGCGGTGATCCTCGATGCCTGGATGGAGGGCTCACTGGCCACCTGTTCGCTGGGCGGAATCCCCGTCCGGCGTCCGCCCGCGCAGGGCCGCGTCCAGCTCATGCTGCGCCCCGAGCAGATCCGGATCGCCGAGGACGGGCCCATCCGCGGCGTGGTGGTGGACACCGACTACTTCGGCCCCGAAACCACCGTGCGGCTCAAGCTCGCCGTGCCGCCCAAGCTGGCCGGCGCCATGCCCGACCACCGTTATCCCGGCGGCGGTGAAGTGATCACCATCCGGCACTGGAACGCATCCATCGCGCAGCCAGGCACGGAACTGTGCCTGCGCGTGGTGGGGGAAGCCGTGGCGTTCCCGCTCGAGTCCGCCTGACGTTTCGCCGGCGTTCCTGCCTGACGTGCCTTTTGCGCCGCGTCTGGTGCGCCGCTGGGCCTACCGTGCCGCGGTGGCTAGCGCGCCGTCAGCACGGTGGCCAGCGGGGTGTACTTGAACGACTTCAGCGTCAGCTTGCCGCCGGCGGTGGCTGCACTGACTGACGGCTGGCCCGACTTGGGCAGCACCACCGACGTCAGGGTCTGCTCGCCGCCGTTCACAAACACCTCCACCGAGGAATAGTCCACGAAAATGGTCAGGTCCACGCTGCCCCTCCCCGTCGCGCTGCCGTTGCGGGGCGGGCTCTGCGCGCTCCTCCGGTCCGTGAACACAGGTCCGAGGGCATCAGCGCCGGGCACCACTGCTGCCCGGCTCACCCATGCCGTGCCTGCCTCGAAGTTGTAGCCCACTGTGGCGTAGTCCGAGCCGCCGTTGCCCAGTTTCAGCAGGGCCTCCGTGCCGTCATCGCCCGGTGCACGTTCCAGGGTCACATCGAGCCGGTAGGCGCCACCTGAAGGCGCGGGAAGCCCGCCGGCGCCCTCCGGTGTCAGCGCCCTGCCGTCTGCAGTCTTGGCTTCTCCGTCCAGCGCGGACAAGGCGGGAGTGGGGGTGGAGACGAGCGTGGGCCGGCCGTGCACGGTTTTCAGCCGGATGTCCCGGACGATGGAGTCGGCACCGCCCTGCCAGTCGGTCGTGGGCAACTGCCGGGCATACGTCCAGTTGTTCATCCAGCCGATCGCGTGCCGGGACGCCATCCGTTCGTTTTCCGGCAGCCGGGGATCGTCCCACGTGACGGCGGCATAGAAGTCGGCGCCGGCGTCGAGCCACTGGTGTTTGTCATCCGCCGGGGTGAACGTGGTCCCGTCAAAGGTCCCGGTCCAGTAGGCCACCCCGGTGGTGCGGCCTTCCGCGGTGCCGTTCGCGCTGGCAGCCAGGACCCAGGTGCGCTTGGCGGGGTCGCCATCGGCATCCAGCTGGAAGAGGTCGGGGCACTCGAGGATCCCCAGGCCTTTCCGCTCGAAGCCCGACACGTAGCGCCAGCCCTTGAGGTCCTTTGAGGTGTACAGGCCGATCTTTTCGCCCTCGGCCAAAGCCATGACCCACTGTCCCCGGGCCTCGTCGCGGATGATCTTCGGATCACGCCAGTGCTGCGCGCCGGGGTTGTCCATGACCGGATTCCCGTTGGCGGCCTTGAACGTGTAGCCCTTGTCCGTGGAGTAGAACAGTGACTGCCGCTGCACGCCCTTGTCCTGCTGGGTCATGACGGCGACGACGGCGCCCTTGCCGAAGCCGGCGGTGTTGTCCTGGTCCACCACGGCGCTGCCGGTCTCGATGTCCCCGAGGCCGTTCTTGAACTTCTCGATGGCAACGCCTTCGTCCTTCCAGTGCACCAGATCGGTGCTGGTGACGTGGAACCATTCGGTGCCGTTCCCCTCGGGGTGGTCCGCGTTGTAGAGGTAGTAATAGTGCCACACCCCGTCCAGCAGGAACGGCCGCTGCGGATCGTTCATCCACTCCTTGGCCGGAGTGAGGTGATAGGACGGCCTGAACTGCGAGGCGCCCTCCGGCCGGCTGAACGACTTCGGGGGCGCCGGAGCTGCACTCTGGGTGCCGCTGCCTTGGGTGCCACCGCTCTGGGGTCCGGCACCGCTCTGGGGGCCGGCACCGCCCTGCGTTCCACCGTCGCCCGAACGCCCTGCCAGGCCGATCACCGCGGCCGCGGCGAGCACCAGAGCCAGGGCCACCGCCACCGCAATCCACCGGCCGCGGGGGCCGAGCGTGCGTAGGGAGTACCGCTGCATGTTCGCCGTTCGTGTTGGGAGTTGCTCCCAATTTTAGCGCGGACGGCCTTTTCGATGCCCCGCAGCAGGATGCCCTGGGCCACGCACACCTGGTTTCGGCCGGTCACCCACCCGAATTCTGCACCGGGCGCTTCTTCTGCGGATATGGCGTCTCGCCGCGGGCCAGCATCTCGACAAATCCGGCGATCTTCCGCTCCCGGGTGGAGGCCTGCTTGACCGAATTGGTGCGGTAGATCAGCGCGTAGCGATTCACCGAGGTCAGCACATCGAACATGGCCTGCGCCTCGGGCACAGCGGCGATGGCGGCGGCCAGATCCGCCGGAACCTCCGCCGTCGCCGGTCCTGAATAGGCGGCCTCCCAGCGGCCGTCTGCCTTGGCAGCGTCGACGGCGGCACGGCCCTGGACTGTCATCTTCCCTTCCGTCTCAAGCCGGGCCACATGGCCCACGTTCCGTTCCGACCAGGCGCTCCTGGCCCCCCGGCGGGTCATGCGCTGGAGGTAGCTGTCACCGTCGCGCTTCTTGACCTGGCCGTCGATCCAGCCGAAGCAGAGCGCCTCGTCCAGGGCAGCGTCGTAATCGAGTTCAGTGACGTTGCCGCCCTTCTTGTGCAGGACCAGCCACACGCCGGGGCTGTCGCTGTGGTGGGATTCCAGCCATGCCCGCCACGCGGCGGCGTCGGGCACCAGCAGTTCCTCGAGTTCAACGGCCATGCGCCTATTCTGCCCCCAGCGGTGCGTGATTCAACCCGGTGCCGCGCGGTTCAAGACGTGGCATCATGGCCATGTCGGCGCCGTTTGCGGAATCCAGGTGTTTCGAGTTCGAGGAGAGAGCATGCTTCGTGTCCGCCCCATCCACTTCACGTCCCGGGTTGAGCCCTGGGAGCGGCTCCTCACCGACCTGGGGATGATAAAGACCACCGACGAGGGCTCCTGGCGGGAGTACGACGCCGGAGCGGGCCGGCTGGCGCTGCACCAGGCCGAACCGGGCGCTGCCGAGGACGGCGTCACGCACTTCGGCGTGGAGGTCGGCGACCTTGAGGAGTTTGCCCGGCGCACCAACCAGTCCGGCGCGGAATCGGAGACCTCCTCCGCTGAGCTTGTCCGCGCGGACCACGGCGACTCCTGCCGGATCACGGGCGCGGACGGTTTTAGCTTCTTCGCCGACAAGGGCGCCCACGGGGCCGTCTGTGCGGATGCGGATCCAGCGCTGGCCGTGGTGGAAGTCTGGTTCAGCGAGGACGTGACAGCCGCCGCCCAGGCGCTGCGGGACATCGGCGCGCGATTCCGCCCCGTCCCGGACGACGACGAAACAGCCGATTTCACGGCCAAGAACGGCGGTGTGCTGATGGCACGGCCGGGCACCGGCGCGGCGCACGCGGGACTGGGGTTCGAGTACGCCGGGGACCTTGACGCCCTGCGGGACCGCCTCACAGTCGCGGGACACGACGTGACGCTGACCGAGGAGGCGTTCGGGCGCACCCTCCATGTGCCGCACCCGGACAGTGACGGCGCGGCGGCACAGCGGGCTCCGCTCTGGATCTCCGCCCGGCGCCCTTCGTAGCGTCCACGCGGCGCAGAGCGGCAAATCGACTGGCGGGATCTCGTCGCTTTGCCCGCCGCCAAGCGTCGGGATCTCACGCCTCGGCGGCCGGACCGGTGGCGATGGGGTAAAAATGATTCATGAACGTGCGCACCCCTGACCCCAACCCCGGCTGGCTCTCGGACGAGGATCTCTTCGAAGCCAGAGGCAGGCTCCCGATGGTCTACGTGGAGGCGGTGCCGGTCCGGCTGGATCCACTTGGGTTTGTGAACGAGGTGGGCACGCTCCTGCAGGCGGACGAGGACGGCACCATGGTCCGGTCCCTCGTCTCCGGCCGGGTGCTCTACCGTGAGACCATCCGCGCTGCCCTGCTGCGCCACATGGAAAAGGACCTCGGCCCGCTGGCATTCCCCCAGCTCCCCATCAGCCCGGTGCCGTTCACCGTGGCCGAATATTTCCCAGCCCCCTCCCACACAGGGTTCACCGATGACCGCCAGCACGCCGTATCACTGGCCTACATCATCCCCGTGACCGGCGAATGCGAACCCCGCCAGGACGCGCTCGAGCTGACCTGGATGACGCCCCAGGAAGTGCTCAGCGACGGCGTGCAGCTGGAGTTCAGCGGCGGCCGCGGCGCCCTGGTGCGGCAGGCCCTGGCCTACGCCGGCGTCGGCAGTTGACGCCCGGGCGCCCGTGCCTCCCCGACTTCGCACCCTCTCCTTTGTAGACTGTTGGGCGGACCGCAAGAGAACTTAAGGACTCCCGATGAACCACCCTGCAGCTGCCAAGACCTACCGTGAACAGCAGGCGGGCTCTCTGCGGGCGGGCGACCACCTTCTCCTGCCGGACGGCGAGCGGTCCGCGGAAATCCACTCGGTGGAAGTCGAAACGGATGATTTCGGCAGCCCTGCCATCATCCTTGCGACCCTCACCGGCGGCGGCACGCTGCGCATCGCTGCCGGCTCGTCCGTCCGGATCCCAGAACCCGCGGTTGACGACTCCCCCTCCCCGGAAACCGCGGACAATGCCGCTGGAAACACTGCCGTCGTCGAAGACGCTGCCATCGCAGACGGTGCCGGAACGGCGGACGGTGACGCGCAAGGGACGGACGCTGACGCGGAAAGGGCGGACGCCCAGGCGTCCGACGCCGGCACTCCCCTTTCCGTAGTGGGGAACGAAACAGCTGGGGAGCCTGCGCGGACGGCGCCTGCCGCCGTCGTCGTTCCTCCCCTGCCGTCCACCACCCCGGCGGTGGTCGGCCCCAGCGCGGACGACCTGGCCCTGATCCCGGAGCCCTCCGGGACGCCCGAATCCGTGGTGGAAGCCGTGGCGGAGGCCCATCCGGACTCCGTCGGGGTGCAACTGCTGGCCGACAAGCTGGTCAAAGGCATCAACACCAAGTCCGGCAGCTGCCTGAAGGACCTCAGCGACCTCGCGCATGAGCTGTTCGTCATGCTCAAGGACGCCGAGGCGTCGCTGACGGTGGCCGATCTGCTGAACGTGCTGCCCTTCGACGGCAACCCGGGTCGCTGGGCGTCGGTGGAGGCCTCGCTCGCGCTGTCCAGCTACGTGTGCCGGCAGACGGGGCACAAGGACCGCGCCGCCGTGTATGAGAAGCTGCTTCGGGCGCCGGAGAACCAGGAGACAGACCCATTCAAGGCGCGGATGCAGGCCCGGGTCCGGCAGCGCTCACTGAACGAGCCGAACCTGTACGACAAAGAGATTTTCCGTTCCATCGACAACTCCAACCACGAGGCCGAGCGCGAGTGGCGGCTGCTGCGGCTGGAATCGCTGCTGTTCCTGCGCGCCCACGGCGGATCGCAGACCATCAGCGCGCCGGAGCTGGAGCGGCGCATTGCCAACGAACTGGAGTCTGTGCGGGGCTAGGCGGCCATGCGGTACGGCTGCCGCGTTCTCCACCGGAAATTCCTCTAGCCCGGGTTGCGCCCAAGTTGTAGATTCAGGCCATGACGAACAATCTCAGCGTTGTGATCAATTCGGACGCGCCACAGGTTTGGACGATGCTGCGTGAACCCTCGAAGGTCGCGCAATGGCATGGCTGGGAAGCCGACGAGCTGGCAGGCGAAATCAATGAGATCTACTTCAGCAAATCCGTGGTTGAAGGACCGGACCACACCACGCTGACGGTCAACAATGGCGACGTCTTCACGCTGAAGCCCGTGCCCACGGGAACTGAGGTCAGTGTCACCCGCGCCGGTGTGGACCACAACTCCGAATGGGCTGCCTGGGATGAGGACATCACCCAGGGGTGGCTGATCTTCCTGCAGCAGCTGCGGTTCGCGCTGGAGCGCCATCCCCACGGCAAGCGCCGCACCTGCTACTTCTCCGTCCCCGGCGCGGACGGCTCCGCCATCGAGAAACTCGGGCTCAAGGACATCCCTGCCGCCGGCGAGGAGTATTCGCTGACCTTGGGCACCGGCGAGGAGGTCTCGGGCAGGGTCTGGCACAAGACCAACCACCAGGTGGGGCTCACCGTACACAGCTACGCGGAGCACGGAGAGGGCCTGCTGATTGTGGCTGACCAGCCCGTGATCCCCGACAAAAGGCCCGACGGCGGCTCGATGGTGGTCCTCTCGCTGTACGATCTCGGCGCCCACAGCATGGAAACGATCCGCTCCCTCTGGGACGACTGGCGCTCTGAGAACTACCCCACATCAGAACCCATCCAGTGAGGGTTCACCGCTGGTAGCTGGCACACTTGAACCGTGCCAGCCAATCCTGAACCAGCTTCCCCTTCTGTACCGGTGCCGGCCGCCCGCCAGTCGGAGTTCTCCTTCCGGGTGGGCAAGCGCCTCACTGAAACGTGCAGCCCTGCCCCCGGGCAGCTGACCGCCAACGGAGGCGGGTTCCTGGGCCGGACCGGCACCATCACCACGCCGCACGGCGAGATCCAGACGCCCGCATTCATCGCCGTCGGCACCAAGGCCACGGTGAAGTCCGTCCTTCCGGAGTCCATGGCCGAACTCGGCGCCCAGGCCCTGCTGGCCAACGCGTACCACCTGTACCTGCAGCCCGGTCCCGAGATCCTGGACGAAGCCGGCGGCCTCGGCGCGTTCATGAACTGGCGAGGCCCCACCTTCACCGATTCCGGCGGCTTCCAGGTGATGAGCCTGGGCTCGGGGTTCAAGAAGGTCATCGACATGAAGACTGCGCCATCCCCAGACCAGCCCCTGCCGGATGACGCCGTGGCCGCCGGCAAGGAGCGCCTGGCCCACGTGGACGACGACGGTGTGTGGTTCAAGAGCCACCTCAACGGGGACCGCCACCGTTTCTCCCCCGAGATCTCCATGCAGGTCCAGCACCAGATCGGCGCGGACATCATGTTCGCGTTCGACGAACTCACCACGCTGCAGAACTCCCGGGGATACCAGGAGGAGTCGCTGGAGCGAACGCGGCTGTGGGCGGTCCGCTGCCTTGAGGAACACTTCCGGCTCACGGCCGGGCGCGCGGGCAAGCCGTACCAGGCCCTGTTCGGCGTGATCCAGGGCGCCCAGTACGAGGACCTGCGCCGCAAGGCCTGCCGCGACCTCGGCGCCATGGCCTTCGACGGCTACGGGATCGGCGGGGCGCTCGAGAAGGAGAACCTGGGCACCATCGTGCGCTGGTGCAACGAGGAGCTGCCCGAGAACAAGCCGCGGCACCTGCTGGGCATTTCCGAACCGGACGACATCTTCACGGCCATCGAGAACGGCGCCGACACCTTCGACTGCGTTTCCCCCACCCGAGTGGCCCGCAACTCGGCGTTCTACACGCCCGACGGCCGCTTCAACCTCTCCGGTGCCAAGTACAAGCGCGACTTCGGTCCGCTGCAGGACGGCTGCGACTGCTACGCGTGCCTGAACTATTCGAGGGCCTACATCCACCACCTGTTCAAGGCCAAGGAAATGCTCTCCGCCACGCTCATCTCCATCCACAACGAGCGCTTCGTGGTGAAGATGGTGGACGACGCCCGGCTGGCGATCGACTCCGGCGACTTCTTCGAGTTCAAAGCCGAGACCCTGGGCCGGTACTACTCCTAGGCCCGCGCCGCCCTCGCCGCGCCGTTTCCAACCCGCCCACGCGCCGCCGCCGTCGAACTCGCCGGAAACGAGCCAGATCGCCGGAAGGTTACGGCGATCCCGCACCTTTCCGGCGATCTCTCGTTGTCCACATAGCGACGGCGGCGCCTCGCCGGATCGTCGGCGGCACCGGAAGCTGGTTGCATGCCAAAGAACAACGCTCCCGTGCTCCCGCCCACCGGAAACCTCTGGCGCACTGACCAGCTCATCAGTCTCGGCTTTGGCTCCCGGTCGATCAAGTCCTTGCTGGATTCGGGGTCCCTTGTGCGGCTGCGCTACGGCTGCTATCTCCGTGCAAGCGTGTGGGATGCCCAGTCCGCCCGCGTCCGGAGCCGCCAGCTGATTTACGCGCATGCGCATGGAACCCGCACGACGTCGACCGGCGCCTTCGTCTACAGCCACACTTCCGCCGCCCGCCTGCACCGCCTCTTTCTCTGGAACGTGGACGACGCAATCCACATTCTGCAGCGGGTGCAGCCGTCCAGTGAGCGCCATGGCAAGGATGTGAGGTGCCATACTCGCCCGTTCTCCGACCACGAGGTGACCGTGGTGGGCGGCCTGCGGGTTACCTCGCTGGAAAGGACGGCAGCAGATTGCGCCATGATGCTCAACTACAGGCAGGCGCTGATCGTGATGGACCACTCGCTGCGCCTCGGTGCCCACCGCTTCCTACTGCAGGACATGGCAGATTCATTGGACGGGCAGCGGGGCGTCCGTACCTTCCGCCGAGCACTGGCCACAGCGGACCCCCGTTCGGAATCCCCCGGCGAGACGCTGACACGGGAGCTGATCCTCCGCCTGAAGATCAGGCCGCCTACGCCGCAGGTTGAGGTGCTGAGCCGAGTCGGGAGGCACCGTCTGGACTTCGCTTGGAAGGAGGAGAAGGTGGCCCTCGAGTTTGATGGCAAGGCTAAATACTTCGACTTCCAACCCACCAACGAGGTGTTCTTCCAGGAACGTCTCCGCGAAAAGGCCCTGACGGAGGAAGGATGGCTCTTCGTACGGGTCGAGTGGAAGGACCTGTTCAACGAGGCACAGTTCAAGAACCGTGTGCTCCGCGCCCTGGCTAGCCGCCCCCGCAAGTTCTGAGCCCGGGTTCGCGGGCAGCGAGTTCGCCGGAAACCGTCGAACTCGCCGCAACCTTCCGGCGAACTCGCACGGTTCCGGCGGCTTCGAGGATGCCGGGCCGGCGCAGAGCCTACGCCCCGTAGCTGGGTTCGCGCTTCTTGACCCAGCCGATGGCCAGGGTGGTCACGGGAACGAAGAGGAACTCCACGAGGGTCTTGTAGAGGAAGCCGACCAGCACGTAGTTCGCAAACGTGCCAAAATCGCTGATGCCGATCACCGAGGCCGCGATGCTGCAGAAAATCAGCGTGTCCACGAATTCCCCGGCCACCGACGAGCTCATGATGCGGGCCCACAGCGACTTCTCCCCTGCCCGGGCCTTCATCCGGACCAGGATCCAGGAATTGATGGTCTGTCCGGCGAAGAATGCAAGCAGCGAGGCGAGCACGATCTGCGGAACGGGGCCGATTGCGCCTTCGAGGGCGGCCTGTTTGGCGGTGCCGAAGTCGTCGTCGAAGCCAGGAAGGGCGATGATCACCCAGTAGCAAAGCGCGGCGAAGACCGACAGGGCAAACGTGGTGACGATGGCTTTCCGGGCCACCTTGAAGCCGTAGACCTCGCTGATAACGTCACCCAGGATGTACGCCAGCGGGAACAGGAAGAAGCCGCCGTCCGTGACGATTGGACCCAGCGCCACGCCCTTGGAGGCCCCGATGTTGGACAGGATCAGCACCACGGCCATGACCGCAAGCATGATGCCGAAGTAGGGGGAACCTACCGAGGCGAATTTCGGCGCTGCTTTCGGCATGGAGGACTGGGCGGTGGTCATGGGGTGTTCCATTCGTAGTGGTTCGCTCGGCTGCCTGCGTCCCTGCGAAGAGAGATGGAAGCCGGCTGTATTAGCACTGGACAGGTCCCGCCGGCTGGCCGCCGAAACCGCCCTTCATTCTCCCACCATGGCCGGCACCGGGAAGGGTGACACACGTACGGCCAAATCCCGGGGACGACGACGGCGGGCTGCCGTTCCGGGGGACCCAAGGGTCACCGCGGGCCCGGCCACCCGCCGTCGTGGTCAAACTGTTCATGAGCACAATGCCGGCGGCGCGCGGCCGGTGGCAGGATGGGGGCATGACTTCTACCGCGTTTGACTCCACCGCTTTGGCGTCCGATACCGCGCCCGACGCCGTTTCCGGCACCACCGCCGCTCCCGCCATCGTCCTGACCATCGCGGGCTCGGAGGCGACCGGCGGCGCCGGAGCCCAGGCCGACCTGAAGACGTTCCAGGAACTCGGCGTTTTTGGCATCGCCAACCTCACGTGCATCGTCTCGTTCGACCCGAAGAATGACTGGAACCACCGCTTCGTGCCCGTGGACCAGGAAGTCATCGCGCACCAGTTGGAGGTGACGACGGCGGCCTACGGTGCCGCTTCTGGCGCGCCTTCCGTGCTGGATACCGTGAAGATCGGCATGCTGGGCAGCCCGGCCACCATTTCGACAGTGGCCGCCGCACTGGCTTCGGGTTCGTTCAGCAACGTTGTCCTGGACCCGGTGCTGATCTGCAAGGGCCAGGAGCCCGGCCATGCCCTCGACACGGACCAGGCACTCAAGGCAGAGATCCTGCCGCTGGCCACGTTCGTCACGCCCAACCACTTCGAGGCCGAGTCGCTGTCCGGCCTGGAGATTACCGACGTCGAGTCCCTCAAGGCCGCCGCAGTCCGCATCCACGAGCTGAGCGGCGCCGCGGTGCTGGCCAAGGGCGGCGTGCGGCTGTCCGGTCCCGACGCCGTCGACGTTTTCTACGATGGCGAAACCCTCGAGGTCCTGACGGCGCCGAAGGTGGGCGAGGTGGCAGTCTCCGGAGCCGGCTGCTCGCTCGCCGCGGCTGTTACGGCGGAGCTGGCCAAGGGCGCTTCACCGCTGGAGGCGGCCCGGACGGCGAAGGACTTCGTGACCGCAGGCATCCGCAACCGTGTGGCCTCCGGCGCCCCGTTCGACGCCCTCTGGCAGGGCGGCCCGCGCTAGGCCTTGGCCGGGACCCTTCCTCACCTTTCGCAGCAAAACCGGAAACCCATCCTCAGCTCATGAGGGAGGGTTCCGGGTTTCGCTGCAGGACCTGAGGAAGGGTTTTGGTCAGGGGCGGGGGTCGGCCACGGTTCACATGAAAAGTGGCAACCCGGTTTCAACGTGCACGATCTGGTAATGGAATGGCCGGTTGAAGTCGATGGTGTGCTCAGGCCGGGGTGGCGCGCCGGTCACCCTGCCGTTGATCTGGT
This sequence comes from Arthrobacter sp. BGA-UO-ETr-C19, assembly GCF_059568005.1. Taxonomy (NCBI): domain Bacteria; kingdom Bacillati; phylum Actinomycetota; class Actinomycetes; order Micrococcales; family Micrococcaceae; genus Arthrobacter; species Arthrobacter sp. BGA-UO-ETr-C19. Next base: position 138,837 of record NZ_JCAQPC010000008.1, read on the forward strand.
TACGGCGGCGGGGAGCGGACGACGGCGGGCCGGCCCGCCGTCGTCCGCTGGAACCTGCCGCCCGGCGCACCTAACGCCCCGCACACTACCGCCCCGCACACTACCGCCGCGGGATATTCCGCAGGTTGCTGCGCGCCATGCTCACGGCCTCACCGGCGCCACGGTTCAGGACCACCTTCGACATAGCGGTGGCGAACCCAAGGACCTGGGAGCCGGTGATTTTCGGCGGAATCGACAATGCCTTCGGATCCGTGATGAGCTCCACCAGCGACGGCCCCGGATGGGCGAAGGCCTCACGGTACGCGTCCTCGATCCGGGCGGGATCCGTGACCCGGACGGCATGGAAGCCGAGGGCACGGGCCACGGCGGCATAGTCGGCGTCGGGCACGTCCACGCCGAAGTCCGGCAGGCCGTCCACCAGCATCTCCAGTTTGACCATGCCCAGGGTGGAGTTGTTGAAGAGCACCACGTTGACCGGCAACCGGTGCGCGGCCACAGTGATGAGCTCGCCGAGGAGCATGGACAGGCCGCCGTCGCCCGAGACCGAAATGACCTGGCGTCCGGGGTACGCCAGCTGCGCCCCAACCGCGTGCGGCAGTGCATTGGCCATGGAGCCGTGCAGGTAGGAGCCGATCAGCCGGCGGGTGCCCAGCGGGTTGATATAGCGGGCGATCCAGACGTTGCACATGCCGGTGTCCGCCGTGAAGATGGCGTCCTCGGCCGCCACCTGGTCCAGCAGCGAGGCCGCGTATTCCGGGTGGATCGGCTGCTTCTTTTCCACTTTGCGGGTGTAGGCGCCCACGGCCTTGTTCATGAGCCGGTCATGCTTCTTGAGCATCTGGTTGAGGAAGCGGCGGTTCTTTTTGCGTTCCAGCAGGGGGATCAGGGCCGTGAGCGTGGGCAGCACGTCGCCGTGGACGGCGATGTCGACGTCGGTTCGCCGGCCCAGCCGGTGGGCGGCGCGGTCCACTTGGGCGGTCCGGGTGCCGGGGAGGAACTGGTCATACGGAAAGTCCGTGCCCAGCAGGATCAGCAGGTCCGCGTCCTCGATCCCCTCGGCCGCGGCACCGTAACCCAGCAGCCCGGTCATGCCGATGTCGTAGGGATTGTCGTACTGCAGGAAGTCCTTGCCCCGCAGCGTGTGGCCGACCGGGGCGCCAATCAGTTCCGCGAGCGCAACGACCTCGTCATGGGCTCCCTTCGTGCCTGCGCCGGCGAAGATGGCGACCTTGCCCGCGGCGTTGATGGCCTCGGCGAGTTCCTGGACACTTTCCGGTGCCGGTGTCAGCGTGGCGGGCCGGAACTTTGCGGGCAGCGGGGTTTCCCCGGTAGCCTCCAGCCCGGCGATATCGCCGGGAAGGGTGACGACGGCGACGCCGCCCAACGCAACGGCGTGCTGGATCGCGCTGTGCATCACCCGCGGCGCCTGTTCCGCCGTGCTGATGAGCTCCGAGTAGACGGAGCATTCGTTGAAGATCCGGTCCGGATGGGTTTCCTGGAAGAAGCCGCTGCCGATCTGCTTGCTCGGGATGTGAGAGGCGATGGCCAGTACTGGTGCGCCGGAACGGTTCGCGTCGTACAGGCCGTTGATCAGGTGCAGGTTGCCGGGGCCGCAGGAGCCGGCACATACGGCAAGCTTCCCTGTCAGCTGGGCTTCGGCAGCGGCGGCGAAAGCTGCCGCCTCTTCATGCCTGACATGGATCCAGTCAATGCCGCCCTGCTGTGAGCCGCCGGTCTGTCGGACGGCGTCGACGATGGGATTCAGGCTGTCCCCCACAATCCCGTAGATCCGCTGCACACCGGCAGCGTGGAGTTGTTCAATGAGCTGGACTGCGAGTTCCTTGGCCATGAGTGCACACTCCCGCGAACGTCTGGGACAGCTGACAGGTTGATCAACTGACAGGGCCCAATATAGTCGGGCAGCCTGAACGCGGGCCGGACAGACGACGACGGCGGGGCCCGGCCCGGCCCCGTACGGAACCGCGTTGCCGGCCACCCGCCGTCGTACTCTCCTGGGAGCTTGGCGCCTGGACGCTAGGCGTCCACCAGGTCCTTATCGTCGTCCTTGCGGTCCGGCGACCAGGCGTGACCCTGTTCGTGGTCCAAGTGGGTGGACTTCTTGTTCCGCAGGCAGAAGACGTAAACCGCCAGCGAGATGGCGATGGCCACGGTGACGTAGGTGAAGAAGAGGTCCACTTGGCCGGACTTCTGCAGTGCGGCGCCGATCAGCGGGACGGTGCCGCCGAACAGCGAGTTGGCCACGGCGTAGCCCAGACCGACGCCGAGCGCGCGGATGGAGGCCGGGAACAGCTCGGCCTTCACGAGCGCGTTGATGGACGTGTAACCGCCCACGATCAGCAGGCCGCCCATCATCAGCAGGAAGGCGGTAAAGGGATCCTTGGTACCGGCCAGGGAGGAGAGCAGCGGCCAGGTGAAGAGCACACCGGTGATGCCGAACCAGAGGAGCAGCGGCTTGCGGCCCACTTTGTCGGAAATGATGCCGTAGACGGGCTGGAGCAGCATGAAGATGAACAGCGCCCAGAAGTTGATCACGGACGTGTCCGTCTTGGCGATGCCGGATGTATCGTTCATGAACTTCAGGATGAAGTTGGTGTAGGTGTAGAACGCAACCGTGCCGCCTAGAGTGATGCCGATGCAGACCAGCAGAGGCTTCCAGTGCTGGGTGAACAGCAGCCGCAGGGTGCCCGGCTGGGCTTCGCCGGCTGCGGCGGGAGCCTTGGCTGCCTGGACCTGCTCCTCGGAAACTGTCTCCTCCATGGACCGGCGGAGCCAGAGGACGACGAGTGCAGCCACGCCGCCGATGGCGAACGGAATACGCCAGCCCCACTCGTTGAGCATGTCTTTGCCCAGGACGTTCTGCAGGATCACGAGGACCAGGAGTGCCAGCATCTGGCCGCCCACCAGTGTCACGTACTGGAAGCTGGAGAAGAAGCCACGGCGCTTGGAGGTGGCCGCCTCCGACATGTAGGTGGCGCTGGTACCGTATTCGCCGCCCACCGAGAATCCCTGAAGAACCCGGATCAGAACCAGCAGGACCATGGCCCAGATGCCGATGACGTCCTGGGTGGGCAGCACGGCGATGGCGAAGGATCCGGCGGACATCAGCGTCACGCTGAGGGTCAGGGCCGCTTTCCGGCCGTTGCGGTCGGCGTACCGGCCGAAGAACCAAGCGCCGATGGGACGCATCAGGAACGACGTCGAGAACACCGCCATCGCTTCCAGGCCAGCTTGGAGTTCATCCTTGGAGTTGAAGAAGTGGGCCTGGAAGTAAGCGGCGAAGACGGTGTAGACGTAGAGGTCGTACCACTCCACGAGGTTTCCGGCGGAGCCTTTGAGGATGTTGCCGACGGCTCGACGGGTTTGTGCTGCCTCATTCAGCGGCGCGGCGTGCTGGGTGCTCATCAATGAACCTTCCTTAGCAAGAACGGCCTCCCGGAAGCGCGGAGGACCCTATCCAAACTAGGGGTGATCCAGCGCACTACCAACGCGAAACGGGATTTCCTAACACTTCCTTAAGTTTCGGGGCTGGTTTGCGGTTGCCGCACGCGGGTCTGCTCCTGCGGCGGGCGAAAAAGCCGGCAAAGCGGTAATCTCCAGAAGGGACTATGCGGCCGGGCGCACCGGCCGGGTCTTGCCGCGGGACTGATCGCTCGGATTCAGCAGCCAGGCTTTGCATCAACGTACAAGGACATGCCCATGGAAGTGCTCATCGTCGAGGACGACGACGCCATGGCCGGAGCCCTGACCGCAGCCGTCGCAACCGCCGGACATAAGACCACGCGAGTGTCCCGCGGAGCTGATGCGCTCCTGACCCACCGCAGGTTCGAGGTGATCCTCCTGGACCTGGGGTTGCCCGACATGGACGGGCTGGATGTGCTGCGAAAACTTCGTCAGGTCACCGGCTGCCCCATCCTGATCCTCACTGCGCGCGACGACGAGCGCAGCGTGGTGCTCGGGCTGCGCTCCGGTGCTGATGACTATCTGGTCAAGCCGGTCAAGCTCGTGGAACTGCTGGCGCGGATCGAAGCTGTCACCAGGCGTGCCCGGCGCAGCAGCGGGAGCACGCCGCACACCGTCGTGGTGGACGACCTGGAAATCGACCTGGACCGGCGGGCAGCCAGCAGGGCGGGGGAAACGGTGCCGCTGACCGCCACCGAGTTCGAGCTCCTGGCCCTTCTGGCCCGCCATGCAGGGTCCGTGGTCACCCGAGAGCAGATCCTTGACGCCCTGTGGGGCGATGCTTTTCTGGCTTCCTCACGGTCACTTGACGTGCACCTGACGGGGCTGCGGGCGAAACTGCAAAAACCCGGCTTAATCATCAATGTCCGCGGCGTGGGCTACCGGATCGAAGCGGATCCGGAGTGAGGCTCCGTGTTCTCGGCATCCTCAGCGTGCTCTGTCTGCTGCTGGTATTCCTGGTGTCCGGCACCATACTGACCTCCGCTGCCAGGGAACTCACCCAGGAACTCCAGATAAACCGGGTGGCCTCACTGAACCGGCTGGCGCAGGTGGCCTATGACGCGGCCGGGGACGGTGACACGTCGCGGCTGCAGCGAGAGATGGACACTTACTCCGCACTGTACGGAGAAGGCATTGTGGTCCGGCTCCAGCAGGGCACCGCGCGCTCGGGCGGACTCAGTGAAGACCGGGCTGATGTACAGGAGGCGCTGACCCGGGCGCAGCTCAACCTCAATGACACATCCCTCGCCACGCTGCAGCCCTTCAGCTCCGGCTCAGAAGTCATTTCCCGCTCCTTCGGCAGTGCCAGCCAGGTTCTGGGCGCCGTGGTCCTGGACGTGGACCTCCATACGGCGCGGCAGAAGCTGCTGGAACGGTGGGTGGTGGTGGCTGCTGCCGCGGCTGTCCTCGCGGCCGTACTGCTGCTTGCTGCCGCCCGCCTAACGGGATGGGTGCTGCGCCCCGTGCACCGGCTGAACGCAGCCGTCACCGAGCTTGAGGAAACTGGGCGGGCCGGACGGCTGCCGGAGGAGGGGCCGCCGGAGCTGCGGGAACTGAGCAGGTCGTTCACTGCAATGGCGCAGACCATGAGTGCCAGCATCGAATCGCAGCGCCAGCTGATAGCCGACACATCCCACCAGCTGCGCAACCCGATAGCGGCCCTGCGGCTGCGCCTGGACGTTCTCCAGCTTGAGCTGAAGACGGCCCGGGAGCATGACGCCGCGGCCAGCGCCCTGGCAGAACTGGAACGCGTGGAGGAGATCCTGGACGGCGTGCTGAAACTGGCTGCGGCCGAACACCGGGTATCTGAAGACTCAGCCCGGCCGTTCAGCAGTTCCCCCTCCGGAAAACCTCCCGGGCCGGTGGACCCCTATCCCGTCCTGCAGGGGGAAGTGGAGCGGGCAGGGGCCGCCGCACGGCGAGCCGGTTCACGGCTCGTCCTGGCAGAACCGCCCCAGCCCCCTGTGTTGGTGGCCTGCCACCCCGCGGAGCTGGGGCAAATGGTTGCAGAACTCCTCAACAACGCGATTAAGTACGCCCCCGCGGCAACAGTGAGGGCAGCGGTCCGAGTACATCCGGACACCGTGACAGTGGAGATTTCCGACGACGGCCCAGGGCTTTCCGCCGAAGAACGCGCCGCCGCAACCACCAGGTTCTGGCGGGCGCAGCGGCATTCCACAGTCCGCGGCACCGGCCTGGGAATGACCATTGTGGGCAAGCTCGCTGCTGCCAACGGTGGCCGGCTGGTGTTGACTGAAGCCGAACCCCGGGGCCTGGCGGCCCGGATCGAATTCCGTGCCCCTGCTCACGCGCCAGCCCCCGGGAAGGACTGTCCCGATGCCTGAGGCTGCTGGGCTGCCGGCGACTCTGCCGCGGCGGGCTGTCCTAAAGGCCAGCCTCACGAGTGGATTTCTGGCGCTCCTGCCGCCTGCCCTGAGTTCATGCACCGGCAAGAACCGTCCCGGCCTGCTGACCGTCGCTGGCGGCGAGTCGGGCGGGTTCTACCTGGAATTTTCCACCCTCCTCGCAGCGTCGCTGGAACGGCACGGGGTGGCCGACCACGCCAAGGCGCTCCCCACCGGCGGCAGCCTGGATAACCTGGCTGAGGTGCTGGCTGGCAGAGCCACCTTTGCAGTGGCTCTTGCCGATTCCACCGCCCAGCGGAACAGCCTGCCGGATAGGCCGGTAAAGGTGGCGGCGCTCGGGAAGGTCTACGAAAACTACGTGCACTGCGTGGTGCGGAAAGACAGCGGGATCCGCAGCTTTTCGCAGCTCGCCGGCCGCCGGGTCGCCGTGGGGCAGCCCGGATCCGGAACGTCGCTGACCACTCCCCGGCTCATCGAAGCGGCCGGCCTGAACACATCTGCGGAAGGTGCGGGACCCTCGGCGGGGGCCGTCGTCGTCATGAGCCTTGGGCTGAATGACGGCCTTGCCGCGCTGAAGGCAGGGTCGGTGGATGCACTGTTCTGGTCGGGCGGCGTGCCCACGGCCGCCATTGCCGCCGCTCAACAGGACGTGCCGCTGGCGCTGCTGGACCTGTCAGCCCTGCTGCCACGGCTGCGTCAGCAATACGGCGCCTACTATGACCGGGTCCTCATTCCCGCGGGCAGCTACCCCGGGGTTCCCGCGGTGTGGACGGTGGGAGCCGCCAACCTCCTGCTCTGCCGCGAGGACCTGGACCACGACACGGTGAAGCGGACCGTGGACCTGCTGGTGCACTACGCCGGAGAACTGATACCGGAGTCCAGCCTTGGTGTGCAGTTCCTCAGCACCGAGACCCTCATCAACACTGCCGGCATCCCGCTGCACCCCGCAGCGGCCGGGGCATACCGGTCACTCCACGGGTAAGGAAGCGTCCGTCAGCTGCCCGAGTGGGCCTGCAGGAACGTGTACACCTCGGTCTCGTCCACGCCGGGGAAGGCACCGGGGGGCATCGCAGCCAGCAGGTGGGAGTGGGCCCGGGCGGACGGCCAGGCATTGCCCGCCCACTCGGATGTCAGCGCCGCCGGCGGCCGTTTGCAGCAGTTGGGGTCGGGGCAGTTGGACGTTGCCCGGGCCGTCGTTTCCCGTCCGCGGAACCACTTCACGTGCTGGTACGGGACCCCGATGCTCAGCGAGAACTGCCCGCTGGCCGACCGGTCCGTGCGCGCCGTGCACCAGTACGTGCCCGACGGCGTGTCCGTGTACTGGCTGTAGGCGCTGAACTTGTCCGGCACGTCGAACACGGCGCGGGAGGTCCAGGCCTTGCAGGACGGCTGCCCCTCGATAGCCCCGGTGTGGTCCTGCGGGAAGTTCACGCCGTCGTTCTCGTAGGCCTTGTAAATGATCCCGCTCTGGTGGGTCTTCTGGAAATGCGTGGTGATGCCCAGGTGCTTGGTGGCCAGGTTGGTGAAACGGTGGGCGGCGGTCTCGTACGACACGGCGAAGGCGTCGCGGATGTCCTCCACCGCGATCTCCTTCGCCGACTTGGCTTTTTGCAAAAATTCCACGGTGGCCTGCTCCGGCAGCAGGAGCGCCGCCGCGAAATAGTTCGTCGCCACCCGCTGGGCCAGGAAATCACCGTAGTTCCGTGGCGTCTCATGTCCCAGGACGTAGTGCCCCAGGGCCTGCAGCAGCACAGAGCGGGGGTCGTGGTCCTGCCGCTCACTCTGTGTCAGGTAAATTTTGCGGTTCTTCAAATCGGTCACCGAACGGGTGGAATGCGGCAGGTCACCCACGTGGTGGAGGGTGAATCCGAGGTGCTCTGCGATGTCTGCGATGACGTGCTGGCTCAGCGGCCCGGTCGTGTAACCGACCTCCTTGAGCACCTTCTGTGCCTCGGCTTCGTACTCGGGAAAGTAGTTGCCGCGTTCACGCATCATGGCCCGCAGCTCGCCGTTTGCGCGGCGGGCTTCCTCGGGCGTCGCCACCTGTTCGTTCATCTTGCGTTCGAGCTCCTGAAGCAGCCCCACCTGGGCCTCCAGGACATCCATCGGCAACCGCGAGCTGATGCGGATTTTGGGCAGGTTCAGGGACTCGTACAGCGGTCCGCGCTGGTACCGTTCGAGCTCGATTTCCAGGCCTGCCCGGCGGCTGGGCGGCTCGGCTCCCAGCAGCTGGTCAATTCCGACGCCGAACGCCCCGGCCAGGTGCTGCAGCAGCCCGAGTTTTGGTTCCCGCTTGCCGTTCTCAATGAGGCTGAGCTGGCTCGGTGCGGTCCCGACGGCGGCACTCAGGTCATCGAGCGTCAGGCCCGCCTGTTTGCGCAGGTGGCGAACCCGGCGGCCCAGCGCAATGACGTCCAGTTCGGCCGACGGCGGCGACGACGGCGGCTGCGAAACTTCCCGGTTCCAGCTTGAAGGCGACATTTCTGAAGAATACGTGAAGAAGTGCATTTCTTTCCAGCTTTTTCCTCTAGAAAGCGCTTTGAAAGTGCAGAAAAGTAGGTGTCACGAAGGAAAACCCCTCCGGAAACTGGCCGGACCTGCAAAGGCGCAGGGACGGCCGGCCGGAAAAACTTCCCGGAATGGCCCGGGAGCTAACAAGGAGATCAACGATGACTGCAGCATTTGAGCCCAACCAGCAGACGCCCGAGCAGCAGGCCGCCGCACTGGAGCTCGAGTGGGCTGCCAACCCGCGCTGGGAAGGCGTCACTCGGGACTACTCAGCCGCCGACGTCGTCCGTCTCCGCGGCCGGGTCTCCGAAGAACACACGCTGGCCCGCCGCGGCTCCGAGAAGCTGTGGAAGCAGCTCACCGAAGAGCACAAGACCGGCGGCTACACCAACGCACTGGGCGCGCTGACCGGCAACCAGGCCGTGCAGCAGGTCAAGGCCGGCCTCCGTGCCATCTACCTTTCGGGCTGGCAGGTCGCCGCCGATGCCAACAACTCCGGCCACACCTACCCGGACCAGTCGCTGTACCCGGCGAATTCGGTTCCCACGGTGGTCCGCCGCATCAACAACGCCCTGCTCCGCGCCGACCAGATCGAGTTCTCCGAGGGCATCCAGACCGTCGAGGACTGGCTGGTGCCGATCGTCGCCGACGCCGAGGCCGGCTTCGGCGGACCGCTCAACGCCTACGAGCTGATGAAGTCCATGATCCAGGCCGGCGCCTCGGGCGTTCACTGGGAAGACCAGCTCGCCTCGGAGAAGAAGTGCGGCCACCTCGGCGGCAAGGTCCTCATCCCGACCCAGCAGCACGTCCGCACGCTGAACGCGGCCCGCCTGGCCGCCGACGTCGCCGGCACCCCGTCCGTCGTCATCGCCCGCACCGACGCCGAGGCAGCCACCCTGATCACCTCCGACGTCGACGAACGGGATCAGGAGTTCATCACTGGCGAACGCACCCCGGAAGGCTTCTACAAGGTCCGCAACGGGATCGAACCGTGCATCGCCCGCGCCAAGGCCTACGCCCCGTACTCCGACCTCATCTGGATGGAGACCGGCACCCCGGACCTGGAGCTGGCCCGCAAGTTCGCCGAATCCGTCAAGGCCGAGTTCCCGGACCAGATGCTCTCCTACAACTGCTCGCCCTCGTTCAACTGGCGCAAGCACCTGGACGACGCCACCATCGCCAAGTTCCAGCGTGAACTCGGCGCCATGGGCTTCACGTTCCAGTTCATCACCCTGGCCGGATTCCACGCCCTGAACTACTCGATGTTCGACCTCGCCCACGGCTACGCCCGCGAAGGCATGAGCGCCTACGTCGAACTGCAGGAAAAGGAATTCGCCTCCGAGTCCCGCGGCTACACCGCAACCAAGCACCAGCGCGAAGTCGGCACCGGCTACTTCGACGACATCTCCACTGCGCTCAACCCGAACGCATCCACCCTCGCCCTGGTCGGATCGACCGAAGAGGGCCAGTTCCACTAGACCCCATTCCAGCCCAAAGGTGAGCTGTCGTTATCACTCACCGGAAGGCACGACGGCGGCCGGCACCCAGGTGCCCAAGCCTCGGGCAGGGAAAGGCAATCCGGAAGCGTGCGTAAAAGGGGCCCTATGCCCCGGCTTGGCCGAGCTTTGCGAGGCCCTTGCCGGGCATGGGGAATAGCACGCGGAGGATTGCCTTTTTCGGCCTCCAGCACCAGTTGCCCCACCGCCGTCGAACTTGCTTCTTCTGAGGAGAGATTTGAAATGAACAGCTTCACCGACAACTTCACGATCAATGGCATAACACTCACCGCCCAGCCCATCTGCCGGCAGGGCGAGGTGCTTACTCCGGATGCGCTGGCCTTCGTTGCGCAGCTGCACAAGGCCACTGCCGGTCGGCGGGAAGGGCTGCTGCGGGCTCGGCGGGCCCGGCGTGAGGACATCGCCCGGGGCCAGGACCCCCGGTTCCTGCGGGAGACCGAGTCCGTCCGGAACGATCCGAACTGGCGGGTCGCTCCCCCGGCGCCCGGGCTGGAGGACCGCCGGGTGGAAATCACCGGGCCGGTGGACCGGAAGATGACCATCAACGCGCTGAACTCCGGCGCCAAGGTGTGGCTGGCGGACATGGAAGACTCCTCCACGCCGTCGTGGCGCAATGTCATCCAGGGCCAGCTGAACCTCACGGACGCACTGGAGCGCCGGATCGACTTCACCTCGCCCGAGGGCAAGGAATACAAGCTCAAAGCCGCCGAGGAGCTGCCCACCATCGTGGTCCGGCCCCGCGGCTGGCACCTGCCCGAGAAGCACATGCTGATCAACGGAGAACCGATCGCGGGCGGCATCGTGGACTTCGGCCTGTACTTCTTCCACAACGCCCGCCGCCTCCTGGCCCAGGGCAAGGGACCGTACTTCTACCTGCCGAAGATCGAAAACCACCTCGAGGCCCGGCTCTGGAACGACATCTTCATCCTGGCCCAGGACCTGCTCGGCATCCCGCAGGGCACCATCCGCTCCACCGTGCTGATCGAGACCATCACCGCCGCGTTCGAGATGGAGGAGATCCTGTTCGAGCTGCGGGACCACGCATCGGGCTTGAACGCCGGCCGCTGGGACTACATTTTCTCCCTCATCAAGAACTTCCGCACCCGCGGACCCCGCTTCGTCCTGCCGGACCGCGGCCAGGTGACCATGACCGCCCCGTTCATGCGGGCCTACACCGAGCAGCTGGTCCGGGCCTGCCACAAGCGCGGCGCCATGGCAATTGGGGGCATGGCCGCCGCCGTTCCCAACCGCAAGGACGAGGCCGCCAACGCCAATGCCTTCGAAAAGGTCCGCGCCGACAAGACCCGCGAGGCAGCCGACGGCTTCGACGGCTCCTGGGTGGCGCACCCGGACCTCGTGCCCGTGTGCCGCGAGGTGTTCGACGGCGTCCTCGGCGATAAGCCCAACCAGCTGGACCGCCTCCGCGAGGATGTCACCCCGGACGACCGGGCCCTCATCAACGTGGCCGCGACACAAGGCACCATCACCGAACAGGGCATCCGGAACAACATCGAAGTGGGCATCCGCTACATCGAGTCCTGGCTGCGCGGCAACGGCGCAGTCGCCATCCACAACCTGATGGAGGACGCCGCCACCGCTGAGATCTCCCGCTCCCAGCTGTGGCAGTGGATCTACTCCCGCGCCATCACCGACCACGGCGAGATCATCAGCCGGGAATGGGTGGAGGAGATGCTGGACGAGGAGTTCGCCCGGCTGGAGCGCTTCGACGGTGACCGCTTTGCCGATGCCCGCGACATCTTCGAGGAGGTCACGCTGAGCGACAAGTTCCCCAGCTTCCTCACGGTTCCCGCCTACGCCCGGTACCTGCACGAAGCCCGCGAGGGCATCGACGCCACAGCCGAGGCCATCGAGGACGAGCTCGTCGCCGCCTAGGCATCGCCGTCTGAACCGGCTCAGACTTCCGCCCGCCGGGCCGTCACGCCTTCGCAACAGCACCCCCGAAATCCGGGGAGGCGGCCCGGCAGCGGAACCACCTTGAAGCGCGAACTGGCAGCTAATGACCCGAAAACACACGTTTGAGGGCGTTAGCTGCCAGTTCGCGCTTTGAGTTTTAGGGAATGTACGACGGCGGGAGCGCAGCTAGCGCTGGCGGGGCACCTTCCGTACGGACAACGTTGTTGAAATGACGAACGCCAACACGGACCCGAGGATCACCAGGAGGGGCATGGACCAGGTGCCCGAGGCGCTGTGGACGTAGCCCACCACGGTCGGAGCCAGCGCCGCTACGCCGTAGCCCACACCCTGGACGATCGCCGACATTCTGCCCGCGGACGCCTGGTCCCGGGCGAGCTTGATGATGGCGATGAAGATGAGGGTGATGCCGCCGCCCTGCGCCACTCCCCCGAGCGAGGACCACAGCCACCACAGCTGGGGAACGAACAGCAGCCCCAGCGGAACGGTCAGCCACGTGGCACCCAAGGTGACCGCAACCGCCGTCGTACTCATGAACCGGGCCGCAAGCGGCACACCCAGGCTGCCCGCGATGGCCATGATCTGGAACAGGGAGGAGCCTGCCCCAGCGGCTGCCGGCGTCATGCCGAGTTCATCGGAAAGCAGGGTAGGCAGCCAGGCGGTCACGCCGTAGTAGGAGATGGCCTGGCCCGCGAAACCGACCGTCAAACCCACCGTGATCCATCGCGACGCCGGGCGGCCGGCCGCAGGCGGGCCGCCGGTGCGGTCGTCGGCCGCGGGGACGAAGGCCCGGCGTCCGGAGGCGAAAACCCAGAAGCCGACGGCCGCGATGGCGAAGGCCGCAGAGCCGGCAATGGCAGCCCGCCAGCCGGCCAGCTCGGCCAGCGGCGCCGTGACCACGGACGTAGTAAACGAGCCGACGTTCAGGGCAGCCGTATAGATGCCCATGGCGGCTCCTTGGCGCCGCGGCGAGAAATCCCGCCGGATGATCAGAGGCACCGCGATGTTGCCCACGGTGATGGCCAGGCCCAGGATGACCGTACCGGCCATCACCATGGCCCCGCCGCCGGCCGAGCGGACCGCCACGCCGGCGAGGACGCCCGCCAGTGTGAGGGTGATGGCCAGTTCCGCGCCGAGCCGGCGCCCGGCCAGCGAGGCGAGTGGCGCCGCGAGCGAGAAGCACAGGACCGGAATCCCGGTCAGCAGGCCCAGCTCAACGGGTGAAAAACCCAGCTCCTGCTGCATCGGGCCCAGTACCGGTGCCACCGCCACGAACGGGCCCCGCATGTTGAGGGCAATGAATCCGATGCACGCGAGCAGGATCCAGCTGCGGGGAACCTTCGCTCCGATGTTGTCCCTCATAGGGCGCGGACGTCAGCGTGCTGGGAGCGGGAAAAGGGTTTCATCACTCCCATTGCTATCATGCGGCGCCCCTAACGGCGGAAAATCGGCGGGCCCCGCAGGGCTTAAGTGTCCGTTCGCGCTGAACCGGGGGTTCTTTTAGGGTGCCTGCAGGAACCAGTCCCGCGGGGCGTTGCTGACGCCCGGTGCCTCGCGGAACCTGCCGGGCTGCGCCACCCACCCCACGCCGTTGGCAATCACCTGCTGGATCTGTGGCTGGTGGTACACCGGGTATTCCTGGTCGCCCGGGCTGAAGTAGAAGATCCGGCCCTTGCCGCGCGTGAACGTCACACCCGAGCGGAACACCTCGCCGCCTTCGAAGGAGCTGATGAAGATGAGGTCGTCGGGCTCGGGAATGTCGAAGAGCTCGCCGTACATCTCCTGCTTCGGGATCACGATGGGGCTTTCCACGCCGGCGGTGATCGGGTGCGAGGGCTGGACGGTCCACACGAGTTCCCGCTCGCCCTCATTGCGCCACTTCAGGGAGCACGTGGTGCCGAGCAGTTTCGTGAAGATCTTGGCGAAGTGCCCGGAGTGCAGCACGATCAGGCCCATGCCTCCCAGGACGTGGCGCTGGACCCGCTCCACCACTTCGTCGCTGACCTCGCCGTGGGCTACGTGCCCCCACCACAGGAGCACGTCCGTGGCGGCGAGGGTCTCCTCGGACAGGCCGTGGTCCGGGTCCGCCAGCGTGGCGGTGGTGATGCCGGAGTCCGGGTAGAAACCGTTGAGTCCATCCGCGATGGCGCCGTGCATGCCCTTGGGGTACATCTCGGCCATGGTTTCCGGCTGGTTGTTCGCCTCATGGACGCCTTCGTTCCAGACCAGGATGTTAAGTTTGTCGGTCATGTCAGAGCCTCACTTCGCGCTGTTCGAGGGCGGATTTGTAGCAGGCGTCGAGCACCAGGGCACGGGTCAGGGCGAGTGACCCGTCGTGGGCTCCCCATACAGTCTCACCGCCGCGGACGGCTTCCACGAAGTCCTCCACCACGGCCTGGTGCGCCCGGCCGGGCTCCGCGACCACCACGTAGTCGGCGTTCTCGCCATCCTTTTCCTTGAAGACCCGGACGTCTGCGACCGGGACGTTGGAGGCCCCCACGGCGCGGAGTTCCGCGCCGCCGTCGGTGCCGTAGACGGTGAAATCCATCAGGTCCTCCTCGTCCCGGTAGGCTGCCCAGCCGGCTTCGAGGATCAGCGTGCCGCCGCCTTCAAGCCGGATGAACGCCGAGGCGAAGTCCTCCACCTCAAACTTGTGGGAGGACTTCATGGCGGTGTACCGGGCGTTGCCGCCCAGTCCGCGGGGGCCCAGCTCGGAATGCGTCGACGCCGAGACGGAAAGGACCCGGGGTTCGCCCAGCAGGTGCAGGGCATAGTCCAGGACGTGGACGCCGATGTCGGCCAGCGGCCCGCCGCCTGCCAGGGCAGGGTTGGTGAACCAGCTGCCCAGCATGGGAATCCCCTGCCGGCGGAGCCACGAAGCCTTGGCGTAGTACGGCCGGCCGAGCTCGCCGTCGTCGATGATGCCTTTCAGCTTTTGGATGTCGCCGCGGCGGCGGTGGTTGAAGGCCACGTCCAGGACGCGTCCGGCCTTCCGCGCGGCTTCCACCATCTGCAGACCTTCCGCGCCGTTGCGCGCCAGGGGCTTTTCGCTCAGGACGTGCAGCCCGCGTTCCAGGGCGGCGATGGCAATCGGGGCGTGCAGGAAGGTGGGCACTGCCACGCTGACGGCGTCGAGCCCGTCCAGCTCAATCAGTTCCTCCCAGCGGGCAAACGTATGGGGGACGCTGTACTCGTCCTTGATGTTCTTAAGCAGATCCTCTTCCATCGCGGCGACCGCAACCAACTCCACGCCGTCGATGTTCTTGTAGGCCTCGATGTGCTGCCGCCCGGCCCAGCCGATCCCGACGACACCGACCCTCAGGGGTGCGTTTTTCTGCATGCTCAATGTTCAACACTCCGTTTTCGCTTGGATGTGAAAGTTTGTTTCCTGCGGCCGCCAACCTGGCATGCGGGGAGCCTGCGCAGGCTAGCCCGTGGCCTGGAGCGTGGCTTCGATGACCGTCGGGGACAGGACGTGCTGGGTGACCATCTGGCTCGCACCGAGCACAGCCGCCTGGCCGCCCGCCATGGACAGGCCGATTCGCAGATGCGTGGTGGCGAGGGGAAGCGACCTGCGGTAGACCACTTCGCGCACGCCGGCCATGAGGTGTTCGCCGGCTTGTCCCAGGCTTCCGCCCACCACAATGACGGAAGGATTCAGCAGGTTCACCACGGTGGCGAGCACATCACCCACGTCCCGGCCGGCCTGGCGCAGGGCCTGGATGGCCTGCAGGTTGCCTCCGGCGACCAGGCGAAGGACGTCCGCGCCGCTCTCTGCCTGAACGCCCTGCACCGCCAGCGCGTGCGCCACGGCCGGGCCCGACGCGAGCGCCTCGAGGCAGCCGTAGTTGCCGCACCGGCACAGGACGTCGTCGCCGCGGGGCACCCGGACGTGGCCCAGGTCGCCGGCGGTGCCGTTGGCGCCGCGCTGCAGTTCGCCGTTGCTGATGATGCCCGCGCCGATGCCCGTGGCAACCTTGATAAACAGGAAGTTCTCGTGCTCCGGCCAGTGTGCCGTACGTTCACCCAGCGCCATGATGTTCACGTCGTTGTCCACCAGCACCGGGACCGGGAACGAGCGCTGGACGTAGCTGACCACGTCGAACCCGTCCCAGCCCGGCATGATGGGCGGCTTCACCGGTCTGCCGGTTGCGTGCTCCACGGGTCCCGGCAGGCCGATCCCGACGCCGGCGAGGTCTTCCGTGGTCCGTCCCGTCTCCGCCAGCAGGGACGTCGCATCGGTGACGATCCGTCCGAGCACTGCTTCCGGCCCCTCTGCAACGTCCTGGGCCAGTCGCCGCTCACTGAGGATGTTTCCGCCCAGGTCGGTGACCGCGATGATCACGTGGGTGGCACCGACGTCGACCGCCAGCACTGCCCGGGCGGCCGGCTTGAAAGCAAAGCGCGACGGCGGCCTGCCGCCGCTCGAGGTTGCCTCACCTGCGGGGCCGACCAGTCCGGAGGCAATCAGTGCATCAATGCGGGAGGCCACCGTGGAGCGGGCAAGTCCCGTTGTCAGCGCCAGTTCGGCCCGGGTCCGGGCCTTGCCGTCGCGGAGCAGCTGAAACAGGTCACCGGCACGGGACAGACTGCCCGCGCCGTCGGCGTAAACCGGCTCCGCAGTCTGGCCATTATCCGTTCGTGGACTCATGGCTTCAGTGATAGCACGAATGCTTCTGAGTGTCACAGGACAAAAAGAATGTCGATAACTTTCTAACTTTTGCTTGACGGTCGGCAAAAGTGGTTCTAGGTTGAGCTGTGAGCCGCACCACGACGAAACAGGGCGGCGGGCAGAGCTTTTTTCCGGCGATTACAAAGAGGTAATGACCTTGTCGAGCCAGCACCAATCAGCGGCGCCCCTTGGCGTCGGCATCCTGGGCGCGGGACCTGTTACACAGGCAATCCATCTTCCGTCCCTGGCCAGGCTCACCGACATCCTGGAGGTGCGCCACATCATGGACGTGGATCCGGCCGTGGCCGAATCCGTCGCCGGCCGGGTGGGGGCACGCTTCAGCACCAGCATGGAGGAACTGCTGGCCGATGCCGGTGTGGACATCGTCGCCATCTGCAGCCCGCACCAGTTCCATGCCGCCCAGGTGATCGCCAGCTGCCGGGCGGGCAAGAAGGCGGTCCTGTGCGAGAAGCCGTTCGCGATGACCGGGGAGGAAGCGGCCGGCATCTCCGCCGTCTCGGCCGAAACCGGTGTCCCCATCATTGTCGGAGCGATGCACACCTTCGATCCGGGCTGGCTTGCGGCGGAGGCGGCCTGGGAGGATCTGCCGGAGCAGGTCCACACCATCCGCTCCTCCATCGTCCTGCCGCCCAACCCGCGCTTTGAGGACTTCGCCACCGAGATCGTAGGCCGGGTTCCCGTCCCGTCCCAGGACCTCACCGACCCCGACGTCATCAGGGCCATGCTCCGCGGCGGCGTAATGGGCCTGGCTATCCACGATCTTCCCCTGGTGCGGCGCTTTACGCCCGATTTTGCCTCTGTGGAGGTCCTGCACGCCGAGATCCTGCGCCCTTTCGGGTACGTCATCTCCCTGCGGGCAGGAACTGTGGCCATCGAGCTGCGTGCGGCTATGAACGGCACCTGGGAACCGTCCTGGGTGTTCGAAGCAATCGGCAACGATGCCGCGCTGAAGATCGACTTCACTCCGTCCTATGTCCACGCCGGTTCTGCGGTCGCCCGAATCCGGAAAGCCGGGCAGACGACGGTTCTGGGCCCGTTCGGCCATAACGGCTACGAGGGCGAATGGCGCAAGCTCGCGGAACTGGCCCGCGGAACGGGACAGCCGCCGTCGGCCGAAACACTCATTCACGATTTGGAGTTCGCTTTGTCCATCGCCGACGCCGCCGTCGGCCTTGTTGACACAGAGGTCGACACAAGCCCGGTTGATGCTGGCAGTGCCGCCAGCTCCGCCGCAGACCAGGAGGTCAACGCATGACCACGCAGCTGTCAGTATTCGCGGACCCGAAGGCCGAAGCGGCCGGCGCGGTCTCCGCCGTAGTCGCTTCCCTTCCCCTCTCCTTTGGTCCTGCTGCAGCCGCTCCGGACGTCATCGCCGTCCCGGGTCACGCCGGCTGGACGGGACGGGCGTCCGAGGCCATCCGGAACGGCGCCAGGGGCGTCATTGTGTCGGCCCCCGTGGCGGAAGACGTGTCCGCACTCGCGGGCACGGCGGACAACGCCGGCACCACGGTCGTGCTCGACCAGCCGTGGGCAGGAAACGCCGCCCTCGCCGGAGCCAGCTTCCACACCGTCTTTGCCGATGCACTGGCCGACGCCGTCCTGCTCGATTCCGTCGCCATCGCCGCTCCAGGCACGGATCCCCTGCACCTGCTGACGGAGCAGCTGTCCGTCCTGCTGCAATGCGGCATTGAACCGCAGGACCTGCGGACCGTCCAGCGCAACGCCAACGGCTACACCCTGGCAGGTACGTTGCCTGGTGGCGCGCCCGTCGCGCTGCAGGGCATCCTCTCCTCGGCACTCCCCGCAACTGCCAGCATCACGATTCTGACCTCCGCCGGCCGCGCCGACGTCGTCCTGCCGGACCCCGCAGCTGCCTGGCCGGCAGAAGTGCGCGCCGTAACGTCAACGGGAGCGACGACGCTTCCCACACTGTTCGAATCGTCGCACCGGACCAGCTGGTCCAGGGCCCATGCCCACATCGCCACCGGAACAACGGCCAATGACCTGGCGCGGTTCGCCGCCGTCACTGCCCTCCTTGACCAACTCAACCGCTAGAGAGCACCACAGCAATTCCCGTTTCAGAGCCACAATCCACTCATTGTCGAGAAGGGTCCGGACGCTGTCAGTCCGCATCCTGAAAGGAAACCATCGTGTCTGCTAAACCCTCCATCGCATCCTCCGCCTTTTCCCGCCGGGGATTCCTCGGCTTCGCCGCCGCTGCCGCTTCCGCTCCCCTCCTGGCCGCGTGCGGCGGCGGATCCGCATCACAGGGTGGGGGCGGGGCCAGCGGGACTGTCAAGTTCTGGGATATGCCTTGGGCCACCCCGGCATACAACGACGCCGCCAAGGGCATTGCCGAGGGGTTCTCCGGTGCCAGCGGCAGCAAGGCCAGCTACCAGATCATCCAGTGGAACAACTTCTACCAGACCTTCTCCTCGGCCATCGCCTCCAAGACCGGTCCCGCCGTGTCCACGGGCGGCGGCTTCCAGGCGTTCCAGTTTGAGCAGCAGGGCCAGATCGCCTACGCCGACAAGGTGATCGAAAAGCTGAAGGCCAACGGCCAGTTCGACGACTTCCTGCCGGGCGTCCTGGATCCGTTCAAATCGGACAAGGGCTACGTGGCCGTCCCGTGGCAGCTGGACATGCGCGTCTTCTGGTACCGGAAGTCCCTGTTCGAGAAGGCGAACGTTGCCCTGCCGACGGACTGGCCGTCCCTCTTGGAAGCGGGCAAGGCACTGAAGAAGGTCGGCGCTTTCGGGTTCACCACCGGTGCTGGCGCCGGCAACAACTACGCCAACCACTCCATGATCATGATGATGGTCAACAATGGCGGCGGCGTGTTCAACAAGGACGGCGAACTGGACCTTCTCAACGACCGCAACGTCGAGGCCATGGAGTTCGTCCTGGAACTGGTTTCCAACGGCATCGTCGATCCTGCCGCCGTCAGCTACACCACCGACAATATGTCAGCGCAGTGGAAGGACGGCAAAGCAGGCTTCGGCCTGTTCCAGGTGAACGTCCCACAGCGGGTGGGCGACACCTCCGGCGACCTCCTGGTGGCCGACCCCATCACCGGCCCGCACGGGGACAAGGCGACCATCGTCTTCCCGAACAACATCATGATGTACACCAACACGCCCTCCCAGGACGCTTCCGAGGAGTTCCTCGTGTACTACCTGGGCCAGCTCAAGCAGCTGTGGCAGAAGAAGCTGATGTCCGCCCTGCCCGTCTTCAAATCGATCACCGAAATCCCCGAGTTCGCGAACGACCCGAACAACGTCAAGATCGTGAAGGACTGGCAGCCCATCGCCAAGACCTTCGCTTCCCAGGGCAACACCCTGAACGCCAACCTCGCCGCACTTGACGGCGGACAGGCGCTGAACCAGTTCAGCCAGACCATCATCACCGGAAAGGCTGATGCCAAGACCGCGCTGCAGACTTTCCAGTCCGGCCTCGAATCCGTCCTTAAGAAGTAAGCGGTCCCTTCCATGGCACTCACTACAGCTCAAACCGGCCTCAGCCGGGCCCGCCGGGGAATTTCCCCCGGCGGCTCCGGTGCCGCCCCTGGAAAACGCAAGAGCAAGCTCTCAGCACAAACCACCAGGACGTTCTTCTGGCTCCTGCTGCCCTCGGTCATTCTGCTCGTCCTCATCCACGGCTACCCCCTCATTCATGCCGGTGTCCAGGCCACCCACGACGGCAACCTGATCGAAACAGGCAACTTCGTTGGCGGGGAGAACTTCGCCACCGTCCTGTCCTCCCCGGCTTTCTGGAAAGCGGCGCAGTTCACGCTTTGGTTCACCATCGTGGGCGTTTTCGGCTCGTGGCTGGTGGGGCTGGGACTCGCACTCCTGCTGAGGACCAAAATCCCGGCCGGCGGGACCTTCAAGGTCCTGCTGCTCCTGCCCTGGGTGGTGCCCATCGTGGTGTCCTCCACCGCGTGGAACTGGCTGGTGGCCACCCCGGACAGCCTGATCCCCTCGCTGTTCCGTAACCTTGGCCTGGGAACGCCGCTGTTCCTGGCGGACCCCAACCTCGCCGCCATTACCGTGATGGTCTTCAAGGTCTGGGTCAGCTTCCCGTTCATGATGATGATGATCTCCGCAGCCCTGGCCTCGGTAGACACCACGGTGTACGAAGCTGCGAGCATGGACGGCGCCACCCGCTTCCAGCAGTTCAGCCAGATCACTCTTCCGCTGATCGCCCGGTCCACCTACATCTCCTGGATCCTGATGACGATCTTCTGCGTCAACGACTTCCCCACCATCTACCTCCTCACCGGAGGCGGACCGGTAAGCGCCACCACCTCACTGGTGGTCCTGGCCTACCGCACCGTCTTCCAGGACTTCGCCACCGGCCCCGGCGTGGCCATCGCTTTCCTCATGACCATGACCCTGGTGGTCATCTCCGTTCTCCTCTACCGCCAGATCCGAAAGTCGAGTGTTGAATAATGAGCGCAGCAGTCCACGCCCATCCCCAATCCGGCCCGGTTCTGGGAGTCACTGACACTGACCCGAAACGCCGCGCCCTCTCAGATGCGGGCCAGCGCGGCCGCTGGTGGCGGTTCACCCTGATCCTCATCATCACCGCGATCGTCCTGGTACCCATCATGGTCACCGTGCTCCTGGCCTTCACCCCCGGACCGACCAGTACCGCCACGGGACTGACCTTCGAGAACCTGGCCAACGTGTTCTCCGGGACCCTCGCCGCGACGTGGCTGCAGAACAGCCTCGTCACCACCCTTTCCACAGTGGTGGTGTCCGTGGCCGTGGCCGCACCGGCCGGCTACGTCCTCTCCCGCGGCCGCAGCAAGGCAGTCTCGGGCTACTCCCTGCTGCTGTTCGTGATGCAGTCCCTGCCCATCATCACCTCCGTGGTCCCGCTGTTCATCCTTTTCGCCGGCATGGGCCTGGTGGACAACCTGCTGGGCATCACCATCATCTACGTCGGCTCCACCATGACCGTGGCCACGTGGATGATGGCCGCCTACTTCGACTCCATCCCCATCAGCCTCGAGGAAGCATCCTGGATCGACGGCTGCTCCGTCTTCGGCTCTTTCACCAAGGTGGTCCTCAGGAACTCGCTGCCCGGCATCCTATCCACTGCAATCTTCGCCTTTCTGCTGGCCTGGAACGACTACCTCGTAGCCATCGTCTTCCTGCGCTCCAACGAAATCTTCACCCTCCCGATGGGCGTGCAGTCCTTCTTCCAGCAGAACGCGACGGACTGGTCGTCCGTCATGGCCCTCGCCGTGGTCATGATGCTCCCGCCCGTCATCGTCTTCGCCACCCTGAACAAATACTTCAGCGTCGGCGGCATCGGCGGATCCCTCGCCGGCCGCTGAGGCCGCCACTGACTCCGAACCATTTTCGAGAACACCCAACTCCCGCAAAGGAACGAAATGTCTTACTCACTCCAGCTGTACACCCTCCGCAACGCGATCCAGGAGGACCTGCCGGGCACCATCCGGAAGGTGGCGGAGATCGGTTTCACGCAGGTGGAGCCCTACAACTTCGTGGCCACGGCCAAGGTGCTCGGCGCCGCCCTGAAGGAGAACGGCCTGACCGCCCCCTCCGGCCACGCGCCGCTGCTGAGCCAGGACCAGGACGAAATCTTCGCCGCCGCCAGGGAACTCGGCATCACCACCGTCATCGACCCGTACCTGCCGGCCGAGCACTGGCAGAAGGCCGAGGACATCCAGGCCACCGCAGCCAAGCTCAACGCCGCCGCCAAGAAAGGCTCCGAATACGGCATCCGCGTCGGCTACCACAACCACGCCTGGGAGCTGGAGTCCACCATCGAGGGCCAGACCGCCCTGGAGTACTTTGAAGGGCTGCTGGACCCCGAGTTGGTCCTCGAAGTGGACACCTACTGGGTCGCCGTGGGCGGCCAGGACCCGGTGGAGATCCTGACCAAACTGGGCGACCGGGTGAAGTTCATCCACATCAAGGACGGCCCGCTGAACACCGACACCAAGGCCCAGCAGCCGGCAGGCCAGGGCAAGATCCCGGTCTGGGATGTCATCGGCGCGGCAAAGTCGCTGGAAGTCGGCGTCGTGGAATTCGACGACTACTCCGGGGACATCTTTGAGGGCATCACCCAGTCGCTTGCCTTCCTGAACTCCGCAAAGGCCACCGAAGGAGCGCAGGCATGAGCGGCGCCGCATCCACGCCGTCTTCCCTCCGGGGGCCGGTCGGCGTCGGCGTCATCGGCGCCGGCAACATCAGCAAGCAGTACCTGGACAACCTCACCGTCTTCCCGGACCTGAAGGTCCACGTCATCGCCGACCTCTTCGAAGAGGCGGCCGAGGCGCGCGCAAAGGAATACGGCATCCCGGAATGGGGCGGCGTGGACGCCGCACTGAACCATCCCGACGTCGAAATCATCGTCAACCTGACCATCCCGGCCGCCCACGTGGAGGTGGCCACCGCCGCCGTCAACGCCGGCAAGCACGTCTGGACCGAGAAGCCTTTCTCGCTGGACCGCGAATCAGGGCTGGGGCTGCTGAAGACGGCCGACGCCGCGGGCATCCGCCTCGGCACCGCACCGGACACGTTCCTCGGCGCCGGCCTGCAGACCGCGCGCCGGCTCATCGAACGCGGGGACATCGGCACGCCGCTCACCGCCATGACCACGTTCCAGACCCCCGGACCGGAGTCATGGCACCCGAACCCGGCATTCCTGTTCCAGTACGGCGCCGGCCCGCTGTTCGACATGGGCCCGTACTACCTCACGGCCCTGGTCCAGACCTTCGGGTCTGTCCGCAAGGTGGCCGCCGTCGGGTCCAAGGCCAAGGAAGTCCGCGTCATCGGCTCCGGTCCCAAGGCCGGCGAGGAATTCACCGTGGACGTTCCCACCCACGTCTCGGCCATGGCCCAGTTCGAAAGCGGCGCCTCGTCGCACAGCGTTTTTTCGTTCGAGTCGCCGCGCCAGCGGATGGGCTTCGTGGAGATCACCGGCACCGAGGCCACCATCTCGCTCCCGGACCCCAACTTCTTCGACGGCGACGTCCGGCTCTGGCGCGCCGGCGATGAGGACTGGACGGTCATTCCGGCCACCGGCCCCGCCAACGGCCGTGGCATGGGTGTCCTGGACATGGCACGCTCCATCCGGGCCGGCGTCCCGCACCGCGCCACCGGCAACCTCGCCTACCACGTCCTTGACACCATGGTCTCAATCTCCGAGTCCATGGAATCGGGAACGTTCATCGACGTCGAAAGCACCGCCCCCGCGTCCTCAGCCCTCCCCGAGGACTGGAACCCCACCGCCCTCACTCTCTAGGAATACCAATGACTTCCCACGAATCACCCGGCACGCCGCCGGGAGCCAAACGCCCCTTGGGTGTGGCGATGATCGGCTACGCATTCATGGGCAAGGCCCACTCGAACGCCTGGCGGAACGTCGCGTCCTACTTCGATGTCCCCGCCTTCGAGCAGAAAGTGCTCGTAGGCCGGAACGCCGGTCAGGTCGCCGCGGCCGCAGCCAAGTATGGCTGGACCGAGTCGGCGACGGACTGGCGCGCTGTCCTGGAACGGGACGACATCGACATCGTCGATATCTGCGCCCCGGGCTGGATGCACGCCGAAATCGCCATCGCCGCACTCGAAGCCGGAAAGCACGTTCTCGTGGAGAAGCCGCTGGCCAACACCCTCGCCGAGGCCGAGGCCATGACCGCCGCGGCCCAGGCGGCGCGGGCCCGGGGTGTGCAATCCATGGTCGGGTTCAACTACCGCCGCGTCCCTGCGCTGGCACTCGCCCGGGAGCTGATCGCGGAGGGCCGGCTCGGCACGGTCCGGCATGTCCGGGCCGCTTACCTGCAGGACTGGCTCGCCGATGCCGGATCACCGATGACCTGGCGGCTGAACAAGGAAACCGCCGGGTCCGGGGCGCTCGGGGATATCGCGTCCCACGCCATCGACCAGGTCCTGTTCCTCCTCGGCGACGCCGTCACCGAGGTCTCCGGCCGGCTGCACACCTTCACTTCCGTCCGGCCCGGAAAGCAGGGGCCGGAGGAGGTGACGGTCGACGACGCCGCCTGGGCAACGCTGACCCTCGCCTCCGGGGCCATCGCCTCGGTCGAGGTCTCCAGGGTGGCCACCGGCCAGAAGAACTCCCTGAAGCTGGAGATCTACGGTGAGAAGGGCACCATCCTCTTCGACCTGGAGAACCTGAACGAACTCGGCTTCCTGGACGCCACGGTTCCCGTGCGGGAGCAGGGCTTCCGCCGGATCCTGGTCAATGAACCCGAACACCCCTACCTGGACGCGTGGTGGCCGCAGGGCCACATCATCGGCTGGGAGCACACGTTCACGCATGAGATCCGCGATTTCCTGGCCGCGATCGGCAGCGGCGAGGCGCCGTCGCCGTCGTTCGAGGAGGGCCTTGCCGTCCAGCGCGTCCTCGCCGCCGTCGAGGAGTCGGCGGCAGCGAAAAGCTCACTGATCCAACTCAGCACCTCCCCAACCGAAGGAGCCTGACCATGCCCCGCCCGTACACCCTGTTCACCGGCCAGTGGGCCGATCTCCCGTTCGAGGAAGTCGCCAGGCTCGCGTCCGGCTGGGGCTACGACGGCCTGGAAATCGCCGTCTCCGGCGACCACCTGGACGCCTGGCGCTGGGACGAACCCGGCTATGTCGAGTCCAAACTCGCCGTGCTGGAAAAGTACAACCTGAAGGTCTGGGCGATCTCCAACCATCTCAAGGGCCAGGCCGTGTGCGATGACCCGATCGACTTCCGCCACGAGGCGATCGTCGGGTCCAGGGTCTGGGGCGACGGCGACCCCGAAGGCGTCCGCACCCGCGCCGCCGAGGAAATGAAGCACACCGCCCGGCTCGCCAAGGCCCTCGGCGTGGATACCGTCGTCGGGTTCACCGGCTCCTCCATCTGGCAGTACGTGGCCATGTTCCCGCCCGTGCCGGAGAAGGTCATCGAGGCCGGCTACCAGGACTTCGCCGACCGCTGGAACCCCATCCTGGACGTCTTCGACGAATGCGGGGTCCGCTTCGCCCACGAGGTCCATCCGAGTGAGATCGCCTACGACTACTGGACCACCGTCCGCACCCTCGAAGCGATCGGACACCGCCCCGCGTTCGGTCTGAACTGGGACCCCTCCCACTTCATGTGGCAGGGCATCGACCCTGTGTCCTTCATCTGGGACTTCAAGGACCGGATTTACCACGTGGACTGCAAGGACACCAAGCTGCGATTTACCGGCAGGAACACCGTCATGGGTTCCCACCTGCCCTGGGGCGACCCGCGCCGCGGCTGGGACTTCGTCTCCGCCGGCCGCGGCGACGTGCCCTGGGAAGCGTCCTTCCGGGCACTCACCGCGATCGGCTACACCGGCCCCATCTCAGTGGAATGGGAAGACGCCGGCATGGACCGCCTGCACGGCGCCCCCGAAGCCCTCGCCGCCCTGAAGAAGTACGACTTCCCCGCGTCGCAGACCAGTTTCGACGCCGCGTTCAGCAGCAAGGACTGACCCCGCCGGCCCAAACGCCCCACGCCTCTCCCTTGGAGTTTTTGTACAGATATCGCGAGCAACAGTGCCTTTTGGGGCCGATATCTGTACAAAAACTCCACCGACCACCGCAATCCGAGAGGAGCGCTCAATGATCCGAACCCTTCAGCCCGGCCAGCGGTGCGAGGTCTGGGTGGCCGCCGTCACCGGCGAACGCGAGCTTGTCTTCACCAGCGAGGACGTGCTCCTGGAGGCACCCAACTGGACGCTCGACGGCGCGGCCTTGGT
The DNA here is from genome assembly GCF_059568005.1 of Arthrobacter sp. BGA-UO-ETr-C19. Taxonomy (NCBI): domain Bacteria; kingdom Bacillati; phylum Actinomycetota; class Actinomycetes; order Micrococcales; family Micrococcaceae; genus Arthrobacter; species Arthrobacter sp. BGA-UO-ETr-C19. The sequence continues at coordinate 165,081 of NZ_JCAQPC010000008.1, forward strand.
CCTCAACGGCGACGGGAAGCTGTGGACCTTCGACGTTGCCAGCCGGAGCCTTAGCCCGGTCCCGATCACCGGAATCCCGGACCTCAACAACGACCACGTCCTGGACCCCGACGGCGAGCACATCTTCCTCTCCGCCAACGACGGCCACATCTACCGCGCCGCTCTGGCTGGCGGACCGGCCACGCGCATCACCAAGGACGACGGTTCCTTCCACTTCCTGCACGGCGTCAGCCCGGACGGCCAGGAGTTGGCCTACGTCGGTATCGAGGCCGGCGATTTCACCCGGCCGGGCAGGCTGATGACCGTTCCGGCCAGCGGCGGCGCCTGTACCGGGCTGAACGTCGAAGGCCACTGCGACGGGCCCGAGTACTCTCCGGATGGCGAATGGCTGTACTTCAATACGGAGGCCTTCACCAGACAGCCAGGCCACGCCCAGCTCGCCAGGCTGAACACCTCCAGCGGCAGCACACCGGAGCAGCTTCTCAAGAGCGACTCCGTGGACTGGTTCCCCCATCTCTCCCCCGACGGCCGGCTGGCCAGCTACATCCGGTTCCCCGGCGGCACACACGGCCACCCGGCGGACCTGCCTGTCGACGTCGTACTTGTCTCCACGGATAATTGGGACGCGCCGCTGCACACCTGGGCCCTCTTCGGCGGGCAGGGGACCCTGAACGTCAACAGCTGGGCGCCCGATTCCACCCGGTTCGCGTACGTCGCCTACCCGCTCGCCAACTCCGACCCCGCAAAGGACTAAGCACGTGACCAACCACCCCAACGGCACCTCCGACGGGCACATCCGCTGGGGCATCCTCGGCACCGGGTTCATCGCCGGCCTGCAAACGCAGGACCTGGCCGAAAACGGCTTCACGGTGCAGGCCGTCGGTTCCCGCAACCCAGAATCGAGCAAGGCGTTCAGTGAAAAGTTCGCCATTCCCACCGCACACGCAAGTTACGAAGCACTGGTTGCGGACCCGGACGTCGACGTCATTTACATTGCCTCGCCGCACACGTACCACCATGCCCACGCGCTACTCGCCCTGAACGCTGGAAAGCACGTGCTGGTGGAGAAGCCGTTCACCATCAATGCCCGGGAAGCGAAGGAAATCTTTGCCCTTGCTGAGGCCAAGGGGCTCGTGGCACTGGAGGCCATGTGGAGCCGTTTCCTCCCCCACATGATCCGGCTCCGCGAGATCCTCCAGGACGGCACGCTCGGCGAGATCCGGAAGGTCACGGCCAGCCACAACCAGGACCTCCCCAAGGACCCTGCCCACCGGCTGAATGATCCTGCCCTGGGCGGCGGGGCGCTGCTGGACCTCGGCGTCTACCCGGTCTCCTTCGCCATCGACGTCTTCGGCACTCCGGAGAAGATCCGGGCCAGTGCTTCCATGACGGCAACGGGCGTGGACCGTCAGACCGCGGCGATCTTCGAATACGCGCAGGGACAGCAGGCACTCGTGGACTGCGCCCTGGACACCGCGTCAAACAACCGGGCAGCGGTTATTGGAACAGAGGGGTGGATCGACATCGAGTCCACCTGGTACAACCCCACGCCCTTCACAGTGTTCGACGTTCAGGGGAACGTCCTGGAGAAGTTCGATCAGCCGGTGACCAGCCGGGGGATGCAGTTCCAGGCCGCCGAAATGGAACGCCTGGTCAGCGAAGGCGCCACCGCGGGCACTGTTCTACCCCCGAGCGAGACCGTGGCTGTCATGGCCGCGATGGACGAGATCCGCCGCCAGATCGGTCTCAAGTACGACGCCGATGGGACCCACTGACTGAAACTGTCGAGTATCTCCCAACGGCCGCTGGCTAAGTGGCCTGAGCCCGCTGCCCCGGAGCCTGTCCGCCCACCATCTGTTCATAGAGCGCCAAGTGGTCCGCCACCATGCGGGCCGAGCTGAAGCGCTGCTCCACCGAGGCGCGGCAGGCCTCCCGGCTGAGGCCTGCGGCTTGGGCGGCGAATCCGGCGAGCTGTTCAACGCTGCCCAGGTACCCCGTGATGCCGTGCTCCACGATTTCAGGAGCCGCACCGGAGGGAGTCCCCACAACCGGCGTTCCGGTGGCCATTGCCTCAATCATCACGAGTCCGAACGGTTCCGGCCACTGGATCGGGTTCAGGAACGCGAGCGCGCCGCCCACCAGTTCGTACTTTTCGGCGTCGGACAGCGGCCCCGTGAACTCCACATCGGGCCCCAGCGCCGGCTTGACGACGTCGTCGAAATAGCCCTGCTCCTCGGGCCCCTGGATCCTGGCGCTGATGCGCAGGGGGATTACCGCGGCACGCGCGATGTGGATTGCTTCGAGGATGCCCTTGTCCGGGGACATCCGTCCGACGAAGCACAGGTATCCGCCGTTCCCCTGGCCCACCGGAACGGACGCCACATCCATGCCATGGTGGATCACCTTCGTCACCGGGACTTCCGGCGACCGGCTGACCTGGTCACGGGAGATGGCTATGATGCCGGTGGTCTTGCCGATGGCGCTGTACAGGTCCACAGCCTGCGGCGCCAGGCGGATGTGGATGGTGGTGACCACCGGGACGCCGGCCGGCCGGTGGGCATACAGCGGTCCGCTCATGGTGTGGTCGTGGATGATGTCGACGCCTGCCATGCCGTCGTAAGCCCTGATGATGTGGCTCAGCTCCGACAATGCGAAACCCATATCCGCCGGTTCCGAGGGACGCATCCGCGGAGCCAGGGGAACGGGACAGGTGCTGTCGGCCGGGGCTGCCAGCAGGACGTCATGCCCGGCCGCGGCGAACCCGCGCGCAAGGCTGTCCACCACCCGTTCGGTGCCGCCGTACCCGGGCGGCGGAACCGGGATCCATGGTGCCGATATCAGTCCAATGCGCATCTTGCCTCCCACGAATGTACGGCCTGACCGCCGGGAGTTAGTCCAAACAATATGGCCGGGCCTGCCGCCAGACAAGGGCTGCGGGAAGCCGGGCTCCCGCGCAAAAGGGGCCGGCCGGCGTGACCAAAGCAACTGTCTGCGCAGGAATGCCCAGGAGGGCCCGGGAGTTGTCGCAGGCATGAAGATTGAGATCTGGTCAGACGTCGCATGCCCCTGGTGCTATATCGGCAAGCGCCGGTTCGAGGCCGCCCTCGCCGAGTTCCCGCACCGCGACCAGGTGGAGGTTCAATGGCGCAGCTACCAGCTGGACCCGACCCTGCCCGAACACTACGACGGCACCGAACTGGACTACCTCAGCACGCGCAAAGGCCTCGCCCCCGCCCAGGTCACGCAGATGTTCGACCATGTAGCAGCCCAGGCCAAAGGTGAGGGCCTCAGCTACCGGTTTGACGCCGTCGTGGTTGCCAACAGCTTTACGGCCCACAGGCTGATCCATCTCGCTGCCGCGCACGGCAAGCAGGATGCGGCCAAGGAGCGGCTGCTCAGCGACCACTTCGAGCACGGCAAGGACATCGGCAGCCCCGAATATCTCGCCTCGGTTGGCGCGGATCTTGGGCTCGACGCAGACGACGTTGCCGAGCTGTTCAGCACCGACAAGTACGCCGACGACGTCCGCCACGACTTCGCCGAAGCCCGCGCCCTGGGCATCAGCGGCGTTCCGTTCTTCGTGATCGACCGCAAGTACGGACTGTCCGGAGCCCAGCCCGCGGCGAGCTTCGCCATGGCCCTCGAGCAGGCCTGGCAGGAGTCGCACCCGCTGGTGATGGTCGGCTCCACCGAATCAGGCGCCGACCAAGGCAGTGCCAGCGCGGCAGGTGCCGAGGCGTGCGGCCCGGACGGCTGCCCCGTCTGACGCTGCCGGAGTTTTTGTACAGCCGAGTTTTTGTACAGATATCGTCCCCTGGAGGGCGTTTAGAGCCCGTTATCTGTACAAAAACTCGGCAATGGTTTGATGACAGATCGGGGTAAAGTGTCCCTATGCCACGGATTTCGGCCCCCAGCAACGCCGCTCAACGCGCCGAGACCCAGCGCCGCATCCTGAACGCCTTCGGTGAGCTCCTCTTCTCCCACGGCCTGCCCGGGCTCACCATGACGGACGTCGCCCGGCACGCAGGGATTGGCCGCACGGCTGTCTACAACTACTACGCCGACATCGAAGAGCTCCTGATCGCCTACGCGCTCGTGGAGACGGAACGGTTCATGACGGGGCTGCGCGAGTCCCTGGCCCGGCTGGACAATCCGGTGGACCAGCTGGCCCTGTACGTGCGTGCCCAGGTCGAGGATCTCAGCCGCCGCCATCTGCCTCCGGGTCCGGCCATGGGCTCAGTCCTCTCGCCGGCGTCGTTCGCCAAGCTCGCGGACCACGTGGGCGGCCTCAACGACATGCTGCAGGACATTCTTCGCGACGGCATGGACCAGGGCTACTTCCCGATGGCCGATCCCCTGCAGCAGGCGCAGCTGATCCACGGCACCCTTTCCTCCAGCGCCGCCCGCGGCGGCGACGCCACCGAAGATCTGGAGGACAGGATCTCCCGGACGGTCCGCTTCATCCAGTTGGGCGCCGGGGCAAGGTTCGACGACGGCGGCCGCCCCCTGCGCCTGCAGCCACCGGCCGCTGCGGCTGGCTAAGGATCAGCCGGCGCCGAGAATCAGGGCTTGGCGCCCTGGGTGGGCATGACAGGCCACTGCGAGTCGTCGGCGACGCGCCGGCTTTCACGCGGGCAGCTGAGCTGGCCCGGCGTCTGGTCAACAAGCTGCGGCTTGACCAGGCCGCGGTAGTCGCTGGTCAGGATCACATCCACGCTGGCGTCCTTGCGCCCGTCCTGGAAGTAATCGGAGCCCGGCAGATTCCGCTGGACGGTGAAGGCCGCCGACTGTCCGGCGGCACCCGAGACGATTGCCGCCACGCCACGGTATCCGGTCTGCGTGTTGGCCACGGTGCCAACAACAAACTTCCGGGCTTTGAATTCATTGGCTGCCGCCTTAGCCAGGCCGTTGCGGCTCGTGGCGTTGAGGACGTTGACCTTGACCTTGGCGGGCGGCGTGTAGTCGAAGGTTGTGGCGGGGCAGACGGAGGAGTTCTGCTGGGCCTGGATGGCGGACGGAAACTTGATCTGCCCGCTCATCACACCCATCGCCCCCATGATCCCCGCGACAATGAGGCCCAGCAGCAGCACGAGCACCACACCGTGCAGGATCCGGCGGCGCAGCCGTCCGGGGTTCTCCGTGTTTTCGTCGTCGTCGACGAACGTGGCCCTGAGCTCGGGGCCGGTGATGACGCGGTGACCGTGGAGAACAGTCAGGTCCTTGGGTTTTCTAGCCATCGATCACAAGCACCCTTGCATGTATCGCGGTGCGCTGGTGGAGTGCCGTCCTTACCGCCCGGTGCAGGCCGTCCTCCAGATAGAGGATGCCCTGGTACTGCACCACGTGGGGAAACAGGTCGCCAAAGAAGGTTGAGTCCTCGGCAAGGAGCGCTTCAAGGTCCAGGGTCCGCTTGGTGGTCACAAGTTCATCCAGCCGCACGGGACGGGGCGGAAGCGCCGCCCAGTCTTTGGGGGTACTGAAACCATGGTCGGGGTAAGGGCGTCCCTCGCCCACAGCTTTGAATATCACTCTGTAAGCGTATGCAACTGGCCAGTTCAAGGGAATGTGGAATCAGCGCGCCGCGGGAGGTTGTAGCCAAACAGTAACTATGTGTCACATGCCGGCGCCGCCCGCCGTCTGGGCGGATTGGCCAGCGCCGGGCTGACAGAATGGAGCCATGACTGCACCTTCAGTGAACCCCGCCACCGGGTTCGGCGCCCACACTCCGTCGGCACCCGCGCTGGCCCTTCTCCTGGACGTCGACGGGCCGGTCGCCAGCCCCGTGACCAGGGATGTGAAACCGGAAATCATCGCCGATCTGGTGGCACTCGCAAACGCCGGAATACCAGTCATCTTCAACACCGGGCGCTCGGATACGTTCATCCGCGAGCAGGTCATGGCGCCCATGATCGCAGCCGGAATGCCGGGCGGCACGCTGATCCACGCCATCTGCGAAAAGGGCGCCGTGTGGTTCAGCTACACGGCTGCCGGCCCCGGCCCCATCCACGTGGACCACGAGCTTGCCGTGCCGGCCGCCTATGGCGACGATGTCCGGCGGATGGTGGCCGAGGACTACGCGTCCCACATGTTCTTCGATGAAACCAAGCGCGCCATGGTGTCGGTGGAGCAGCACATCGAAGTGCCCAACAGTGAGTACCTCGCCGAGCAGAAGCTGTTCGATGCCGAGGCCCTGGAGCTCATGGAGCGCCACGGTTTCGGCGTCGTGCGGCTGGAACACCACGCACCGAACTCCGACGACGAGATCGACTACCGTGTGGACCCCACCATCATTTCCACGGACATTGAGTCGGTCCGGCTGGGCAAGGACCTTGGCGCGAGCCGCGCGGTGGAGCTCCTGGCGGCCCAGGGAATCACGCCGCAGGCCTGGCGAACGGTCGGCGATTCCCGCACCGACTACGCCATGGCCGACTGGCTGCACCACAACGACCACCCAGTGAAACACGTCGACGTCCGCCCCGCGGACGGTGTCCCGGCCAAGCCGTACGACGTCCTCACCGCCGCTGACCTGGGTCTGCCGGCAACGGTCATCCACGACGACGCCGGGGCGGCGTTCCTGTCCAGCTGGCGGCAGGCGCTGCTGGGCTAAGCCCGCTGCCGCGGCAAGCGGGGCGGGGCGGGCCACCGCCCGGCCGCCTGCCCGGGATGTTTAACCGGCAGGACTATCATGCAAGTAAGACTTCACCCCTAGCAGCTTGGGAGAAACACCATTACCGACGTGACGGTTCAGGACGACATCTACTACGGCGGTCAGGCATCCGAGGATGTACCCGCACTCGCGGAAGCAACGTCTCCGGCGGCTGTGGCGCGCCTCAAGCACCGCCCCGACGTCGTACGCCGGTCAGGCCGGTATGCGCTGATCAACGACACACGGACGCCCTACCAGGCCATGGTGGAGGACCTGCTCTTCCTGCGGAATGTGCTGGACGGGGCCGGGCTGGATTACCTGCTGGTCCGGGGCAACAACGATCGTCCGGTGATCGCCCTTGACTGGAAGGACCGCAAGAAGCTGCGGTCCGCCCTCGTTGACGCCTGCCGGAACGAGCCGTTCTACTCCATGACCGTGGACGCGAAGAAGAAGACATCCGTCCTGGTGGCCGACGGCGAACTCTCCGTCAACCGGCAGGCACGCATCTTCCGGCTGTACCGCCCGCGGGTGGAGCCCAACGGCGGCTTCGAATTTGGTGCCTCCGCCGGCGTCCAGGTGGAGCTGTGGAGCTTCATGGGCAACGAAGTAATCCTGCCGATCGAGAACTCCCTGACCCGCCGCACCATGATGGCGCACGACGCCGTCCGCGGTACGGTTGAGCGCTATGGCCACACCTGGCCCACCATCGAGAACATGTTCGCTGACCACGCGAGCGACATCAGCTTCGACATCGACATGGTCTTCTCCTGGGTGGACGGGACCTCCCCGGAGTACATTGCCGCCCGCCGCGCCCGGCAGGCCGGGGCTGTCCTGGGCGAGGGCGACGACCACGAGGCGCGCTACCGGCAAATCAATGAGCTGAAGTACGCGCTCCGGTCGGTGTACATGTTCGCGCCGTGGGTCCGGCGCATCTTCATCGCCACGGACTCCCCCGCGCCGGAATGGCTGGCCGACCACCCGTCCGTGACCATTGTCCGGAGCGAGGAGTTCTTTGCCGACCCGTCGGTGCTGCCCACGCACAACTCGCAGGCCGTGGAGTGCCAGCTGCACCACATCGAGGGTCTCTCCGAGCACTTCCTCTACTCCAACGACGACATGTTCTTCGGGCGGCCGGTCGGCCCGGACATGTTCTTCACTCCGGGTGGCATCACCAAGTTCATCGAAGCGGAGACCCGCATCGGCCTCGGCGACAACGACGCCGAACGCAGCGGCTTCGAAAATGCCGCCCGGGTCAACCGGAAACTGCTCTGGAACCGCTTCGGGCGGATCACCACCCGCCACCTGGAGCACACGGCTGCGCCGCTGCGGCGCAGCCTGGTTGCCCAGATGGAGCAGGAATTCCCCGCGGAGTTCGCAAAAACTGCCGCCAGCACGTTCAGGGCCGCGGACAACATCTCCGTGACGAATTCCTTCTACCACTACTACGCGCTGCTGACGGGCCGGGCCGTAACCCAGACGGCAGCCAAGGTGCGCTACGTGGACACCACGCTCCGGTCGGGACTGAACTACCTGCCCAAGCTGCTGACCAAGCGCAACATGGACTTCTTCTGCCTCAATGACGGCAGTTTCCCCGAGGTACCGGCCGGCGAACGCGCCGAGCTGGTGACGGACTTCCTGGAGAAGTACTATCCGATCAAGGCGCCCTGGGAGAAGTAGGCTCCAAAACGCCGAAACCCCGCCGGATCTGACCAGTTCAGGTCCGGCGGGGTTTTCCGCAGGTACTGACGCTATTTCCGGGTGAGCCCTCTATTTCCGGGTGAGCATGGGGCGTTTGGCCCCTTCCGGGATGCGGATTCCGGCTGCTGCCAGGCGGCGTTCCGTCTCCTCCGGGGTGACATACTCGCCCACAGTCGGAGTGGCACCCAGCGGCACCACGGAATGCACCACCGTGTGCTCATAAACGTGCACCAGGTTGAACGCCTGTCCGCCATCGCGGCCGCGCGTGCCGCCCACCGGAACGTTCAGGTCCTGGGTGTAGCACGTCGCCGAGGCCACGGACACAGGGATGCCGGCGAAGCTCGCCGTCGTGGAGTAATGCAGGTGCCCGGCGAGGATGCTGCGGACATCCGAGTTCCGGACCACCGCTGCCAGGGACGCCTGGTCGCGCAACTCCACCAGCACCGACAGGTCCAGCACCGAAGGAACCGGCGGATGGTGCAGGGCGAGGATCGTGCCGTCGGGGGCGGGGGTCTCCAGCTGCCCGGCAAGCCAGTCCAGCTGGTTGTCGCTGAGTTCGCCGTGGTGGTAGCCGGGCACGGACGTGTCCATGGTGATGACCCGCAGCCCGTTGACGTAGTAGCTGTGGTCGACGGGATCGTCGTTGCCGTGCTGGTCGAACAGGCCGGCGCGGAAATTGGCCCGGTTGTCATGGTTGCCCATGGCCCAGATGACCTGGGCGCCGAGGTCCCGGCATGCGGGCTCCACGACAGCGCGGAGCTTGGCATAGGCCTCGGGGTCGCCCTTGTCCGCCAGGTCACCGGTGAAAATCACGGCTTCCGGGTGCGCGCCGGAGGCCTGAACCTCATCAAAGAGCTGGATCAGGCGGGCTTCGCTGTCAACTGCGCCGTATAGGGGGTCCGGACCTCCCAACAGGTGGGTGTCACTCAGGTGGAGTAGAAAATGGCGTGGCCGGGGGTGCTCGGCCTCGATGAGCTCCATTGCTGCCTTCGCGGTAGTTAGGAAGCGGGGCGCCTCCTGTGTCCCTCTCAGTACCTTCCATCCAACCAGATAAAAAGCGAACTAGGGGGAAACGGGAGTTGGCATGTTGAAAAATTACAACACCGCCGCCGCTCTCAGGCTACCTTCCTCGCTTTCGTTTCCTTGCGCGGTCACCGTCCGATGACCGCTTCATTAATTGCCGCGCATTGTTCGATTTGCCGCATTCCGCCGTACCTGACGGACAGTGGGCTATGCGCCCGGCAGCTTCGCCGCAGAGAAGTAGGGGGAACTCCCCCGGATAGTTCCGGGCGGAATGCTCTTCCGGAAAGTGCCCGGCTTACCGTGCCTGGGGCCGCTTGAAAGAAGGACGACGGCGTGCTGCCGCGCAGGGCGGTCCAACCGCCCATCCCGTACGGTACAGCCCGTACAGCCGCCGTCGGCGGACGCATCCGCCGCCGGCACTGCATCGCCCGTAGGGCAACCATAACCCGGGCGCGTTCCGTCGGGTGTCGGCGGAATCTTTTGGAGGGAAGTCACATCGTGCTCTCTCGCCGGGTGCATGTCTGTCAGTAATGACAACATCTTTGGCCTCTGTTGCATTCCCTGGACCTCTCCACCATTTGGCTTTCCGGTATGCGGACGGCCCGACGTCGGCTGCCCGCCACCGTTTACGGCGCCGCCGTGGGCTCCGTCGTCGGAACGGCTTCTGCGGCGGCCTTCGCCGCTGCCGCGGCAGCATCCTCGGTTGGCGCGGCACTCGGCGAAGTCGCGGTTGCCGGTTCCGATGTCGGAACTGGCGCCGGTGCCTGCGCAGCCGGAACCGTGGTTACCGGGGCCGAAGGCGTGGGGACCGGATCGGGTACAGGTGCCGGAGGAGGGTCGATGGGGGCAATCACCGGCGGGGCAGGCGTGGAATTCGTGATCGGCGCGGAGGGGTCGACCGGCTCGGTGGGTGCCGGGGGCACGGACTCGGTGGGCGCCGTATCCGCCGGCGGCGTGGTGGGAGTCGGATCAGCCGGAGCCGGGTCGATCGGAGCCGGATCCGCCGGCGGCGTGGTGGGGGGAGGCGTCGGGGTGGGGGTAGGAGTCGGCGTCGGGGTGGGAGTGGGCGTCGGGGTGGGGGTCGGCGCCGGGGTGGGGGTCGGCGCCGGCTTGGGCTTGGCCGTCGCGGGAGGCTTCGGCGGAGCCGGCTTGGGGCTTGCCGTAACAATCGGAGTTGCCGCCGGGCGGGAGGTCGAGGTAGCGGACGAGGTGGGACCGGAGGTCGACGAGCTGGCGACGAGGGTGGTTCCCGCCGAGGTTGACGGGCGGCTGCGCGGGTTGGCCACTGCAGCTGCGGTGACGGGCGTCAGGCCGTCGTCCGTGTTGCCCGGTCCGCTGTTGCCCGGGATGTTGGGGATGGCCCACCCGTACGTGTTGGCAGCGCCGCCTGCGAAGCTGGTAAATACGGCGGGTGTCAGTTGGTCGGTCTGCCGGATGGGCAGCAGAGTCCACTTCAGGGGGTCCTCGTGCTGTCCGTTCTTGATGACCTCGAAGTGCAGGTGGCAGCCGGTGGAGGAGCCAGTGGTGCCCACCTCCGCGATGATCTCGCCTACCCGCACGTGGTCGCCCTTTTCGACGGCGATGCCCTGCAGGTGGTTGTAGGTTGTGATCAGGCCGTCGCCGTGGTCGATTTCCACCCTGTTGCCGCCGCCCCAGGGGTGCCAGCCCGCGGCCCGGACCACGCCGGCGTCGGCAGCGTAGACACGCGTGCCGCAGGCGGCGGAGAAGTCCTGGCCCCAGTGGAACTCTCCTGCTTCGCCGGTGATCGGGCTGTGCCGCAGGCCGAACGGGGAACTGGGAGTGAGCACTTCCAGGGGTGCCATGAGGAAGCCTGCCCCGGGCCGCTTCAGCGCACTGGAGGCCACACCGGGAGATTTGGCGGTGCCTGTTTTGGTTGCCTTGACGGTGGAGTTCGACACGGTGCGTCCGGTGGGAGCCTTCGCCGGTGCGGCGATGCCGGAGCCGCTGATCGGGTACCCGGGTGGGGTGGTGTCGGGATCAAGGAGCTCCGGCCCGACGACTCCCGAGGGAGGGGCAATTGGTACGGCAGCACCCACGGGCTGCTGGATCGGGGCTGCGGGCCCTTGGAACCCGAAGGCAAAGACGGAGAAGCCGACAACCACCGCCGCGGAAAGGCTCCGCAGGGCGACCCGGCCCGGGCCGGTCACCCCCGGTGCGTGCTTGTGTCCCCCATGATTTGCCACAGAATTCTCCTGGATCAGTACCCGCCAAACTCCTGTCTCGACGAGCGTGTCCTCCATTGTGGCCACAGCCCAAAGCACGGCGAAACCCCTAAAACTGGGGGGCCAACGGGTGCGGTTTCATAGGCTTAACCCGCCAGCTTCGACGCGCGAGAATGAAACATGGGCACTTTCCTGAGGGAATGGCAGGCGGAACTGAAGCGCACGCTGACCGGCAGCCCGGATGCGCTGCCGGACTGGTCCCGGAAGTTTGCCCAGGGTGACGACCCGGGGTATTTCCTCCCCGGCTCTGCGGTCTGGGCCGTCCATGGCGGCGTGGCGACCATCGTTGGCGGCATCCGGTCCCTGTTGATGCAGACACTGCACCCCGCAGTCCTCGCCGGCGTCCACGACCATTCAAATTTCCGTGAGGATACGCTGGGCAGGCTGGCCCGGACCACGGCGTGGATCCACGCCCTGACCTACGGGTCCACGGCTGAAGCCCGGGCGGCAACCGCGAGGGTGGTCCGGCTGCACGAGTCCGTTGTCGGCAAGTACGTCGACGGCGGCGGCACCGTCAGGGAGTACTCCGCCAACGATCCTGAACTGCTCCGCTGGGTGCACATCACGTTCACGGATTCGTTTCTCCGGGCGCATGAGCTGTGGGCCGGCCCCATTCCGGGCGGGCCGGATGCCTATGTGCGTGAATGGTCTCAGGCGGGCAGGCTCATGGGTGTGGAGTCCCCGCCGGAGAGCAAAGCGGCCCTCAACCGGGAGCTCGGAGAATGGCTCGCTGCCGGGATTCTTCGCGGCGATGACCGGGTCGCCGAAACCGTCGCCTTCATCCGGGATCCGCCCCTGCATCCCCTCCTGAAACCGGGTTACCTAATCCTGTTCGAGGCCGCTGTCCTGAGTCTGGAGCCTGAATACCGCCGGCTGCTTGGGCTGCGCACTGCCCGGCTGGGCCCCCTGCCGCTGCCGGTGAGGCCGGCCGCCCGGGTGACTCTCGCCGTCGTACGCAGCGCACTGGGCCCGGCTAGCCCCAGTCAGCTCGCCGCCCGCCAACGGCTCCGGAGACTGGGCGTGGCCTAGCCCCCATGCTCTATGCAGAAAAAGGAAAACCCGGTCCTGACAAAGTCAGGACCGGGTTTTCCGATGGCGGAGAATGGGGGATTTGAACCCCCGAGGGCGTTAACCCAACACGCGTTCCAGGCGTGCGCCATAGGCCGCTAGGCGAATTCTCCAGCTGCTCTTGAACCAAAAGCAGATACTAGAATACCTGAACTTTCCGGCATCTCCCAATCGGCCGAAAATGGTGCCATGTCCCAGCTGCATGCGCTCGTGGTTTACGTTCCCGAATCCCATGCCGAGGCGGTGCTCACCGCCCTCGGAGATGCCGGCGCCGGCAGGCTGGGTGACTACTCGCACTGCTCCTTCACGTCGCCGGGCACAGGACGATTTACCCCCTTGCCCGGAGCCCGGCCCTACATCGGCACCGCCGGCGAGCCGGAGGAAGTTTCCGAGGTCCGGATCGAGTGCATCGTGGAGGAGGACGTGCTCGACGCCGTCGTGCAGGGATTGCGGCGGGCGCACCCCTACGAGGAGCCGGCGTTCATGAGCTGGCCCGTGAACGGGCATCACTGAGACGACGGCAGTGCCTGCCACTGCCCCACCGGAGCCGATTCGGGCCACGCCCAAAGTTCGGGTAAAGTATCTGACGGCCCCTCATGTGGCGTCATCCTGTTGAACTCCCCCAGGACCGGAAGGTAGCAAGGGTAGATGGGCTCTGGCGGGTGCATGAGGGGTCTCTTATTTAATGTCAGTCCCTATAGGTAGGTTTTCCCTGTGACTGTTACAACTGCCCTTTACCGCAGGTATCGCCCGGACTCGTTCGCGGACGTTATCGGGCAGGAACACGTCACGGAGCCGCTGATGACGGCGCTGCGCAAGAACCGCGTGAACCACGCCTACCTTTTCTCCGGCCCGCGCGGCTGCGGCAAAACCACGTCTGCACGCATCCTGGCGCGTTGCCTTAACTGCGCGAAGGGCCCCACAGACACCCCGTGCGGCGTCTGCCCCAGCTGCATCGAACTCGCCCGCGGCGGTGCCGGTTCCCTCGACGTCATCGAGATCGACGCCGCCAGCCACGGCGGCGTGGACGACGCCCGCGACCTCCGGGAACGCGCCACTTATGCTCCGGTGCGGGACCGCTACAAGATCTTCATCATTGACGAGGCCCACATGGTCACTTCGGCGGGCTTCAACGCCCTGCTGAAAATCGTCGAAGAGCCGCCGGAACATATCAAGTTCATCTTCGCCACCACCGAGCCGGACAAGGTCATCGGGACCATCCGCTCGCGCACGCACCACTACCCGTTCCGGCTCGTTCCGCCGGAGCCGCTCATGGCATACCTCGAGCAGCTCTGCCAGCAGGAAAACGTCCCGGTGGCCCCCGGCGTACTGTCGCTGGTGATCCGCGCAGGTGCAGGGTCCGTGCGGGACTCGCTGTCCGTGCTGGACCAGCTCATGGCAGGTGCCGGGCCCAACGGCCTCGATTACGAACTCGCCGTGGCACTCCTCGGTTACACGCACGCCTCGCTTCTGGACGACGTTGTCGAGGCAATCGCCGCGTCCGACGCCGCCACGGTCTTCCGTGCCGTGGACCGCGTCATCCAGACGGGGCACGATCCCCGCCGCTTCGTGGAGGATCTCCTGGAGCGCTTCCGCGACCTCATCATCGTGCAGGCCATGCCGGAAAGCGCCCAGGCCATCCTCCGCGGCATGCCGGCCGACCAGATCGCCCGGATGCAGAGCCAGGCACACAATCTCGGCGCAGCCGAACTGTCCCGCGCGGCCGACGTCACCAACACCGCGCTGACGGAGATGACGGGTGCCACGTCGCCGCGGCTGCACCTGGAACTGCTTTGCGCCCGCATCCTGCTGCCCAGTTCCGAGCAGACCGAACGCGGCATCGCCGCCAGGATCGACCGCGTGGAACGGCGCCTGAATTACGGCGGGTCCGACGCCGGTGCTCCCGCCGCCGCTGCGGTTGCGCCCGCCGTGCCGGCGGCAGCCCCGCCGTCTCCTGCTGCTCCTGCCTTCGCGGCCTCAGCGGTTTCGCCTGCCCCGGTTGCAGCAGCTCCGGCGTCCGTTTCCGCGCCGTCCGCTCCTGTTCCTGCTCCTGTTCCTGCGCAGAGCGCGCCGCAGGTGGGCCCGCCCAGTATCCAGGCCGCACCCGCGGCACAGGGGGCACCCGCACGGGAAGGATCTGCAGCGCAGGGGGCACCCGGCAGGGAAGCCCTGGCCGCGCCACGGATCACCACTGGTGACTGGCCCATGGATGATGCCGCCGCACGCAACCACCGCCCGGCCCCGGACTCACACGACGGCCAGAGCCAGGACTCTGTCGACCAGCGTCCGGCGGCTTCGCAGGCACCGGAATCCGCCGCGCGGCCCGGACAGGCCCAGCGCCAGCAGGCCCAGCACCAGCAGGCCCGAGGCCCAGAGCCGGTGGCGGCACCGGCTCCTCCTTCGGCTCCCGCTCCGCAGTCCCACGCCCAGCCCTCTTCGAGTACAGCCTCTGCCGGTGCGGCTCCTGCCGGTGGGCACGCCGACGTGGAGGTACTCCGCCGGGCCTGGCCCGAGGTCCTGCAGACCCTGGCAAGAATCAAACGGAGCACGTGGGCGCTCGTGGAGCCCAACGCCCAGGTCGGCCAGTTCGACGGCCAGGCCCTGACGCTCATCTTCAGCACCTCCGGGCTGGCGGGAGCGTTCGGCAGGGCAGACCACTCCGAGAATCTGCGCCAGGCCATCCACAAAACGATCGGCATCGACTGCCAGGTCACCGCCGTCGCAGGCGCCGGCAGCTCAGCGAGCTCTGAACCAAACCCAAAAGCGCCTACTAGCCGGGACATTCCGGCTACCACCACCGACGCCGATTGGGGCCTGGCCCCTGGCCCGGGTGGCTCCGGAGAGCCGGAGCCCGCCCCTGCCCGCCCTGCGGCAACAGGTTCGGCACCGGCGTCGGCAGGCACGTCCCCCGCGGCCGCGGGCGGGGATGCCTCTCCGTCCTCGCCGGCGGCTCCAGCGGCATCCGTGCCGCAATGGTCCGGACCAACCATCACGGCGTCCCGGTCGGACACCGCGGCCCCCGCTGGCGTCGGAAGCGCTCCTGGCGCATCAACCACTGCCGCACCCGCTGCCCCTGCCGCAGCTGACGGGACCGGCGGTGGTGCAGCGTCCGGCCATGCACCGTCCGTGGCACCACAGCAACCCGTCTCACAGCCGGTGGCCAATGGGCCGGCTGCTTCACAGGGCCCCGTCCCCCCGTCCTCGGCAGCACAGGGGCAGGCACGTGGACCGGAGCAGCAAGCCGGCGACTATTCCTATCCGGATGACGACTGGGGTCCTCCGCTGGACGAGGACGCACCTCCGCTGGAAGAAGAGCCTCCCATGGACTGGGAGCCGTCGCGCCAGTGGCAGAGCGGCCCGGCGCCATCGCCTGCACCGGAAATAAAGGCGCCGGAGATAACGGCACCGGAGGTAACCCGGACTGTCGAGTCCACACCGCCGCCGGCGCAGCCCCGGGCAAAGAATGGTGCTTCGGCACAGGCGGAGCGCCAGCCTGCTCCAGACACCTCGGCTGATCCGTGGTCCCGTGCTGTCGAGCAGACCCCTGGCGTGTGGGCTCTCGGTTCAGAAAGCAACGTGGGCAAATACCCGGGCGAGGCTGACAATGGGCGCGACGAGGAGTCAACCGGGCCGGCTGCACCGGTGTACCCACCGGCCGCCGCCCAACCGCCGCAGCCTGGCGGTCCCACCGCTGAACGCCCGCCGTCCGCTGACGGCGAGCCATCCAGGGTGTCGGGTTGGAGCGACCCCGCTGAAGGCGCCCCGAGCGTGAGCGCCCCTCCTGAGAGCGGACCGGAAACTGCCGAGCGCGGCGCCCCCGAGTTCGAGCCTGCCTACGCCATGGCATCCGCCCCCGCAGCTGCCAGCAACGAGTACGGGGCACCCACCCCAGCCCAGGGTGTCCGCCCGCCCGCCGTGACTGCGGCCACCGACGCCGCCCCGGTCCGGGTTCCCGTGTTCGTATCCGGCTCAGGACCCGCAGTACACGCCGGACCAGTAGTCCAAGCAGGACCCGCAGTACAGGCCGGGCCTGCAGTTCAGGGCGGACCCGCAGTCCAGGCAGGACCCACTGTCCAGGCCGGACCCGCGGCCGCGGCAGCCCGTACCGCCGCACCGGCGCCCGAGACTCCGGCCCGGGGCAAGCTGAGCCTGTACCAGAGGCTCTCCAACAGCCCGGAGGCCGAGGCGGGCCGGGCCAAGGCGCCAGTCCGGAGCACAGAGGAACCCGCACCCTACGTCCAGGACATCCCCAGCGCGGATGACGAAACGATCGAGGAGTCGGGCGTCTTTGGCCGTGCCGCCGTCGAGCGTATTCTGGGCGGAAAGCTCATCGAAGAACGGTCGCTGGACGGCAGCCCCCTGATGCCCCGGTACTAGGCGGCGGCACCCGGCCCGGAAGAGAGTCCCGCCCGAAGCGAGGACCCAGGGGCCGGGCAGGCCGCCCCGTGACGTCCCGGTGCCCCGCCTGGCGGCACCGGCCATCTTTCAACCAAGCAATCGAGGAAAAAGTGTACGAGGGTGCAGTTCAGGAGCTGATCGACGAGCTCGGACGCCTTCCCGGTGTGGGACCGAAGTCCGCGCAGCGCCTGGCGTTCCACATCCTGGAGGCAGACCCCCAGGACATGAAGCGGCTGGTGGAGGCCATCACCACCGTCAAGGAACGGGTGAAGTTCTGCACCGCCTGCGGCAACGTGACCGAGCAGGAACTGTGCAACATTTGCCGGGACCCGAGGCGCGACCCCTCCGTCATCTGCGTCGTGGAGGAATCCAAGGACGTGCTGGCCGTGGAGCGCACCCGCTCATTCCGGGGCCGCTACCACGTGCTCGGAGGCGCCATCAACCCGATCGCCGGCGTCGGCCCGGAGCAGCTTCGGATCCGCGAACTCCTCAACCGGCTCAGTGATGGCGCCGTCCAGGAGATCATCATCGCCACCGACCCGAACCTTGAGGGCGAGGCCACCGCCACCTACCTGGCGCGCATGCTGCAGTCCATCGGCATCGCAGTCACCCGTCTCGCTTCCGGGCTGCCCGTGGGAGGCGACCTCGAGTACGCGGACGAAGTCACGCTGGGCAGGGCCTTCGAGGGCCGCCGGAATGCGCTCAGCTAAGCGCAAGGGTCACAATTCCACAGCGGGCGGACCACAGCGATAAACTGGGTAAGCCGCCGTGCCGTAAGGCCGCCTGGCCTCCAGAACTCCAATTTGATCCAGTGAGGGTGCACGCATGAGTATGCCCAGTACCGATGTGAAAACCGAACCGCAGCCGCAGGAGCTGCCCGCAGATGCTGGTGTCACCACGCAGCTCATTGTGCAGAAGTTCGGCGGCTCCTCGGTGGCTGACGCTGACGGCATCAAGCGCGTCGCCAGGCGCGTGGTCGACGCCCAGAAGGCCGGCAACGAAGTCGTCGTCGTGGTCTCCGCCATGGGTGACACCACCGACGAGCTCCTTGACCTTGCCGCCCAGGTCACCGACTCAGCCCCGGCCCGCGAGATGGACATGCTCCTCTCCGCCGGTGAACGCATCTCCATGGCCCTGCTGGCCATGGCCATCAACAAGTTCGGTGCGTCCGCGCAGTCCTTCACGGGTTCCCAGGCCGGCATGATCACGGACGGCATCCACGGCAAGGCGCGCATCATCGACGTCGACCCGCACCGGATCCGCACCGCCCTGGACAAGGGGCACATTGCCATCGTCGCCGGTTTCCAGGGCATGAGCCGCTCCACCAACGAGATCACCACCCTCGGCCGCGGCGGTTCTGACACGACGGCAGTGGCCCTCGCTGCCGCCCTCGAGGCCGACGTCTGCGAGATCTACACCGACGTTGACGGCATCTACACCGCGGACCCCCGCGTCGTTCCGTCAGCGCAGAAAATCGACCGCATCTCCAGCGAGGAGATGCTGGAACTGGCCGCTTCCGGGGCCAAGATCCTCCACCTCCGGTGCGTCGAATACGCCCGGCGGTTCGGCGTGCCGCTGCACGTCCGTTCCTCATTCAGCCAGAACGAAGGCACCTGGGTCCTGCCCGGCGCCGATGACAAGATCACGACTCAAGAGGGAGTTGCCTTGGAGCAGCCAATCATCTCCGGTGTTGCACACGACCGCTCGGAAGCAAAGGTCACCGTTGTGGGTGTTCCGGACATCCCGGGCAAGGCAGCCGCGATCTTCCAGGTCATCGCGGACGCGCACTCGAACATCGACATGATCGTCCAGAACGTCTCCACGCACGGCACCGGCAGGACCGACATCTCCTTCACCCTGCCCATCGTCGAGGGCGCCGATGCCCTTGCCGCCCTCCGTGCTGCGCAGGCCGAGATCGGCTTCGAAAGCATCGAGTACAACGAGCAGATCGGCAAGCTGTCGCTGATCGGCGCCGGCATGCGTTCGCACCCGGGCGTTTCGGCCACGTTCTTCAAGGCCCTGTCCGCCGCAGGCATCAACATCAACATGATCTCCACTTCGGAGATCCGCATTTCCGTGGTGACCCATGCCGACCTGCTCGATGACGCCGTCCGCGCCATCCACAAGGCGTTCGACCTGGACAGCGAAGCAGTTGCCACCGTCTACGGCGGCACCGGCCGCTAAGGCGCCTGCCTCAGCGCTGTCACGGCCAGCGCTGGAAGACCAGTGCAGAAAGAAGCCCGGTGCGTTCACGCACCGGGCTTCTTTACTTCAAATAAAGGCGTTATCACTTGTCCAGGTCGCTCTTGCGGACAGCATAGTGGTGCCCCTCCGAGTCGGTCTCGACTTCGAACTGGGCCAAATCATCTTCGGAAGCATGCTCATAATCGTCATGCAGGTGAACCACCGGAGCAGCTGAATCGCCTACGGCGGCAGGGCCGAATACGAACCGGAGCCTGTCCGTCAGGTTCATGAAGCCAGTGAGCACATGTGCCACAAGTCCCACCCCCTTCCCTGCTTGAAGGCGTCAGAGCGTCTGCCCTTCGATTGCCAGTGCCCTTATTTTACGCCGGGAGCCCGAAAAAGAACCCCGGCGGGCAATGGTTCGACTCTTGTTTGGTCCCACGCCTGGCCGTAAAAGCGTCTGCTAGCGCAGGGACTTGTCATCGGGGTTGCGGGGCACAACGTACGTGCTGCCGTCCGGGCGCCGGACGGTCTCCCACTGCTGCGTCTCGGCCTCACGCTGGGCGAGCAGTTTACGGTTCTCTTCGGTCATGTCGTGCACCAGCGAACTCCTGTTGGCGGGGCCAAAAACAGCCCTGAGCTTGCCGGTTGCCCGCATAAACCGCTGTGCGCCGTTCTCTTTTGCCACGGTATCCACTCCATATTGGGACTACTGCCACCATCAATTATACACGAACGATTAGTGCACTAATCATTTGCCTCCCCGCGTGCCTCGCCGCCCGGCGCCAGGCCGGGAGAAGCACGACGCCGGGACTCACCACCAGCGGTGAGTCCCGGCGTCGTCCGTCCTGGATCAGCGGCACTATTGCACCGGCCGTACCGCCACAGGTGAGCGGACGGTGTTGTCGCCTGATGTCCACGTCAGGGAACCGGTGGAGTACACATTCAGCGGAGCCCCTGCCGTAGTGAATGTGATGGTGAACGTGGCGCTTTCACCCTCCGCCAGCGTCACTTCTGCCGGACTGACGGTGGCAGTGATTCCGGGAAGGGTGATGGCGGCCGTGTACGTTCCTGCCGTCACAGCGGTCACGGACCGCGTGACAGTCTGGCTGCCGGACATGGCGCCCAGTGCCACCGAGGGGAGGTTGACGTCCTTGGCCGCCACAGGTGCGACGCCAAGGTCTATTCCCTGTCCCTGAAGGAAGCCCATCCAGTCGCTGATGCCGGCGTCGTAAACGAGCCCCGGGGAGTCGAACCGGGCGGGATCAACATGGCCGGCACCTTGGGCAAAGACATCATGCACCTCGGTGCCTTTTGCGTTGACCAGATCGTAGGCAGTGGTCATGATGGCGGATTTCACGGCCGCCGGGGACCACTGCGGATTCTTGCCCAGCAGCAGCGCACCCGAGCCCGCGATGTGCGGCGACGCCATGGACGTGCCGGACAGGAAGCCGAAGGTCTCGCCCTTAAAGCCGACGGGCGAAACCGCGGCCAGCACTGCCACACCGGGAGCTGTCACGTCAGGCTTGAGCAGGTCCCCGTTGGATGCCAGGGTGGGCCCGCGTGAGGAGAATTCCGCAATCTGCGGCACCGGCGGGGGTTCGGCCCCGGTGGTGTCGGTCGCCTTCAGGCTGGCCGTCATGCCCGGGGTCGCCGCCACCAGGTCCTTGATCTTCGGGTCGCCCACGTGCACTGTGGGCACGCTGTGCAGATCGGCGTCGAGCGAGCCGGGCGTCAGGTTGACCAGGACCATGCCCACGCCGCCTGCGCGCGCGACCTCGGCGCTCTTGTCAACGCGTGCCACAACGCCGCGGTCGCAGACCACGATCTTGTCTGCAGTTTTGGCCGGGTCCAGGGAGTTCGGCGCGCACAAGGCCGCATCGGTCGCCAGGGCGGCGGCCGCCTTCACGTCCACGGCCAGCACGATCGGCTTGGCGTCCACCTCGCTGCTCATGACGCTTGCACCGGCGAATTTACTTCCGTCCGACAGTTCCGCGGTTCCGCGGAGCGTGTTGTCGAACGTCGAGGCTGCCACGCTGGTGATCCAGGGACCGGCGTGGTTGACGGTCGAGGCAGTCGGGCCGGAGTTGCCGGCGGAGGCAGCCACAAAGATCCCTGCGGCCGCCGCGTTAAGGAACGCGAGGGAAACCGCATCGACAGTGGAGTTGTTGTTTCCCGAGATGGAGAAGTTCAGCACGTCCACGCCGTCGAGGACGGCATCCTGGATGGCGTTGAGAATGTCTGATTCAACGCACCCGGTGGCCTCCGGAATGGCGCCTTCCCAGCAGACCTTGTACACGGCAATCTTGGCCGCCGGCGCAACGCCTGAGCTCTTGCCGAAGTCGCGCCCGCCTGCCGTCTGGGTGACGTCGGCGTTTCCGGCTGCGGTGCTGCCTGTGTGGGATCCGTGGCCGTTAACGTCCAGCGGCGAGAACTTTTCACTCGGGGACCGGAATTCCGGGGGAACCGCTGCCTTGTACGCCTTGTCGTAGAACCTGGCGCCGATGACCTTGCTGTTGCATTCCGTGCCGTCGAAGCCGTCACCGGCCACGCAGTCGCCCACGAAGGTCCCGCCGTTGGCCTTGCGCATGGCGATCACGTTGCCCTGGAGGCGGAACGGAACGCCCACGTCAGGGGTGCCGGACAGCGGATCGACCGTGTCCCCGGCGAAGAACGGGTTGTCGGGCGTGTAGCCGGTGTCCAGCATGCCGACCACAATGCCCTTGCCCGCCTCATCCGTGCCACCGAACTGCTGGTCCCACACGCCGTCGCCGCCGGGCAGTCCAAGGAAGTCCGTGCTCGAGTAGTCCGGCTTGCGGATGCTGTCCGGGACCACGGCCAGAACGTCGGTGTCACCGGCGAGCGCCTTCGCCTGGGCGGCGGACAGGACTGCACTGAAGCCGTTGAGCGCCAGGGTGTAGCTCCTGTTGATGGTCACGCCCGTGGACGCTGCCGCCTGCCGCTGCTTGGCCTTCAGGTGGGCATCGTACTTGCGCGAGTTGGGGCCGGAAGGGTTCAGCTTCTTCCCCTTCGGCACCGCTGTGCCGGGGATGCCCGGGACGCCGCCGGAGTATGTGGCCAGCGGCTTGTCCTTGAGCATCACGATGTAGTGGCCGTCGTCGAGCGGGGATGCTGCCGGCTGCGCAGCGGTTGGCTGGAGCGCTGCCGGCTGCGCCGATGCAGGTGCAGGAGCCGCCGCCGTTGGACCGGCGAGGCCCTGGCCAATGACCATGGCAAGGGCCACGGCGAATATTGCCGGCAGCCTTCTGCCATGTCCGGGGCGGGTAGTGGATTGCTGAGGGATCATGGGGGGATGCCTTCCTTGGTTCAGGACCTGTAGACCTTCGGTCCCACGAACTGGACGCTCTGCCCCCCATGGGCGTCATCACTATTTGGTTATGCCGCGCACCCGTTGATGTCAGAAAGATACCGCGGACGCCCGCAAGAATCGATACCCTTCCGTTAGCAATTGCCGGGCACTGTTATCCGCCTGTACCGGACGGCCCGGGGCCCCGACGGTAGAATGGGAAAAACTTGAGGAGACCCCGGCATGCGCAAGCAAATGATTTCTGTGCTGCTCGCCCTCGCGGCGACAGGCGGTCTCGCGGCCTGCACCCCGGACACCGGAACCGGCCAGCCTTCCCCCGGGACCACCACCGCCTCGCCGGGGGCCTCATCGCCCGGCACCGAAACCCCAGGCACCGGGACTCCGGGCACCGGGACTCCGGGCACGGAAACCCCCGGCACCGGCACTCCCGGTACCCCCGCGCCCGGTGCTACACCGCCCGACGCCGAAACGACAGTCCCAGCGCCCGCACCCCCTGCCGCTTCTCCCCTGCCGTCCGGGCCCGGCGCCGGCGATGCCGAACTGTCCATCACGGTCAAAGCGTCGAAGGACGGCAAGGGCGTCAACTACACGTTGGTCTGCAAGGGCGGCGCGTCGATGGCAGAGAGCCAGCACCCCAACGCCGCCGCAGCCTGCACGGCTCTGAAGAACAACGCGGCCATCGTGAACGCCGCCGCCCCGCCGAAGGGCATCTCCTGCACGCAGCAGTACGGCGGTCCACAGGTGGCCACCGTGACCGGCGAAGTCAACGGCACCCCGGTGGAGACCTCCTTCGCCCTGCGGGACGGCTGCCAGATCGGTGCCTGGAACGCCGCCAAGGACATCCTCGGCGCTGCAGGCGGGGCGCTTTAGCACTGTGGCAGGCACTGCATTGACCATCCCTGCCGGCCAGGTCCTCGCCCCCGCCGGCTGGAGGGAACTGGAGGCCGCGCACGTGCGCAGGGTGCGCCGCTACGCCGATCCCTACCTTGCCCGCCGCTCCGCGGGGCGGAAGCATCCCGTGGAGGACTTCCTCTTCACGTACTACACGCAAAAGCCCGGCCAGCTGCTGCGCTGGCATCCCGGGGACGGCGTGGTCCTCTCCGGCACGGAGGCTGCCGCCCGCAAGGACTGGAAGTACTACAAAGCGCTCAACGCCGGTGAGCTGGCCAGCGCGGGCCTGCCGCCCGGCAGCAACGCGGTGGCGTTCGACCGGGAGGCGTTCCTGGCCGAACGGCGCGATGCCCTCCTGTTTGCCCGGATCATCCTGGCGGGAACAGCCGCGCGGCCGGCGCAGTTCGGCTGCTTCGGCCTGCACGAGTGGGCCATGGTGTACCGGCAGGAGAAGTTCGAGCTGCGCCACGAGTACCTCAAGCTGCGGCTGGGCGGTGCGGGCACCGACAAGGTGGTTGAGGACAACAGGATCCGCTGCTCCCACTTCGACGCGTTCCGTTTCTACACGCCCGACGCCGTGCCCCTGAACGAGCTGTCGCCCAGCCGGGAGAACCAGCGGACGATGGAGCAACCCGGGTGCCTGCACGCCAACATGGACCTCTACAAGTGGGCGTACAAGCTCTCGCCGGCCCTGCCGAGCGAACTCGTAATGGACTGCTTCGAGCTGTCGTGGCGGGTGCGGGTCATGGACATGCAGGCGTCCCCCTATGACCTCACGGACTGGGGCTACCCGGCCATTCCGATTGAGACCCCCGACGGCAAGGCGGCTTACGTGGAGCAGCAGCGGGCTTTCTCGGCCGAAGCCCAGGAATTGCGCGGCCGGCTGATGGACGCCCTCGCGCCGCTCTTCGACAACCTCGGGACGGAGACGGAACGATGAGCGATTTGCCGGCATCCCCTGGCCCGGACATCAGCCTGCCTCCGGACACGGACCTTGAACTGACTGTGGCCCTCACCCACGCCCCGGGCGGCCCGGAACACGTCTTTGTCCTCGTCAGCCGTTCCGGCCAGCTGGTGAAATCAACACTGCCGGATCCGGCGGCGGCGATTGTCGCCGTCGGCCGCTTCGGCGAACGGATCTTTTTCCCCGAGCCGGGCCCGCCCAAGCTGTGCACCCAGCAGTACGGCGGCCCCCAGGTTGCCGTGGTCACCGGCACCTTCAACGGCCGCGCCGTGAACTCCCGGTTTTCCCTGACGGACGGCTGCGAAATTGCGCGCTGGCGGGCGCTGTCCCCACTGCTGGGCGGAGTGGCCGGGTCCACGGGCGCCATCTGAGCTGCCCCAACTTTCCCGAGGCCGGTACAACAGGAGTTTTTGTACACATATCGCGACTTGCGGGGCGGTTAGCGCCCATTACCTGTACAAAAACTCCAGCCAAATGCGGCGAAGGCCGGCGGGACCCTGGCATTTTGTGCCACGCCCGCCGGCCTTCGCTGTGGGGCCCTTTCGGGAGCCCGGTTCCGGGACCTTCCTAGATGGAGTTATCCGGTGACCGCGTCAGGTCCTCGTTCTGGACCTTCCCCTGTTCCTTCTTTTTCTTCGGATCTTCCGAAGCCGGTGCAACCGCGACGGCGCCGCCCTCCGCCACCACAACGTTCACGAACGTCGGGGAGCTGGCCCCGTCGAAGGTGATCCGTCCGATGTAGGAGCCGGGAGCCAGGTTCTTCCAGGCGAGGGCGAGCTTCCCGCCGAGCCCGTTCGCAAGGCGGACCGGATCAGGCGTCACGGTGGCGTTGCCCTCATTTGCCCCTAGGACCGCAGCATCCACGGAGGCCTTGGTTGCCTGTTGGCTGGGACTGTCGTAGAGGTTCACGAACATCCGGTAGGTACCCGCAGCAGGGTTCGGAATCGAGACAGACTCGCTCGCCGAGGCCGTGGCGACGACGATTCCCCGACCGTCCGGGGTGACGACCACCATGTCGAAGTCGGCGTTTTCGTCCGCGGAAATCACTGACAGCTTGGCCAGGGGAACGCCGGCCGGAACTTCCACGGTCTTGACGAAGTTCGAGGCATCCGCCTCGTACCGGAAGGGCCCTGGGACAAGTTCGATGGCCGAGGAGTCCGCCTTTGAGAGGCCGTCGAGCGTCACGTTCGTGGGCGAGTTCGAACCCGAGACGATGCTGATGTTCCCGGAACCGCTGGCCCCCTGGGAGCTGAACGAAATGTTCTTGGGAGCCACCACCGACTGCGGCCGGACCGCAATCGGTGATGTCACGGTCTTGTTGGCCCCCTGCCACGTGAGGGACCCGGCGGCGAACGCGCCCAGCTTGGCGCTTTGCTTCTCAAAAGCCACCTTGAACGTGCGCTTCTGCCCGGCTGCGCCGAAGGACAGGACCGACGGAGTGACCGTCACCTTCACTCCCGGCACGCTGGCCTTGGCCCTGTACACGCCCGGCGTCAGCGCTGTCACGGTGCGGGTGACCTCGATCCTGCCTGCCAGGTTTCCGAGCGAGAAGGACGGGACGTTCATGTCGCGGGACCGCGTACTGCCGAGGCCGGGAATGCCCAGATCGACGCCGGTTCCCTGAATGAACCGCAGGTAGTCGTCCGTGCTGGCGTCATACACGAGACCCGGATCCAGCACGCGGGCGGGATCGACCTGCCCTGCACCGGTGGCCAGGACGTCCGTGTTCTTGCTTCCGTCTGCGAGTTTGACGTCGCTGGCGGTGGTCATCATGGCCGACTTCACGGCGGCCGGGGACCAGACGGGGTTCTTGCCCAGGATGAGGGCACCGAAGCCGGCCACGTGGGGCGACGCCATCGACGTGCCGGACATGAAACCGAATTCGTCGCCGCCGGCGCCGATCGGAGATACTCCGGCCAGGACAGCCACGCCGGGCGCGGCGACGTCGGGCTTCAGCAGGTCAGAGTCGGTGGCGAGGAGTGGTCCGCGGGAGGAGAAGCCCGCGATCTGCGGCTGCGCCTCGGCGGGCAGTCCCGTGGTGTCCTTGTTGACCAGGGAAACCGTGATGGCCGGGTTCGCCGCCACCTTGGCCTTGATGGCCGCCGTGGCAGGCGGATTCACGTGCACGGTGGGGACAGAGTGCTTATCGGCGTCGAGCGATGAAGCCGTCAGATTGACGAGGATCATGCCCACCCCGCCGCCCCGCGCTACCTCGGCGCTCTTGGCCATGCGGTCGTAGACGCCGCGGTCGCAGACCACCACCTTGCCGGCGATCTTGGCCGGGTCGAGTGAGCCAGGGGCGCACAGCGCCGGATCGGCGGCCTGCCCCGATGCTGCATTGGCGGCGAGCACAACGCCTGCGCCGGCAACCTCACGGTTCATGATGCTGGCACCGCGGAACTTGCTGCCGTCGGAGAACTCGACGGTGCCCTGCAGTTCCTGGGAGAAGCTGCTGGCCGCAACGGTGGTGACCCATGGCTCGCCGTGGTTTACCGTGCTGGCTTCAGGGCCGGAGTTGCCCGCGGAGGTGGCCACGAAGATGCCGGCCGAGGCCGCGGACAGGAACGCCATGGACACCGGGTCCGTGGTGCTGGAGGTAGTGCCCGAGATCGAGTAGTTCAGGACGTCCACGCCATCGAGTACGGCCTGGTTGATGGCGTCCACTGCTGCCGAGGTGTAGCAGCCGCCGGTGTCGGGATCGTTGTCCTCCCAGCAGATCTTGTAGACGGAGAGCTTGGCTGCCGGTGCGACGCCGCCGGTCAGGCCGAAGCTGCGGCCGTCAACGAAGGTCTCGACGTCGGCGTTGCCGGCGGCGGTGCTTGCCGTGTGGGTTCCGTGGCTTCCCACATCCACGGGCGAAATCAGCTCCTCCGGCGCCCGGTCCGGCTTGGCCACGGACTCTTCGAAGGCGTCGGAGAAGTACCTGGCACTGAGGACCTTGGAGTTGCAGGCTGTTCCGTTGAACTTCTCACCCTTCTGGCACTCGCCCTCGAAGGTGCTGCCGTCAGCCTTCAGCATCGCGATGCTGCCGCCGGCAGTGCGGTAGGGAACGCCAACCTGGGGATTGCCCTTGAGCGGCGCAACGTCCGTGCCGGCGAAGAACTCGCTGCCAGGCGTGTAGCCGGAGTCGATGACGCCCACCACAACGCCCTTGCCGGCGCCCGCCTTGCCGCCGAACTGCCTGTTCCATGTGCCGTTGGCGCCGCTGAGCTTGAGGAAGTCAGTGGTGGAGTAGTCCGGGGCCTGCTGGGTGTCCGGCGCCACCGAGAGGACCCCGGGGTTCTTGGCCAGCTTCACTGCCTGGTCGGCGGTGAGCGTGGCGCTGAAGCCGTTCAATGCCGCCGTGTACTGGCGGCGGATCTGCACGTTTTCCTTTTCGGCCAGCGCGGCCTGCCTCGCCTCAAGGTGGGCCTGGTACTTGCGGACCTCTGCCCGGTCGGCGTCCAGTTTGCGGCCGGACCGCGGCTTTGTGGCCTGCAGGCCCGGCGTGCCGCCCTCGTAGGTGGCGGCGGGCTTCTCGGTCAGCACCACAATGTAGCGGCCGGCGGAGTAGTCGTTGGGGTCGACGTTCTTTTGCGGTGCGGCCGGAGCCGCAAGCCGCGACGGCGCCGCGGTTGCCGGCAGCGCGCCGACTGACGAAAGGAGCAAAGGCAAGCCGACAACCAGTGCCGCTGCTTTCCGGGCCCCCCGGCTTCGGAAGAAGCTTTTTCCTGCTGATTTCACGAGTGGTTTGAACCTTTCATAAAGGAACAGCCCCGGCTACATTGCCGGGCGCAGGCGGCAACGACACGTGAAGATGACAGGTCCTGTCGATCCCAGCAATCGTCGACCGATCCCCACAGTACCTACTGAGAGCCGCATATGACATAGGGCACAATCCACGAATTTTACTTTTTTGTCATGGCCTTCGACACAAACACAAAAAGCGGCGGGCACCCGGAAAGGGCACCCGCCTGGGGTTGTTCCGCGGCCTCGCCAGCGGAGTTACCGCCGGTGATCTACTGCCGGGGCGTACGGACCACTTCGCTGATCCACTGGCGCGTCTTCTCGTCCACCGGACCTGCCATCCGGTCCTGTCCGGCAGCACGAGGGCCAACACGCCCCCGGCCACCACCGTCCTGGCCGTCGCCCTTCTGGCGGGCCGCCCGGTCGGCCTTGATCTTCTGGAACACCATCCTGCCGAGGCCGGCGAACACGGCGACGGCCATCACCGGCAACAGGACAGATTTCGGTTTCTCAGCCATTCCGCAATCCTACTGAGGCTGCCGACGGCGGGCCAGAGCCGGCGTCGTTCTTCCGTTCCTGCGGCGTCTGCCGCACGTCCGCCGCACCGAATACGGAGTGGTGCGCCGCGGCCGGTAGAATAGGCATGCAAGCTCGCGGAGCGCCCGTCCACACCATGCCATTTGAATGCCCTGCCATTTGAACCGGCCAGGCAACCTCAGGAATGGCGTGAGACGGCACCACTCCGCTGCGCCCTTACCCAATGCACACGCACAGGAGTTACCGGATGCCCCGGATCGTTGTCGACGTCATGCCCAAGCCCGAGATTCTGGACCCGCAGGGGAAGGCCATCGTGGGAGCACTCCCCCGCCTGGGCTTCACCAGCTTTAGCTCTGTACGCCAGGGCAAGCGTTTCGAACTGACCGTTGACGGCGAGGTGACCGAGGACATCCTGGCCCAGGCCCGCGATGCCGCCGAAACCCTGCTGTCCAACCCCGTGATCGAGGACGTCGTAAACGTCGAGGTCGTCGAGGCCTGAGATGACTGAACTTCCCCTGATCGGCGAGGCAGTCGCCGTCGCCGCCGAGCCGCGCCTCGCGGGCGCAAAGATCGGCGTCGTCACCTTCCCCGGGACCCTGGATGACCGGGACGCTTCCCGTGCGGTGCGGCTCGCGGGCGGCACGCCCGTGGAGCTCTGGCACGGAGACTTCGAACTGGGCGACGTCGACGCCGTCATCCTGCCGGGCGGATTCTCCTACGGCGACTACCTGCGCGCCGGCGCCATCGCGCGCTTCGCCCCGCTGATGTCCAAGATCATCGACGCCGCCAACTCGGACGCCAAGCTGCCGGTGCTCGGCATCTGCAACGGCTTCCAGCTGCTGACCGAGTCGCACCTGCTGCCCGGATCCATGATCAAGAACGACCACCTGAAGTTCATCTGCCGCGACCAGGTGTTGCGGGTCGAGAACAACAGCACCTACTGGACCGGGGACTACGCCGCGGGCCAGGAAATCACGGTGCCGCTGAAGAACCAGGACGGCCAGTACATCGCGGACGAGAAGACCCTCGACGCCCTGGAGGCCGAGGGCCGCGTGGTGTTCCGCTACGTGGGCTTCAACCCGAACGGCTCGCGCCGCGACATCGCCGGCATCTCGAACTCCGCCGGCAACGTGGTGGGCCTCATGCCGCACCCGGAGCACGCCGTGGAGGTGGGCTTCGGCCCCGAGTCGCTGGACGGTATCGGCGGGTCCGACACCGAAGGCCTCGGTCTCTTCACCTCGGTACTGAACAAGATTGTGGGAGCGAACTAATGACCGAGATCTCTACAAGCTCGATCACCGAGACCAAGAAGTTCAACATCGACACCGTCGAAAACGCGGCCAAGACGCCGGCCACCGAGCTGCCCTGGGCCGAGCTGGGCCTGAAGCGCAACGAGTTCGACGAGATCGTCAAGGTCCTGGGCCGCCGCCCGACCGGCGCGGAACTTGCCATGTACTCCGTGATGTGGAGCGAGCACTGCTCCTACAAGTCCTCGAAGAACCACCTGCGCCAGTTCGGCGAGAAGGTGACCGACGAGATGAAGAAGGACATGCTGGTGGGCATCGGCGAAAACGCCGGCGTCACCAACCTGGGCGACGGCTGGGCCGTGACCTTCAAGATCGAGTCCCACAACTCGCCGTCGTTCGTTGAGCCGTACCAGGGTGCCGCCACCGGCATCGGCGGCATCGTCCGCGACATCATCTCCATGGGCGCCCGCCCGGTTGCCGTGATGGATCCGCTGCGCTTCGGCGCCATCGACCACCCGGACACCGCCCGCGTCATGCACGGCGCGGTCGCCGGCATCGGCGGCTACGGCAACTCGCTGGGCCTGCCGAACATCGGCGGCGAGATGGTCTTCGACTCCGTGTACCAGGGCAACCCGCTGGTCAACGCCCTGGCCGTGGGCGTGATGCGCCACGAGGACATCCGCCTGGCCAACGCCTCCGGCAAGGGCAACAAGGTAGTGCTGTTCGGTGCACGCACCGGCGGCGACGGCATCGGCGGCGCCTCCGTGCTCGCCTCCGAGTCCTTCGACGACACCAAACCGTCCAAGCGCCCGGCTGTCCAGGTGGGCGACCCGTTCGCCGAGAAGGTCCTGATCGAGTGCTGCCTTGAACTGTTCAAGGGCTCGCTGGTTGAAGGCATCCAGGACCTCGGCGCCGCAGGCATCTCCTGCGCCACGTCCGAGCTCGCCTCCAATGGCGACGGCGGCATGAACGTCGAACTGACCTCTGTCCTGCTGCGCGACCCCACCCTGACCCCGGGTGAGATCCTGATGTCCGAGTCCCAGGAACGCATGATGGCCGTGGTGACGCCGGAGAACGTCGCGGCGTTCGAAGCCGTCATGGACAAGTGGGCCGTGGAGTACGCCTGGCTCGGTGAGGTGACCGACAGTGGCCGCCTGATCATTACGTGGGAAGGCGAAGTCATTGTCGACGTCGACCCCCGCACCGTGGCCCACGACGGCCCGGTCTACGACCGCCCGTTCGCCCGCCCGGAGTGGCAGGACGCCGTCCAGGCCGATCAGTTCACCGGTTCCGTGCAGGACGCCGGCCGCCCCTCCGCCCCGGCGGAACTGGCCGCAGCCGTCACCGAGCTGGTTGCCTCGCCGAACATGTGCGACAAGTCCTGGATCACCAACCAGTACGACCGGTACGTCGGCGGCAACACCGCCATGGCGTTCCCGGACGACGCCGGTGTGGTCCGCGTGGACGAGGAATCCGGCCTGGGCGTTGCCCTGGCCACCGACGCCAACGGCCGCTACACCTACCTGGACCCGTACCACGGCGCCCAGCTGGCTCTGGCCGAGGCCTACCGCAACGTGGCCACCTCCGGCGCTATGCCGATGGCCGTCAGCGACTGCCTGAACTTCGGTTCCCCCGAGGACCCGGACGTCATGTGGCAGCTGGCCGAAGCCATCCGCGGCCTCTCCGACGCCTGCATGGTGCTGGGCATCCCGGTGACCGGCGGCAACGTCTCGCTGTACAACCAGACCGGCACCACGCCGATCCACCCCTCCCCCGTGGTGGCAGTGCTGGGCAAGCTCGACGACGTCACCCGCCGAACGCCGTCGGGGTGGCGGGAAGACGGCGCAGCCATCTACCTGCTGGGCACCACGGCTGCCGAGCTGGACGGCTCGGAATGGTCCAACCTGCGCGGCCACCTCGGCGGCCTGCCGCCCAAGGTTGACCTCGAGGCCGAACGCGCGCTGGGCGAGATCCTGATCAACGCGTCCCGCGACGGCATGGTGGACTCGGCCCACGACCTCTCCGAAGGCGGCCTTGCCGCGGCCCTCGTGGAATCGTCGCTGCGCTACGGCGTGGGTGCCCGCATCGCGCTGCAGGATGTCCTGGACCGCGACGGCGTTGACCTCTTCACGGCGCTGTTCTCCGAGACCCAGGGCCGCGCCGTCGTGAGCGTTCCGCGCTCCGAGGAAGTCCGCTTCAAGGACATGTGCACCGCCCGCGGCTTCGAGCACCTGCGCATCGGCGTGGTAGACGCAGCCAGCGGACAGCTGGAGATCAACGGCGTGGACACCCTCTCGCTGGAGGCCCTCCGCGAAGCCCACGAGGCCACCCTGCCGAAGTACTTCGGCTAACGCCAGCAACTGCCAACGCGGGGTCACTTCCCGCCCAATAATCCCCCGGGATTGGGCTGGAAGTGACCCCGCGTTGCTTTAATCCTCGCTGTGGATCTCCCGCTGCCGGGCGCTCAGCAGCTCCAGTTCGGGGCGGAAGGCCACGAAGCGTTCGACGGCGGTGAGCACCTCCACGAGGTGCGCGCGGTCCGCGGCGACCAGCCCGGCGCCGATCCTCGTGCGGCGGTACTGCTCGTGGTCCCCCACCTCGGCCACGGAGACCTCATAGCGCCGTTTCAGCTCAGCCAGCAGCGGCCGCACCACGGACCGCTTCTCCTTGAGGCTGTGCACGTCGCCGAGGAGGATGTCGAACTCGATCCAGCCGATCCACATGCCATCAATGCTAGCGATGCCGGTTTAGATGGTGAGTTCGCCCATCGTGTCCCAGCCTTCGCCGTCGAGCTGGCGGCTGATGATCCGCGGGGTCTCGGCGAGGGCCTGCGGCATGTCCGCCATGGCCTTCTTGAAGTGGGCGCTGTTGACGTGGTCGCCGGCCGCATCGTCCTTGAACGCTTCGACAAGGACGAACTCGTTGGGGTCCTCCACGCTGCGGGACCAGTCGAACCACAGGTTCCCCGGCTCCTGGCGGGTGGCCTCGGTGAAGTCGGCCACGAGGCCGAGCCACTTGTCCGACCAGTCCGGCTTGACCTTGAACTTAACGACGATAAATATCACGGGGCTATGCCTTTCGTTGGGTTTTTGTGTTCTGTTCGGACGATAGCGCCTGCTCGCATTCTTCAATGGCCTCGCGGGCGTACTTCTGCTGGGCCGGGGTTCCGACGCGCTCGGCCCACTGCTCGGCCAGCTGGAACTCCACGAGCGCCTCGGTGAGCCGGCCGGCGCCGTGCAGGGTCCAGCCCAGGTTGTTGTGCAGGGCCACCATCCAGCGCTTTGTGCGCTCGTCGTGCACGGTGGAGGCGTACTCCAGCGCACTGCGCGTCCAGAGCTCCGCGTGGGCGGAATCGGCTATGGCCAGCATGTGAAGCGCGTCCACCGCGAGGAACTCCTCGCCAAGATGGTCGCCGAGCTCGGCCGCCTGCTCAAACAGGGGCACCGCCATGGCCGCGTGCCCGCTCGAGTTCAGAACCCGCCCGCGCTCCAGCAGGATCCGGACACCCACCGTCGGCTCGTCCCCGTCAATCGCGTCGAGCAGCGCGTCAGCCTCTTCGAAGCGGCCCTGGAGCCCGATGGCCCGCCCCAGCTGGGTGGCGAGTTCGGCGCGTTCGTCGGCGTCGTACCGGGGGTCGGCGAGCGCGTCCCGGAAGTGCTGCTCGGACAGCTTCGGATCCTCGAAATTCCACAAAAGGTCAAGGCTCTTTTGGTCCAGCATGTACCTCTCCTGATCAGCTTTCACCTGCGGCGAGTTGCCGTGCACCTTCAATGTATCGGGAAGTCATGAGGCGCTGCGCCCGGCGGGCCAGCGCGCCGCCTGCCGCGTAAAACCAGTTGGACGGCCGGCTGAACGCCGTGATGCTGAGGTACACCCGGCCCTGGGCATCGATCTCGGCCTCGAACGATTCCTCGCCGCGCACCGGATGGCCCGGCAGGGAACCGTAGCCGAACCCGGCTGACTGCGGTCCGCCGCCCGGAACTGGGCGGTGCACCCACACCACTTCACAGGGGACGTTGAGGCGGAAGGGCCCGACGCCGAATCCGCTCACCACGCGTACGCCGGGAACGACGACGCCGGACTCGGTCCGGACCCGCAGGCCGGACCGCCGCTGCAGTTCCCAGGCCAGGATCCCCTGGGCCACCCGGAGATAGAGATCGGCCCCCTCGCCGAGATAGGTGCGGGACGCCACGCGGCGGAAGCCCGCCGGCGACCCGCCGCGCTCGGTAGCACCGATCTCCGGATAGTTGAGGGCACCCCGAGCTAGGCGCTTCTCACTCATTGCCTACCCGCCCGGCCCAGCCAAGCTGCTCCCGCTGTTTCCGGCTCAGCGAGGCAACCACAAGGTCGTAGGAATCCTCCACCATGTCCCGGACCATGTCGTCGGGCAGGGCCCCGTCCAGGCGGACGCCGTTCCAGTGCGTCTTGTTCATGTGCCATGCGCCGGTGATCTCCGGATGCACGGCCCGGAGCTGTTCGGCCAGGGCAGGCTCGCACTTGAGGCTCACCGACCAGTCGTCAGGATCCATGGCGGACGCAGCGAACATCTTGGCCTCCTGCTTTGCCCCGCCGGACACGGCCGCCCTGACCTTGAACACCGACGTTTCGGGACCGAACGGGAAGTCCTCGAAGGTGCCCGGGAACGACAGGCAGATGTTTCTCAGTTCGGCTGGATCCATGCTGCGAGCCTACAAACCCTTTCCGGGCGGTGCTAGTCTGCGAACATGGCAGCTGCCCGGGAGACCATACCCGTACTGGATCTCGGCTCCGCACGCCGGGCCGACGGTTCGTTCAATCCGGACTTCATTGAGGAGCTCCGCGATGCCACGCACCGCGTCGGTTTCTTCCAGGTCATCGGCTACAGCGGTGCCCCCGGCCAGGCCCGGGAGCTGTTGGCGACGATCAGGCGCTTTTTCGACCTGCCCCTCGATGAACGCATGAAGCTGGACAACCGGCTGTCCCCGCATTTCCGCGGCTACACCCGGATGGGCACGGAGGTCACGCAGGGAAGGGCTGACGCGCGTGAGCAGATCGACTACTCACCCGACCGGGACCCGGTGAAGGACTATCCCCCCGAGCAGCCGTACTGGCTCCTCCAGGGCCACAACCTCTGGCCGGATGAGTCGATGCCTGAGTTGAAGCAGGCGGCCATGGGCTGGGCGGAGCTCATGTCCAAGGTGGGGGCGGAGCTCATGCGGGCCATCGCGGTGTCCCTCCAGCAGCCGGAGAACTATTTCGAGGAAGCGTTCAGGGAGACTCCGGCCTGGATGGGCAAGCTGGTCCATTACGTCGGCGGAGTGGTGGAAGCGGCGGGCGACCAGGGAGTGGGCTCCCATGCGGACTACGGATTCGTGACCCTCCTCCTCCAGGATGAGGTGGGCGGGCTGGAAGTGCTGCCGCCGGGCGCGAGTGCGTGGGTCCCCGTGGAGCCCACCCCTGAAGCGCTGGTGGTGAACCTCGGCGAAATGCTGGAAGTGGCCACCGAGGGCTACCTGGCCGCCACCATCCACCGGGTCAAAGCCCCGCCACCCGGCGTGGACCGCTACTCCGTCCCGTTCTTCTGGTCACCCCGGCTCGACGCGGTGATCGATCCGGTACCCCTCCCGGCAGAACTGAAGGCGCAGGCGCGCGGCATCTCGGACGACCCGTCCAACCCGATGCTCGCCTCTTTCGGCCTGAACATGCTCAAGGGCCGGATGCGTGCCCACCCGGATGTCACCGAACGCCACTACCCTGAGCTCATGAGGCGTTAAACTAAAGCCCTGAACAGGCTAAATGCCTACGCGCCAGCCTTCGCGGGCGGGGCACGAGTTCACCACGACGTCCAGCCCGGCGGCCTTTGCGCGTTCGACGGCGGCGTCGTCGAACACGCCCAGCTGCAGCCATACCGCCTTGGCGCCGACAGCGATGGCCTGGTCGATGACGGCCCCCACCTTCTGCGAATTGACGAAGCAGTCCACGACGTCGATCGGGTGCTTTGCCGCCGGGATCTCGGCGAGGGTCCGGTAGCCCTTCTCTCCGTGCACGTCATCGCCCGGCAGGTTTACGGGGATGATCTCCATGCCCATGCGGTCCCGGACAAACAGCGAGACGTCGTAGGCCGAGCGCCACTCATTCCGGGTCAGGCCGACAATGGCCCAGGTGCCCTTCGTTCGCATGAGTCGGTCAATAACCGCCGGATCGTTTTCGTGAGCCATGCCTCAACTCTACTCCCGCGGCGATTTGGCGGACTTTTCCGAATATTTGAATGCCGTACTGGCGCGGCAGCAGCCATGAACGAATATTACAGCCGCAAAGGTGCCGATTTTGAGAAATCCTGCATCTCCGCTCTAGTAGGTAATGACCATCCCGAGCGGCCGAGAGACCTGGATCGATGAAGCCGCAGCAACCCCGGGTGACGTGAGACGACCATTCCCACGTCACTGTTCTTCCGTCCCGGCGGAGGGCTAGGGGTGCTACTGCCAGGACCGATGGAGTGCTGCAATGACCCCAAAGAATACTTCTGCCCTGCCCACCCTTGCCCGGATTCCGTCCGAGGCAACCCCACAAACCACTTCGGACGCGACGGCGGTCGAAGCAGGGCTGCGTGACGCGCCCGGCTCCTCTTCCGGCTCTTCGGGATGGTCCTCGACCGAGCCAACGGACGGCGCAGTGCACGGCGTCCCCACCGACGGGCCGGCGCGTCACAGCGGCACCACCTCCATTGTCGACCCCGGCAACGTTGCCTTCTGGGAGGAACAGGCCCTCCGGCTGGACTGGGCCGAGCCTCCCGGAAACCAAGAGTCCGGCGGCCGCAAACCATGGCATACGGCGCACAGCTGGCTGCCCGCCGACGTCGAAGCCGGCCGTGGACCCGAGATCACGTGGTTCGACGGCGGCAAGCTAAATGTCGCGTACAACTGCGTGGACCGTCACGTCGCCGCCGGCCGCGGTGACAGGGTGGCGCTCTTCTTCGAGGGCGAACCGGGCGACCGCCGCACCATCACCTATGCCGAGCTGCAGCGTGAGGTGTCCAAGGCCGCCAACGCGCTGCTGTCCCTCGGCATCACCAAGGGCGACCGCGTGGTCATCTACCTGCCCGTGATCCCGGAAACGGTCATTATCACCCTCGCCGTGGCGCGGATCGGCGCCGTTCACTCCCTGGTGTTCGGCGGGTTTTCCGCCGAGGCCCTCCGGTTCCGGGTCGAGGACACGGGCGCGAAGCTGCTGGTGACCACCGACGGCCAGTTCCGCCGCGGCGTCGCGGTCCCGGTCAAGGACAACGCTGATGCCGCCGTCGCCGGAGACAACGCCATCGAGCGCGTCCTGGTCATCAACCGCACCACCTCCCCCGCGGACCTCGCCACGGTCCCCATGACCGCCGGCCGCGATGTCTGGTGGCACGACGTCGTCGAACCCGCCTCCGATGTCCACGAGCCCGAAGCGTTCGACGCCGAGACTCCCCTGTTCATCATGTACACCTCCGGGACCACCGGTAAGCCCAAGGGCCTGGTGCACACCTCCGGCGGTTACCTGACCCAGGCATCGTGGAGCTTCGAGCACCTGTTCAGCAACCCCGATCCTGCCCTCCGGGACCAGGACGTGCACTGGTGCACCGCCGACCTCGCCTGGGTCACCGCGCATACCTACGAGATCTACGGCCCGCTCTCCAACGGCGTCACGCAGGTGATCTTCGAGGGCACGCCCAACACGCCGCATCCAAGCCGGCACTTCGAGATCATCGAGCGCTACGGCGTCACGCAGTACTACACGGCGCCCACCCTGGTCCGATCGCTCATGGGCTGGTTCCCGGACGGCGTGCCGGACAGTTACGACCTCTCCTCCATCCGCCTGCTGGGCACCGTGGGCGAAGCCGTGAACCCGGAGGCGTGGCGCTGGCTCCGCGACAACCTCGGCGCAGGCAACGCCCCCATGGTGGACACCTGGTGGCAGTCTGAAACCGGGGCCACGATCATGTCCCCCGCGCCCACCGACACCAAGTTCAAGCCCGGCTGCGCGGCCCGCGCCCTGCCCGGCGTCAGCACCCGTGTGGTGGACGAGGCCGGGAACCGCACCGAGCCCGGCGTGCAGGGCTTCATCGTGGTGGACCAGCCCGGGCCGGCAATCGCCCGCACCGTCTGGGGCAACCCGCGCCGCTACTTCGACTCCTACTGGAGCCAGTACGCGGAGCAGGGCTGGTTCCTCGCCGGCGACGGCGCCAAATACGACGACGACGGCGACATCTGGATCCTGGGGCGGGTGGATGACACCCTCAACGTCTCAGGCCATCTGCTCTCCACGATCGAGATCGAATCCGCCCTCGTCACGCACCCCGACGTGGTGGAGGCTGGCGTGTGTCCGGTAGCCGACCCCAAGACCGGTCACGCCGTCGTCGCCTTTGTTGTACTAAAGGGCGGGGTCCCCAACCGCCCCCTCCCCTCACAAGCTCGGGCAGGGAACCCTGCGGTCGTGGGCCCAGACCCGGTCACCGAGGACCTCCGCAACCACGTTGCCAAGGCGATTGGCCCGATCGCCAAGCCGCGCGACGTCGTCGTTGTCCCCGACGTACCCAAGACCCGCAGCGGCAAGATCATGCGCCGCCTGCTGACCCAGCTTTTCGAGGGAACCACGCTGGGCGACACAACCTCACTCCAGAACGAACCGGCCATCGCCGGCATCCAGGACGCCCTGCGCGAGCGGGCCCTAGCTAAGGAAAATTCATGAACGACATCAGCAACGTAGCCCGTCTTTCCGAACCGCTGAAGTTCGCCTACTGGGTGCCGAACGTGTCCGGCGGCCTGGTGGTCTCCACCATCGAGCAGCGCACCGGCTGGGACTTCGACTACAACAAGAAGCTGGCCCGCATCGCCGAGGAATCCGGTTTCGAGTACGCCCTGACCCAGACCCGCTACGCAGCGTCCTACGGGGCCGACAAGCAGCACGAGGCGACGTCCTTCAGCCTCGCCCTGCTCGCCGCCACCGAGCGCCTTAAAGTGATCGCCGCCGTCCACCCGGGCATGTGGCACCCCGGCGTGCTGGCCAAGTACATCATCACCGCCGACCACATCTCCAACGGCCGCGCCGCAGTCAACATCGTCTCCGGCTGGCTCAAGAACGAGTTCACCAACTTCGGCCTCGAATGGCTGGAGCACGACGAGCGCTACGTCCGCACCGAGGAATTCATCAGGGTGCTGCGCGGGCTGTGGACCGAGAAGGAGTACAGCCAGGCCGGCAAGTACTACAACATCACCGACTTCACGCTGAACCCCGCGCCCGTGGACGTTCCGGGCCGCGCGCACCCCGAGATCTTCTTCGGCGGAAACTCGACGGCGGCCCAGGCCACCGCGGGCCGTGTCGCCGACTGGTACTTCTCCAACGGCAAGGACCTTGAGGGCTTCAAGGAGAACATCGCCGGCGTCGTCGCCGCTTCCGGCGAAACCGGCCGCGGCACGGAAGCCCAGCTGGCCGCCCCGCGCTTCGGCCTCAACGGCTTCGTCATTGCCCGTGACTCCGAAAAGGAAGCCCGCGACACGCTCCGCGAAATCGTGGAGAAGGCACACAAGCCCGCAGTCCAGGGCTTCCGCGACGCCGTCCAGGAAGCTGGCGCGTCCACCAAGGACGGCAAGGGCATGTGGGCCGACTCCACCTTCGAGGACCTGGTCCAGTACAACGACGGTTTCAAGACCCAGCTGATCGGCACCCCCGAGCAGATCGCCGAGCGCATCGTGGAGTACAAGAAGATCGGCGTGAACCTCTTCCTGACCGGTTACCTGCACTTCCAGGAGGAAATCGCCTCGTTCGGCCGGGATGTCCTGCCGATCGTCCGCGAGCTCGAGGCGGACCTGGCCCGCAAGAACGGCACCGAGCTGGACCTCTCCGCCACGCCGATTGCCACCGGGCTGGTGAACGCGTAATGGCTGACCGCAAGTTCGGCTTCCGCACCCGCGCCCTGCACGCCGGCGGCACCCCCGACGCCGAGCACGGGGCCCGCGCCGTGCCGATTTACCAGACCACGTCCTTCGTGTTCAAGGACACCCAGGACGCCGCGAACCTGTTCGCCCTTCAGAAGTACGGCAACATCTACTCCCGGATCGGGAACCCGACGGTTGCGGCCTTCGAAGAGCGCATCGCCTCGCTCGAGGGCGGCATCGGAGCTGTTGCGACGTCGTCGGGCATGGCCGCCGAGTTCATCACCTTCGCCGCCCTCACCCAGTCCGGTGACCACATCGTGGCGGCGTCGCAGCTGTACGGCGGCACGGTTACCCAGCTCGACGTGACCCTGCGCCGCTTCGGCGTGGACACCACGTTCGTTCCCGGCACCGACCCCGCCGACTACGCGGCGGCCGTCCGGGAGAACACGAAAGCGATCTTCGTCGAGGTGGTGGCCAACCCGTCGTCGGAAGTCCAGGACCTTGAGGGGCTGGCCAAGGTGGCGCACGACGCCGGCATCCCCCTCGTCGTCGACGCCACCCTGAGCACGCCGTACCTCGTGCGGCCGATCGAACACGGCGCGGACATCGTGATCCACTCGGCCACGAAGTTCCTCGGCGGCCACGGCACCACGCTGGGCGGCGTGATCGTGGAGAGCGGCCGGTTCAACTGGGGCAACGGCAAGTTCCCCACCATGACCGAGCCGGTGGCCTCCTACGGCAACGTCTCCTGGTGGGGCAACTTCGGCGAGTACGGTTTCCTCACCAAGCTGCGCTGCGAGCAGCTGCGCGACATTGGACCGGCGCTGACCCCGCTGGCCGCGTTCCAGCTCCTGCAGGGCGTGGAGACCCTCCCCCAGCGCCTGGACGAGCACCTGAAGAACGCCCAGGCCGTGGCCGAATGGCTTGAAGCCGACGAGCGCGTGGCCTACGTGAACTTCTCCGGCCTGCCGTCCCACCCGCACTTCGAGCGGGCGCGGAAGTACCTGCCCCTGGGGCCGGGCTCCGTGTTCTCCTTCGGCGTGAAGGGCGGCCGTGCAGCCGGCCAGAAGTTCATCGAATCCCTGCAGTTGGCCTCGCACCTGGCCAACGTGGGCGACTCCCGCACCCTGGTGATCCACCCCGGGTCCACGACGCACCAGCAGCTCAGCGACGAGCAGTTGGCGTCCGCCGGCGTACCGGAGGACCTGGTCCGCATCTCGGTCGGCCTGGAGGACCTCGAGGACATCCTGTGGGACCTGGACCAGGCGCTAACGCAAGCTCAAAACGCGACGGCGGATGACGCCGTCGTCCTCGGGGAAGCTGCAGATTCCTGCACGATCGGAGCCAACGCATGAGCACCACGGAAAGAACCTGGACCGGGCCCTCCGCGCCGGAACGATTGAACCTGCTGCGTGAGGCGAAGTCGATTGCCATTGTGGGGGCCTCGGACAAGCCTTCGCGGGCCAGTTACTTCGTGTCCACGTACCTGCAGTCCTCCACCCGGTACAAGGTGTACTTCGTGAACCCAGTTGTTAAGGAGATCCTTGGCCAGCCTACCTACGCCTCCCTCGCCGACCTTCCCGAGAGTCCGGACATCGTGGATGTGTTCCGCAAGCACGACGACCTCCCCGGTGTCCTTGACGAGGCCATCGCGGCCGGCGCCAAGACTCTCTGGCTGCAGCTGGGGTCGTGGCATGAGGACGTGGCCAAAGAAGCCGAAGCCGCCGGGCTCGACGTCGTGATGGACCGCTGCGTCAAGATCGAGCATGCACGCTTCCACGGCGGGCTGCACCTTGCCGGCTTCGATACGGGGGTTATCTCCTCGAAGCGGCAGGTCCTGGCCTAGCAACGGTCTGACCGGACCGAAGACATAAAAAATGCCGGGCTGGATTTTGATGGGGGACAATTTCCAGCCCGGCACTCTCACTTTGGTAATCGACGGGAAACCCCAACGGGTTACGCCGATTCCAAAACTTTTTCAATAACTTTTTTGCCGCCCGTCTGGTCCGTCTAATCAGCCGGGGCTGCCGAGGAGTTTTTGTACACGTACCGCGACTTCGGCGGCCGTTTGGGGCCAATAAGTGTACAAAAACTCGGGCTGCTCCGTTTAGGGCGTCCCGGGGTTTAAGGCGTGCCGGGGACCGGCTTGGCAGGGACGGTTGGCATGCCGCCGGGCAGCGTAGGCACCGCCGGCAGCGGCTTGGGCGGAAGCTTGGGAGCCACACCAGTCCCAGGGACCGTGGGCAGCTGGCTGGGGCCGCCTGGCGTCTGGCTCTTCGCGGCTCCGTGGGAGGAACCCTTCGCCGGTGCTGAGTTCGACGAACCGTTTGAGGAGGCCGGATCCGTTTGGGCCGGCGTCGCTGGTGCCGACGGCGAAGCCGGCGTCTCAGTGACTGATGGTTTTGGCGCAGCAACCGTCGGTGCCGGAGCCGCGGGAATGGCGGCGGGCGATGTGGGCACTGGTGTCGGCGCCGTTGTCTCGCTGGCCGGCTGGAACATCCGGACCACGGTATGGCCTACGCTGTTGCGGAAGTCCTCGCTGGAGGCTGCGGCGACAGCACCGGCCCCCAGTCCCATGGCACCGACCACTGCGGCGCCCACCACAAAGCCCATGCGCCGCTGCCGGTTGCGCCGGTGCAAGTCGAGGCTGAGGACGTTGGATGCGCGCCGCATGGACGCGCCTTGAGGGGCTTCGTCCCGGGCGGATACGCTGGCAGCGGATCCCCCACGAGCGAGCAGCGCGGCGAGATCGGCCCGCGGTTGGGGTGCGGAGTCCCGGGCGAGCCCGCGCAGTTCTTCAAGGGACCTGCGGAGATCGGCGTCGTCTTCGAGCCCGGAATCCAGGAGGATCGCCTGGATCTCTCCTTCTTCGCGGCCTGCCGGCGTGACACTCATGATGCTGCGTGGTCCTTTTCCTTGACGAGTTCGCGCAGGGCTATCAGCCCGCGGCGCTGGAGCTGTTTGATGGCTCCGGGGGTCTTGTCCATGATGCCGGCCACCTGTTCAACCGAA
Source organism: Arthrobacter sp. BGA-UO-ETr-C19 (assembly GCF_059568005.1). Lineage (NCBI taxonomy): Bacteria > Bacillati > Actinomycetota > Actinomycetes > Micrococcales > Micrococcaceae > Arthrobacter > Arthrobacter sp. BGA-UO-ETr-C19. The sequence continues at coordinate 207,936 of NZ_JCAQPC010000008.1, forward strand.
AGGTCCGCGACGATCCGCAGGACCAGCACTTCCCGCTGGTCATCGTTGAGCATGGCCAGCGCGGATGTGATTCCGCCGAGCGAACCGAGGACCTCGTCCTCCGCGGAATTCGACCGCCGGTGGTCCTCAAGCGGGTCGAACTCGGTGAAATGCGGCGTCCTCGCGGACCGGCGGTGGTAGTCCACGAGCCGGGCGTGCGCCACGGAGAAGATGAACGTCCGGAGCCCGGAGTGGCCGCCCCTGACATTGCTGAGCTTCGGCAGGACGTCCACGAAGACGTCCTGCGTGAGGGCTTCGGGGTCGTCCACGCCGCGGGCCCGGAAGTAACCCAGGACCGCCGGGGAAATGACGCTGTAGACGGCGCTAAAACCGGAAGGGTCGCCAGACAGGGCTGCTGACAATTCGTCATCGGTCAGCTGAGCTGCCAAGGAACGGTTCCTTCCCTCTACTGCAGGTGTGCGGCGGTAGTAAGCCTAGCCGCCGCACACCTCACGCCCCTATTCGGGGAGCGCCCTGTTTCGCGTGCTGTGGATTACTTGCCGGAAGGCAGGTCGGCAGCAGCGTCAGCCTTGACGTCAGCGTCTGCGGCGACGGACGGCGCGGCGGGCTTGGCCACGTGGTCCGCAACGTTCGGCACAGCCGGGGTGGCGGGAACGGCCGGGGTGGCCGGAACGCCGGCACCGCCGGGAACAGCGGGGGTGGCGGGGATGGCTGCGGTCACATCGGCACCGGCAGCCTTGTCCCCGGCGGAGACGTTGGCGTTGGCGGAGGCGTTGTCCTTGTCAGCTTCCACGGCGGCGTCGGCTGCGTCTGCAGCTTCGCCGGCGGCCTTGGCCTTGGCTGCCGGCGCGGCCGGAACCGTCGGGGTGGCGGGCGTGGCCGGGACGGCGGGCACGGCCGGGACCTCGGGGGTGGCGGGAACGGCCGGGGTGGCGGGCGTAGCGGGGGTCACCTCTGCATGCTGCGAGCTGGCTACCTGGGCGGCGTTGGCCAGTCCGATGCCGGAGAAACCTCCGACAGCGACGATGGCGGCTGCGACAGCAATCTTGGTGGTCTTGCTAACACTCTTCATCAGAAAAAAGTCCTTTGGTTGATTGAAGGCCGGGCCGGAGGCCGATGGGGGACAACCCCCGGGCCCGGCGCTTACATATACGTAATCGCAGCGGTGGGCCGGGAGGTTACGCGGTCCCGGAAACTTTTTCAGTCGGGGCGTGTTTCCCGCAAAAACGGGACAACGACGACGGCGGCGGGCCACCGTGAGGTGACCCGCCGCCGTCGGGAACTGCTTGTTGAGCCGTTGTTGCCGGGCGCTTCCGGCGTCAGTCGTTGATCAGGTCGTTGACCACGATGGTCTGGTCCCGGTCCGGTCCCACGCCGATCGCGGAGAAGCGGGTGCCGGACAGCTTCTCGAGGGCCAGCACGTAGTTGCGGGCGTTCTCGGGCAGGTCCGCCAGTGTGCGGGCGCCGGTGATGTCCTCGGTCCAGCCTTCGAAGTACTCGAAGATGGGCTTGGCGTGGTGGAACTCCGTCTGGGTCATCGGCATCTCGTCGTGCCGGACTCCGTCGACGTCGTAGGCCACGCACACCGGGATCTGTTCGATGCCGGTGAGGACGTCAAGCTTGGTGACGAAGTAGTCGGTGAAGCCGTTCACGCGGGAGGCGTGGCGGGCCAGGACGGCGTCGTACCAGCCGCAGCGGCGGGGGCGTCCGGTGTTGACGCCGAATTCGCCGCCGGTCTTCTGCAGGTACATGCCCATCTCGTCGAAGAGTTCCGTGGGGAACGGGCCTGCGCCGACGCGGGTGGTGTACGCCTTGATGATGCCGATGGACCGCGAGATGCGGGTGGGGCCGATGCCCGAACCCACCGAGGCGCCGCCGGCGGTGGGGTTGGAGGACGTCACGAACGGGTACGTGCCGTGGTCGACGTCGAGGAACGTGGCCTGGCCGCCCTCCATGAGCACCACCTTGCCCTCGTCCAGGGCGGTGTTCAGCACGAGGGTGCTGTCGATGACCAGGGGGCGCAGCCGGTCCGCGAAGGAGAGGAAGTAGTTGACCACTTCGTCCACCTGGATGCTGCGGCGGTTGTAGACCTTGACCAGGAGTTCGTTCTTCTGGCGCAGCGAGCCTTCGACCTTCTGGCGCAGGATGGATTCGTCGAAGACGTCCTGCACGCGGATGCCGAGGCGGGCAACCTTGTCCATGTAGGTGGGTCCAATGCCGCGGCCGGTGGTGCCGATGGCGCGGCTGCCGAGGAAACGTTCGGTGACCTTGTCCAGTACCTGGTGGTACGGGGCCACGAGGTGTGCGTTGGCGGAAACACGCAGCTTGGAGGTGTCCGCGCCGCGGGCTTCGAGGCCGTCGATCTCCTGGAAAAGTGCCTCGAGGTTGACGACGCAGCCGTTGCCGATGATCGGGACGGCGTTGGGGCTGAGGATGCCGGCCGGAAGGAGCTTGAGCTCATACTTCTCACCGCCTACGACGACGGTGTGCCCGGCGTTGTTGCCGCCGTTCGGCTTCACTACGTAGTCGACGCGGCCGCCAAGCAGGTCGGTGGCCTTACCTTTTCCTTCGTCGCCCCACTGGGCTCCGACGATCACGATTGCTGGCATGGGATCCTCCCCCATTCGTTCGGGCCTAGCCCGGCTGGATCACCGAGGTGCTTCAACCGGAGGTCGGCGCCGTTCATGAGAATGCCCCGAATTCGCCGCCCGAACCCGCGGCCTGACCGGGGAAGGGACGCAAGAGTTCCGGGGCTCTTACCACCCAAGTTTAGCGGATGGGTGTCAAAAGTATGGCTTTTGGTAATTCGGATAGCCGTTGCGAAACTCGAGGACCTCGGAGAGGGCGCACGCCTCGCCACCAAGCGGGCGGGGGAAGTGATTTAGCCCTCATTTACTCTCCTGCCGGCCCCCTCCTGCGCCACTCCGCCGCGGAGGCACGCGGGGGCGGGCATTGCGGGTCGGCCGCCTTGCTAAACTGGGGAGGACCGGTCAGGTACCGGTCCACACCTTATTTCACTCCACGCCGCATTCGGCCCGCCTGCGGCGTGCCGGCCTGCGGCGCGGCGGCGCGACCCACCCTGCAGGAGACACAGCACCATATGACCGCTTTGGCTACCGAATCTTTCCATGAACAGCTTCTGAGGCGCCGTTACGAGCCCAACGTTGCCGCTGTCAATGAGCTCTGCGATACGTTGCAGACCGCCAAGCCGGGCACCCAGGTGCCGTACGTCGACCCCGCGCACGACGTCGACGAATGCCGCATCATCAGCCTCTTCTCCAACATCGGCACGGCATCGCCCACCGGCTTCATCATGCCGGGCGACGACGATGCCGCCACCCGTATGCTGGGCCTCCAGTGGAAGCTGGGCCTGCGGCCGGAATACATCATGCCGTGGAACGTGCACCCGTGGCACACGCCGGGTGAGCCGAACGGCAAGTTCACTCCCGACCAGATCCAGGCAGGCCTCAAGCCGCTGCTGAAGGTCCTGGCCCTGGTGCCCCGCGCTTCGGTCATCGTTGCCCACGGCGCCGAGGCCAACCGCCTCGCGGGCCTACTGCTCAAGACTGAAGTTCCCCTGCTGTGGCGCCGCGGACTGAAGACCTACAAGGTCCGTTCGCTGAGCGGCCGCTCCTTCGCCGGAAGCCCCGAGCGGCAGAAGCAGTACCTGGACGAGATGCAGGTCGCCTACGCCGATGCCATGGCCCGCACCGGCCTGCAGAAGGCCGCCAGCTAGCAAAAGCGTTTTAACCACAACGCGGGGTCACTTCCCGCCCAATCCACAGCGTGGAACGGGCGGAAAGTGACCCCGCGTTGCTTGTATTACTTGCCTTCGATGGCTGCCTTGGCCGCGGGGTCCGAGTCGTTGAGGAACTTCTCGATGCGCTCGGGCTCCTCGGCCTCGTTGATGGCGGCTGAGGCGCGGCCCAGCGAGTAAAGCGCCCGCAGGAAGCCGCGGTTGGGTTCGTGCTCCCACGGGATGGGCCCCACACCCCGCCAGCCGTTGCGCCGGAGCGAGTCCAGGCCCCGGTGGTAGCCGACCCGTGCGTAGGCGTAGGAATCAATGGTGCGGCCTTCCGCCCATGCCTCCTCGGCCAGGACGGCCCACAACAGCGACGATGTGGGGTGCTTTTCCACGAGGTCCAGCGCCTCAGCGCCGAGGGCGAGGTGCTGGTACACCTCGGTCTCGGCAGGCAGGAGCGTGGGCTCGGGGCCCATCAGGTTTTTGCGGAACTCGTCGGACATGACTAGAAAGTCTTGCCCGCGGAGCCCAGCTGCTGGGTTGCCTCAACCACGCGTGCTGCGAGGCCGGCTTCGGCGGAGGCGCCCCAGACGCGGGGGTCGTAGGTCTTCTTGTTGCCCACCTCGCCGTCGACCTTCAGCACGCCGTCGTAGTTGCGGAACATGTGGTCCGCCACCGGACGCGTGAACGCGTACTGGGTATCCGTGTCGATGTTCATCTTGATCGTGCCGTAAGACACAGCGTCCGCGATCTCCTGATCCGAGGAACCCGACCCGCCGTGGAAGACCAGGTCGAACGGGCTGTCCTTGCCGATCTTCGCCCCGACCTGGGCCTGGAGGTCCTTCAGGATCTCCGGGCGCAGCTTCACCCCGCCCGGCTTGTACACGCCATGGACGTTACCGAAGGTCAGGGCAGTGATGTAGCGGCCGTTCTCGCCCGAACCCAGCGCCTCAACCGTGGCCAGCGCGTCCTCCACCGTGGTGTACAGCTTCTCGTTGATCTCGTGCTCGACACCGTCCTCCTCGCCGCCGACCGTGCCGATCTCGACCTCGAGGATGATCTTGGCGGCAGCGGTACGGTCCAGCAGCTCGCGGGCGATCCGCAGGTTTTCCTGCAGCGTCTCGGCCGAACCGTCCCACATGTGCGAGTTGAAGATCGGGTTGCGGCCGGCCTTGACCTCGGCCTCGGACGCGGCCAGCAGCGGCAGCACGAAACTGTCCAGCTTGTCCTTGGGGCAGTGGTCCGTGTGCAGGGCGATGTTCACGTTGTAGTTCCTGGCCACCTCCCGGGCAAACGCCGCGAAGCCCAGCGACCCGGCAACCATGTCCTTGGTCGACGCGCCGGACCAGTACGCCGCACCGCCGGTGGAAACCTGCACGATGCCGTCAGACTCGGCCTCCGCGAAACCGCGCAGCGCCGCGTTCAGCGTCTGCGAGGACGTCACGTTCACCGCCGGGAACGCGAAGCCGCCCTTCTTGGCACGGTCGATCATGTCGGCATAGATCTCTGGGGTTGCAATGGGCATGCTGACTCCTAAATCGAATTTCGTCTGCGGGTTGGGTTGACCCTGGAGTGAACCTCGTCGGCTAGGAACCATCCTAGCCATTTCTTGGCGCCGGCCGTGGTTCGGGTCACGCGGCCGGGTAACACTTTGCGCTGCCGGATTTCCCCTACTACTCCCCCGTTCGGCGCAGCAGCCGCCTCCGCTGCTCCGGGTCGGCGGCCGCCGCACATGCCGCTGCGGCCAGTCCGAACGATCCGTCAAGCACCGCTTTGTCGGCACCCGCGGAAGCACCGAAGGCAGCGAACTCTGCGGTGTGGTGCGCGGCGCCACGCACGTCGTAGCCGACCATAGGATGAATGCTCGGCACGAGCTGCGAGACATTTCCCATGTCCGTGGAGGCCACCGGCTCGGCGCTGAACGCAACGTCCCTGCCCTTGGCCGTCATCGCTGCCCGGTAGGCCTCCAACAGGAAAGCGTCCTGACGCAGTTCTGCGTAGTCGTTGCCCGTGGGTGTGACCTGTAGGGTGCTGCCGCTCGCGTGGGCACCTGCTTCGAGGCAGCGCCTCACTTTGTCCTGGATCAGACGGAGGTTTTCGATGCTGGCGGCCCGCATTTCGACGTTGGCCCGGGCACGCTCCGGAATGACGTTGACGGCACTCCCGCCTTCCGTCACGATCAAAGACACGATGGAACCCGCCGGCAGTTGCTGCCGAGCCAAGGCGACCGCCGTCTGTGCGACAACGAGCGCATCGAGGGCGTTGACACCTTCGGAGGGAGCCGCGGCGGCATGGGCGGGACGACCCTCGAACAGCACGTCCCACATGCACATGGCCAGGGACGAACCACCCACTACGTCCGTTGCCGCAGCGTGCGCCATCATGGCCAGGGATACGTCTTCGAAAAAGCCCGCGTCGATCAGGTCCACTTTTCCGCCGGTGGTCTCCTCCGCGGGCGTTCCGAGAACTTTGACTGTGAGGCCGAGTTCATCGGCCACTGCCGCCAGCACCAGCGCTGCCCCCACAGCGCTGGCCGCGTTCACGTTGTGCCCGCACGCATGACCGATGGCGGGCAACGCGTCGTATTCAGCGCAGAGCGCCACCACAAGGTCGCCGGATCCGAAGCGCGCGCTGAGTGCGGTGGGCTGCGCAGGCTGCGGCTCATCGAAGCTGAACCCGGCCATTCGCAGTATCCGGCTCACGCGCTTGGCGGCACGGAACTCATGTCCGCCCAGCTCCGGATCCGCATGAATGGCGTGGCTCAGATCCAGAATCTCCGGCTTCCAGCTTTCCACGGCGGCCGCGAGTCTCGTTTCGATATTGCCCCGGGTTACGGGAACGACGTCGGCCCCTCCCCTGTTGCTGTTAAGTCCAGGCATCATGCCGCCGCTCCGGCAGGCTGGCGCTTGGGGTAGCCTGCACTCGCGGCGGCCGCAATCAAAGCCGCGATAGCCAGGGTCCCCCAGATGGACAGCAGTCCGGCCTCTGTGATGTGCCCCGCTTCGGCCGACGCTGAGGAGATGAGCTTGACCACCGCAGCCCCCACCGCGATGCCGACGGACAATGCCAGCTCATTGAGTCCGGCCGCCGTCGAGGTCTCCTCCAGGGGGATGCCTTCGACGGACAGCGCCCGGGTCCCCGCCTGATACATCCCCAGGCTCAGGTTGAACATGGCGAAACCGACGCAGTAGCCAGGGAGCGATCCGTGGGCAACCGCCATCACCAGGAAGCCGCCCGCCAGCAGGACACCCGCGAAGACGAGGGTGGCGCGTTCACCGAACCTTCTAAGTGCCTTGGCCGTGAGCAGGGAGGAGACCAGGGAAAGAACCGAGGCCACCGCGAGGACAATCGCGATCAAAAGCGGGCTCAAGCCAAATCCGTAGCCGGTCTCGTCCGCAATGGAGTGCAGAAAAATGCCATTGGTACCGAAGTAGCTGATGGACGCGAAGCCAAAGAAGAAGGTGGCCAGCGAGATGGCGCGGATCCGGGGATTTACCAGCATCCGCAGGTCCACGAACTTGGGGCCCTCGGGGGCACTGAAGTCCCGCTTGGCCCAGTAAGCCAGCAAGGCAAGCCCTGCCACGCCGGCGGCCAGCGTCCGGGCGTCGACCCAGCCCCACTCAGGAGCCATGGAGAGCGCCACAACAAACCCAATCAGCCCGAGTGAGCAAGCCAGCAGCGGCGCCAGGGCGATGCCATCACGCGTCGGGATCCCGGCGTCGGGCAGTACGAACGAGCAGATGAAGGCGACCACGGCGAACGGTACCGCTACCCAGAAGCCGAGCGTCGGATCGGTGACACCGATGATGCCGGCGAGAAGCCCGCCAGCTCCCACCATGATCATGAGCATGCCGATCATGACGCTCACGCCCGTGCGTGTGTGGGCTGCGCTGGTGACCCGCAGGATTCCCATCATGAGCGGGATGAAGCCCACAACGCAGGTGAGCATGACGACTCCCACCGTCACTGTCCACAGCGACGGCCAGAGCGCCATTTGAAGCACGCCGACCGTCACAATACCCGTGGACCAGCGCAGCACCAGCCGGTATCCAAAGCTGTCGCCGAGCCTCGAAATAATCGGGGTGAGGACGGCGAAGCTGACGTTGGAGATGAGGAAGATGCCGTTGATGGTGGGGTCGTCTATCCCGAAGACGGGTCCCAGCGCCGGCAGGATGGGGTTCAGGTACCCCTGTGTGACCCCGCTGAGCGACTCAATGAAGGCCATTGCCAGGATCATTCCCGCAATGGTCCTGCGTGTAGTGACCTCCAGCGGGGGAGGTGCTGTCTTGCTTGCCATGTGATTCCTTGTGGTCCAGGGCGGATTTGCCTGCGGTGATGCGAGTCACAACGTTAGAACCCTCATCTACACTGGCTTAGAAATTGTTCGAAACTCTCCTGAGGCAGCAAATATTGAATGAATCGGCCATGATTTCGGAGCTTGACCTTGAAATCGTGAATGCCCTGCAGATCAATCCCCGCGCCGAATGGAGCCGGGTGGCGGACGCCTTGGGCCTGTCCGGGCCCACGGTGGCAAGGCGCTGGAACGCCCTTGCGGAGCAAGGTCAGGCATGGATCACACCGGCTCCCGGACAGCGTTACCTTAGTGCTGGCTGGTCCGCGTTCATCCACCTGTCATCTTTGCCCAGCGAGGGTGAGGCGCTCATCGAACGGCTTTGCGCCGAGCCGGCGTTCGGCACCGTCTCGCTGGTCACCGGCTCGCACGACCTTTTTGTGGACTGTTTTGCGTCCAGCCACGCCGAACTGATGGACATAGTCACCGGCTCCTTCCCCGGGCTGCCCGGCGTCACGCATCGCGAGGTTGTTTTCGTCACAAAGCTGTACCGCCAGGCATCCGAATGGCGCAGCAGGACCCTGGAACCCGCACGCGCCCGGCGGGTGTCAGCGGAACCCCTTCCTGAGCAGGCTGCGTACGCTCCGGACCGGCTGGATGCGGCACTGCTGGAAGAGCTCGCCAAGGACGGGCGGGCCAGCTGGGCGGAGCTGGGAGCCGCATGCAGCGTCTCGCCCCAAACCGCACGACGGCGGGTGGAGCGGTTCCTCGCCACAGGTTACATAGCGCTGCGCTGCGATACGTCGACGGCGGCCCAACAGGGACTGCGGGAAGTCACCTTGGTCCTGAACGTCCCCGCGCAGTACGTTGACGACGTCGGCCACTACTTCGCCGCGCTCAGCAACTGCCGCCTCAGCGCCCAGGTTCTGGGGGCGCAGAACCTGCTGGTCACCCTATGGGTCCGTGACTACCTGCAAGTCCAATCCTACGAGCGCGAATTGGCCGGTCTGGCTCCGGGAAGTGCGGTCATATCCCGCCAGGCCGTGGTCCGGACATTCAAGCGCATGGGTCATGTCCTGGACGAATCAGGATGCAGCCGAAGCGTGGTGCCGCTGCCGCTGTGGACGGAAGGTCTCTAGCTTGGCGTCCGGTATGCCGGACAACCGCGGACGTATTCTGGGAGTGTGAGTAGCTCACCGCTGGGGCGCCCCAAAGCCCCTGCCGCCGTACAGGTTCTCGCCGTTCTTAGGTACGTCGCGGAACAGGCCGGCCCCGTGGCCGCCTCGATTATCGCCCGTGACGTGGGAGTGCCGCGGTCAACGACGTATCAGTTGATCGCGGCCTTGGTTGATGACGGGTTTCTGGTCCATCTTCCGGAGGAACAAAAATACGCGCTGGGTGTCACGGCACACGAACTCGGGACCGGCTATTCACGGCAGGCCCCTCTTCAGCGCATCGCCCGTCACCCGCTCGCGCGGTTGGTGGGGCGCACCCGTCGTACTGCCCACCTTGCGGTGATGCATGGCCGTGACGTCGTTTACGTCATCGAGGAACGGGCTCCGCGCCAGCGGCCTCTGGTGACTGACACCGGCGTCCGGCTTCCGGCACATCTGACGGCCAGCGGCAGGGCGATGATGGCGCAGATGGATCCTGCCCAGGTCGCCGCCTTGTTTCCGGGTCCGGAGGCCTTCACGGTTCGCAATGACAACGGGCCGCAGTCCTTGCCGGCCCTGCAGGATTTGCTGTCGCGGGCGCGGTCCCTGGGCTACGCGTGGGAACAGGATGAAATCACTGTTGGTTACTCTTCCGTGGCTGTTGCCGTCCTGGACCGGGGGCGCTACCCCGTGGCCAGCGTGGCATTGACTGTCTCCAACCGGGCGTTCCCTCCTGGTGGTGCGCGCCGTGCCAAGGATGCCGAGACGCCGGAGGAACGGGCCATGCGGATTGAAGACGTGGCCCGTGAGTGGATCCCGGAGGTGAACCGTTGTGCCCGCGAGATATCGCGCAGGCTGGGTATCCGTGGCCGACTTCCTTAACCCGATGAGTGTCCCGGCCACGTGTGTGGCCGGAACACTCTCATCAGGCATCAATACTGTTTATCGGGTGCAGGTGCATCGGGGCCTGCCAGGGCTGTCTAGACGGCTGGGCTGGCGGGTGCGGAATTCGCAACTGGTTCCAATGCTTCTTGGTCCGCTTCAGCCGGATAAATCATGTGGGATGGTGCGTTGGAGTTCCTCTTGGCCAGGGGGTAGTACACCAGTGCTGTGACGACCAGCCCCACTAGCCAGGAGATGTCAGCACCGCCCAGGAGCTTCGTCATCGGCCCGGTGTAGAGGGCTTGGGCCAGGAACGGAATCTGTACGATGATGCCCGCTGCGTAGGTGATCAGGGCGGGCTTGTTCCAGCGCCCGTAGCGGCCATTCAGGTCATACAGGGCCGGGATATCCACCTTTTCTTTGGAGATCAGGTAGTAGTCGACCAGGTTGATGGAACTCCAGGGGATGAAAACCATGAGCAGCAACAGCACGAAGTTCTTGAAGTTGGCGATGAAGTCCGGCGACGCCAGGACGGCGATAAGCACGGACAGCCCGATGAAGCCGACGACGTACGCGAACCGCGTCCAGGTGGCTACACCCGTTTTGCGGGTGAACGCGGTCACCGAGGTCAGCATGGTCATGTAACCGCCGTAGGCGTTCAGGGTGTTGACCGTTAGCTTTCCGATCACGATGACCAGGTAGATGACCACAGCGATGAGGCCTCCGCCGCTCATGTGTCCGAGGAAGGCCACCTGACCGTCCAGGAACCTCTCCCCCTTGGGCAAAGCAAGGGCGGCGAAGAGAGCTCCGAGGGTCATGGACCATTGGGAACCGAGCACGGTGCCGAAGTAGGACGCTTGGAACGTCTTGCGCGCTGGGGTGTTGGAGGGGAGGTAGCGGGAGTAGTCGGCCACATAGGGCCCATAGGTCAGTTGCCATCCGGCGCTGAGGGAGATGGCGAGCAGGAAAGTGGGAAATTCGAAGTTCCCGGCCCCCAGGAGGGCTCCTACATCCTGGCTGATGAGCAGCCTGATGCCGAGGTAGGTGAAGCCGAGCACTCCGACGATCGTGGCGATGCGGCCCATCATGTGAATGTATTTGTAGCCCAGCGTCGCGACCAGGATGGTCAGCGCCCCGAAGAGGACCATCCCCACGGCCGGCGTGCCGGTGTGCAGGATCTGGTCCACGGCCTGGCCGGCCAGGACGGTGCCCGTGGCGGCGAACCCAAGGTACATGATGACCACCAGCACCAGCGGGATAACGGCTCCCAGAATGCCGAACTGGGCCCGGCTGGAAATCATCTGCGGAAGCCCAAGTTTGGGGCCCTGGGCCGCGTGCAGCGCCATGACAGCCCCGCCCAGAAGGTTGCCGATGAGCAGGCCAATGATCGCCCACAGGGCATCCGCTCCGAACAAGACGGCGAGGGCACCATCGACGATGGCGGTGATCTGCATGTTCGCCCCGAACCACAGGGTGAACTGTTGTGCCGGGGAACCGTGACGTTCGTTTTCCGGGACGAAGTCTATGGAGCGGCGCTCAACGCGCGGCCCTGATCCCGTTTTTGTTGTGGCCTGCATGCTGTTCCTCACTTTGACGACCGGATTGAGGTCCCCCAACCTTTCAATCAATGTGAGCACGGGCTGTGAGCGGCATCACCCGAAAGCCGCGACGTTTCGTCCGGGGTTTCGGACAATGCGGCGAAACTGTGATTCGGCGGGTCAGACGTGCTGGCCGAACACGTGCCGGCGCACCCAGGCGTGCATGGCGATCGCTGCGGCCGAGCCCGCGTTGATGGAGCGGGTGGACCCGAACTGCTCGATGGACAGTGTTGCCTCCGCCGCCTCATGGACCTCCGGAGTCAGCCCCGGGCCTTCCTGGCCGAAGACCAGCACGCACTTCTGCGGCAGCTCGTAGGTCTCCAGCGGCACGGAGTCGGGGAAGATGTCGATCCCGATGATGGCCAGCCCCTCCCCCTGCGCCCAGGCCACGAAGTCCTCCACGGTGGGATGGTGGCGGACGTGCTGGTAGCGGTCGGTGACCATCGCCCCGCGGCGGTTCCACCGCCGTCGTCCGATGATGTGGACCTCCTTGGCGAGGAACGCGTTGGCGGTGCGAACCACGGTGCCGATGTTGAGGTCGTGCTGCCAGTTCTCGATGGCGATGTGGAAATCGTGCCGCTTGGCGTCCAGGTCCGCGACGATCGCCTCGTGCTTCCAGTACCGGTACTTGTCCACGACGTTGCGCCGGTCGCCGTCGGCCAGGAGGTCAGGATCCCAGTGGTCGCCCGCCGGCCATTCACCGTCCCAGGGCCCGACGCCGACCTCCGGCTTTGGCTCCGGCGTTTCGTTTTGGTCTGGTTGGGGTTCGGGTGTCCCGGGCGTGTGCGTCACCCCTCAACACTAGACTGGGCTCCGAACGCAAACATCTCGGTGAAGGAATGACATGGCAGAAGCGGACAACGTAAAGACCTCGGCGGCCGTCTACCGCAGCGGCCAGGAAATTGAGTGCTGGCTCACCGACATGGACGGGGTCCTGGTGCATGAGAACCAGGCCGTACCTGGCGCCGCGGAACTGGTCCAGCGCTGGGTGGACACTTCAAGGCGCTTCCTGGTCCTGACCAACAACTCGATCTTCACGCCACGCGACCTCGCCGCCCGGTTGCGGGCCTCCGGCCTGGAAATCCCGGAGGAGAACATCTGGACGTCGGCCCTGGCCACTGCCCAGTTCCTGAAGGACCAGGTGGCGGGCTCGGATTCCGGCAACCGCGCGTACACCATCGGCGAGGCGGGGCTGACGACGGCGCTCCACGAGGCCGGCTTCATCCTCACCGACCAGAACCCCGACTTCGTGGTGCTCGGCGAAACCCGCACGTACTCCTTCGAGGCCATCACCATGGCGATCCGGCTGATTCTTGCCGGGGCGCGCTTCATCGCCACGAACCCGGACGCCACCGGCCCGTCCAAGGAGGGCCCGATGCCCGCCACCGGCGCCATCGCTGCCCTGATCACCAAGGCCACGGGGCGGGAACCGTACATTGTGGGCAAGCCGAACCCCATGATGTTCCGCTCCGCCATGAACCAGATCGATGCGCATTCGGAGACCACCGCGATGATCGGCGACCGCATGGACACCGACATCATCGCGGGCATGGAAGCCGGGCTGCACACCGTACTGGTGCTCAGCGGCATCACGCAGCGCGACGAAATCGCTTCTTACCCGTTCCGCCCCAACCAGGTGCTGAACTCCGTGGCGGACCTCAAGGACCAGATCTAGAACGGTGTCATCTTCCCGCCGCCTCCGGGCAGCGGGAAGATCTCGTTCTCCAGGTCCTCGAGGATGGGCCGGTACACGAACGGGTTCCAGCCGGGGCTGGCGTGTGCCGGCAGCGCCCCTGTGGTCTGCCGGTCGGCCGAGACCATGTTGGCGGCGAACGTGCGCGCCCACGAATCACGGGCTGTCTGGTAGTTGACGGTCTGGTCCCGCGGATTTCCAATGTACGCCATGCGCGTATCCCCGATCTGGCCCGCGAAGCGCGTGGCATCAAAGTGGTAGATGTAGGCGGATTCCGTCTGGACCAGTACGCTCGAAGGGGCGATCGGGGACAGCTGCTCCAGTGTCTGGTCGAGAATCTGCCCCCACGTCCGCTCGTCCTTGTGGACCACCCGCTCCCCCAGCTCGTAGCCCCCGCGCAGCACGGAAGGGATCCGGAATCCGCTTTCGTAGAGGAACACCACGCCGTCGAACCAGCTCTGGTCCAGGACGTCGAACTTGCTGTAGGGGCTGCAGTCGAGCACGATCAGCTCGACCTGGACGCCATGCAGCTCCAGCAGCCGGGCGGCCACCTGCGTCGCCACCATGCCACCGAAGCTGTGGCCGTAGAAGTAGAGCGTGGTGAGGTTGTGCGCCCGGACGTGTTCGATCACCGCGATCACCAGCTGGTCGATGTCCAGTCCCAGGTTCGAATACCCGGCCGCCGCGAGCTGGCCGCGCAGCCGGAGGCTGCCGCGGAGGGAGTTGAGGATCCACTGGGCCTCTTCCCAGCTGGTCTTGTAGCCAGGGAACAGGATCCAGCTGGCGTGGGGGAAGTAGCTCCGCGCGAAGTCGTCCTCGACCACAAGGATCTTGTGGACCTGCCGCTCCTCCTGCACGCGCTTCGTGAACAGCATGTCCGCGGCAAGGATGGTGGAGGCGCCTGCTCCGGAGAGGAAGGTCCGGCGGGAGAACCGTTTCAGCTCTGCGGCGCGCCGAAGCAGCCGGGCAGCGTCTGCGCCCGGCGCCTTCTGCCGGCCCGTCTGGCCGGCGGCCCCTTCATATGGCACTGAACTACCCTAGGCACACTTCCAGCCGCGGGCACAGTTCCGGTTCCGCGCGCAGGTCGAACCCCGTAAGGTCCAGCCCCCGGTCAGCTTGGTGTGGCGTGCTTGCCGGCGGACTCGGTCGATTCCCGGCGGGCTATTTCCTCACCGATCGCCTCATATCGGGCCAGCAGTTCATGTCCGGAACGCCCGGCCGGATCGTCCAGCAGCGCGAAGATCGAGTCGCTGGCCGCCAGCAGTTCGTGGGAGGAATAGGTGGATAGGGGGCGAAACCCCGCGGCCGCCTGCGCCTCAGACGGCCCTGCCGGGTCGGTCAGCGCCGTGAAGTCCGCGCGGGCAGCACTCACGGTGTCGCGGTTGGACAAAACCTCCAGCAGGACTCCTGGCGCCGGCCGGGAGGAGACCTGCCATGTGCCGGCGTCGAGGGTATTGAGGTCGAAGCGAAGGCCGGCGAGCGCGGATGACTCCACGAAAGCGGCGTGGGAAAGATCCACAGTGATGGGCGATGAAATACCCATCCGGCGGACGCGCCGGATTTCGAGTATCAGCTCAGGGCGGGACGCCTGGGTGAGGCTCCCGCGGACATCGATCCGCGCGGTGCCGTTGGCGTCGTTAAATTTAATGAGGGGATTCAGCTGGTTGTCCATAGGTACTCCAAAAAAGGGGTGTCTATGGCCGACGGCTCAACCTCGGCCAGCCTATCCGCTGCAGGCCGGCCGCACAAGCAGCCGCCGGCGGCGCTATCCCGCCTGTACCTTCCCGGGCTCCTCGAAATGTGTCCGCGCCTCGGCGCCGCCCACCGAGTTCACCAGCGACGCCGCAATGTCGCGAAGTTTGACGTTGCTGTGGCTTGAGGCGTCGGTAAGGATCCGGACGGCGCTCTCCTGGCTGCACCGGTTCTGCGCCATGACGATGCCAACGGCGATGTCGATGACGGTCCGGGATTCCAGCGTCGCGCGGAGATTCGTCGCACTGTCCGTGTGCAGCGAAAACCTGACCGCCAGGCGCAGGGCCTGGGAGATCTCCCGGGTATACCCGCGGGCGCGGGCCGCAGAAACCTCAGTAAACTTGTGCGGCACGTCAGAGTACAGGTTGAGCGCTGCCTTTGCTTCCCCCTGCAGGCTGAAGGGCAGCGACAGCACCGATCGAAGCCCGTGGGAAGCCACGGCATTGGCGTAGTCGGGGCCCCAGCGGTCTTCTTCGAAGAGATCCGGAACGTGGACTTCCCGCTCTTCCTCCGCCGCGGTCAGGCACGGCCCCTGGGACAGCGAATACTGGATTTCGTCCACTTCCCGGGCGGAGTCGCTGCTCCAGCCGATCGTCGCCGCCTTGCGGTCCCTCAGCAGCGTGATTCCGCAGAGGGCGTCGTCCCCGTCGCCCGCCACCTGGTGCGCCGAGTACCGCGCCAGCTCATTGAGGAATTCCTCAAAGTCGGCGCTCTCCAGAATGAGGTTCTGGACTTGCTCAACACTGCTCAGGGCTTGCTTCGACGGGTGCATGACGGGGTGCTCCAAGGGAAAGGACTTATCCGGGGTACGGAAATACTAGGCCACCTGGGGTGTACCGTCCACAAGGGCAGGTGCCTCAGCTCAGCCCGAGCTCGTCCTTGCTGAAGGCGTACAGGTACGGCACCCCGGCTTCGGCTTCTATCTTTTCCTTGGCGCCCGTGTCGCGGTCGACGATGACGGCGACAGCCACGACGTTGCCGCCGGCGTTGCGCACGCCCTCGACGGCGGTCAGGGCCGAGCCGCCGGTGGTGGAGGTGTCCTCGAGCACCAGGACCTTGCGGCCCTCGACGGAGGGTCCTTCCACCTGGCGGCCCATGCCATAGGACTTCTGCGCCTTGCGGACAACGAAAGCGTCGATGGCCCGGCCGGCGTCGGTGGCGGCGTGCATGACGGCGGTGCCCACCGGGTCGGCCCCCATCGTGAGGCCGCCCGCGCACTCAAAGTCGATGCCGGCGTCGTCAATCAGCGACAGCATGACCTGGCCCACGAGCTTGGAGGCCTCGTGGTGCAGGGTGATGCGGCGCAGGTCGATGTAGTAGTCGGCCTCGGCACCGCTGGACAGGATGACCTTGCCGCGGACAACCGCGAGCTCCTTGATCAGTTCCAGAAGTCGGGCACGGGCAGCGGTGTTGGAAAGCGAGTCCGGGGTGGCAGTCATGGGCTCCAGTTTAGTCGGTGCCGAGCGCCTTCCCGGGCCCCGCGTCCACACGCCGGGCGAAGGCGGGTGCGTGCTCAGGCAAGGGTCCGTGCGCAATCATCCGCGGCAGCAGGCCCATCAGCACGGGAACATGCTGGGCCATGTACAGCACCGCAGCCGGCGGGCCGGACCTCTTGCCGGTAAAGAGCGGGATGAAGACGCCGCGGTGCATGAGGCGCTGGACAGACTGGATGATGACCGTGGGCAGTTGCCGCCTCCGCTGCACCGCCGCAAGATCCTTCACCGTGACTTTCTGGCGCAGCAATGCGGGCGCGAGCCGGGCGGCCGCGGCCACGGCGTCCTGAATCGCAAGGTTGATACCCACGCCGCCGGCCGGGGACATCGCATGCGCGGCGTCGCCGATGCACAGCAGCCCGTCGATGTACCAGCGCCGCAATCGGTCCAGCCGGACATCCAGCCAGTGAAGGTCGTCCAGGGATCCGATGGCATCGACCCTGTCGGCGAGGTCAGGGCGCAGCGCGGCGATCCGTTCCCGGAACCGCTCCACCCCCTCGCTCTTGATGCGGTCACCGGAGCCTTTCGGGGCGAAGTAGCCCATCTGGTGATAGGTTTCCCGGAACAGGGCGATAACGCCCGCGCGGTCACCGAAGGCCGGAACGATTCCTGCGACGTCGCCTTGCTCCGACTCCAGCCGCGGCAACTTGAACCACCATGTGTCGAACGGGACTGGGTATTCCTTGGATTTCAGGCCCGCCGCCTGGCGCAGCACCGAATGCCGGCCGTCCGTGGCCACCACGAGATCAGCGCGGAGCGCGCCTTCAGTGCCGTCCTTGATGAGGTACCGGATACCGGTGACCCTTCCGCCATCGAACATCAGTGACGTCGCTTTGTGTTCCATCAGAAGCGTGAACGTTGGTTCCTGCTCGGCGGCGCGGGCGAGGAAGTTCAGGAAGTCCCACTGGGGCATCATGGCGATGTAGTTGTACGGCGGCCGCAGCGCGGCGAAATTTCCCAGCGTGACCAGGCCGCCCCCGGGCGTCGGGAAGGCCACGTTGCGCAGCCGGCTTTGCGGCAGCCCGCGGAACTCGGCGCCAAGGCCGAGTTCGTCGATGAGCCGGATGGTGGAGGCATGGACAGTGTCGCCGCGGAAGTCCCGGAGGAAGTCGCCGTGTTTTTCCAGGACGGTGACCTCGACGCCGGCCCGCGCCAGTAAGAGGCCCAGCATCATACCGGCCGGCCCGCCGCCCACCACCACGCACCCTGTACTCTCCATGAGCCATACGGTACGCCTCCCGGCCCACGGGAAAACAGAGCGCGAACGGACACTTGGGCCCCGCATGGCTAGTGTCCGTTCGCGCTGTTGCGCAGCTAGAGCCGGCTCACAGCCGGGTGTCGAAGGAATCGCAGAAGACGTTGTCGTTGAACGTTCCCTGGAATTCTGACTTGCCCATGATCTTTTCGATGGTCGCCCGAATGGCCTCGGGCGACCCTGCGTGGGCGTGGATGGCGGTCTTGACCATCGGCACGTCAATCAGGTGGTTGGGCTGGTTGAGCGAGACAAACACTGTGGGGACCTCGGTGACGTACCACGGGATCTCCGCGGCCATCGGGGTGGACCACTTGATCCGGATGGCGGCCTCCTGGGCGAAGCCCTTTACATTGGCGAACACGAAGGCGGCATCGTACTTGTCCGCATAGTCGCCGGTGGCTTCCTCGGAGATGACCGACATGAAATTCACGCCCGTCTCCCCTGCCGCTGACCGCTGGTCCGCCGTCTTGAAGAGGTGCACCTCGAAGCCGGCGTTTTCCAGTTCGGCCTTGACGGTGTCCAGGTAGGCCAGCGGATCAGCCCTGGTGAAGTCCGAGCCGCCGGAGATGCCGTACAGGCGGATCCGCTTGTGTGTCTCCGGCGTGATGGGCAGGTTGTTCGCCGTGTCCTTGACCAGGGTGACGGTCTTGTCCGCGATCTGGGCCGCGATGGCGCGGTGCGCCCCGCTGCCGATCACGGCAAGCGCCGCGGCCGGCGGGACCAGCTCGTCACGTGACTTCCGGTGCAGCCCCAGCGAAGCCTTCAGGGCCAGGATCCGGCGCAGCGCGTCATGCAGCCGCTGCTCGGTGATGACGCCGGACTTGTAGCCGTCCATCATGTACCCGAAGTCCTCGGCCGGGTTGCGGAAGAACAGGAACATGTCGCAGCCGGCGGCGATGGTGGCCGGCACCAGGTCCTTGCGCTTCATGGCCTGGGTGAGGCCAATCATCTGCGAGGCATCGGTGAGGATCAGCCCGTTGAAGCCGAGCTCGCCGCGGAGCAGGTCCTGGAGCAGTTCCGGGGCCAGGGTGGCGGGCTTGATATCCTTGTCCGCCGTGCCCGGGCGGAAATGACGCGTGAGCTCGGGCGCCCCGATGTGCCCGATCATGATGGACTGCACGCCGTGCCCGATCATTTCGCGGTACACGTGCCCGTAGGAGCGGTTCCAGTCCTCGTAGCCGAGCGTGTTGTAGGACGTGACCACGTGCTGGTCCCGTTCATCCATGCCGTCGCCGGGGAAATGCTTCATGGCGCAGACGGTGGGTGACTCGCTGATGCCGTCGAAGTACTCCTTGGCACGCTCCACCACGATCTCCGGGGTGTTGCCGAAGGCCCGGGTGGAGATGACCGTGTTCCGCCAGTTGTAATGGATGTCCACGATCGGCGCGAACGCCCAGTTGCAGCCCAGCGCCGCGGTTTCCGCGCCGGCCACCTGGCCCATCTGCCGGGCGATGGCCTTGTCCGGGTGCGAGCCGGCCTGCAGGTGCGTGGACACGAATGTTCCGTCGTCACAGCTTCCGGCTCCCCCCATTTCCGGGTTGGAGGCCACCAGCAGCGGGATGCGGGTCCTGGACTGCGCGTAGCGGATGTGCTCCTGCACCGCGGCCGAGGGGCCCGGCCGGTAACGCATGCCGCCCACGTGGTAGTTCTCCAGCACGCCGTCGAGGTACTCCGGGGAGTAGTCGTTGTTGTGGTTGATGAACAGCTGCCCGATTTTTTCCTCGAGGCTCATGCCGGCGAGGGTGGACTCCACCCACGCCACGGCGTCGTCGTCGAGGTTGAACGGCGCGGCCTGGAGGTCGACGTCGAACTGCCGCTGCTGGGTGCCCGGGTTTCCAACGCCGGCGGCCCCGCCGGTTGAACGCCCGACGGCGGCAATACCGGCCAGTGCGTCGCGCACCACGTGCTCCACCGGGCTGGCGATGTCCACTACGATGCCGGCTTCGTCGGCCGCGAGCGGTTCCAGCGTGGCGAGCTGCGAGTCGAGGAGTGCGGGCGGCATGAAGTGGCCGGTCCGTCCCTCCGTGCGGGCGGTCAGGACCTCTTTGCTGCCGTGCAGGTGCAGGAACACGGTGTCCGGAGCCTGTTCCCGGATCGCGTCCCGGTAGCTGCGCCTGAGCGCAGAGCAGGCAAGCACCAGGCCGCCGTCGCCGGCGTTCGCAAGTTCTGAACCGACGGTGGCCAGCCAGGGCCAGCGGTCCTCATCCGTCAGGGGCGTGCCGGCCGCCATTTTGGCGACATTCTCCACCGGGTGGAGGGAATCGCCGTCGAGGAAGGGCACGCCCAGTTCGCGGGCCACCAGGTCTCCGATGGTGGTCTTGCCGCAGCCGGAGACGCCCATCACGATGACGCGGAGTTTTCTGTTCACAGGATGCGCCTCACCAGTCATGGACGGTGCCGTCCACGAGGCGGTTGTACGGGAGGTAGGCCTGCTGGTACGGATATGCCGCGGCGGCTTCCTCGTTGAACTCGACCCCGATGCCGGGCTTGTCGCCCGGGTGCAGGTAGCCGTCCACGAAGGTCATGGACTGTTCGAAGACCTCGTTGGTCTTGTCGGAGTGCTGCATGTATTCCTGGATGCCGTAGTTGTGGATGGCAAGGCCCACGTGCAGCTGCGCGGCGAACCCCACCGGGGAGATGTCGGTGGGGCCGTGGAAACCGGACTTGATCTGGTACTGCGCGGCGAAGTCCATGACCTTCTTCAGGGGGGAGATGCCGCCGAAGTGGGTGGAGGCCGCCCGGACGTAGTCGATCAGCTGTTCCTTGATGATGGTCTGGTAGTCGTACACGGTGTTGAAGATTTCACCAATGGCCAGCGGCGTGGTGGTGTGCTGGCGGACCAGCCGCAGCGCCTCCTGGTTTTCGGCCGGGGTGCAGTCCTCGAGCCAGAACAGGTCATACGGCTCCAGTGCCTTGCCCAGCTTGGCGGCCTGGATGGGGGTCATCCGGTGGTGGCCGTCGTGCAGCAGCGGCAGTTCCGGGCCGAACTCGTTCCGGACGGCTTCGAAAACGGACGGAAGGTGGCGCAGGTAGGCCCGGGTGTCCCAATCTTCCTCCACCGGGAACGCGCCGCGGCCGGCGGGCTCGTAGTCGTAGCGTTCGCCCGAGGCCTGGGCCTGGGCGGCCACACCGTAGACGGCCTTGATGCCCGGCACGGCGGTCTGGATCCGGACCGACTTGTAGCCGAGTTCCAGGTGCTCGCGGACCGAGTCGAACAGGGACGGGATGTCCGCGCCGGAGGCGTGGCCGTAGGCGCGCAGGCCGTTGCGGGATGCCCCACCCAGGAGCTGGTAGACCGGCATGCCTGCCATCTTGCCCTTGATGTCCCAGAGCGCCATGTCCACTGCGGCGATCGCTGCCATGGTAACCGGGCCGCGGCGCCAGTAGGAGCTGCGGTACAGGAACTGCCAGGTGTCCTCGATCCGGTGCGGGTCCTTGCCGATCAGCAGCTGGGCGACGTGTTCCTTGAGGTAGGCGGCAACTGCGAGCTCGCGGCCGTTCAGGGTGGCGTCACCGATGCCGGTCACGCCGTCCTCCGTGGTGATCCGGAGGGTCACGAAGTTACGGGACGGGCTTGTCACGAAGACTTCCGCGGCAATGATTTTCACAACAGGTCCTTTCGGAGGGAACAGGTTAAGGGGGTCAGCCGGTGGGCGGGTCAGTTGGTGGAGGCGGTGCTGGCGTGCTCGACGGCGGCACCGTCCGTTTTGGGGGCATCGCCGCTTTCGCGGCGGGCCCGGATCTCCGTGAGGATCTCGGCGTGCATGGCGTCCGTCAGCTTGTACTTGGACATGACCACTACGGCCAGGATGGTGAGAACGGCCGGGATGGCGCCGGCGGCGAGCTGGATGCCGAATACGGCGTCCGCCGTCTGCACCCCACCGGACTTGTAGCCGCCCAGTGCCAGTGCGTACGCGGCAAGCGCTCCGCCCACAGCCTGGCCGGTCTTGCGGGTGAAGGAGAAGAGCGCGTATGTGATTCCCTCGGTGCGGATGCCGGTCTTCCATTCGCCGTATTCCACGGTGTCTGCTTCCAAAGCCCACACCACGATGTTGACGGCGAGGACGCCCACGAGGCTGATCACGAGGCCGGAGAAACCGATCCAGACCTGGCTGGCCGGGGTGAAGAAGATGATGGCGCCGCCGATCACGGTGAGCAGCGACG
Organism: Arthrobacter sp. BGA-UO-ETr-C19; assembly: GCF_059568005.1. Taxonomy (NCBI): domain Bacteria; kingdom Bacillati; phylum Actinomycetota; class Actinomycetes; order Micrococcales; family Micrococcaceae; genus Arthrobacter; species Arthrobacter sp. BGA-UO-ETr-C19. The sequence continues at coordinate 229,960 of NZ_JCAQPC010000008.1, forward strand.
AGTAGATGTAGACGCGCTTCTTGCCGATGGACCGGACCAGCCTGGGCATGAACCCGGCCAGCACGAAGGTGAACACCAGCTGGATGATGGACAGCACCGGGTACAGGTCAAGGCGGCCCAGGACGTCGCGCAGGTAATACAGTTGCACCGACGTCAGCGCCAGGTAGCCGGAGAGGAAGAAGAAGGAGCTGATGCACAGCATCAGGAGCGGTTTGTTGCCTTTCAGGGTGTCCATGCTCTGCTTGAGCGAGACGTTCGGGACGGCGCGGTGGACGCGTTCCTTGGCGGTTAGGACGGTGAAGAAGTACAGTGCGGCGCCGATCGCCACGAACACCAGGGTGATGGTGGTGAAGGTTGCCTGCAGGTCGGCGCCGGGCTTGATCAGCGGCGCCACAAAGATGCCGAGGGCCGAACCCACCAGCAGGCCGCCCACCATGCGGGCCGATCCCAGCTTGGCGCGCTCACCCGGATCCTGGGTCATGGCACCGGCGAGGGAGCCGTAGGGGATGTTGACCAGGCTGTAGGCCAGGCCAAGCGCCGCGTACGTCACGTAGGCGTATAGCAGGGTTCCGGACTCGCCCAGCTGTGGGACGGAGAAGGTTGCAACGCTCAGGAGCAGCAGCGGGATGGAGCCGAACATGATGAACGGACGGAACTTTCCGAAGCGCTTGCTGAAGGTGCGGTCCACCATGCGGCCGGCGAAGACATCGGCGAACGCGTCAAAGATCCTGACCACCAGCAGCAGGGTACCTGCCGCAGCGGCCGTGATGCCGGCAACGTCCGTGTAGTACACCAGCAGGAACATGGTGGCGGTGGTGAAGGCGAGGTTGTTGGCTGCATCCCCGGCGCCGTAGCCGAGGATGCTTAGCTTGTTCAGCTTTTTCATGATTGGGCTCCTTTACCCGGTGCCGCCCCCCGTGGAGCCGGCGAAAAAATTGTGAAAAATGCTTGGGGTGGTGATGCTGAAAGTCAGGGGCGTCCGGCGGGTGCGAATCCCGGGACGCCGGTTGTAGCTCTTGCTGTAATCCTAATCACTTGGCAATACTTTGGCAAGCGGTTGCCATAGATTTGTTGAAAGTTTTATGAAACACAGCTGCCCGGCCCCCGTGGTCGGGGAGCCGGGCAGCAGCGCATGCGCGGAGGACGTTACGGGGAGACAGCCGGCTCCCCGAACGTTCCGCACAGATCTTCCACCAGCCCGACGACGGCGGCGTCTCCCGCCAGCACCGGATCCACCAGGCCCAGCAGGGCACGGACCCGCTCCGTTCCCTTGAGCCCGTTGGCTGCGGCCACCTGGTCGGCGAGAGGATCCTGGAATGCGGCGGAGGCTGCGCTGTAGTCCATCCAGGCCGCAATCATGAGCGCTGCGGCCGCACCAGACCTGCCCGCGGCACGCTCGGCCTGCAGCACGGGAACGGCGCGCATCCGCAGCTTGGTGCTGCCGTCCATCGCAATCTGTGCGAGATGGTGGGCAATCCGGGCGTTGCTGAAGCGTGCCAGCAGCGCTGCGCGGTAGGCCGGGACCTGCAAGTCCGCAGCATTTCCGCCCTGCCCGGAGAGGTTGGCTTCCGCCTCGTCCCAGAACTTTTCGACCGACTGCAAGCACAGCGGGTCCGCCAAGGCCTGGGCCACGGTGGTGTGGCCGCGGAGCTGGCCGGCGTAGGCCAGCAGCGAGTGCGCACCGTTCAGGAGCCACAGCTTGCGGTTCTCGTACTGTTCGATGTTCGCCACGAAAACCGCTCCGGCGTCTTCCCAGCGCGGCCGGCCCGCAGGAAAATCCCCACTCAACACCCAGTTGGCGAACGGCTCGGCCACCACCGGCGAGGTGTCATGGTAGCCGCAGGACGCTTCGACAGCCGCCAGGTCAGCATCCGTAGTCCGGGGCGTGATCCGGTCCACCGATGTACTGACGAAGCTGACGTTGGCGTCGATCCATGCGGCCAGGCCGGTGTCCCACGCCCCGGCCATGCCAGCCACTGCGCTGTGCGCCACGGTGCCGTTGCTGGAGAGGTTGTCACAGCAGACGACCGCGAGCGGCCCCGCCCCGGCAGCCCGGCGGGCGGCGAGGGCCAGCACCAGCCGGCCCAGCGGCGTCGTCGGGTTTCCGCTGCCGGATGCCAGCAGCGCAACGTCGGCAACGACGTCGGACGCGGTCCGGTCGAGGTGCCCGTCGGCGCCGAGCCGGTAGGCCGCTTCGGTGATGGTCAGCGTGACGACGGCGGTGGCGGGAGCGGCAACCAGCTCCGCCAGCCGCTGCACGTCCGCGCCGTCCACGGCCTCCACGATGCTGCCGACCACTTCGAAGGAGTCGCCGCCGTCGGCACGTTCCACCAACGTGAAGAGCCCGTCCTGTTCGGCCAGGGCCATCGCCGCGTCGGGGCGGCGTCCCGTAAAGGCGGCGATCCCCCAATCCGCGGCGTCGCCGGCCCGGTGGGTGTACCAGGCCTGGTGCGAGCGGTGGAAGGCGCCCAGCCCCAGGTGGACGATCCGGACGGGTGCCTTGGCGGACGGTCGCAGCCTGCGGCTGAGTCGGGGCGGTTCCGCTGCGGGTTGTGCCACAGCTGGTTGTGCCGCTACGGGTTGTTGCAGTTCGGTGCTCATAGCTTGAAGACCCTTTGCGGCGATCCGTCCACAATGTCCACGATGAGTTCGTGGGCCCGGTCCTCGCTGACACGGTGCTCGGCCACCAGCCGGGCCAGGAATGAGGCCTCGATGCGGCGGGAGGCATCGTGGCGGGCGGGGATGGAGCAGAAGGCGCGGGTGTCGTCGATGAAGCCCGAGGACCGGGAGAATCCGGCGGTTTCGGTGACGGCGGAACGGAAGCGCAGCATCGCGTCCGGAGCGTCCAGGAACCACCACGGGGCGCCGAGGTAGACGGACGGGTAGAAGCCGGCCAGCGGGGCGAGTTCGCGGGAGAACACCGTCTCGTCGAGAGTGAAGAGCACCAGGTGGAAGTCCTTGGCGGTGCCGAAGTCCTGCAGCAGCGGGCGGATTGCCTCGGTGTAGTTGACGGCGAACGGGATGTCGTGGCCCGTGTCGGCGCCAAACTTCGCGAACGTGGGGTCGTGGTGGTTGCGGTAGGACCCTGGGTGGATGGTCATCACCAGGCCGTCCGCCACGGACATCCGCGCCATCTGGTACAGCATGTGCGCTTCGAACGCGTCGCGGTCCTGCGCTGTGGCCGCACCGGCGCGGGCGCGGTCGAACAGTCGCGCGGCGTCGGCGTCGTCGAGCCTGAGCGTTGCGGGAGTGCGGACGCCGTGGTCGGCCGAAACAGCGCCGTGTTCCACGAAATAACGACGCCGGTTTTCCAAGGCGGTGATGTACCCGGCGTAGCCCGTGGCGCCGTCGCCCGCTGCCGCGATGAGCCGGTCAACGTTCGCGGACCAGGTGGGGTGCGCGATGTTCAGGTAGGAGTCCGGGCGGAAGGTGGGCAGAACCCGCCCGTGGAAAGTGGGGTCCTCGCCGATCGCCTTGTGGCTGGCGAGGCTGTCGAGGGGGTCGTCCGTGGTGGCCAGCACCTCGATGTTGAAGTCCTTGAAGAGCTGGCGGGGACGGAAACCGGGCTCCAGCAGCTTGGCGGAAATGGCATCAAAGCTCGCATCCGCGGTTTCGGCGCTGATTTCCTGCTGGAGGCCGAAGACGCCGTCGAACTGGGTGCGGAGCCAGTAGCCCGAGGCGGTGCCCTCGAACAGCGGCCAGGCCTGGCAGAACTCGCGCCAGACGGTGCGGGATTCCGGTTCCGAGCCATTCGAGCCGCGCAGTCGGTCCAAGGGGACACCGCTGGCGTGGATCAGCCGGGTGACGTAATGGTCTGGGCTGACCAGCAGCGCTGCCGGGTCCGGGAAGGGCGTATTGTGCTCGATGACTGCGGCGTCAACGTGCCCGTGCGGGGAAATGATGGGCAGGTCCTGGACGCGCTGCAAGAGGTCGCGCGCAATCCTGCGCGTTCCGGGATCCGCGGGCAGGAGCCGGTCTGGGTTGGCTGCAATCGACTGTGACATAGATCAATGGTCGGGTCTGCAACGGCCTTTTGTCAACCGGTTGCCATAAATTGCCACCTTGGTTGCGGCAGGTCTCGGGTAGAGCTAGCCCGCGGGCAGGAGCCGTCCGCTCGAGCCACGCAGCACCAGCTCCGTTTCGACGCGCAGCGTTCCCGCTGGCTCCCCCGTGCCGTGCAGGAGGTCAAGCAGCAGTGCGGCAGCGCCCGAGCCGCACTCGCCCAGCGGCGACCGCACGGTGGTGAGCGGCGGCGTGGTGAAATCCGCCCCGAAGATGTCGTCGAAGCCCACGATGCTGATCTGGTCCGGAACCACCATGCCCGCGGCCTGGAGTTCCTGCATGAGGCCGATCGCCAGGAGGTCGTTGTAGGTCAGCACCGCTGTGGCACCGCTGGCCCGGACGTCGCGCGCCACCTGCCGGCCGCCGTCGACCGTAGGCTTGGTGGATTCCAGCCGCACGGCCTCGATCCGGGACCATTCGCAGGCGGCCTGCACGCCTTCCCAGCGACGGGCGGACATCCAGGACTGCGCCGGCCCGGCAACAAAGGCAACCTTGTGGTGCCCGTTGGCGGCCAGGCTGCGGACAGCCTCGCTGATGCCCTTGTTCACGTCGGGCACCACGCACGGCACGCCGTCGACCTCGCGGTTGATGACCACCACGGGCTTGTCGCGGGCGAGGGTGCGGATGTCGTCGTCGTCCATGCGCGGGCTGGCAAGGATCAGTCCATCCACGGTGGCCATCATCCGGCGGGCGGCGGTCAGCTCGGTGACGGCGGACTCGGCGGATTCGGCCAGGACCAGGGTGTAGTCCCGCAGGGTGGCGGTGGTTTCCGCTCCGCGGATGATGTCGAAGAACGTGGGGTTGGTGATGTCCGCGACGATCAGCCCGAACGTGTTGGTGCGCCCGGTGGGGAGGGCACGCGCGAACGGGTTGACCTGGTAGTTCAGTTCGGCGGCGGCATCCTCGATGAGTTTCTGCGTCTTGGCGCTGACCCGGCCCGGTTTGCTGAGCGCGCGGGAAACCGTGGACGGGTTGACGCCGGCCACCTTGGCGATGTCGTAGATGGTGGCGTTGGGCTTGCCGTCCCGGGCGTGCTTTTTGGCCGGCGCTCTTGTTGCGGCAACGTCCGGCATCTTGGGTTCAGTCACCGCCCCATCCTAACGACGAACCCACCCAACTGACTCGCATTTGTTGTCGTTTTGAGGGCTCAAAACGACAACAAATGCGAGTCAGTTGGGGAGGAGTTGCCTCATGGATGGCCAGCGGTTGCCGGGTCGACCAGATTCGCCGGGCTACGACCGCTCGGGGAACTTGCCTTCGTCCGCGATGCGCTTGTTCAGCTCGGCAAGGAACTCGTCCTCGTCGAAGTCGAGGCCCACTTCCGTGCCGGTCCAGCTGGAGAGGTGGAGGGCGTTGGCCAGGCGGACGCCGTTGATCCCATCCGATCCCGGGGCCAGCAGCGGGGTGCCGTCCAGGATGTTGGCCGCGAAGTTCTCCAGGACACCGGCGTGCTGGCTGCCCCAGACGGACTCGAACTCGATGACTTCCGTGCTGTAGTACTCCGCGGGGTTCAGCTCACCCATAAAGAGCTTGCGCACATCCTCCATGCCCATGCCGTCGCTGAGTTCGCGCTCGGGCTTCTTCAGGCGGGTGACGGTGGCGGTCTTGGAGTTTTCGACGACGATCTTGCCCTGGTCGCCCAGGATCTCGAAGCGGTCGGTTCCCACCAGGTCGTGCGTGGCGGTGACGAAGACGCCGGTGGCGCCGTTGCCGTAGTCCACGATTGCGGTGACTTCGTCCTCCACGGCAATGTCGCGGCGGAAGCCGTAGGCAACCTTGGAATAGACGGACTTGGGTACGCCGCAGATCCACTGCCACAGGTCCAGCTGGTGCGGTGCCTGGTTGACCAGGACGCCGCCGCCTTCGCCGCCCCACGTGGCGCGCCACTCGCTGGAGTTGTAGTAACCCTGCGGACGCCACCAGTTGGTGATGATCCAGTTGGTGCGGCGGATGCTGCCGATCTCGCCGTTCTCGACGATCTCCTTGAGCTTCCGGTACAGCGGGTTGTTGCGCTGGTTGAACATGATCGCGAAGGACAGCTCGGGCTTGCTCGCGGCAAACTCGTTGAGCTCCTTGACCTGCTTGGTGTACACGCCGGCGGGCTTTTCCACGAGCGCGTGGATGTTGCGCTTGAGCGTCTCGATGCCCATTTCGGGGTGCAGGAAGTGCGGCACGCAGGTGACGACGGCGTCCACGTCGCCGCTGTCCAGCATGGCGATGTAGTCGTCGTAGAAGGGCGCGTCAGGGTAAGTAGCCGAGGCAACTTCCCTCTTTGCCGGGTCGACGTCGCAGATGGCGCCGATCTCCATGTTGGGGACCATGCCCTCCGTGATGAACTTGGCGTAGGCGCCGCCCTGCTGGCCCAGGCCGATGATGCCGAGGCGTACTTTCTTGCTCATGTATGAATCTCCGTAGTCAGTGGGTGCGGATAGTCGGTGCGGATTAGAAGAGGTCGGCGTGGCCCAGCGCCACCAGGTTGTCGTACGAGGTCTGCAGGGCTTCCCACACAGTCCGGCCGTACAGTTCGTCCTGCTCAACCAGAAGGTATTCGGCGCCGGCGGCCTGCGCGGCGGGAATGATGGATGCAAAGTCGAGGTTGCCTTCGCCCACTTCGGCGAACTGGACGACGTTCTTGAACTCGGCCATGAAGCCCATGACGTCCCCGGAATCCAGGAGCCCGAACGAGGACTCCGGCAGTACGCCGATCCGGTAGTCCTTCAGGTGGACCATGGCGGTGCGGCCGGCGTACTTTTCCAGGGTGCGGACCGGGTCCAGGCCGCCCCGCTGTACCCAGTGCACGTCGATTTCCATGCCCATGGCCGGGGAGTTCTCGGCGATGATGTCCAGCATGTATTTGCCGTCGAACTTCGCAAACTCGATGTGGTGGTTGTGGTAGTACAGGCTCAAGCCGTGCTCCTGCAGGCGCTCAGCGTATTCGTTGGCCTGCTTGGCGAAATCAACCACAGCCCCGAGCGACTTCATGGCCGGGAACGGAAGCATGCCGATCCGCAGCAGCTTGGAGTCCAGGCGCTTGGCGTCCGCCACGATCTTGTCGAAGTGCTCTGCCAGGGACTCGCCGGGCCGGCCCTTGGGGGTCTCCACCGCGACGGACAGCGCCGCGATGTCCATGCCCAGTTCACTCCGGGAGCGGTCCAGCTCGGCGACGTTTTCCGGGGTCATCGGGATCTGTGAGATCTCGACGGCGTTGTATCCGATCGCGCTCACCTTGCGGAGCGTTTCGAACGCCCCGATCTCAGTGAAGCTTTCTCTCAGCATCATCGCCTGTACGCCAATTTTGGCCACTGTATTCCTCCGTGGTGTTCCGGGCCGTCAGAGGCCCTCTCTGTCGGTTTGGGTGTTGTTACTTTGCTGCCGCCGGGTGCTAGGCGAGGGCGCCGGCCTGTTCAATCTGGTGCCGCTGGCTTTCCAGTAGCCGGTGGCGATCCGCCCGGCGCTGTTCCTGCCGGTCCGGATCGGGTACCGGGGAGGCCAGCAGGAGGCGCTGCGTGTACGGGTGCTCGGGGTCGCGGGTCACGGTCCCGGCCGGTCCCTGTTCGACGATTTCGCCGTGGTACATCACGGCCACACGGTGGCTGATGTGCCGAACGACGTCCAGGTCGTGGGAGACGAACAGGTACGAAACCCCGGTGTCCTTCTGGATCTGCAGGAACAGGTCAAGCACGCGGGCCTGGGTGGACAGGTCAAGTGCGCTGACGGGTTCGTCGCAGACGATCAGCTTCGGCGAGAGTGCCAGGGCCCGGGCTATGGCCACGCGCTGGCGCTGGCCGCCGCTGAACTCCCGCGGCAGGCGGTGGATGGCGTCCGAGGGCAGGCCCACCTGGTCGAGGAGTTCCGTGACGCGCTTCTTGGCGGCCGCCGGTTCCATGCCCTGCACACCGAGCGGTTCGGCAAGGATGTCACCGATTTCGAGGGCCGGGTTGAGCGATGTGTACGGATCCTGGAAGACCACCTGCAGATCCCGGCTGAGGGTCCGCCGCTGCTTGCGCGAGGCGTGGCTGATGTCAGTGCCTTCGAAGATGATCCTGCCCTCTGTCACCGGGGCCAGGCCCAAGACCGCGCGGCCCAGGGTGGTCTTGCCGGAACCGGACTCCCCCACCAGACCGAGCGTTTCCCCCTGGCCGATGGTGATGTTGATGTCCGTCAGGGCCCGGAATGGCTTGGCCCGGAACTTCTTGCTGGGGTATTCCACCACGAGGTTGTCCACCGTCAGAAGTGGAGCTGTCAGTAGTGGGTCCGTCAGCAGCGGGGCGTTCTGCGTGGGGCTCATGCGACCGGCTCCTTCTGGCTGGATACAAGCATGGACATGGGAGTTTTGCCTTCAAGCATCGACGCCAGCAGGGTCTGGGTGTACGGCTCCTTCGGGTTGCGGAGAATGTCGCGGACGGATCCTTCCTCCACGAGCCGGCCGTTCTGCATCACGGCTACGCGGTCGCAAAGGTCCGCTACCACACCGAAGTTGTGCGTCACCAGGATGACGCCGATATTCAGGCGCTGCTGCAGCTCTCGCAGGAGGTCCAGCACATCGGCCTGCACCGTGACGTCCAGCGCGGTGGTGGGCTCGTCGGCGATGACCAGGTCCGGTTCGCAGCTGATGGCGCCGGCAATCAGCACGCGCTGGGCCATCCCGCCGGAGACTTCGTGCGGGAAGGCGCTGAACGTCCGTTCCGGGTTGACGATTCCGACGTCTGTCAGCAGCTTCAGAGCCCGCTTGCGGGCTTCCTCCTTGGAGATCCCCAGGATGCGCACCATGGGCGTGACCAGCTGGTAGCCGATAGTGAAAGCCGGATCCAGGTTGCTCATAGGCTCCTGCGGAATGTAGGAGATCCGCCTGCCGCGCAGCTTGGACAGCCGGTCCTGGTTGACGCGTTCCTCGCCCGGAGCAACGGTGTAGTTGCCGTCGAACTGAATGGACCCGGCCACGATGCGCGCATTGTCCGGCAGGAGGCCCAGGATGGAGAACGCCGTCTGGGACTTGCCGGAGCCGGATTCACCCACGATGCCCAGGATCTCGCCCCAGTCCACGTGGAAGGACACATCGTCCACCACCTTCTTGATGGAGCCGTCCGCCTGCGGATAGCCGACGCCGAGATTGGTCACCTTGATCAGGTGGTGCTCGGTTCCGACGTCGACGGCGGCCACAGACTTACGTGAGGGGCGCGCCGCGGCGGGCGCCGCCGTCGTGGTTGCACCTGCGGAACCGGCAGTGGGCTTCCTGCGGTGCTTGATCTCTTCGCCGTCCTCCAGCGCGTCGCGGATCGCGTTGCCGAGCAGGACCAGGCCGCCGATGGTGAGGGCCATAGCCAGCGCCGGCCAGAAGAGCAGCGTTGGTGTCAGGTAGACATTCTTGAAGCCTTCGGAGAGCATCACGCCCCAGGTTGCCTTGGTGGGATCGCCGAGTCCCAGGAACTCAAGTCCGGACTGGATCGCGATGGCCACGCCGGCAATGGCTGCGGTCTGGATGATGATGGGTGCGCGGACCACGGAGAAGATGTGACGGGCAATGATGCTCCAGTCGGAGAGCCCGGACACCCGGGCTGCATCGACGTAAAGCTCGTTGCGCACCGACTGGACAGCGGTGCGGGTCAAACGGAAGTAGGACGGGCTGATGAGGACGCCGAAGGCGATCATCGAAATCCATACCGAGGGTCCGAACGCTGCGCGGATGGTGAGCAGCACGATCAGGCCCGGCAGGCTCATGAGGATGCTGACCATCCAGTTGGAGACGGCCTCGAACTTCCCGGCGTAGTAGCCGGCGATCAGGCCGGCCGGGAGGCCGATGGCGATGGCAACACCGGCGCACAGCAATGCGGACAACAGCGTGAGCTGCGCACCGAACAGCAGCCGGCTCCAAACATCGCGCCCGGCGCTGTCCGTTCCCAGGATGTTGATGGAATCCGGGGCGGCGAGTGTCTTCGCAATGTTTGCGTAGTTCTGGTCGAAGGGTGCCAGGACCGGAGCCAGGATGGCCAGGAGCGAGATGGCCAGCAGGATTGTGATGGCCACGATGCCCAGGGGGTTCTTGAACAGGCGCCGAATGACAGTGGAACGGACCACCGTCCCGCTTTGCCCTGTTCCGCTCTGTCCTGTTCCACTTTGCCCAATGGGGGCATGGGGTGCAGCGGCAGCGGTTGCCGCGGTTTCTACAGAATCGCTCATGACACACGTACCTTCGGGTTGAGCCAGCCATTGAGAATGTCGACCAACAGGTTCACGACGATGACGACGACCACCGTGTACATCACGACGCCCATCACCACCGGAAGATCCGACTGGCCGGTAGCGGTGACTGCCAGCGGGCCCATGCCGGGAAGGGCGAAGATCTGCTCGATGATCACCACGCCGCCAAGCATGCCGATCAGCTGCAGGCTCAGCACGGTCAGGCCGGCCGGTGCGGCACTGCGCAGGACGTGCTTGAACAGAATCTCCCGCTCACCGATCCCGCGGCTGCGCAGGGTGCGGACATAGTCCCGCTCGAGTTGTTTAATGACGGCGCTGCGGATCTGCTGCGCGCCCCCGGTGACGCCGTTGATCAATAGGGCAATCACCGGAAGCGACATGGAGTAGACCCACGCCTCGGCCCCGGAGTCCGGGGAAATGGTGCTGGTGGCCGGGAAGACACCCAGCTGGATGGCCAGGATGGTGACCAGGACGACGCCGATCACGAACCCCGGGACGGAATCGCCGAGGATGGCGCCAACCTGGACCACCCTGTCCACCCAGCCGCGTTTGACCGCCGCGGCAACACCGATCAGTGCTGCACAAATGGCGATCAGGATCATTGCGGCGAAAACCATGGTCATGGTGACCGGAATCCGCGTGGCCAGGGAGTTGGCTACCGGCTCGGAGGTGAACCACGAGGCTCCGAGGTTCCCCTTCAGGGCATCGGTCAGCCAGGCGAAGTATCGGACCACGAGGGGCTGGTCCAGCCCCAGCTCGTGCTCCTTCAGCGCCACCTGTTCGGCGGTGGCCTGGTCGCCCAGGATGTTCCGGGCGATGCTCCCGCTTGACATGTACAGCAGGAAGAACGTGAGTGCCGAGACAACAAACAGCACCACCAGCCCGCTGCCCAGCCGTTTCGCAATGAACCTGATCATGGCGTCCTACTTGGCGGGTGAGTAGTTGTAGATGGACGGAACGGCCTGCTGGATCTGTGGCGTGACGTTCACCTTGGCGTTGTGGTAGTACATCTGGTTGACGCGGAACAGTGGCGCGAACCATGCCTGCTCCACCACGTACTTGTTGACTTCCTGGGCCAGCTTGCCGGCATTGGCGCCGCCCTTCTGGACAGCGTCGATCTTGGCTTGCAGCTCGGGCGTGGTGTTCTTGAACGGGTTGTACAGCGCCTTGGTGGAAACGATCTGGTTGACGGCAACCGTCGGCTCGCCTTGGAAGAGGGAGAAGTACATGGTGGTGAACTTCTGGGCGGCGACATCGGACGTGAACGTGTTGGTCAGTGCGGCGCCTATCTTGAGGGTGATGCCCACGTCCGCCAGCTGCTGCTGGACAACGGAAATCTGCGTTTCAAAGCCGGGGACGCTGGGGATCTCCAGGGTTACGCCGTTTTCGTAGCCGGCCTCCTTGAGGAGCTGCTTGGCCTTGGCCGGATCATAGCTGTAGTACTTCTCCAGATCCTCCGTCCACGCACCGCTGGCCTGGCCGAACGGCTGCGACGTCGGCGTTCCCTGGCCGAGCATGACCTGGTCGAGGATGGTCTTGCGGTCGAACGCGTAGTTGATGGCTTGGCGGACCTTGACGTTGGCCAGCGCCGGGTTCTTCACACCGTCGCGGTCCAACAGCAGCAGTCCCTGCCAGTCAACCTCGTTGGCGGCCAGCTTCATCTTGGCACCTTCGGCCTGCTTGCCGTTCTTGGGGTCCAGGATGGTGGCGTCCACCTGGCCGGAGACCAGGGCGTTGGTGCGGGCGGTCAGGTCGGTCAGGATCTTGAACGTCAGCTTCTGGTACTTTTGCAGGTCCTTGTTCCAGTAGTCCTTGCGGGCGGTGAAGACGGTCTGCGAGTCCTTGACTGAGGCTGTCTTGTCCATCACGTACGGGCCGGAACCGACAGGTTCGGTTTTGATGCCTTCGGTGCCGAGTGCCTTGGGGCTCCCCATCAGGCCGGCGGCCTGGCTCAGGAAATATTCCAGCGCCGGGTCCGGGGTGCTGAGGTTGATGTCGATGGTGTCGGCGTCCACAACGCTCACGTCCTTGACAGAGGCGAGCTGCGCCATCTGCGGGCCGTTGGCCGTCTTGAAGTGGTCCATGTTGGCTTTGGCCGCCGCGGCGTCGAACTTGGCACCGTCACTGAAGGTGACATCGGTGCGAAGGTCGACGGTGAGCTTGGTGTTGGTGCTGTTGTACTTCCAGTCGGTGGCCAGCATGGGGCTGAGCTTTCCGTCCGGCTCGCGCAGGATCAGGGTGTCGTAGACCGCCTGGTAGGGCTGCAGTACGTGGCCGACGTGCGCCTGCGCCGGATCCCAGGACCGCACGTCCTGAAGGGTGCCGATGGTCAGCGCGTTGGCAGCCGAGCCGGAAGAACCGGAGGTTGCCGCGCCGCCGCAACCGGTCACCGCGAGGCCGGCGCTGAGGATAATGGCGGCTGTTGCCGCCTTGGGACCGAACTTCATTGTTGGCTCCTTGAAAGGAATCGGAGGGAGTCTATGGAACATGAGGCTTACGGACTGAACCGTTGTGGCGTGGGCCACACTGGCCTTCGGGACTCACAGTACGCAGTGTTGCCGGCATTTGGCAACCGATTGTCAAACATTATTGCCATATTTCCTTGAAGGCCGGGATCAGCGGGATGTAGCGGGCTCAAGGACTTGTGCAGCCGGTTGCCAACGGCGTGCCTAGGAGACCGTTGCAGTGGACTCCGGGTAACTCTGGCGGTACACGTCCTTGACGATGCGCAGGGACTTCTCGGCCTCGGCGGGGCTGATCCAGAACGGCTCGGCCTCGTCCAGGCGGCTGTAGAAGTCGCTGATCAGCAGCTCGTGCGAGACACCCCAGTATGACCGGCCGCCGGAGTCGCTCCTGCGCTCCGGAATGACATCCACGCGCCCGTCATCGTGGGTGACGGTAAGGTCTCCCCGCAGGCACAGGACCGCCTTCTCGGTGACCACGTCGAGGGTCACCGGCGCATTGAAGGCATTGGCCAGGGTGGCATAGAACGCGCTTCGGGCACCGTTGGCATGTTCGGCCACGAATTCCGCGGTGTCCTCCACCTCGATGGTGCTGCCCAGGAAGCGTGTGGAGGCATTTCCCGTGACCGTGACAACGTCGCCCACCAGCCACTGAAGCAGGTCCACGGTGTGGATGGCCTGGTTCATCATCAGCCCGCCGCCGCCGGCGGCCCAGGTCCCCCGCCACGGCCGGTTTTCGTAGTACTCGGCGGAGCGCTGCCACATCACTGTTGCCGAGGCCCCCACCACGGCCCCCAGCTCGCCCGAGGACAGCAGGACGTGCATGGCCTGCGCCGTGGCGTTGTACCGGTTCTGGAAGCACACCGCGATTTTCGCCCGGCCCGCCAACGCGGCTTCCACCAGCCGCCGGCCTTCTGCCAGGGTGTGGGCCAGCGGCTTCTCCACGATGACGTTGACGCCGCGCTCCAGGCAGTCCGCGGCCACCGAGGCATGCTGGTCATGCGGGGTGCAGATATGCACCACGTCCAGCCGGACCGCCTCGATAAGGCTCAGGTGGTCCGCGAAGCCGGGGACGCCGTAGGCGGCCACAGCGGCGGCCAGCCGCTGCGGATCCGCATCGCAGACCGCAACCAGCGTGGCGCCGTCGAGCTTGGCAACTGCCTCGAAGTGCACAGCCGAAACATCGCCGCAGCCGATGACTGCCGCCGTCGTGCTCAAGAGAGTTCAACTCCGTTTTTTGCCGCGAGCGCAGCGAAGGCGCGTGCCGCGATGCCGAAGGCCACCGGGCCGGAGAAGCCGCCCAGCTCGTGGGCGCTGGCCAAGTGGGGTTCCAGCGAGGCGAATCCGGTGAAGCCGTCCGCCTTCAGGGCGGCGATGGTGGCGTCCAGTTCGCCGTCGCCCTCGCCGGAGGGCACCACTTCGCCGGTGGTGGCGAGCGCGTCCTTGACCTGGAAGTACTCAAGGTACGGGCGCAGCATCGAGTAGCCCTCGGTGTAGGGCTTGACGCCCACCTGGACGAAGTTGGCGTTGTCCCACGCCATCCGCAGTGCCGGGGAGTTCACGGATTCCATGATGTCCAGCACCCGCTGCGGGGTATCGCCGTAGATGCCCTTTTCGTTTTCATGCAGGAGCACGACGCCGGCTTCCGCGGCGAGCGCTGCCAGCGCGCCCATGCGGGCCAGGACGTCCTCGCGGATATCTTGGGCAGTGCGGTCCTCCGCGCGGAAGAACGAGAAGATGCGGATGTATTTGGTGTCCAGGCCCTTGGCCACAGAGATGATCTGGCGGAGGCGTTCCAGTTCGTGTTCCACGGGCAGGCTCACGTCCACCTTGCCGATGGGGCTGGCCACCGCCGAGACCTTGAGGCCTTTTTCATCGAAGATCGCCTTGAGCCGGGAAACCTGCTCCGGTTCCAGCTCGGAAACGTTGGTGCCCCAGGCGCTGCGGACTTCGATGTGGCTCGCGCCGAGTGCCAGCAATACCGCGGCCTGCACCGCCGGGTCCGGATCGATTTCATCGCCGAAACCTGAAAGGGGCCAGACTGCGGTTGTTGTTTTGCTCACGCGGATCTCCTGGGTTTCGCAGCCGCCGCGCTTGCTTTCCGAGCTCCGGCGCGGTGACGCAGTTCACAAACGGTGTCCAGCTCAGTTTAGCTAGCTTTGCATTCAAATGACAACCGATTGCCAAACTTTGACAATCTGTGGCATTCTTTGCTGACGGGATCTGTGGCGGCAGTCATAAGCCCGCCCATCCGACCCGGCCCCACGGCCCGGCCACCACGTTCAGAGAGGAGCGCCGTGGCTACGACGCAACCAGCAGCAGTGGACCGCCCGCCCACCATCCACGACATCGCCGCGCTCTGCGGCGTGGCGGCCTCCACCGTTTCGCGGGCACTCTCCTCGCCGGACCGCGTCAACATCCGGACGCGCCAGCGCATCGAAGCGGCGGCCGCCCAGCTCCACTACGTTCCCAACAGTCAGGCCAAGGCGTTGAGCTCCGGCCGGACCGGCGCCGTCGGAGTCCTGGTGCCGGATATCACCAACCCGTTCTACTTCGACCTCATCAGGGGCACGCAGCTGCAGCTCAAGGCGGCCGGGTACACCCAGCTTCTGGTGGACACGGAGGAATCCGACGAGGTGGAGGCCAGCGCGGTGGAGCAGCTGCGCAAGAGTTCGGACGGAGTGGTGGTGGCCGCGTCCCGACTCACCGACGATGCGCTGCTGGCCGCCGCCGCAAAAATGCCCATGGTCACCATCAACCGCGACGTAACTGGTGTTCCCGCCGTTCTCATCGATACGCCGTCGGCAACCACTCAGGCCCTGGACCACCTCATCTCGCTCGGCCACAACAGCGTTGCCTACATCGCCGGACCGGCAACCTCGCAGTCCAGCACCCGGCGGTGGGACACGCTGTCCGAGGCCGCGGAAGAGCGCGGTGTGGAGGTGCGCAGGCTGGGTCCGTTCGCCCCGAAGACGCAGTCCGGTGCCGCTGCCGCCGATGCGGCCGTGCACAGCGGCGTTACAGCGTGCATCGTCTTCAACGACCTCATCGCCATCGGGATGCTCCAGCGCCTGCGCGAGCGCGGCATCAGTGTGCCGCACGACATGAGCATCGTGGGCTGTGACGACATCTTCGGCGCAGACTTCTGCAATCCGCCGTTGTCCACCATGGCATCCCCGATCGAGCAGGCAGGCCGGGTGGCGGTGTCCATGCTGCTGGCCCAGCTGAATCCGCTCGCCGGCGGCGTCGCGCGCAGCCGCTCCGTCATGCCGACACATCTGACGGTCCGGGGCTCCACCGGCCCGGCACCGGCTGCGCGGTAACCCGCGGGACGCAGGCGGAACCCCCAAGACTCAGGCGGAAACAGTTGAGCCTTGCGGATTCCGCTGACTAGGCTGTTTCACATGCGCACACTCCAAGCCAAGATCATCGAAGAAATGGGCGTTCAGCCCCGGATCGATCCCGCGGAGGAGGTGCGCAAACGCGTCACTTTCCTCAAGGAGTACCTCAGGGCCACCGGCACCAAGGGCTTTGTCCTGGGCATCTCCGGCGGCCTCGACTCGTCGCTCGCCGGGCGCCTGGCGCAGCTCGCGGTCGAAGAGCTGCAGTCAGAGGGCACGGACGCGCAGTTCGTGGCGGTCCGCCTTCCCTACGGCGTTCAGCACGACGAGGAGGACGCGCAGGCGGCCCTGGATTTCGTCAAGGCCTCCAAGGAATGGACCTTCAACATTTCCGCCGCCGTCGACGGCTTCGAGGACGAGTTCGAAAAGACGGTCGGCAACGGGATCTCCGACTTCCACAAGGGCAACACCAAGGCCCGCACGCGCATGATCGCCCAGTACGCCCTGGCCGGGGAGCACAACTACCTCGTCGTCGGCACCGACCACGGCGCTGAATCCGTCACCGGGTTCTTCACCAAGTACGGCGACGGCGGGGCGGACATCCTGCCTCTGTTCGGCCTGAACAAGCGGCAGAACCGGGCCCTGCTGGAGCACCTGGGCGCCCCGGAGCGGGTGTGGAAGAAGGTGCCTACGGCCGACCTCCTGGACGACAGGCCCGGCCGCACTGACGAGGACGAACTGGGCCTGAGCTACGACCAGATCGACGACTACCTCGAGGGCCGCGACGTGGGCGACAGCGCAGCCGAGCTGATCGAACAGAAGTACCTGCGGACCCGGCACAAGCGCACCGTTCCGGTCAGCATCTTCGACACCTGGTGGAAGCACGAGGGGCCGGAAGAGGCCAGGGCAGGACTATAAGCCGTTTAGCTGGACGGCCGGTCCTAGGGCAGCAGCAGGATCTTCCCGCGGCCGTGGCCGCCGCGACTGATTTCGAGTGCGTCGGCGGCTTCGATCAGCGGCATCCGGTGCGCGATCGTGAAGGTGATCTGTCCATCGGCGGCGAGCGTCCCCGCTTCCGCCACCCGGCCTTCCAGCTGCTGGACGGCGGCCAGCCCGGCCACTGATGACTGCTCGCCCGGGACGGTGGTCACCGCCCGGCCGGCCCCCCGGACCAGCTCGGCTGTTGCTGCCAGCGCGTCCTCGCTCCCCACAGTGTCCAGGACTGCCGTGACTGTGCCGGCGTCATCGGCCAGCGCCCGGACCCGGTCGGCAAGACCGGGGCCGTACGTCACGGGTTCGGCGCCCAGTTCGCTGAGGTACTCCTGGTTGACCTCCGACGCGGTGCCGATCACCCTCGCGCCGAAGGCCAGCGCCATCTGGACCGCGGCCGAGCCAACCCCGCCTGCGGCCCCATGGATCAGCACCGTGTCCCCCGCTCCCACAGCGAGCTGCTTCAGGGCAGAATACGCCGTGCCTCCTGCCACGGGGATGCACGCAGCCTGCTCGAAGTCCACGCCCGCCGGCAGGGGAGTCAGCTGGTCCGCCGGCACCACGGCTTCCGTCCGGTAGCCGCCCAGCAGTCCGTTCCAGATGACCTCGTCACCCACGGCAAACCCCTCGAATGCGGGCCCGACGGCGGTCACGACGCCGGCCGCCTCGGTGCCGGGCACCGCCGGAAAGTCCAGCGGAACCCACTTTTTCAGGTAGCCGGCCACGAGCTTCCAGTCAACCGGGTTGACGCTTACCGCCCGGAATTCCACCCGCACCAGGCCGTCACCCGGTTCGGCCAGCTTCTCCGTACCCACCTTCAGGACCCGCGGGTCGCCGTATTCCTCAAAGTAGACCCGTGTGCTCATGGCTCTGGCTCCTTCGGTGCTGTCCAGGCTTCTGCGATGGGAACGACTCTTCTGCAAGGGTAGGCACGCCCGGCAGGCACCACAACAGTTTGCACCGGTTCCCGGGCCGACGGGCGCGGCAACCGGGGCTGATCGCTACGCGGGCCTGACCGCTGCGTCAGGGCGCTGTGCTGCCGCTAGTTCTGTCGCCTGTGCTGGCCACCCGCACCAAGCCGGACGGTGAGCCGGTGGGCCTCCTCCAGCAGGAGCCGCCCCAGCAGTTCGCGCCGGTCCCCACGGAAACGAGGTTCGATCCCGGTCAGGGACAGCGCCCATGACGGTCGGCCGGCCTGGTCGAAGACCGCCGCACCCATCCCCCAACTGCCTTCCAGTACCAGGCCCGGGTTCACCGAGTAGCCGCGCCGGCGGGTCTGGCGCAGGTTGTCCCGGACCACGTCGTCCGGATGCCCATTGGCGTATTTTCCGGCGTGGGTAGCCCAGTCCCCCAGGATCTGTTCCTGCTCTGCCTCGGGCAGGAACGCCATGATCGCCGTTCCTGCCGATGCCACGCCCAGCGGAAAACGGACACCCTCGTGAAGCACGAAGGAGCGGACGGGGAAGCTGCCCTCCTCCCGCAGCAGGCATACGGTCTCGGCACCCCGCCGGATCGAGAAGAAGGCGCTCTCACCGGTCTCCTCGGCAAGCCGTCGCAGGCTGGGCCTGGCCAGGTCCTCCAACGGAAAGCGCGCGGCCGCCACCGAGCCCATCAGCAGGGCCTCCGGGCCGAGCACCCAGTTCCCGCTCAGGGGGTCGTGGTCGAGGAGGCCCTCGGCCGCGAGTGATGTGAGCAGGCGGTGCACTGTCGGACGGGTCAGCCCCGAGTCCCGCACCAGCTCCACGAGCGGGCTGCCTTCCGGCTTGCGTCCGGCGATGCGCAGCAGCGCTGCAATGCGGCTGACGACCTGCGCGCCCTGGACCGGGGTCTGGTTCACGGCTTCCCTCTCAGATTCCATATTGTGGACACTTATCAGCCTATCGTCCACAGTGTAAAAGCGCGACCGGCGTGGGGCGGAAGAACCTTGACACTGCCGCAGGGGCACACATACGCTCCACAGTCAGAACGAGCGTCCACAAAGTGGACTGCAGCAGAGCTCAACGAGGAGATGCGATGTCCAAACTGAAATCCAGCGCCGCAGAGGCCCTGAACGATGTCCTCCGGGACGGCATCACCCTTGCCGTGGGCGGGTTCGGGCTCAGCGGCATTCCGGCCGACCTGATCGAGGCCGTGCGTAAGTCCGGCGTGAAGGATCTGACCGTGGTGTCCAACAACATGGGCGTTGACGGCAAGGGCCTGGGCATCCTGATCGAGGCGGGCCAGGTCCGCAAGGTGATCGCGTCCTACGTCGGTGAGAACAAGCTGTTCGCCGAGCAGTACCTCGCCGGGGACCTGGAGGTGGAGTTCACCCCGCAGGGCACCCTGGCCGAGCGGCTGCGCGCCGGCGGCGCCGGCATCCCCGCGTTCTACACCAAAACCGGGGTGGGAACCCTGGTGGCCGAGGGCAAACCGCACGAGGTGTTCGACGGCGAAACGTACGTCCGGGAGCGCGCCATCCTCGCCGACGTCGCACTGGTCCACGCCCACACCGCCGACACGGACGGCAACCTGATCTACCGCTACACCGCCCGGAACTTCAACCCGGTGGTCGCCACCGCGGGGGCCGTCACCGTCGCCGAGGCTGAGGTCATCGTCGAACCGGGCGCCCTGGACCCGAACCACATCGTCACACCCGGCGTCTACGTCCAGCACCTCATCCAGGCCGGCAACAGGATCAAGGACATCGAACAGCGCACCGTCCGCCCGCGCACCGAACTCGTCAACAACTAAGAAGGAGAACCCCGTGGCCTGGACCCGGAATGAAATGGCCGCTATTGCGGCCGAGGAACTGAACGACGGCGACTACGTCAACCTCGGCATCGGCATCCCCACACTCGTGGCCAACAACCTGCCCGACGGCGTCCGCGTGGTCCTGCAGAGCGAAAACGGGCTGCTCGGCATGGGCCCCTTCCCCTACGAGGGCGAGGAGGACGCCGACCTCATCAACGCCGGCAAGCAGACCGTCACCGTCCTGCCCGGCGGGTCCATCTTCGACTCCGCCACCTCCTTCGGCATGATCCGCGGCGGGCACGTCAAGGTCGCCATCCTCGGCGCGATGCAGGTCTCCGGCAACGGCGACCTCGCCAACTGGACCATCCCCGGCAAAATGGTCAAGGGCATGGGCGGCGCCATGGACCTCGTCGCCGGCACACCGCGCGTCGTGGTCCTCACCGAACACAACGCCAAGGACGGCACCGCCAAGATCGTCAAAGAGTGCACCCTGCCGCTCACCGGCCTGAGCGTCGTGGACCGGATCATCAGCGACCTCGCCGTCTTCGACCTCCACAAGAAGGACGACGGCGGCCGGCAGCTCACGCTCACCCGCCTCGCACCCGGCGTCACCATGGAGGAAATCCGGGAGAAGACGGCGGCGGCGTTTACGGTTGCGGCGGAGCTCGCCGAACCGGCCCGGCATTGACCCTGCGGCCCTGACCCGCAGCCCGGCTGGCCCTCAGCCCCGGGCCCGGATCAGCCGGGCGATCTCGGCAAGGCCCAGCCGCTCGGCGTTCTCCAAAGCCGTCCTGCCCTCCGTGTCCCGGATGTTGGGGTCGGCGCCGGCACCGAGCAACTGCCGGACCACGTCCTGCTGCCTCGGGCCTCCGTTGTTCAGGAGGATGGCTTCCTGCATCGCGGTCCAGCCGAGCTTGTTCACGTGATTGACGGGGACACCGGCGGCGATGAGGATCCGTACTGTCTCCACATGCCCATGCTCACTGGCCGGGATCAGGGCGGTGCCGCCGAAACGGTTGGTGCTCCTGACGTCCGCACCGTGGGCCAGGGTCAGCCGCAGAACCTCGTTGAAGCCCTCGGCACCGGCGTACAGGAAGGCCGAGTCCTGGATGGAATCCTTGGCGTTCACGTTCCCGCCATCCCGGATCAGCTGCGCCACGAGCGCCGTGTCGTTGGCCTTCGCGGCCAGGACCAGGCGCTGGTCCAGCTTCTGCTGCTCTCCCGGGGACAGGGAGGGGGCTGAAGCGGCGGGACCGGACGACGGCGGCCGCGCAGTGCCGCTCGCTCCGGAACCGCCCTCCGCCGTCGGGCTTAGGGGACTGCCCTGCGCTGAACTGGCTGGGGCCGAACTGGCTGGGGCCGGGCCGGAAGCGCACCCGGCCAGCAGGGACGCTACCAGTACCGCCCGGCCCGCGAGCGGAAGAACAACGGCCGGCCGGCCGCCGTCGTATCCGTCCCCAGGCTTGCGCCAGCGCGGGCCGTCGGATTCGTCCCCCATCAGAGCCCGCAACCTACTTGGCGGCGATTGCGGCGGCGCCGGCCTCGGCGCAGGCTTCATCGAGCCTGCCGTCCGGGGCGCCACCGACGCCGATGCCCGCCACGGAGACGCCGTTCACCTTCAGCGGGACGCCGCCCGGGAGGAACAGGGTACCGGGAAGGTCGGCGATGCTTGGCCCGTTACCACTGATGCGCTTGGCGAGTTCGCTGGTGGGGCTGCCGAACGCGGCTGCGGTGTAGGCCTTCTGTTTGGCCGACTCGATGGTGTGTTCGGCGGCGTTGTCTCCACGCAGAAGTGCCTGCACGGTGCCGAACCGGTCAACGAGGGCCACTGTCACGAACGGCAGCTTGTCGGCCTGGCACTTGGCGAGCGCAGCGCCCACCGCCTTCGCAGAGGCGCCAACGGTGATCCGGTTCTGGGCGACGACGTTGTCTGCACCCGGCTGGACATCTGCGGCGGGAACGGCTGCGGGCACGGCTGCCGCAGGCTGGACCGAAGCGGCCGCGGGGGAAGACCCGGATCCGGCATTGGCGGCGGCGGTGGCACCGGCGGTGATGACGAGCGCTCCGGCTGCTGCGGCGGCAAAAATCTTCTGGGACTTCTTCACGGTGGTTCTCCTTCGGTGAGACGCAGCGAAACGGCTGCATTTCCATGGTGGACGTGCCTCGGAGCGGATGCATCAGGCCATCAGGTGGGGCTGGCTGGTCCTTTCGGCTGGCGTTATCAGCCAAAAGGCTGAGAGACCAGCAACGGCGCGGGCAATAGCATGGTTCGTAGCACGTCACCCACCGGAACCGGACCCGCCATGCCCTCCCCAGCCCCCACCGCCGCACCGGAACTTCCTCCCGCGCGGACCGGCCCTGCTCCGGGCAGCCGGCTGGGACGGATCGACGCCGCGGTCCACCTGGGTTTCGCCGTGCTCATGGTCGCCTCGGTGGTGCGCTACGTGATGCGGCACAGTGCGCAGGACAACCTGCTGGTCCTCGCGCTGGCAGCCGCCGCGTGCGCCCTGTACGCGGTCATCGCGGTGCTCGCCCAGCGCCGGCGCCCCTGGGCCCTGTGGATGTTCGTCCTCGTGGCCGTCTGGGCCGTGCTGGTGGTCTCCGCGCCCAGCTTCGCCTGGTGTTCGTTTGCGCTGTTCTTCCTGTGCCGCATCGCCTTCACCGGGGCGGTCGCCTACGCGGCGGCGGGGGCGACGGCTGCGGCCACCGCCGCCGGGCTGTTCCGGCTCAGCGACGGCAGCGATCTTGCCATGCTCCTGGGCCCGCTCGCCGTCGGCGTCCTGCTGACGCTGATCTACGACCGCATTGAGCACGACGCCGCCGAGCAGCGGCGACTGCATCACGAAGTGTCCCTCGCCCAGGGGCAGCTGGCCGCCAGCGAGCGCCGCGCGGGCACCATCGCGGAGCGTGAGCGGGTCTCCCGGGAGATCCACGACACCGTGACCCAGGGCCTCGCCAGCAGCCTGCTCCTGCTCGAAGCCGCAAACCGCGCCTGGCCGGAGCCAGCGTCCCGGCGGGATGTCCGGCAGGCCAGTGAGCTGCTGCGCCGAAACCTGTCCGACACCCGCAGCCTGGTCCACGAACTGGCCTCTCCCGGCCTCGACTCCTCACCGCTGCCGGACGCCCTGCTGCAAGCCGCCGCCCAGTACGTGCCGGACGCCAGGCTGCTGGTCACCGGCGAACCCCGGGCAGTCCCGGCGGAAGTCCGGCACACACTCCTCCGGGTGGTGCAAAGCGCCGCCGCGAACATCAAGCTGCACGCCTCCGCGGACAACACAACCATCACCCTTGGCTTCCTGCCGGATGCGGTCACCCTGGACATTTACGACGACGGTACGGGCTTCGATCCGGCGGCGGTAGCACCGCCGTCGGACGCCGGAGGATACGGACTGCGGGCCATGCGGCAGCGCGTGGAGCAGCTGGGCGGCGCCTTCTCCGTGGAAAGCGCCACGGGCGAGGGAACTGTTGTGGCGGCGCAGCTGCCGGTAAAGGGGGAAGAATGAGCGTCATTACCGTGCTCCTCGTGGACGACCACCTCGTGGTCCGCAGCGGACTGAAGGCATTGCTGGGCACACAGCCGGACATCGAGGTGGTGGCGGAGGCGTCCTCCGGCGAGGAGGCCATGGCCGCCGTCGAAGGGCACTCCCCCGACGTCGTGGTGATGGACCTGGCCATGGGCCCGGGCATGGACGGGATCGAGGCCATCAGGAAGCTCCGCGAACGCAACCGCAGGCAGGCCGTGCTGGTCTTCACCACCTACGATTCCGACGCCGACATTGTCCGTGCCGTGGATGCCGGCGCCATGGGATACCTCCTCAAAGACGCCGCGCCCGAGGAGATCTTCGCCGCCGTCCGGGGCGCCGTGCAGGGCAAAAGCGTCATGAGCCCACCGGTAGCCTCCCGCCTGTTCCAGCAGCTGCGCAACCCTGACGACGTCCTGACCCCGCGGGAGGCCGAGCTGCTGAGCCTCCTCACCGAAGGGCTCAGCAACAAGGAACTGGGGCAGCGGCTGTTCATCTCCGAGGCCACCGTCAAGACCCACCTCGCCCACATCTATGCCAAGCTGGGCGTCGAGACCAGGGCCGCGGCCATCGCCACCGCCATCCGCCGCGAGGGGATGCGGTAGCAGCCGCCGGACCCGCGCGTCCCGGCAGCGGGGCTAGACTCGGTCACGTCCAGCCCCGCCCTTTCGAGAGGAGCAGCCATGCGTGCCACCATCATCCACGGACCCGGAGACATCAGGGTTGAGGACCGCGACTACCCGGCCGTCCAGCTCCCCACGGACGCCGTGGTCCGCGTGACTGCCGCCTGCGTCTGCGGCTCGGACCTGTGGCCGTATCGCGGCGTGAAGCCGGTCCGCCATGCCTCCGCCATCGGCCATGAATTCGTCGGCGTCGTGGAAAGCACAGGTGCCGACGTGTCCACACTCCAGGCGGGCGACTTTGTGATCGCCCCCTTCGTGATCAGCTGCGGGCAGTGCCCGCAGTGCCTGAACGGCATCACCGTCGCCTGTGACCACCTCGCCGGTTGGGGAGGAAAGGACGACGCCGGATTGGCTGTCGACGGCGGCCAGGGCCAGGCCGTGCGCGTCCCGCTCGCCGAATCGACGCTCGTCAAGGTACCGGATGTCAGCGAGCCGGATGCAAAGCTGCGCAACAGCCTGCTGACCCTTTCGGACGTCATGGCCACCGGGCACCACGCCGCCGTCAGCGCCCAGGTGGGCCCGGGCCGGACCGTCGTGGTGGTGGGCGACGGCGCCGTAGGCCTGTGCGGCGTCCTTGCGGCAAAGAGGCTCGGCGCCGAACGGATCATCGCGATGTCCCGCCACGCCGACCGTCAGGCCATCGCCCGCGAGTTCGGTGCCACGGACGTTGTGGAGGAGCGCGGGGACGACGGCGTCGTCAGGGTCCGTGACCTGCTCGGCGGAGTGCTGGCCGACTCTGTGCTCGAGTGCGTGGGAACCAAGGAGTCCATGGAACAGGCGCTGCATTCCGTCCGGCCCGGCGGCGCCCTGGGCTTCGTCGGGGTCCCCACGGGCGGTGCGGAGATCCCGCTGCGCTATCTGTTCGACAAGAACATCACCGTGTCCGGCGGAATGGCTCCGGCCCGCACCTACATTCCCGAGCTGCTCAAGGACGTGCTCTCCGGCGCCATCAATCCCGGGCGGGTGTTCGACGTCGAGATGCCCTTGGAGGAGGCCCCCGAGGCCTATAAGGCGATGGACGAGCGCCGGGCCATCAAGGTGCTCCTGACGCCGTAGCACGGTTGCGCGGGCCCGGCACGGGGTCTACCGTGATCCGCATCAGAGACCACCGCCGTTGAGGAGCCGTCATGGCCGGGTTTGTGCAGATCATCGAATTCCAGACCTCACGCATCGAGGAGGTCGAAGCGCTGGGCCGCCCGTCAAGAACCGAGGGAACCACCGCGCCGACATTTCGCCGCATCATCGCCACTGCGGACCGGGACCGTCCCGGGACATACTTCACGATCGTAGAGTTCGACTCCTACGAGTCGGCGATGGAGAACTCCAACCGGCCGGAGACCTCCGACTTTGCCGCGAAGATGGCGGCTCTGTGTGACGGTCCCCCGGTATTCCGTAATCTCGATGTGCTCTGGGAGGACACCGGACAGGAGCCGGACAGCACCGCCTAGCCCAGGAAACGGCGTCTTTAATTAGCGATTTTGGACAGAATCTCGCGTTACAGGTGGGACTCCTGATGACGGTAGCTATTGCACGCCCGGCGGATGGCCCATAGGTTGGAGACAGCGGACAACAGATTCCGCCTCTGCCTGCTGTCGGAGCAGGACCAGAATAAGGGTTACAAAGGAAGTAGCAATGGCAACAGGCACAGTTAAATGGTTCAACGCCGAAAAGGGCTTCGGCTTCATCGCTCCGGATGACGGATCGGCAGATGTATTCGCCCACTACTCGGCAATTGCCTCCAGCGGCTACCGCTCCCTGGATGAAAACCAGAAGGTCGAATTCGAAGTGACCCAGGGCCCCAAGGGTCCGCAGGCAGAGAACATTCGCCCGCTGTAACGGCTTACCAAAGACTCCCCTGTCCGTGCCTGGCACGCACGGGGGAGTTTTTGGTGCCCGCAGCTTTTGGTACTCCCCGCCCGGTAGAGTGCCGCCATGGATGAAAAAGCGACCCTGCACCATTACCTGCGGACACGGCGAGACCAGCTCCTGGCCAAGATCGACGGCCTGGGTGAGTATGACGTCCGCCGGCCGATGACGCCCACCGGCACCAATCTCCTGGGCCTGGTCAAGCATGTGGCCAGCGTGGAACTGGGCTATTTCAGCGAGGTGTTCGGGCGGCCCAGCGACCGGGAGCTGCCCTGGTTCGCCGACGGGGCCGAGGCGGACGCGGACATGTGGGCCACCCCGGAGCAGACCCGTGCCGAGATCGTGGAGCTGCACCACTTCTCAGCGGCGCACACCGATGCCACCATCGAGGCGCTGTCCTTGGACGCTTCCGGGCTTGTGCCCTGGTGGCGGGAAGAACGCAGGCATGTGACCCTGCACCAGATGCTGGTGCACATGTGTGCCGAGACGGCGCAGCACCTGGGGCATGCCGACATCATCAGGGAACTCATTGACGGCTCCGCCGGACAGGGCCCCAACGACCCCAACCTTCCTCACCGGGACGCCGCGAAGCAGGCCGCCTACGTGGAGCAACTGGAGGCCGCAGCGCGGAAAGCCGCCACCCTGGCCACGTAAAAGCTCTGGCCGGGTGACGCCCCCCACCGGCCGGGACGTCCTACACGAAGGCTGATTTTCCTGTCACCGCACGGGCCACAATCAGGGAATTGATCTCGTAGCTGCCCTCGTACGTGTACAGGATCTCGGCGTCGCCGAAGAGCTTTCCCATCTCGAAGTCGCTGCTGATGCCGTTGCCGCCCAGCAGCGACCTGCCCATGGCCACGGAGGCGCGGGCCAGCCGGGTGGTGGTGGCCTTGGCCATCGCCGCCTGTGCCATTTCCAGCCGGCCGTCCTCCTGTATCCGGGCCAGCTGCGCCATCAGGGCCAGCGAGGCCGAAGCGTTGCCCAGAATCTCGGCAAGCTGCTGCTGGATGAGCTGGAAGCGCGCCAGCTCCTTGCCGAACTGGCGGCGCTGCAGCGAATAGGAGCGGGCAACGTCAAAGGCCGCCAGCTGAATCCCGGCAGCCTGCCAGCCCACCCACGCCCGCGAATCCCTCAGCAGCTCGTTGGCTTTGGTGAAATCCGTGGCGCCGGGGAGCATGTTCGCTTCCGGAATACGGACGCCGTCCAGCCGGATGTCGGCGTTCTGCATGATCCGCAGCCCGATCTTGTTGCTGATCTTGGTCGCCGTGTAGCCGGGACGGTCCGTCTCGACAATGAAGCCCTTGATGTGATGGTCTGCCGTGTCCCTGGCCCACACGAGGGCGAAATCGGCGATGGTTCCGGCGCCTATCCACCGCTTGGCGCCGTCGATGACCCATTCGCCGTCCTCCAGCCGGGCCGTGGTGGCCAGCCCGCCGGCAATGTCCGAGCCGTGCTCCGGCTCGGTCAGCGCAAAGGCCCCCAGCTGCGTGAAAGCGGTCAGTCCCGGCAGCCACCGCTGCTTCTGCTCATCCGAGCCCAGGGCGTCGATCATGCCGACGATCAGCTCGTTGTGGATGCCCACCAGGGCTGACAGGGAGACGTCGGCCCGGGCCACCTCAACGTACATCAGGCCCTTGAAGAGCGTGGATGTCCCGTCCGTCTGCAGCCCACCAAGCCCGTGCTTTCCCAGCTCCGCGAGAAGCCCGAACGGGAACTCCTCGCGGTTCCAGTATTCGATGGACTGGGCCCGGACCCTGGACTGCAGGAAGTCCCTGATCTCGAGGTAGCGTTTCCGCTCCGCTGGCGGAAGCAGGTCCGCAACATACATGAGATCCGCGTCGGCAAACGGGGGTGCCGTAACCCCCGGTTCCCCCGCTGTGGCATTCCCGGGTGTAACCTCTGCGGGCTGTCCGTTGTCACGTCCTTGTGGCTGCACGGGCATAGATCCCTTCGCTCTTCCAAACCCTTGGATGTCCTAGTATATTGCACAGTGATGTGGATCACTAGGACGTGAATCCCCGGCGAAAGGTGCCCCATGACAGTCACCGACGACTTCCGTGCCGCGCGGGACCAGCTGCTCGCTCTGCGCCGGGACTACCGGCAGGCGAGAACCAGCTTCGAATGGCCGCGGCCCGCGGAGTTCAATTTCGCACTCGACTGGTTTGACGCCATCGCGGCCGATCCTGACCGCGGCGGGAACCCGGCACTGGTGATAGTGGAACAGGACGGCTCGGCCACCCGCCGCAGCTTCGCCGAACTGTCGACCCGGTCCAACCAGGTGGCCAACTGGCTCCGCAGCCAGGGCGTGAAGCGCGGCGACCGCATGATCATCATGCTGGGCAACCAGGTGGAACTGTGGGAACTCGTGCTGGCCGGCATCAAGCTTGGCATCGTACTGATCCCCACCACCACGCTCATGGGTCCCGCGGACCTGAAGGACAGGGTGGAGCGCGGGGAAGCGGGCTGGGCCGCCGTCGGCCGTTCCAACATCGGCAAGTTTGCCGAGGTGCCCGGCCGCTACCGGCTCATCGACATCCCCGATGCCGCGGGCGCCGCCGAGAAGGGCGCCGGCGAGAAGGGCGCCAGCATCAGCGGCGCCGGCGAGGCGCTGCAGTACGCGGATTCGGCAGCGTCACCCGCTGGCTTTACGCCTGAGGCACCCACCCTGGCAGACGAAACCCTGCTCCTCTACTTCACCTCGGGCACCACCTCCAAGGCCAAGCTCGTGGAACACACGCACACCTCGTATCCGGTAGGACACCTGTCCACGATGTACTGGATCGGCCTGGAGCCGGGCGACGTGCACCTCAACGTTGCCTCCCCGGGCTGGGCGAAACACGCCTGGTCCAACCTGTTCGCCCCGTGGATTGCCGAGGCCTGCGTGTTCGTCTACAACTACGAACGCTTCGATGCCAAGGCTCTCATGGAGCAGATGGACCGGGAGAAGGTCACCAGCTTCTGCGCCCCGCCCACTGTCTGGCGGATGCTCATCCAGGCCGACCTCAGCCTCCTCAAGAATCCGCCCACCAAGGTTGTTTCGGCCGGTGAGCCTCTGAACGCAGAGGTCATCGGCCAGGTCCAGCATGCCTGGGGCCAGACCATCCGCGACGGCTTCGGCCAGACCGAGACCACGGTGCAGGTGGCCAACACCCCCGGCCAGCCGGTCAAGATTGGTGCCATGGGCCAGCCCCTGCCGGGCTACGACGTGGTCCTCGTCGATCCGTTCTCGGGAGAAGAGGCCGACGACGGCGAGCTGTGCCTGCGCCTGGATCCCCGCCCCGCCGGGCTAATGAAGTCGTACTACGGTGACCCGGAGAAGACGGCCGAGGCCTTCCGCGGCGGCTACTACCACACCGGCGATATGGCCAGCCGGGACGAGCACGGCGTCATCACCTACGTGGGCCGGGACGACGACGTCTTCAAGTCCTCCGACTACCGGCTGTCCCCGTTCGAGCTGGAGAGCGTGCTCATAGAACACCCGGCGGTGGCGGAGGCCGCCGTCGTCCCCTCCCCCGATCCGCTGAAGCTGTCCGTCCCCAAGGCATTCGTGGTGCTGGCGGCCGGCCACCAACCGGGGCCGGAGCTCGCCGAGGAGATCCTGCGTTACTGCCGCGACCACCTGGCGCCATTCAAGCGCATCCGCCGTCTGGAGTTCGCCGAGCTGCCCAAGACCATCTCCGGCAAGATCCGCCGGGTCGAGCTGCGGCACAGCGAGGAGCTCCGCCACGCGGACGGCACACAGGCGAGCGTTCCCCCCGGCCTGGGCACTGAATACTCCGAAACGGATTTCCCGGGCCTGAAAAGCCAGGGCTGAGCCGTGAGCCCCCCGTTGCCCCGTGACCCCATTGCCGACGCACAGCGCAACTGGG
The DNA here is from genome assembly GCF_059568005.1 of Arthrobacter sp. BGA-UO-ETr-C19. Taxonomy (NCBI): domain Bacteria; kingdom Bacillati; phylum Actinomycetota; class Actinomycetes; order Micrococcales; family Micrococcaceae; genus Arthrobacter; species Arthrobacter sp. BGA-UO-ETr-C19. Next base: position 259,682 of record NZ_JCAQPC010000008.1, read on the forward strand.
AGAGCCACGGCTGGGGTGACGTCGCCGCCCCGATGGCCGCCATCACGGCCATCATGCGCACTCAACAGATCCTGATGGCACGCATCGAGGGGGCGCTGAAGCCCTTCGGACTGACCTTCGCCCGCTACGAGCTGCTGGCGCTGCTCAGCTTCGCCAGGAGCGGCGCCCTGCCCATGAACAAGGCGAGCGCCCTGCTCCAGGTCCATCCCACCTCGGTGACCAACGCCGTCGACCGCCTCCAGACCGCGGGGCTGGTAGTCCGGTCGCCGCATCCCACCGACGGGCGCACCACCCTGATCGAGCTCACAGCCGAGGGCCGCACTCTGGCAAAGCAGGCGACGGCGGTGCTCAACGCCGAAATTTTCGGCCAGTCCGGTTTCGGCGAAGAGGACGTAAACCAGCTGATCCGGATCCTGGGCGACTTCCGCCGCGGCGCCGGGGACTTCACGGACTGACCGGCTTTACGGGCTAATGCCAGGCAAGGCAGCTAGCCGCTGGGCACGCCGTCCTTCTCCGCAGAGCTGTCCGTTTGGCTTTCAACTTGGTTTTCCGACGGGCGCCGTAGCTCCTGGACGAACGTGTCAAGCAATGCCGCCTGCTGCGGGCTGTTGGCAAGCTGCACGAGGTCGGCAGCCGTGCTCGCCACCTTGATATTCGTCTCCTGGCTGTACGTGGACAGCAGATCGAAAGCGTCCTCGGAACCAATCCGCAGGATCCCCATCAGGATGCCCTTCGCCTGTTCGATCGTGCTTCGCGTGCCCAGGGCCCCTGCAACTGCCTCGCGTGCTGCCCTTTCGGTTTCCCAGTGCAGCGTGCTGGTCAGGTCAACGATGAATCCCTCAACAGCGCGGAGCCTGCCGTCCTCCATGAGCGCTTCTCCGGCGGTGAGCACACGGTGTTCCCGGAGCCGCGCGTCGATGATGCGGTGATAGCTGCAGAAGAAGCCGCCCGCTTCGCAGGCCGCCATGAAGATGTCATGGCATCGCTCCCTGTCGTCCGGATGCTTGTGCGCATACAGCAGCTCCACACTGGGGACGATGTCGCCGCGGCGGTAGCCGTGGAGCGTATACAGCTCATCTGACCATTCGAGCCGTCCTGAGACGGCATCGTAGTGGAACGTGCCGGCCACACAATCTGCCGACCCGAGTGCGCTCGAGTACGCCCGCACGGTTTTCGGAAGGCTCATCGCGGCTCCCTGCCGCCCTACCCGGCCATCCCCTGGCACTGGGCGGGGACGCGCTGGGAAAGTGGGCGAACGACAGTGCGGGGGCGGGACGCGAGGAAGCGGTCCATCGGAGCCGTGGCAAGCTCCCTCACATGCCCCATTCCGGCGTACTCTCGAACGGCAGCAATGCCTTCAACCGCGGCGGCCTTGCTCGGAAAAGGGCGGGACACGGCCATCACGGTACCGTCCGGGGCGGTGAGCTGGAACCTGAATGAAGCCTCTGCATCAATGAAGAGTTCGAACATGCCAGCCATTTAGCCCTCCTGGATCCGGGAACACGGCGTCCGGGACGCCGTCGTCGCCGGAAGCAGCTGAGATTTTCTTCCTTGCCGCTCCCGCGGGTGAGCCGGGGCGGCAATTGAGGAATTTATGAAATTGTGAACCAGTTACGGGATCTTGGCAAGGCCTGTCCACGGCCGCTCCCGGGCCTTCGTGCCCCTGCAGGACGGACTACCCAACAAAAGTTCGCCCCGTTCGTCGGAGACAGACCGTTCTGTCCCTATACTTGGGTCTATACGCCTTGGGGGCACCAGTTTGGCGGGCCGAGCAACACCTGGCTAGCAACATCTGGCAAGGAACAGTGGAAGGACTCCATCATGGGAGACATGCCCGACGGCGTGATTCACACCGAGGTCAAGGCGGACCTGTTCAAGTCCATGGGCCACCCTGCACGCATCCTGGTCCTGGAGATGCTGGTCAGCGGTCCGGTGACCGTGAGCAACCTGCGGGACTGCACCGGCCTTGAAGCCTCCAATCTCTCCCAGCACCTCGGCATCCTGCGGCGCCAGCGGCTGATTGTTCCGTCCCGAAAGGACGGCCGGCTGTTCTACGAACTGACGTCTCCCGAGGTACGCGAAGTCCTCGAAGCGGCCCGTGGCCTGCTGGGCACCATCCGCGACGGTGGCGGACTGCGGCAGCAAGACGGTTCTGACGCGGCCCCCGGCGCGACGCCAGCCCCCGCCCTCACGCCGGCAGCACAGGCCGCAGGCTAGGCGGGGCCGGCTTTTGGGCTGGCCCGGCTTTTAGGCGGGGTCGGCGACGGTGGCAGGTGCGGAATGCCCGAAAAGCCAGGCTGCGACGTCGCTCCGCAGCACAAGGTGCGGGCTGCCGGTTCCGCTGACACTACCGGCTGGAACATAGTAGCCGCGGCCTCCGCCGGGACCGCCGGCAGCCCGGTCCAGCGCGTCCACGATCCTGCGGCTCAGGTGCCCCTGCGGGCCTGTGGCGTGGATTTCTTCAAGCTCGGCCGCGGTGAGCCGTCCCAGTACAGCAGCGATGTCGGCCACGATCGTTCCCCTTTTCGGACGTTTGCCTGAAATAAACACGTTTGCCTGAAGTGCAAGGCTAGGGCATCGCGATTAACTGCGGGTGAAATCCCGGAGGCCATTAGCGGACGGGTGCTGTGGAGTTTTTGTACAGATATCGCGAGTAAAAGTGCCTTTTGAGGCCGATATCTGTACAAAAACTCCACTGGCCGCCTAAGGAATTGCACGGGTCAGTACACGAACACGGGTCAGTACAGGAAGATGTCGATCCACGTCCGGTTGTGCGCGTGGAGCAGCACCAGGAACAGCACGAAGTCGAAGAGCAGGTGCACGCTCACGATGTACGACAGCGACTTGGTCCAGGTGAAGATGCGGGCCTGCAGCAGCGCGAACGGGTAGATGAAGAACGGTGCCCAGGACCTGAACCCCAGTTCCCACAGGAAGGAGGTGAACAGGACGGCCTGCAGCAGGTTGGCCTGCCAGTCAGGCAGGTGGCGCCGCAGCAGCGCGAAGCAGGTGCAGATGAAGAACAGCTCATCCCAGATGCCCAGGGCGTTGGTGCCGACGAAAAGCCGCGCGATGCCCTCGGGGTCGTGCACTGCGGGCCAGTTCGTGTAGACCCCGGTCCGGATCATGTACACGGGCAGCAGGGCGTAGCCGATCACCACGACGGCGGGCAGGTACCACTTCTCCGCACGCGTCCATTTCTGCCCGGTCCGGACCGGAAACACCACCGTGTGCTCCTTGGTAACGAAGCGCGACACGGCGTAGGGGATTGCCACGGCCGCGATCATGGCCGAGCCCATGACGAGCATGTGGGAGGTGCTGACGTCGGTGGTGATCGGTACGGCACTGATGATGGCCACTCCGGCTGCAATCAGCGCGAGGTCGCGGAACAGCAGCCGGTCCACCAGGGCCGCGACCACGAGCGCTGCGGCGAGCAGGGCATAGCCCGGCAGGCTCTGGTCCAGCCCGAACAGGACAAAGCCCGCCAGCGAGACCATGGCTGCCGGGACAACGCGCAGGGAAGTCCCCTTCACCGTGCGCTCCCCCGTCAGCCCGGTGCTCACCGGTGCCTGAACTCCGGCTGGCGCTTCTCCGCGAAAGCAGCCATGCCTTCCTTCTGGTCCTCAGAGGCGAAGAGCGAATGGAACAGCCGCCGTTCAAACAGCACGCCCTGTGCCAGCCCCGTCTCAAAGGCCGCGTTAACGGCTTCTTTGGCCAGCATGGCAACCGGCTTCGACTTGGACGCGATGACCTCCGCGGCCTTCAGCGCCTCCTCCACCGTGTCCGCTGCCGGCACCACGCGGGCCACCAGGCCGGAGCGTTCTGCCTCGTCCGCGTCGATGAACCGGCCAGTGAGGATCATGTCCATCGCTTTGGCCTTGCCCACGGCGCGGGTGAGCCGCTGCGACCCGCCCATGCCCGGCACAACGCCAAGGTTGATCTCGGGCTGGCCGAATTTGGCGTTGTCCCCGGCAATGATGAAGTCGCACATCATGGCCAGCTCGCAGCCGCCGCCCAGCGCGAATCCGGACACGGCCGCGATCAGCGGAATGCGCAGCCGGGTGAGGTCCTCCCACCCGCGGAACCAGTCGGCGTCGTACATCTCCAGGTAGCCCTTGTCCGCCATCTCCTTGATGTCGGCGCCCGCGGCGAAGGCCTTGCCCGAGCCGGTGATCACGACTGCGCCCACGCCGGGATCCGCGTCCATGGCCGACACCGCCGCCACGAGTTCTTCCAGGGTGGTCCTGTCCAGGGCGTTCAGCGCCTCGGGCCTGTTCAGGGTGACGAGGCCGACGCGTCCGCGGCGCTCCACCAGAATGTTCCCGTCGTGCGTCATCCATGCCTCTCACGTGGTTGGTACATCCTGAAACTAAGCCTACTGTCCTGACTTGTCCCGGATGTCGGTGATGATGCCGGAAAAATCCCGGCCGGCCCCGCCTTCCGCGGCGAAGGCGTCGTAAATCTCGGAGGCCAGCGGGCCCATCCGGGCGGCGACGCCGGTGGACTGAAGGGCGTTCAGTGCCAGCCGGAGGTCCTTGGCCATCAGTGCTCCGGCGAACCCGGGCTGATAGTCGCGGTTGGCCGGGCTGGTGGGCACCGGCCCCGGGACGGGGCAGTTGGTGGTGAGGGCCCAGCACTGTCCTGACGCCGCGGACGCGACGTCGAACAGGGCCTGGTGCGTCAGGCCCAGCTTCTCTCCGAGCACGAATGCCTCGCTGACGGCGATCATCGAGACGCCCAGGATGAGGTTGTTGCAGACCTTGGCGGCCTGGCCGGCGCCGTGCTCTCCGCACAGCACCGCGCGTTTGCCCATGACGTCGAACAGGGGCCGCACGGTCTCGAAGTCCTCCGGCAGCGCGCCCACCATGAACGTCAGCGTGCCGGCCTCCGCCCCCACCACACCGCCGGAGACCGGCGCGTCCACGGAGCGGTGCCCGGCGTCGAGGGCCAGCCGGGCGGCTTCCCGCGCCTCGTCCACGTTGATGGTGGAGCAGTCCAGGAACATGGTGTTCGGCGCAGCTGCCTCCAGCAATCCGGGCTGCCCGTCCCCGCCGCGGTAAGCGTCCAGCACATGCTGCCCGCTCGGGAACATCGTGAGCACGACGTCCGCTCCGGGGATGGTTTCCGCGGCACTCGCAGCGACCGGGATGCCGTGCCCGCGCGCGGCATCCAGCGCGGCGGGCACCACGTCGAAGCCGATCACTTCGTAGCCTGCCTTGACCAGGTTGACCGCCATGGGGCCGCCCATGTGGCCCAGTCCCAGGAAGGCTACACGCGGTTTCGCTGCATCAGGTTGGGTTGCTTCTTCAGGCATGGTCCGACTCCTTTTCCCACAGCACCAGTTCCCGGTCCCCCAACGGCGCAAAGTACCGCTCGACGTCGTCTGCGTGCACCTCCTGCAGCGTGGCCGGCTGCCACCGGGGGTTGCGGTCCTTGTCCACCACCTGCGCCCGGATCCCCTCCCGGAAGTCCGGTCCGGCGAGGCACCGCAGTCCCACACGGTATTCCTCGGCCAGCGCCTGGTCGAGCGTCAGCCCGCGCGACCTGCGGAGCGAGGCGAGGGTCACCTTGACGGCGGTGGGCGACTTCGCCTCGATGGTGTCGGCGGCCACCGCGGCCTCCCCTCCGGCGGCACGCAGCCGCCGGACGATCTCCTCGGCGTCGTCCGCCGAATAGCAGTCGTCGATCCAGTCCCGCTGTGCCGCCAGCGCCGAGGGGGGCGCCTTTTCGGCAAAGCGTACGACGGCGGCTTCCGCGCTTTCGTTTTCCAGCGCCGCCGCGAGGTCCGCGAGGCTTCCGGACGGGACAAAGTAATCTGCGAGTCCCAGGAAAAGCGCATCCGCCCCGCTGAGGTGGGCGCCGGTGAGGGCGGCATGAGTACCCGCCTCCCCCGGTGAGCGTGACAGCAGGAGGGTGCCGCCGACGTCGGGCACGAACCCAATGGTGGTCTCCGGCATCCCTGTCCGGCTCCGTTCGGTGACGATGCGCAGGGAGCCGTGCGCGGAGATGCCCACGCCGCCGCCCAGCACCAGGCCGTCCATGAACGCCACATACGGCTTGGGGAACCGCTCGATGAGCGAGTTCAGCCGGTATTCGTCAGCCCAGAAGCCGGCCGTTTCATCACCGCCAGCGAGGATGTCCCGGTAAATGGCCACGATGTCCCCGCCCGCGCACAGGCCGCGGTCCCCGGCTCCCTGGACCAGCACTGTGGCCACGGTGTCGTCGTCCGCCCAGACGGTGAGCTGCTCCAGGACGGCGGTGACCATGCCGGCTGTGAGCGCGTTGACCGCCTTGGGCCGGTTGAGCGTGACCACCCCCAGCTTGCCCCGTTGTTCGAACAGCACCTCTTGTTCAGGGCGCACGTCTTGTTCAACAGGCAGCTCGGCCGGGTTTTCCGGCGTCCCGTTCGGGGCAGGTTCAGTCATCAGCTTCCTTCCGGCATGACGAAGCTGGCGCCCTGCCGGATACCGGAGGGCCAGCGTGAGGTCACGGTCTTGGTCTTGGTGTAGAAGCGGAAGGCGTCGGCACCGTGCTGGTTGAGGTCACCGAATCCGGACGCCTTCCAGCCGCCGAAAGTGTAGTAGGCAATGGGCACCGGAATGGGGACATTGATGCCCACCATGCCCACCTGCACCCGGCTGGCGAAGTCCCGGGCCGCGTCCCCGTCGCGGGTGAAGATGGCCACGCCGTTCCCGAACTCGTTCTCGCTGCAGAGCCGGAGCGCCTCGTCGTAGTCGGACGCGCGGAGGACGCTGAGCACAGGGCCGAAGATCTCCTCGCGGTAAATCTTCATGTCCTTGGTGACGTGGTCGAACAGCGTGGGGCCAACCCAGAACCCGCCGTCATAGCCGTCCACGGCCAGGCCGCGGCCGTCCACCAGGAGCGAGGCGCCTTCCTCCTCGCCGGACCTGATGTATCCCTCGATCCGCTCCTTGGCGGCTGGCGTTACCACCGGTCCGAAGTCGGAGTCCTTGGCCAGGCTGTGGCCAACCTTCAGGGACTTGATCCGTTCCTGCAGCCGTGCCACAAGACTGTTCGCGGTCTCCTCCCCCACAGGGACGGCCACGGAAACTGCCATGCAGCGTTCACCGGCCGAGCCGTAGCCGGCCCCGATCAGGGCATCGGCGGCCATGTCCAAGTCTGCGTCCGGCATGATCACCATGTGGTTCTTGGCGCCGCCGAAGCACTGCGCCCGCTTGCCGTGGGCCGCCGCCGTGGCATAGATGTACTGGGCGATCGGAGTGGAACCCACGAATCCAATCGCCTGCACGCGCCCATCCTCGAGCAGCGCGTCCACGGCTTCCTTGTCGCCGTTGACCACGTTGAACACGCCATCCGGCACCCCCGCTTCGGAGTAAAGCTCGGCCAGCCGCAGCGCTACGGAAGGATCGCGTTCGGATGGCTTGAGGATGAACGCGTTGCCTGCCGCGAGTGCGGGGCCGGACTTCCATAGCGGGATCATGGCCGGGAAGTTGAAGGGCGTGATGCCAGCAACCACGCCCAGCGGCTGGCGCATGGAGTGCACATCGATTCCCGCGCCGGCGTCGTCGGAGAACTCGCCCTTAAGCAGGTGCGGGGCGCCCGCGGCAAACTCCACCACCTCGATGCCGCGCCGGATGTCTCCCCGGGCATCGGCGAGAGTCTTCCCGTGTTCGGAGGACAGAAGGGCGGCGAGCTCGTCCATGTTCTGGTTCACGAGGTCCACGAATTTGAGCAGGATGCGGCCGCGCCGCTGCGCGTTCATGGCGCCCCACTCAGGCTGGGCCTTCTCGGCGTTCGCGACGGCGTTACGGACTTCCTCCGCGCCCGCCAACGGCACCTTGGCCTGGACCTCCCCGGTGCAGGGATCAAAGACATCGCCGTATCGGCCGGACGTGCCGTCTACCCGACGGCCGCCAATGTAGTGGGAAAGTTCGCGAACCATGGATGCTCCTTTGCATGACCCCGGTCATCTCTGCTGCTGAATCTACTCGGACTTCCTACTAAATTCCAGAGTCCCTAAGGCGCGGCTGGCAGCGGTGGCGGGCTGCCGCCGTCGTGGGGCACTTTGAGGCGCAAACCGGAGTGCCAGGCGCTTAACCCCGGTTCGTCCGCGCCAAAGTGCCCCGTTTTGGACGGCGGAATACCCCCGTTTCGGCAGCAGCGGTGTCCAAGTTCGGTAAGTTAGGACTGTGAAGATAGCTACCTGGAATGTGAACTCGCTGCGTGCCCGTGCCGACCGTGTGGAGGCGTGGCTGCAGCGCTCCGACTGCGACGTCCTGGCCATCCAGGAAACCAAGTGCAAGGACGAGAACTTTCCGTGGGAGCTCTTCGAACGCATGGGCTACGAGGTGGCGCACTTCGGCGTCAACCAGTGGAACGGTGTTGCCATCGCCTCGCGCGTGGGCCTGGACGACGTCGAACGCGGCTTCACGGACCAGCCGCACTTCGGCAAGGCGGGCAAGGACCCGGTCCAGGAAGCCCGCGCCATGGCCGCTACCTGCGGCGGAGTCCGGGTCTGGAGCCTCTACGTCCCCAACGGCCGCTCCCTCGATGACGAGCACATGCCCTACAAGCTCAAGTGGCTTGATTCCCTGAAGAACCACGCGGCAGGCTGGATCTCCGAGGACCCGTCCGCGCAGGTCGCGCTGATGGGCGACTGGAACATCGCCCCCACGGACGACGACGTCTGGGACATCGATCTGTTCCTCACCCAGCGCTACACCCACGTCAGCGAACCGGAGCGCGCCGCATTCCGGGCCTTCGAGTCCGTGGGCTACTCCGACGTGGTGCGCCCCCACACCCCGGGCCCGGGCGTCTACACGTACTGGGACTACACCCAGCTGCGCTTCCCCAAGAAGGAGGGCATGCGGATCGACTTCGTGCTGGCCTCTCCTGCCCTCGCCTCGCGGGTCTCCGGCGCGTCGATCGACCGTGAGGAACGCAAAGGCAAGGGCGCGTCCGATCACGCACCGGTGATTGTGGAACTGACCGACTGATGGAGGCTGACGGCTGATGACAGGCAGGCATTCATGACGGGCAACCTCTACCGGGGCCAGGCCGGGCTCCCGTTTTCCTCCACGCTGCGCGTTTATGAGCCGCTGGAGGCGTTTCCGGAGGAGCAGCGCCCCGCCATCAAGTCAGCCGGCGAACGGGCGGCGTCCCGCGCCGCGGTCGAAAACGCCGAGCTGCTGGCTTCCCTGGGGAGGATCACCCGGCCCGGCGGCGATCCGTTCCCCACCGGCCGAACCGACCTGGTGCGCGTCACCCGCGCCCCGGGTGTCCCCGTGGAGGATGCCGGCAAGGAAAGCTCCGAGGAGGAAACGGCCGACGGCGTCGCGCTGCTTTACTGCCCCAGCCAGCTGGTGCTTCGGGCCGGGTTGGCGGCAAACGCCCTGATCGAAGGCATCCACGGGCCCCTGGCCGAGCTGCTGATCCCCGAGGAACAGCGGGACAGGCACCAGGAACGCATCGACCTGGTCAATGCCCGCGACGGCATCACCCGGGTGCACACCCGGGCTTCCACCTGGGGCATCCCCTTCAGCTGGTTCTCGCTGTTCCTCGAGTCCGACCCGCAGGATGTAGTGGAGGCGGGCGGCAGGATCCTCACCGTGCGGGTGTGGACGCCGATCTCCGACGCCCTCGACCGGGTGCGGTACGCCGTCGCAAACCTTGCCCTCGCCGCGCCGGACCTGGACATGCTGGACGACCTCACGCAGCTCACCGAATGGCTGGAGCTCTTCCACGCGGACTCCATGGTGGAACTGGACTACGGCGCGGTGGCGGACAAGGTCTACCCGGATGACTCCCCCATGGACGTGCGGCTGGGCATCGAGTGCCTCGCCGAGGGTGACATGACCGGCGCGGCTGCCGCCTACCGCCGGCTTGCCTCGCGCTGGATCCCGATCCGCCAGCTGGCCCGGGCCTCGTAACCAGGGCTGATCCCCAGCCCTGCACGCTGTCTTTGTGCAAAGGTCAGGTGCGCTGTCAGGAGGACCGGGGCGGCGCCGTCGTGCGTCTGACAATCAGGCGGTGGGGTGCGACGGAGGACCGCACCGAACCGGTGATCCCCAGGAGTTCGTCGAGCAGCATCTTGGTGCCAAGTTCCGCCTGCTCGTCCGGCCGCTGCCCCACAGTGGTGAGGCCGATGGCGTCGGAAAAATCGTGGTCGTCGATGCCGATGACGGACAGTTCCTCGGGCACCCGTACGCCGACCCGGTTCGCTTCGAAGATGACTCCCATGGCCATTTCATCTGAAGCGCAGAAGATGGCGGTGGGTTTGGCGCCGGGCTGGGCCCACAGCCGCCGGAATGCCTCCTGGCCGCTGCGGACGGTAAAGTCGCCCCATTCGTCCCACTCGGGACGGACTTCCAGGCCCGCGGCTGACATGACGTCCTGGAAAGCCAGGATGCGGACGCGGGGAACATCGAAGTTGAGGTCCGTTTCGTCGTCGCCGTGCAGCAGCGCAATGTCCCGGTGGCCAAGCTCGATCAGGTGTTTGACGGCGGTGGAGGCTGCCGCGTAGTCGTCGATGCCGATGTAGGCACATTCCTCCACGTGGCCGCCCACCACCACCAGCGGAATGTCGATCTTCTGCAGATGCTCCAGCTCGTCCCTGGTCAGCGCCATACACAGGACCAGGAGGGCATCGATCTGCTTGTAAACCATGGTCTTGCTGAAGAGCCGCTCGCGGTGGCTGCCGTGGCCACCGAGGTTGAAGAGGGAAAGGTTGTACTGCCGGGCGTGCAGTTCGCGGTCCGCGCCCTCAATGGCCTTCGAGAAAAACCACCGGCTCACAAAGGGAGCCAGCACTCCGATGGTCTTGGTGCGTCCGGTGGCAAGGCCGGACGCCGAGGATGAGGCAACGTAGCCCAGCGCCGCGGCCACCTCAAGGATTTTTTCCCGGGTGGCCGGGGAGACGCGGGGCAGGCCGCGCACCGCGCGGGACACGGTGGCGGTGGAAACACCCGCGGCCGCGGCCACGTCTTCGATACTGACTCCCGAGTGGCCACCGCGCTGTGCCCTTTCAGTAGTGCGCGCCACGATGTCCTCTCTAAGCCCTCATGCAGATTTCCGCCGCGCCGTTCTCCCGGCGGCAAGTGTCCATTTTAGTCCCGCTGTCCTCACTTGCGGCGCGTGGCCGTGCGTGCGGGGAGTCGCTTGCGCAGCCTCACCATGCCGTACAGTGCCAGCAGTGTGGCCAGCAGCCCCAGCGCCCAGAAGACGGCGGGCTGCGCCGTCAGTTCCATCCAGACCGTGGCGACGAGCAGCACCACGGCCCAGAAGCCAAGGAATCCGATGATGATGTCGAAGTCCTCGCCGGAGCGGACGCGCTTGGGCGCGATCGGTTCCGGTTTCCTGCCCTGTGGTGCTGCTCCGTGCGTCACTTGACAGCGCCCGCCGTCAGGCCGGCCACAATCTTGCGCTGGAACACCAGCACCAGGATGACCAGCGGGATGGTGACAATGGTGCCGGCAGCCATGATGGCCGTGTACGGGACCTGGTTCGGCTGGGCCCCGGCGAAGTTGGCGATGGCCACCGTTACCGGCTGGGTTGCATCGCTGGACAGCTGGCTGGCGATCAGGAATTCATTCCACGAGGAGATGAACGCCAGGATCGCCGTGGTGAAGATGGCCGGTGCGGCGAGGGGCATGATGACCTTGCGGAAGGCCTGTCCCTGCGTGCATCCGTCCACCCGGGCCGACTCCTCCAGTTCCCATGGCATCTCCCGGAAGAAGGAGGTCATGGTGTACACCGTCAGCGGCAGGACGAACGAAATGTTCGGGATGATCAGCGCCTGGTAGCTCCCCATCCAGCCGATGTTGGTGAACAGCTGGAACAGCGGGGTGATCAGGGCAACGCCCGGGAACATGGATGCGCCCAGGATGAAGCCGAGCACCATGTACTTGAACCGGAAGTTCAGCCGCGCCAGCGCGTACGCCGCGAAAACACCGATGACCAGCGACACCAGCGTGACCACGCCGCCGATGAAGACGCTGTTGAGCAGCGCCTGGCCGAAGCGGTTGCCGAACGAGGTGTCGAACGCGGTGTTGAAGTTGTCCAGCGTGACATGGGTGGGAAGGATCGAGGTGTCGTAGGTGAAGCCCACCTCCCGGAACGCTGTCACCACCATCCAGTACGCCGGTGCGAGGCACCAGATCAGGATGACCGCGGCGCTGATGTAGGTCCTGCCCTGCGCCCACTTCTCCCTGTTCTGGGCCTTGCGGCGGCCTCGGTCCTGCTCCGCGCGCAGGCTTGTGGCGGAGGATATCGCGGCGGTCATTTCTTCCCCTTACCAGTGGCGCCGCTTTGTTCAACAACATTTGCGCCGAGGAACCGGACAAAGATGAACGCGACAAGAAAGATGATGATGAAGGTGATGGTCGACAACGCCGCGGCGGCATTGAACCCTTGTCTGATTTGGTTGATCACCAGGATGGACAGCGTGGTGGTGTTGTTCGCGCCGCCGGTCAGGATGTACGGGAGGTCGAACATGCGCAGCGCGTCCAGGGTACGGAACAGGATGGCCACCATCAGGGCCGGCTTCACCAGCGGCAGCGTAATCAGCCGGAAGCGCTGCCAGGCGGTGGCGCCGTCGACCTTGGCGGCCTCGTAAACCTCGGCCGGGATCATTTGGAGTCCGGCGAGGATCAGCAGGGCCATGAACGGAGTGGTCTTCCAGACATCCGCGATGACCACAGCCCACTTCGCCGGCCATTCGCTGCCGGTCCACAGGATCGAGGTGTTGAACAGCTTGTTGGCGATGCCTTCGAAGGCGAAGATGAAGAACCAGAGCTTCGCGGTCACGGCGGTGGGGATGGCCCACGGCACCAGCACCGCAGCGCGGACCATGCTCCGGCCCTTGAAGGTGCGGGCCATGATCATTGCCATCCAGAAACCCAGGACGGTCTCGAAGGCTACGGTGACCACGGTAAAGAAGAACGTAGTTGCCGTGGCCGACCAGAACTGGGACCCGAGGGTGCCCGGCGGGCACGCGACCGTTCCGCCGGCCGGGGCCGAGCACTGCTGGGCTATCCAGTTGACGTAGTTCTGAACGCCGGCGGGCCCGCCTGCCGTAAAGAGGCCAGTGGCAGGGTCAAGGCCAGCGTCCTTCTGGAAGGACATCACGATTGCGCTGACGATCGGGTACACGATCACAATCGCAAGGGCGATGATGGTCGGGGCAAGGAGCCACGAGGCCCACCTGCCCTGACTGAGAATCTTGTTATCCTCACCCACGCCCTTGGGGCCGTGGTGGATCGGGGTGCCGCCCGACGCCGGTGCCTTGACCGGCGTCGGGCCTACTTCGGTTGCCATGGCAGAACTACGATCCTGCACCGGCGGACTCGATGGACTTCTGCATGTCAGACAGTGCAGTGTCCACGGGCTTCTCGCCCTTGATGGCCGAATACGCGTTCTCCTGGATCGCCTTGGTAACCGCCGGGTAGAACGGGGTGACCGGGCGCGGCTTGGCGTTCTCGATGGAGGTCTTCAGGACGGGCAGGTACGGGAGCTTCTTCACTAGGGCGGCGTCCGTGTAGAGGCTGCCCAGCACCGGAGCCAGTGAACCCTGGGTCGCGTAGAACTTCTCGGTCTCCTCGGACGTCATGAACTTCAGGAAGTCCAGGGCAGTCGCCTTGTTCTTTGAGTAGACGCTGACAGCCATGCTGTGGCCGCCCAGCGAGGAGGCACCAGGGCCGTCCTTGCCCGGGATCGGGGCGATGCCCAGCTTGTCCTTCACCGCCGACGAACCTTCAGTGGTCGCCAGGTTGTAGACGTAAGGCCAGTTGCGCAGAAAGAGGAGCTTTCCGCTCTGGAACGCCTGGCGGCTCTGCTCCTCCTGGAAGGTGATGCCTTCCTTCGGGATGTTGCCGTCCGCGTAGGCCTTGGCCAGGTTCTCCAGGCCAGCCTTGGCCTGGTCGGTGTTCAGGCTGGGCTTGCCGTCGGCATCCAGGACGGCGCCTCCGGCGGAGTTGATGGCCTCCGAAGCGTTGACGGTCAGGCCCTCATACTTGCTGAACTGCCCGGCGTAGCAGCCAATGTTGTTCTGCTTGGCGATGGAGCACATGCCCATCATCTCGTCCCACGTCTTCGGCGGGGTGGGGACCAGGTCCTTGCGGTAGTACAGCAGGGCCCCGTCGGAGGTCTGCGGCGCCGCGTACAGCGTTCCCTTGTACGTGGCACTGTCCACGGTTGGCTTCAGCATGGCGCTGGTGTCGAAGGCCATCTTGTCCTTCAGCGGCTGGAGCCATCCCTTGGCCGCGAACTCAGCGGTCCACACGACGTCAACGTCCACGACGTCGTAGCTGGCATCCTTGGCCTGGAAGTGCTGCACGATGTCGTCGTGCTGCTGGTCCGCCTGGTCCGTCTGCTCCTTGAACGTCACCTTCTCGTTCGGGTGGGCGGCGTTCCACTTGGCGACCAGCGGGCGGACAACGTTGCTGTTGTCCTTGCCCTGAACGTACGTGATGGGACCGCGGCCGTCCAGGTTGTTCGCGGCGTCGCCTCCCCCGGCACCGCCGCCTGTGGTGCCGCCCCCGCCGCCGCCGCCACAGGCAGACAGGGTCAGAGCGAGCACGCCGGCAGTGGCAACCGGGAGTAAGAACTTAGGGGTTTTCATTGGCTGGAGACTCCTCGCTGAGTGACATGGAAATCAATCGTGCGGTTGATGTGGTGACTGTCACACTAGTAACGTTGCCCGAAGATATGCAAGCGTTTACACCTAATTGTTACCGGAGAGGCAACTATGAGTCACCGCCCGATCAGCACGCCGGCATCCGAGACAGCGGCGTGGTGGGCCCACGCGGCCGTGTACCAGATTTATCCGCGTTCTTTTTCTGATGGGAACGGTGACGGCATGGGTGACCTGCCCGGCGTCACGGCGCGCCTGCCCTACCTGCAGCAGCTCGGCGTCGACGCTGTCTGGCTCTCGCCGTTCTACCGTTCCCCGCAGGCGGACGGCGGCTACGACGTCGCCGATTACCGGCAGGTGGACCCGGCGTTCGGTACGCTGGCCGACTTCGACGCCATGCTGGACGAGGCGCACAGCCGCGGACTGAAGGTGATCGTCGACCTGGTGCCCAACCACACGTCCGATGAACATGTGTGGTTCCAGGAGGCCCTTGCTGCGGAACCCGGCTCGGCCGCCAGGGAGCGCTACATGTTCCGCCCCGGGAAGGACGAGGTTCCCGGCTCCGGCGACGGCAACATCGCGCCCAACAACTGGAAATCCATCTTCGGCGGACCGGCCTGGACGCGGACCACGAATGCGGACGGATCCCCTGGCGACTGGTACTTGCACCTGTTCGACACGAAGCAGCCGGACCTCAATTGGGAAAACCCCGAGGTCTGGGAGGAGATGCGTTCCGTGCTCCGCTTCTGGCTGGACCGGGGCGTGGACGGCTTCCGGGTGGATGTGGCCCACGGGATGGTGAAGGAGGCCGGACTTCCGGACTGGGAAGGTGTGGCTGCCATGGTGGAAGGATCCGCCGAAGCCACCCACATGACGGATCCCCCGGGTGCCCACGGAGAGTCCGCTGAGCCCCATACGGCGCACGCTTCTCCGGCCGGTGCCGGCCCGGGCGCCGCCGAGAAGGGGGCCGGCCTGGGTGCCGCCGTGGGCACGGAACACGAGCCCGTATCGCCGCTGTATCCGCCGTCGCCGTTCTTCGACCAGGACGGCGTCCATGACATCTACCGCGACTGGAACCGGGTCCTGGCCGGATACGGCGGCGACCGCATGCTGGTGGCCGAGGCGTGGGTTGAACCCGCGGAACGGCTCGCCCGGTACATCCGCCCGGACGAGATGCAGCAGGCCTTCAACTTCGATTTCCTGCTGGCCGGCTGGAATGCCCAGCGGATGGCCGTGGCCATCGAGGACTCCCTCCAAGCGGCCGCATCCGTAGGGGCGCCGTCCACGTGGGTGCTGAGCAACCACGACACCGTGCGCCACCCGAGCCGCTTCGGCCTGCAGGACCCCACCACCTTCCCGAAGGGCATCGCCGCGGAGGACGAACAGCCCGATGCCGCCCTGGGCCTGGCCCGTGCCCGGGCCGCCACGCTGGTGTCCCTGGCCCTCCCCGGTTCCGCCTACATTTACCAGGGCGAGGAACTTGGCCTCCCAGAGCACACCACGCTGCCCGCAGAAGCCCGGCAGGACCCCACGTTCTTCCGGACCAACGGCATCGAGCGCGGGCGCGACGGCTGCCGGGTGCCGCTGCCGTGGAAATCCGAAGCGCCGGGGTATGGCTTTGCGGCGGCATCCACTGCGCAGGACCCGGCCGCGCCCTGGCTGCCCCAGCCCGAATCCTTCGAAGCTTTGGCCGCCGACCGGCAGGACGGCGTCAAGGGCTCCACACTGGAGCTGTACCGCTCCGCGCTCACCGCACGCCGGAGCCACGGGCTGGGATCCGGGACATTCTGCTGGGCGGACAACCACGATCCCGAACTGGGCGTCCTGGCCTTCCACAACCGTGACGTCCTCGTGGTCGCCAACACGGGGGCGGAGCCGACGCCGGTCCCCGACGGCTACCGGGTGGCACTGTCCAGCGCTGAAGAACCAGGCGCTGACGAAGCCGTGGTTGGGCCCAACAGCGCTGCTTACCTGGTGGCCGGATAAACAGCCCGGCGGCTTCTGTGGCGGCTTCTCACTGACCCGGTTCCAGCTGTCAGAGTGCCAAATAGCGGAGCTAGCGGACCCGCTCAGCGCGGCTGAACCGGGTCCGCGCGCCGGCTGCGATATGCACCAGGACAGGCGTCCGCTGGCCCACCACGGCGCTCAGGGCATCGACGAGGTCGGCCGCTTCGGCGGCGACGGCCTGCGGCGGCACACCCGCCCGCGGGTGCAGCCGGAGCTTCAGCGCGGGCTGGCCCTTGAGGTCGTAGATCGAGACGCTGGCTCCGGCGAGGTCGGGACGGTCGGCCAGGGCGTTCTTCAGCGCCTGCTCGGCCACTCCCCCGCCGATCCGGATGTCGCCGGGAACGCCGCCGGGGTCCTCTGCTGCCAGCAGGAGGTCGGTGCGGCCCTTGCCCTGCTGGGCGATCCACGCAACCATGAGGCCGATCAGCAGCACCACGGCGAGGACCAGGACGATCCACAGCCAGCTCCCCTGCCGGCCGGGGAACTGCGTGCCCTCAAAGGCTGCTGCGGCGTTGTCCGACACGCTTTTGGACCAGGAGTGCCACCACGCCGCGACGGCAGGGACAGCCGCCAGCAGTACCAGCAGAACACCGATCACCAGCAGCTTGAAGCCAAGAATGCCGAGAATGATGCGGTTGAGAAGCCTGGGTGTGCCGTTCATGCGCCCACCACCCCCGAGGTCGACAGATTGATGGTCACCTCGGGCATGGGCGACGGTCCCATGGCCTGCAGTTCGTCCTCCACCGCCTGCCGGATGGCGTTTTCGCTGACGGGCACACCGGATGTGGGGCGGACATTGACCACCACCTGGCGCCGGGAAACCACCACCATGACCTGTTCCTGCGTGACATTGGCCGCCAGCCGCGCGCTCCGGGCAAGTGCCGCGGCGATGACCTCATCATCGACCACCACGGCGATCCGCCGGTCAGCAAGCAGATGCCTGGCCCGGCGCCCGGGCAGGACCGCGCTCAGGAAAAAGAAGAGACCTACTGCGGCGGTCACTGCTCCGGCAGCACCCAGCAGCAGCGGCGGTACGCCCGACGGGAGTGCCACCATCCGTTCGGCCGCCGTCTGCGGATCGATAAGCCAGGGCGGCTGGCCAATGGCGCGCACCGCGGATTCCAGGAGGGCATACAGACAGAGCACGATGACGAGGGAACCGGCGATGACAGCTGCCACGGCACGGGAGGAGTGGGTCTCGCGGTGCAGGACGCGGCGCATGTCGATGCCGGCGGCGTGCGCCGCACCGGGGCCGCCCTGCGCCGGCTCCCCGCCGGCCTCATGCTGCTGTTCGACAACGGAACTCACCGCACCCTCCCCGCTTCCGTGACGTGGGCACCGCTGATGCGGATATCCACCCTGCTCAGGCTCGCACCGCTGAGTTCGGTGACCTTGGTCAGAATGTCGGTCTTGGCGTGCACGGTCCTGTCCCAGATGGAGCCGCCCAATAACTGGACGCGTCCCGGGTCACGGAGTACGGCGGTCAGGCTGGGGATCCGGATAGGGGCCACGAGTGACAAAGCCAGCAGGCCGCCGTCGTCCGTCCAGTCAGCGCGCACGTCATGGGCATGAATGCCCAGGGCGTCGGCAGCGGCAGCCTTTGCCAGGCTCGTGAGCGCCTGGGTGCTGATCCTGTTGTGGCCACTGTACTGGCGGCTGGGTGTCGCTGGTTCGGCCGCCTGGCTCATGTCGGCTGCCCGTTCATGAGGATGAGCGCCGGCCGGTGATGGCATCGATGACGCTGCGCAGGTCCAGTTTCCCTTCTGCGGCGCGGCCCAGGAGCGCACCGATTCCCATGAACAGCAGGGAGATCAGGAAGCCCCAGAGGCCGAACTGTAGTGACATGAACGCCACGAAGGCGCCGACGGCGATTCCGACGACAGTGGGGCTCACAGGACCGCCTCCCGCTCAGCGACGGCGGGCGCGCCCGTCGGCTTCACCGGGGGTGCAATGTAGACATCGTTGATCTCGACGTTCACCTCAATGACCTGCAGACCCACCAGCTTCTCGACGGCCGAGTAAACGCTGGCCCTCACCTGGTTGGCCAGGGCATGCAGCGGAGCGCCGTAGACCGCCACCAGGGTTATATCGACTGCCACCTGGGTTTCGCCCACCTCGGCGTGCACGCCAGCGGCATGATCGGAGCTGCCCACCGCGTCCCTGATGGCTCCGAGCGCACGGGAGGAGCCGGTCCCCAGGGAGTACACACCGGGCACGGCCCGGGCCGCAATCCCGGCGACTTTGGCCACGGCCGTCTCGGAGATCACGGTCCGTCCCCCGGCTGCGGCCGGCACCAGGGCAGGGTCCGCTCGAACGGCGGCGGATTGTGGATTCTGGTATTCCATCAGCACTCCCCTTCTGTTGAACACAACCCTATCCCTTAGGTACGACAACGTCAGGGGCCCGCGGCACCGCGTCCCCGCGGAGCCATGCGGCGTCCGGCGGGTTAGTGGCAGTTCGCGGACAGCCAGCTTGTCACGGGGGCCATGGCTGCTTCGAACTTGCCGTTGGAGTACACGCTCTGGTCGGAGAGCCCGGCCAGGGCCACCTCGTTCAGCCGCGCGAAGTCCGCCTTCAGCGCCTCCGGCACCCGCTGGGCCGTCTCGGCCAGTTCCGCCTTTTTCTGTTCCAGTTCCGCCGTCTTGCCCTTCGCGGCGGAGAGAGGCAGCAGGGACGCCCCCGTGGCCTGCGTGGAGATGGCATCACAGGCCTCAGCCGCCGAGGCATAGCCGCCAAAGGGACCGGACGCCGCGCTGGCGGATGCGGTGGGAGCGGCGCTGCCGGCCGCCGTCGTGGACGGTCCAGACGCCGACGGCGCACTGCCGGAGGCAGGCCCGGAGCAGGCACTAAGTGCCACTACGGCAAAGAGGGCGGCGGCGTACAGCGGGCGGGCAAGATGTTTCACGGTGTCCATTCCTGGAGTGGTTTTGCCGCCTTGGGCGGCCTGGCTGGGCAGCCGCAGAACGCCTGCCCCGTCCCCCGGCGTGCGAGTCTAGCCCGGCTGCGGTACGTCTTTCCAAGTTGACAGGCCGGGCGCATTTTGCAGTCCTGCCCTTGGATCGCACTGTATATACAGATGCAGACTGTACAGAGACGCAGACGCAGCAGGAGGCGCCCGGACCAGGTCCGGGCGCCTCTTGCTTATTGCAACAGTGACGGCTTACTTGTAGAGGCCGTTGCCGCCAACGTGGACGTTGGTGGGCAGGTAACCGAACGGGCCAAGGCCGTTCTGGCCGAAGCTGCGGTCAACCTTGGACACGCCATCGCGGAAGTTGATCTTCACGGTGGGCGACAGGGATCCGCCGCGGACGCCGTTCACGTTGTCGATGAAGGACTGGACCAGGCCGCCAGGCTGCACGTAGTGCGAGTAGGCCTGGAACTGACGGCCGTTCTGGTTCGGCGTCGGGGCCTCCGGGGATTCGGAGGGCAGGTTCAGGTCCGTCGGGGAGCCCAGGGCCAGGCCGCTGTTGTTCATCGGCTGGTAGTCGGAGCGGACGCCGTCGCCCACAAAGCCGTAGACGCCGTCGGGTCCGCGCATGCCTGCAGCGTAGGTGAACTGGTGGCTGATGGTGAACAGGTAGTACTTGTTCTTGCCGTTTTCATTCTGGATGAAAATCTGCGGACGCTCGGTCTGGTCGTTGACGCAGTTGGCGGACAGAATCGGCGGCAGGAAGTGCCACTTGGTCAGGTCCTTGTTGTCTGCAACTGCCAGGCCAACGTTGGCGGTCTGGTAGTAGGCACCTGTGCTGTTGACCTTATCCACGTTCTCCGCGTTGGGGTCACCCTTGGCGTAGCCCAGGTCCGCGTTCTCGCAGCGGTAGTCGCCGCGCTTGCCGCCGGTGTTGCCTTCGAACACCATGTAGGTCTTGCCGGGGTGGGCCGGGTCAGCGAAGGTGTAGGGGTCGCGGAACGCGAAGCCCGGGTTCTGCGCCTTGTTCTGGTACAGCTTTCCGTCCGGTTCGAGCAGCTTGGTGTGCTGGAAGCCGTCGAAGGTCACGCCGTTCTTGTCCGCGTGGATGTTGCCGAGCGCCTTGGCGATGACGGCGTCCGGGGCGATGCCGCCGCCGCCTGCGTTGCGCTCCTTGACGTCGTAGAACGTGGTGGCCGTGTAGAACACGTTCACGTGGTTGCCCTGCATCAGGCGGGTGGAGCCGGACCATTCGGTGTTGCCGATGGAGGTGTTGTCCAGGAACAGGTGTCCGCCGTAGTTCCACTTGTCCTTGGCCGGGTCGGCGTTGGTCTTGCGGAAGAAGTAGCCAATGCGGGCGTTCCAGTGGCGCTGGTCGAAGCCGTAGCCTGCGTGCCGGTCAGCGACCAGCGAGAAGATCACGTCGTAACCCTTGTAGCTGATCTGGTTCGCGTTCTCGTCGGTCAGCGACCAGGTGTCCCAGACCCACACGTCATCGTTCATGGCGGGGAAGTCCTCGGGGATCTCCGGCATGGTGACATCGGGGCTCATGGAGTTCTGGCCCGGCTTAACCGTGGAGTCGCTCTGCGCCATGATCTGCTTGGCATCCGCACGGGTCCACTTTGAGGTGAAGTCCGACGCCGGGTCGTGTGCCGTCTGGGTGTGGGGTGTCGGCAGGGGGAAGCCGGGAGTCGGTGCCGGCATCTGGGTGCTCGATGGCGGATCCGATGGCTCATTTGCCTGCGCCGAGGGCACGGATAGGAACGCCGTGGCGGCGACAGTTGCCACCAGAGCTGCGGCGGCGGGGCGCCACCGCAGCATCCGGGGGGTGTTGGGGTGCTTGTGCATTTTTGCTCTTCTCGCGGAGTTACGTTCGTGGAAGACGGGCAGCTGCCCTTGTCCCCCGAACTCCGGAGACCCCAATGACACGGCATGCGTCATCGAGGACGCCGTTGTGTCGAGGGGGAAAACGGGGTTTGGGTAGGACCCCGCGCTGGGCAATTGGAAATGTCATACATTTCGCGGCCCACACTCAACGCTAGACAACGTTGTCAGCCGAGTTCAACACGGTTTTCGGCGCGTACTCCCGATGTGGTCCGCTGGATGCAAGCGTTTACATCTCGTTTACGCGCGCGTGCCCCACTTCAGTGGTGGAATCAAACGCGTCTTCATAAAGGCGTCATCAATGGCGTTGATCACACCCGTGACCGGGAGTTCTTTGACCGAAACGGGGCACTTTGAAGCGGAACACGCCGGACGCCGTCGTGAATTACGACGCCGACGCCGCCAAAGTGCCCCACGACAGCTCACACCCTCTGGCCACCTGGCCCACAGAGGTTCGGCGGCAGGGTGGCCCGCAGAGGTTCGGCGGCAGAGTGGCGGCGGCAGAGTGGTGGCGGCAGGGTGGCGGCGGCAGGGGTGGCGACCGAAACGGGGCGCTTTGACGCGGGACACGCCGGACGCCGGCATGGGTTACGACGCCGACGCCCCCAAAGTGCCCCACGACGGTCCCAGTCCGGCTGGAGAACCAGAGTTGGCGACCCAGAGTTGGGTAATCAGGGCAAAGCGGGGGCAGCGAAACCCGGGGAACGAAAAAACCCCGCCGTTCCTAATGGAACAGCGGGGTTTTAGCTGGTGGCTCCGACCGGCGTCGATCCGGTGACCTTTCGATTTTCAGTCGAACGCTCTACCAACTGAGCTACAGAGCCTAGGTGACGTGTCACCATGACGGCCGGAATTTCTTCCGGCAATCAAAGCGACCCTGACGGGACTTGAACCCGCGACCTCCGCCGTGACAGGGCGGCGCGCTAACCAACTGCGCTACAGGGCCTTGCTATTTCTTGCTTCGCAGTATTGCTACCGCGTTTTTTCAAGGACTCCAGCCTACCAGACTTTTTTGCCTGCTTTGACCACTTCCTTGCGTACCCCCAACGGGATTCGAACCCGTGCCGCCGCCGTGAAAGGGCGGTGTCCTAGGCCGCTAGACGATGGGGGCCTGGACTCAATTTGGCTGAACAAGGGCAAAAATAAAGGGCCGAAGCCTTTCGTTCTTGTCCTTTCGTGTTCCTCCGAACTGGACCTGTAAAACTATAGAGCCTCTCACCGGAATATCCAAAATCGGCCCGCAGTCCACCCAAACGGCAGGCCATTCAGGGCCCGCCACAATGGCACTTTCTTGGCTAGACATGGCCGATTTCCGCCAGCCACCGCGCGGGGAACGGGGCTAGATTGGCACCATGGCATCCACCGCCGGCACGAGCCCCCACCAGCCCCATTCCCCCGAAGGCTTCTCCACAGGAGGACCGGCGCCAGACGGAGCCGCCGCCGAGAATCCCGTCTCCGGGAAACCTGCCTCTTCCGTAAACGCGCTGGGCGTCACCGCCGTCGTGGTGACAGTAGTGCTCTGGGCTTCCGCCTTCGTGGGCATCCGCGCCGTCGGCCCAAGTTTCTCCCCCGGAGCCCTGACGCTGGGGCGGCTGGCGATCGCCGCCGTCGTGCTCGGCGCGGTGGTGCTGCCAAAGTTGCGGGCGCTGCCTCGGGGCCGCGAGTGGTGGCCGATCCTCGCCTACGGCGTCATGTGGTTCGCCGGGTACAACGTGGCGCTCAACGCCGCGGAGCATTCGCTCGACGCCGGAACCAGCGCGCTGCTCATCAACGTGAACCCCATTCTGGTGGCCGTAATGGCAGGCATCATCCTCAAGGAGGGATTTCCGCGCTGGCTGATCATTGGCAGCCTCGTGGCGTTCGGCGGCGTCGCGGTCATCGCTTTGGGGTCGGGGACGCGTTCGACGGCGGACGTGGCCGGCGTGCTGCTTTGCCTCCTCGCCGCTGCACTCGCCGCCGTCAGCGTCATCATCCAGAAGCCCGTGCTGCGGAAGTTTCCGGCCGGGCAGGCCACGTGGTTCGGAATCATGGTGGGTCTGGTCTGCTGCCTGCCTTTCGGTGGCCAGCTTGTGACGGAGCTGCAGGCGGCGCCGCTGCCGGCCACCCTTGGCCTGGTCTACCTGGGCATCTTCCCCACCGCCATCGCCTTCACCACCTGGGCCTACGCGCTGTCCCTGATCGACGCCGGGAAGCTGGCTGCCACCACCTATCTGGTTCCCGGCACCACCGTGCTGATCTCCTGGCTGGTGCTCAGCGAGATCCCGACCGTCTGGGGACTCGTGGGCGGCGCCATCTGCCTCCTCGGCGTCGGGCTGACCAGGCGGAGATCCCGCTAAAGTTTGGATATGCCCGCAAACCTGCCGCCCGGCCTCCCGATCGTGCCGAACGGAACCGGCGACCCGTCGGGGTTCGAGATGTCCGAAGCCGACTTCGAGGCCGCCGTCAGCGACGCCCTCGACCAGCTTCCGGCCGAGGTGGCGCGGGCCATGGACAACGTGGCGGTATTCATCGACGACGACTACGTCCCCCAGCCCGGCGAGGACCCGGACACAGTGCTCCTGGGACTGTACGAGGGAGTGCCCCTGACCGAGCGCGACTCCTGGTGGGACGCGGGATCCCTGCCGGACCGCATCACCATCTACCGCCAGCCCATCCTGGACATCTGCTCCTCGCGCGAGGACGTGGTGGAGGAAGTCGCGGTAACAGTGATCCACGAGATTGCCCACCACTTCGGAATCGATGACCAGCGGCTTCACGAACTCGGCTGGGACTAGCCGTGCAGCAACTTTCCCCGCGACACGCCCGCCGGATCTGCACCCAAATGACACTCGTGTTGTTTATGTTATTGATGTGACCAGTGTTGCCAAAGCGGCAAATTGGCACCTAACCTCAGAGGGCTGGGCATCTTCAGAGGGGCACTTCCGTGCCGCCTCCCGACTCGTTCGCCCCGCCTGACTTGCGAGGTTATGAATGAGTTTGACCGGCCCCGGCCGCACAGCGGCTGTCCTGTGCACCGCCGTCGTTCTCCTTGGAACCCTCGCAGCACCTGCGAGAGCTGACCTGGCATTCGCGGTTGCGCCGGCAACGGCCGTGACCATTCCGGCGTCGGAAATCCCCTCCCCGGAGGACATCGCTGCCGCCAAGTCCAGTGAAAGTGCGACGGCGGCAAAGGTCACCGACATTGAGGGCATCCTCGCGGATGCCGCGGCGGACCAGGAGGTCACGTTCGCACGGACGCTCGAAGCCAATAACGCCTACAGCAACGCCCTGGTGGAGCTGGACACGAGGTCGGACGCGGCCGCGGTGGCCACGGCCAGGGCTGCTGCCGCGGACAAGGAACAGTCCAAGAGCCGGAAGGCCGTGGGGCAGCTGGCCGGGGACCTGTACCGGAACGGCGGCCTTAATCCGGAGCTGAGCGGCCTGGTCACGGGCTCGGGCGACGTCCTCGCCAAGGCCGCAACGCTGCAGGCCTTCACCGCCGGCCGGAGCAGGGCCTTCGCCGCTGCCGAAACCACCGCCGCAGCCGCCGAATCACTCACCGCTGCTGCCGCCGACGCCCGCCGTGCAGCAGACGACGCCGCGAAAACCGCCGAGACGCTCAAGGCCGAGGCAGACCAGGCGAACGCAGCCCAGGTGAGGGCAGTGGCGGATGCCAAAGCGCAGCGGACTGTCCTCGTGGGGCAGCTTGCCTCGCTGCGGAACACCACCGCAGCGCTCGAATCCGCCCGTGTGGACGGGCTGGAGCGCCAGCGCCAGCAGGCCCGTCTCGCCGCCGTGACTGCGGCAGCCGAACGTGCCGCCGCAGACCAGGCGGCCGCAGACAGGGCAGCGGCTGAGAATGCTGCGGCGTCCGGCAACGGGGATGCAGCCCCGGCGGAACAGTCCGCGTCCGTGCCGGGCCGGACGCCGGCCCAAGCCGCTCCTTCCCAAAACACTCCTTCACAGGCCGCTCCGGCGGCTCCTTCAGCCCCTTTGCCTGAGGCTCCGGCGCCGGTCCGCCCTGCTCCCGTCCGCCCTGCTCCCGCGCCCGTACGCCCGGCGCCAGTACGCCCGGCGCCAGCTCCTGCGCCAGCACCTGCCCCTGCACCTGCGCCTGCACCTGCGCCCGTTCAACCGGCCCCTTCTCCGGGCGGTTCGAACCAGGCGGCCATTTCGGTGGCGATGGGCAAGGTTGGATCACCGTACTTCTACCAGTACGGCGGGACAGGTGCGTACGGCTTCGACTGTTCCGGCCTGGTCCAGAACGCGTTCGCAGCCATCGGAAAGCAACTTCCGCGCACGGCTGCCGAGCAGTTCGCCCAGGCACCCGTCCACGTGCCCCTGTCCCAGGCGCAGCCCGGTGATCTCCTGGTCTGGGGATCGGCCCCCGGTTTCTACCACGTGGCGATCTACCTGGGCGGCGGCAAGGTGGTCCAGGCACTGAACCCGTCCGCGGGCATCACCGTGACTGACCTGGGCATGATGGCCGGCATGCAGCTGCACCCCGTCGCCGCGCGCTACTAGCAGAAACCCCTAGGACAGCACGTCCTTGCTCACGAACCTGCCGTACGCGAGCGCGCCGAACACTGCGATGTGGCCCGCCTGCAACAGCGCGTTGTCACCGAACGAGTCCCAGCCGATGGGCTGGCGAAGCAGGTCTGCGAAGCCGAACCAGTAGTGCGTGAACAGCCACGGGTGCAGCCACTCCAGCTGGGGCAGCTGGTCGAGCACCTGGGATACGACGGACAGCACGATCGTGGCGGCCATGGCGCCCACGGGGACGTCGGTCAGGGTCGACAGAAACAGCCCGATGGCCGACAACCCCAGCAGGGATACGGCCTGATATGCGGCGATCAGCAGCATCCTGACCAGCGCCTCGTCCGGTTCCACCAGGTCGCCCGAAAGCAGCGCCACCGGTCCCACAGGGAAGAGAGCCCAACCGATGCCAGCGCCGGCGAGCGCCACGGCCAGCGGCGCGGAAAGACAAAAAACAGCTGCTCCGGCATACTTCACCAGCAGGAGGCGCACCCTTCCGGCAGGTGCCACCAGCAGGTATCGCAACGTGCCCAGTCCGGCTTCCCCGGCAATGGTGTCCCCCGCGACCACGCCAATGGTCAGCGGAAGGAACAGCGGAACGGAAACCAGCATCGCCGTGACGGCCACGAACAGCCCGTTCTGGCTGATCCGGTCCAGGAAAGCGGGCCCCCTCCCCGGGGGAACGGCTGAGGAAACGCGGACGACGACGGCGATCACCACCGGGATGGCGGCGAGCGCCAGAAGCATCGCCTGCGTCCTGCGGCGGCGGAACAGCTGCTTCACCTCCGAGGCGAGCAGCGAACCGCTGGACGGCCGGCGCCTGGCACCGGCCGCCGGGCCGTTTTGCACGGTCAGCAGCTGCGCTGCCGGTTCCTGCGCTTCCGGTTCGTACGCTCCCGGTTCCTGCGCCGGCGGCCGGTCACTGTGCGACATCGAAGCCCTCCCCCGTCAAAGCCACGAAGCGGTCCTCCAGGCTGCCGCGCTCCACCGTGAACCCGCGGACACGCACCCCGTCCGCCACGAGGGCAGCCACGATCGCCTCCGGTGCCACGCCTCCGTTTGCGGAGGGTTCACCTGCCGGCGCCGCGTGACCCGCAGGACCTGGAAACCCGGTGCCAACGGGCAGGCTCGACGTGATGACGGCGTCCGCGCCGCCGGGGTGTCCCACAACCGGGGACAAACCGAACCGCGCCAAAACGCCCGAGGCCGTCCCGGCGTCGGGCGTCAGCAGGCGGAGCTGCGCGGTTCCCGCCTGGCGGAGTTCGGCCAGGGGTCCCTGGGCCACCAGCCGGCCAGCGCTCATGATCGCCGCATGCGTGCAGATCTGCTCCACTTCGGCGAGCAGGTGGCTGGACACGAACACGGTGGCACCGTCGGCGGCGAGGGACCGCACCAGGTGCCGGACCTCCCGCGTGCCCTGCGGATCCAGCCCGTTAGTGGGTTCGTCCAGCACCAGCAATTCGCGCCTTGCCAGCAGCGCATTGGCGATTCCCAACCGCTGCTTCATTCCGAGCGAGTAGGCCCGCACCTTCTTGCGGGCAGCATGGGAAAGCCCCACACGTTCCAGCGCTTCAGCCACCCGCGCGGGGCGGGTTGACGGCACGGCATGGCGGTCCGCTGCATCAAGGCGGTGCAGATTTGCCGTGCCCGAGAGGAAGGGATAGAAAGCCGGACCCTCCACCAGCGCACCCACCCTGGGCAGGACCTCATCCAGCTGCCGCGGCATGTCCAGCCCCAGGACCCTGACCTCCCCCGCCGTCGGGGCGGCGAGGCCCAGCATCATGCGGATGGTGGTGGTCTTGCCGGAACCGTTGGGGCCGAGGAATCCGAAGACAGAACCCTGGGGTACGGTCAGGTCGATGTTGTTGACGGCCATCTGGTGGCCGAACCGCTTGCTCAGCCCCTTGGTCTCTATGGCCGGGCCACCTTTTGCCCTGAAAGCGGGCGCGCTCGTTTCCGGTACGGCGGCTGCCGAGGCGTCAGTTGCGGAACCCGGACCGCGGCCAGCGGCTGTCACCTCGCGGCAGCGGCGGCCTGGAGCCGCTCCAGGGGCACGGAACCAACGAACGTCCGGCCGTCGTCGGTCAGCAGGACATTGACCAGTGAGGTGGAGATGGCCCGGCCGCCGTCAACAGTCACGGTCGCCTGGCGAAGCAGGGGATCATTGAGCAGCCTGTCGACCGATTGCTTTCCGGACTCAGGGGACGCGGACGGGGCGGAAGCGGATGGGGCCGGGATGCCGACGATCCGTTCCCAGCCGGAGCCGGTTACCGTCGGGGCGTGCCCGCGCATGCCCTTGTGGGCTGAATCCCTGTCGGCTGGATCTTTGCTGCCCGGATTCCTGTCAGCCGGGTCCTTTGCGCCGCTGGGCATGGCCGGCACCGCAAGTTCCTTCACCGAGGCACCCGGCGGCGGCGAGAAGTTGAAGAGGCTCGCGTCGGGGGCCCCGAGCGTCAGGTTGGAGAACGCGGTCCGGAAGGCAGGCTCCTGTTGCCCGCGAGCCCGGACTTCCACGCTCAGCGGCATGCCGTTCTCACCATCCACGGCCACAGCCACGGAGCCCACCAGGGTCACGTCCGACCGCGGCGTGAGGACCAGATTGTAGGCCGTCCTGCCTGCCACCTCGGTGTCCCCGGCCACCGCCACTTCGGTGCTGCCGTCCAGCTTGTCGAGCATCTTGGCCGCCAGTTCCTCCGGCGTTGCGACACCTGCGTGCATGTCATGGCTGCGGGATTCCTTCGATGCAGCCGCGGGAAGCGTGACGTGCGTGGCCGTGTTGTCCTTGGAGTTGTACAGCCACAGTTCGTTGCCCTGCCGGACGGCGTCGCGCTCGGCCATCCGGTCCATAACCTGGACGCGGGCTTTGCTTGGCCCGTCGACGTAGACCCGGGAGCTGTGTGGCCCGGTCAGCAGCTCGGCGAGGGAACCCGTGCCTGCACCCGAGGTGGGCCCTACCTGGGGGACATCGGGCAGGCCGAGTTCGGAGGACTGTTCCACCGTGCCGGAGAAGGACTTGGTCTGGTGTTGTCCGATCATGGCCAGCACCTGGGCCGGTGTCTTCTCGGGCAACGGATCCCGGGCGCTCGCGGGCAGGGACCCCGCCAGGACTCCGGCAGCTATCACAGCAGGTACGGCCACGGCAGGTGTCCACCGTAGCCAGATCGCAGTCATGTCAACTCCGCTCCGACGTCGCAGCTCATACCATCAGGGTACGCCTCGGCCTCCCTGGTGGCAGCCCCCGGCAGGGCTGCCGGCTTTCCCTGTGCCGGCTGGTGGGCCAGACTGGGTGGGACGCCGTTTTCCAGCTTCCAGGAGCCTTCGCCGATGCCAATTCCCGGTGCCACATCCAGTCCCGCCGATGAACTGACAGGCATCGTGGGCTTCGCCGCCCAGGCGATCGATTCGCTCGGGGAATGGGGTGTGGGCCTCTTCACCTTTCTCGAGACGGTGTTCCCGCCGATTCCCAGTGAAGTGATTCTTCCGCTGGCCGGGTTCCTGACCCGGCAGGGATCCCTGAACCTGGCGCTGGTCTTCGTGACAAGCACACTGGGGGCGTACTTGGGCGCCCTTGCGCTGTATTTCCTTGGCGCGAAGGTGGGGCTGGAGCGTTCGATCCGTTTGCTGTCCAAGCTGCCGCTGGTGGACCGGGACGACTTCGAGCGGGCGGACGCCTGGTTCCGCCGCCACGGCAGGTCCGCGGTCTTCTTCGGCCGGCTGCTGCCCGGTGTGCGGAGCCTCATTTCGTTGCCTGCGGGCGCCGAAAGGATGCACCTGGGCACCTTCAGCATTTTCACCATCGCGGGCAGCGGCGTCTGGAACGGCGCGCTGATCGGCTTCGGCGTACTGCTGGGCCGGCAGTACGCGATGGTGGAGCAGTACTCCCGCTACCTCAACTACGCCGTTTATGCAGCCTTGGCCATTTTCGTCGCCTGGCTCGTGGTCCGGCACATCCGGCGCGGGAAGCCGGCACAGGACCGGCAGTAGCCGCCGCCTCGGCCGCCGCGCCGGCTTAGTAGCCCCACGCCCTTAGCAGCCCCGGGCCCCTAGGCGCCGGGCACCACGGTGCCAGCGCCGCCGTCGACCGTCACTTCCTGGCCTGTCCTGAGCAGCGAAGTCGCGTCAGCGACACCCACCACGGCGGGGATGCCGTACTCCCGGGCGACCACCGCGCCGTGGGAATTGGGGCCGCCCATCTCCATCACCAGGCCGCCCGCCGTGAGGAACAGCGGTGTCCAGCCCGGATCGGTGGACGGCGCCACGAGGATCTCCCCCGGTTCCAGGTGGGCGCCCACGGGGTCGAGGATGACGCGGGCAGGTGCCGTCACCGTCCCCGCCGACGCCGGGCTCCCGGACAGTGACCCGGCATCGGCGGTTCCGACGGCGGTAAGCAGCGTTTCGGGTTCCGTTCCGTCCGAGAGCAGCATCCGCGGAATGTGGCGCCGCTCAAGTTCCAGGTAATAGGCGCCCTGCCGCTGCGCCACGAGATCCTGCATGTCTGCACCGTCCAGCGCCCGGTTCGCTTCGGCAAAGTCCAGGAAGAAGATGTCGTCTGCTCGGGCGAGCCGTTTCTGTTCCGCCAGCACGGCGCCGACTTCGGCCAGTTGCTTCCTGACCTCCGCCAGCGCCAGGACGATCTGGAACTTGGGAAGTTCCCGCAACCCGGCGAAGAGCCTCGCCCGCCGCAGCGCCGCCCGGACAGCCACCGCGCGCAGGCGCCCCCTCGAACGGGCCTCGGCCACCAGCCGCTCGATGTGTGCGTCCGCTTCGGCCGCTGCCTTGCTGAACTGGCGGTCGGGGGCGCGTTCCGGGTCCTCCAGCCGAAGGTAGTTGGCGAGCACGCCAAGGATATGGGTGGGGTCGTCCCGCCAGCGGGGCATGCCGACGTCGATCTCGGCGACAGCCCGGTGTCCGTACCGGGCCAGGAATGCTGCCAGGCCGGCTTGGGCCGCGGCCGGCAAGGCGCCCGCGGCGAAGCGCTGCGCCAGCACCGTTGGGTGGTTTCCGGTGAGCACGGCCAGCGATTCGGCGTCGGACCTGATCGCCGTGGCGATCCGCCACAGCTCGAGGTCCATCTCGGTTGTCACGTTGTTGGGCAGGCCGCGGAGCACGGGCTGAAGGTCGATGTTTCGAACCGGCCCGGCACTGTCCAGGCCGGCACCAAAAAGTTTGCCGGCACCAAGGAGTTTCCCGGCGAGCCCGAGCATGGCGAAGCCAAGGCCGGCCAGCGGGAGCACGGCGGGAAGGTTGGGGAAGAGCCGCGAGAGTATTGCCTCGGCGTGGTCAAGCCGCGCGCGCGGGGAAGCACCCTGGGGCAGTTCCAGCGTCGCGTTGAACTCCGTCGTGAAACGGTTCAGGCGTTTGAGGGCCGCCTCGGGACGGACCAGCGCCCGGACCGCTGCTTCCGGTACGCGGGCCCGGGCGGCGATGGGGACCACGTGCCGGAGGAGGTCCCAGGGCGTGCGGCGGGTGATGGAGAGCCGCGGGTCGTCGAACACGCTGCGCAGCACTTTGGCGGAGCGTGCCTCCATGACGTCGAAGACATTCGGGATGATCCGGCGGCCCACGGTGCTCCGCGCGGCGGCGGTCAGGTCGATGAAGATGCGCTGCCCGGCTTCGACGTAGGGCGGGGGCCCGCTGCGGGGGTCCGGGACGTCAAAGCCGGCGGCGGCGGCAACCGACGAACCGATCCGCCTGAGGGCGGCAAGCCCCATCGGAGTCAGCGGCCGGGTGAGGCCTTGGGCGAGGCTGAAGCACAGGTAGACACGCAATTCCTCTCCCGGGCTGCGCCGTTCCGGCTCGTCCTCCGCCAGACGGTCCTTCTCCGGCAGCGGGTAAAGCGTGGTGATGGGCCGGGACTGGGTCAGCCAAACTTTACCGCCGCGCTCAAGCGCCCACTCCGTGTCCTGCGGGGCGCCGTAGTGGGCTTCGGCCTTGCTCCCCAGGGCCGCGAGTTCCCGGATCTGCGCGTCGGTCAGGCACGGCTGGTTCTGTGCAATCGGGCCTGCGCCCGCGCTCTGGTCAGCGCGGGCGCCCTGGCCTGTGCCCTGCTCCACATATTCGGTGCCTCCCCCCGGCAGCGGCCGGACAGCCATCCGCTTGTCCCCCAGCCGGCGCTGCAGGATGGCCCCGGATGCGGTGTCCACCACGAAGTGGTCCGGATTGACGGCGCCCGACACGACCGCCTCGCCAAGCCCGGAGCTGGCGTCGATCACAGCCTCCCGGCGCCTGCCGGTGACCGGGTTGGCGGTGAACATCACCCCCGCCGCCTCGGCGTCCACCATGCGTTGGACGACGACGGCGAGGGCCACCGTTGCGGGGTCGATGTTCCGGCTGGCGCGGTACGCCACCGCCCGGTCAGTCCACAGCGAGGCCCAGCACTTCCGGACGGCGTCCAGCAGCGCCACGGCGTCTATGACGTTCAGGTAGGTGTCCTGCTGGCCGGCAAAGCTGGCGAAGGGAAGGTCCTCGGCCGTGGCCGAGGACCTCACCGCGACGGGAACGCCATCCAGCGCCCTGTAAGCCGTGAGTATTTCCCCGGCGATCGCCGTCGGCAGTTCTGCCGAGGTAATCAGGCTGCGGGCCCTGCCGGCCAGGCCCGCGAGGGCTTCGAGGTCATCGGCCGGTGTGTCCTGGAGGGCGCTGTGCACCTCTGCGAGCCCCAGCGGCTCCACGGCCTGGACGTAGGCCTCCGTGGTCAGGCAAAAGCCGTCTGGCACCGGGAGGCCGGCAGTGAGCAACTCGCCGAGGTTGGCGGCCTTGCCGCCAACCTGCGGCAGCATGGAGGCGCTGAGGTCCCCGAGGCCGAGCACCAGCCCGCTCATGCGCTACGAGGCGCCGAGCATCGGTCCGAAACTGGCGCGGTCGGCGAGCCGGGGGTCTTCCCGGTCCGGGACCACCATCACGGGGCTCTTGGCATGGTGCAGGACACCGTCCGACGTCGAGCCCAGGAGCATGCCGGTAAAGCCGCCGCGGCCGCGGGTTCCCACGACTATGAGCTCAACGTGGCGGCTGGCCTCCACCAGCACATCCACGGGCGAGCCGTCCAGCAGGCGGGTCTCGATGGCCAGCCGCGGGAAGTGGCTCTGCAGCCAGGCCACCCCGGCCTTCAACTGGACCTGGATATCGGCGAAAAGCGCTTCCCGGTCCAGCGGGGCCGGAACCCAGGCAAGGGATCCGCTGTACTGCGGCACGGCGCAGATCACGCGCAGCGGCGCACCCAGGCGTTCGGCCTGCTCCGCGGCTTCCAGGACCGCGACGCGGGCCTGCTCGGATCCGTCCACACCTACGGCCACGACGTGTTCCACGGGGCCGTGGCCGGCTTTGGCCTGCTCGGCCCGGATGTGTTTGTCCTGGGTGGTCTCGCCCAGACGGTCGGAGCAGATCAGCGGAACCGTGACCGTGGGGCATTTGGCGTGGGCCGGCAGCGCACTGCTCACGGAGCCGAGGAGCCGCCCGACGAAGCCGCCCCGCCCCCGCGTCCCGAAGACCAGCAGCTCGGCGGATTCGGACAGGTCCAGCAGCACGCCGGACGCGTCCCCGTTCTCCACGGAGGCACTGACGTTGATGTTGTAGCCCGCCACCTTGTCCACGGCATGCTGCAGGATGGCCTCGGCACCCTCGCGGATCACCGAGTCGTCCACGGTGGCATAGCCGCCGTCGAGTCCGGATGCGGCAAAGATGGGCACCGAGTAGGCGGTGACAATGTGGAGGGGACGACGGCGGCGTTCGGCTTCCCGGGCGGCCCAGACGAGGGCGCACTGGCCGTGGTCCGAACCATCGACGCCGACGACGATTCCTTCGGGTCTCGCGTGCCGGGCACCGCCATCCCGTGCCGGGTCGGGATGCAATTCGTGTGCGTCCATTCGGTCCGCCTCCTCGCGATACTGCCTGATGATGCGGCTATTCTGCCAGAAGCAGCCCGTCTAGCCGTCACCGGCAGGCCGTCCGGTTCCCGGTTATGCACAGCCTGCCTTTAAGTCCAACTATTCTCGGTCGGCGACCTCTTAGCAAGCGGCCCCGACGGACCCTGAAGGTCCTCTCCGGGGGCTGTTTTCCACCCCTTCCGGGCGCTCCTCCGGCACTGCCCTGGGCGCGCCGGTGACGCCGGGCAAAGCCCTGCAAACCAATGTTTCCGGAGGGGTATCCAGCGACCAAAAAATTCTGTAATGTCGAGGCACCATCGATCCGGATTGTGCTCCACCGCACAGCCGGAGATGGCTTGTGTCTGCTTGCTGGGGCAGTGGACGGTGCACGGCGATGATGCCCTGCACTTCGAAATTCTCGAGGAGGAAGTTGCAGTGTCACGCATGCCTGGTCTCAGCGGCACAGAACGGACCACCACTGTGGTCATCGGCACCGGACTTCCCGGTCTGGCCATCGCCACGGAACTCCGACGCCGGGGAGTCGATTCAATCATCGTTAGCCGGCTTGAGTCCCCCGGCGGCCAGTCGTTCCAGAAATCCGGGCCCCAGCGGTGCGACGACGCCGAGGCAGCGTCAATCCAGGAACGGAACGAAATCCTCCGGCACCTGCGCAACTACGCGTCAAGCCACCAGTTGGACATCCGCAGCGACACGTCTGCCGTGTTGCTCGACAAGATGGGCCCGGGGGCGGAAGCCTCACTGCACCGCTGGGCCGTCCATACCCCCGACGGCGTGCTGCTGGCCGACCACATTGTGCTCACGCGCTGTGCCCACAGCCAGCTGCGGCGCATGCTCACGGACCTCGGCATCTCCATTGGCAGCAACCTCGTCGCAGCCATGCGCGCCATAGGCATTTATCTGGTCGGGGTTGGTGAGCTCATCACACCCACGCCGAAGGAAGTGCTGCGCCAGGCCAAGGTTGTGGGCCAGGCCATCTCGGCGAAGGTCTACCCGGACAGCGTGCCGTCGGTGCTGACCGGAAGCTTCCCGGCGCTGCCGGCCCCGGCTGTCTGAAGCGGGCGCTATTTCCCGGCACCCTGGTCGTCAGGCTCGTCGCGCACGCCGAGCCTCCGGCGTGCCAGCACACCGAGGGTGACGAGCAGGCCGAGAGCCACAACCGCAAACACCACGATGCTCCATGGGAAGGGCTCCGAAGAATCCGGAGCTGTCCCCGTGGCCTGTGTGGCTCCCGGCTGGGGCGTACCTACGGTCTGGACCGGTGCCGACGTTGCCCCTGCCGCAGCGGCCGCGGCGGTAAAGGCAAACGTGCCCTCGATCGGATGGGAATCCGAGCTCACCACGCGCCACACCACCGTGTACTTCCCGGCAGGTGCGCCTTCCCGCAGCTTCTGCGAGGCGACGTTGTCCACGATCTCCACCTTGCCGTCGGCCCAGTCTGTTCCCGCGGCGTCCGTCACCTTGATCTCATCGCCGAGCCCGAGCGGGGTGTTGTTGAAGGTGATCGAAACCTTGGCCGGAGCTGTTGCCACCGTGGCGCCGTCGGCCGGGCTGCTGGATTCGGCGGCGTCGTGCGCGGAAGCGGGTCCCGCCGTAAGGAGCAGGGCGACGAGCGCAAGCGCGCCAAGGAAGGCGGACAGCAGCTGGCGGGTGAAACGCATGGGCGGACGACTCCTCGTGTTGACTTCCTTACAGACTAGGCGAATTTGCTGGGTAGGCACCCGGCAACCTACTAGGATTCAAGTAATCCCACACTCTCTCACCGGAGGACTAATGCTCAAGCAGGGCTCTGCACTGGACCGGTACTTCAAGATCTCCGAACGGGGGTCCAACTTCTCCCGCGAGATCCGCGGCGGTTTTGCCACCTTCTTTGCCATGAGCTACATCGTGGTGCTGAACCCCCTGATCCTGTCCGTTGCGGACTCCTCCGGCGCCACGCTCGGTTTCCAGGCCGTTGCTGCCGTCACCGCCTTTGTTGCCGGCATCCTGACCATCCTCATGGGCGCGTGGGCCAAGCACCCATTCGCCATGGCCACCGGCCTGGGAGTCAACGCCTTCGTGGCCGTGACAGTGGCCACCAACCCGGGCCTGACCTGGCCGGACATGATGGGACTGGTGGTCCTCTCCGGCGTCACCATGATGATCCTGGTCCTGACCGGCTTCCGGACCGCCGTGTTCCGGGCCGTTCCGGACGGGCTCAAAACCGCAATCGTGGTGGGCATCGGCCTGTTCATCGCCCTCATCGGCCTGGTCAACGCCGGCTTCGTCCGGCGCGTTCCGGACGCGGCCGGGACCACCGTTCCAGTGGGTCTCGGCTTTGACGGCAAGCTTCTGGGCTGGCCCACCCTTGTGTTCGTGTTCGGCCTCATCCTGACCATCGCCCTGCTGGTGCGCAACGTCAAGGGCGCCATCCTGATCGGCATCATCGCCTCCACCATCCTGGCGGTCATCCTCGAGTTCACGCTCCACATCGGCCCCAGCTTCGACGGCAAGAACTTCAACCCGCAGGGCTGGTCCCTGGTTGCCCCCAAGTTCACCGAATGGGCCGCCCCCGACCTCTCCCTGATCGGCAAGGCCAACCCGATCGGAGCCTTCGGCCATCTGGGCGTTGTGGCCGCGGCGCTGCTCGCGTTCGTCATCCTGCTCAGCATCTTCTTCGACGCCATGGGCACCATGGTCGGCCTGGCCAACGAGGCCGGCACCGTGGACAAGGACGGCAACATCCCCAATGTTGACCGCGTCCTGCAGGTGGATGCCCTCGGCGCCATCGTCGGCGGCGGCGCGTCCGTCTCCTCCAACCAGATCTACGTCGAGTCCGGTGCCGGCATCGGGGAAGGCGCGCGGACCGGCCTGGCCTCGGTCGTGACCGGCCTGCTGTTCCTGGTGGCCATGTTCTTCACCCCGCTGATCAACCTCGTGCCGTTCGAGGCCGTGGCCCCCGCCCTGGTGGTGGTCGGCTTCATGATGGTGGCCCAAATCAGCAAGATCCACTGGCAGGACTGGGGCATCGCCCTGCCCGCCTTCCTCACGTTCACGCTGATGCCGTTCACCTACTCGATCGCCAACGGCCTGGGCGCCGGCTTCATCTCCTACGTCCTCATCCGCACCTTCCAGGGCCGCGCCCGCGAAGTGCACCCGCTGATGTGGGCCGTAGCCGCCGCTTTCGTCCTGTTCTTCGCCATCGGCCCGATCGAGCAGTCGCTGGGCATGTAGTAGCGGACAGTCCCTGGCAGGTCCCGGGTTCCGGCATTCCAGACATCACGACGGCGGCGCTGCTGGCTTTCGCTGCGTCCTTACGGTGAGCTTGAAGCATGGACTTTCCCGCGCTCTCCGTTGACGTTCAACCCCGCCCCTGGACGGGCCGCTACGACGGCGACGGCGAAGCCGACCGCCGGTGGTGGCAGGCCGTAACGCCTGCCACCGGTAAGACTGCGCTGGGCACCCCCACACAGCGCCCCGCCGTGATCCTCGGCTTCCGCAGTGACGAGGGCGTGCGCCGGAACAAGGGCAGGACCGGAGCCGCGGCCGCACCGGCGGCCATCCGCAGTGCCCTGGGCCCACTCGCCTACCACTCGGAGCGGCCAGTTGCCGACGCGGGCGACGTGGCGGTCCGCGACGGCGAACTGGAGGCCGGCCAGGCCCGCGCCGGCCTCGCCGTTGCGGCACTGCTCGACGGCGGCCGCCTCACCGTGCTGCTGGGCGGCGGCCACGAAACCGCCTATGCCAGTTACCTTGGTGTGGCAGGGTCCCGGGCGGTACGCGACGGCCAGCGGCTGGGCGTGCTCAACCTTGATGCCCACTTCGACCTCCGGGACGAGGCCGCCCCCAGCTCGGGGACCCCGTTCCTCCAGATGGCCCGCGCGGAAGCGGCCGCGGGGCGCCAACTGAAGTACGCCGTCGTCGGAATTTCCGAACCCAACAACACGCGCGCGCTGTTCAGCACCGCCGGCGAGCTGGGGGTGAAATATCTCCTGGACGAGGAGTGCACCGCCGCCGCGGCGGAGGCCTTTGTGGCGGATTTCCTCAGCGGGATCGACGTCCTGTACCTGACCATCGACCTGGATGTGCTGCCGGCGGCGGTGGCGCCGGGCGTCAGCGCCCCGGCGGCGTACGGGGTTCCGCTGCCGGTGATCAGTGCCGTCTGCCGCCAGGTGGTGGCCAGCGGCAAGCTGCTGCATGCGGACGTGGCCGAGCTGAACCCGGCCTTCGACATCGACAACAGGACGGCCCGGGTGGCCGCGCGGCTGGTCAGCATCCTGCTGCGCTGAGCATTCGTCCCGGCGCTTATCCGGGCCGGTCTAATCCTTGGGCCGGTCTAATCCTTGGGCTTCGGCTTGGCCGTGGGCTTCGGGGCAGGCCGGGCAGGCGCTTTGGGCTTCGCCGCGGGCTTGCTGATGATCGACGCCGGCGGCTTGGGGAAGGCCGCGGCAGGATAGAGCCGCGCCACCTGGAGCATGTAGTTCGCCCACTGCGGGCCCGCGATCATGTAGCCGTCAATGCGGTCGTAATGCGTGCCCTTGATGGTGAGGTTCCGGCCCGGGCGCTGCTGGCCCTCCAGGGCGTCCCCGAAGAACGAGGCCGTGGCCAGGCCGCTGGTGTACCCCAGGACCCACGTGGCGCTGTTGCTGTTGTTGGTGCCCGTTTTGGCCGCCACCGGCACACTCTTCTGCACCTTGGGGTTGATGTAGATGCCGGAGCCCTTGTTGAGCATGTCCTGCAGTGCCTTGTTCACCCCGCGCACCACGTTCTTGTCCACCGTGTCGCTGCACTCCTGGCTCTCCGCCGGAAGCTTCTTGCCCGCCATGTCCGCCACCCCGGCCAGTGCCACCGGCCTGCAGTACCGGCCGTCGGCGGCAAAAGTGGCAAAGGCGTTGGCCATGGTCAAAGGTGCAACGCCGGTGCCGCCCAGGAGGTTGCCCAGCTGGTGCATGTTGACCGGCGTCCCGTCCAGCCCGCTGCGGAGCCCGACCGCGTTGACCATGTTCTGGATCCCGCAGAAGTCCAGCTGCGCGGCCTCGGCAAAGGTCGCCGTGTTGATGGAGTTGTAGAGCCCGTAGTCGGCCGGCATCTTGCGGTAGTAGCCCTCGGAGGCGTTCTGCAGGTCGTCGGCAGTTTCAAGTCCTGCCCTGCGCTGCTTGGTACTGTAGCCGCCGGCCACCTTGCCGCAGGAGGACCGCCAGCGGAAGCCCAGCGGGTACTCGCGCTTCGACGCGTCCACGACCGTGGTCATGGTCTTGCCCTGGTGCAGCCACTCGGCGAAGGTAAAGGGCTTCATGGTGGATCCGGGCTGAAACCCGCCCGCGCCATTGAGGTCGTTGCCGACGGCGTCCTTGGCATCCACGTTGAAGTTCAGCTGGGTGTCGAACTTGCCGGGCCGGGGCAGGTACACCGTGTTCTGCGCCATCGCCAGGACCCGGCCGGTGCCCGGCTGGACGGTGACCAGCGAAGCGCCCCACTTGTCCGGATTGGCGCCGGCGGTGACGTCCACCTGCGCCTGGGCCTTGGCCTGGAGCCGGCTGTCCAGCGTGGTGGTGATGGTCAGGCCGCCGCGGAAGAGCCGCTTTTCGCGGGCCTCTGTGTCAGCGCCGTAGGCCGGGTTGTTGAGGAAGAGCCGGGTCACGTAGTCGCAGAAGTACGGGGCCATGGTGGCAGCGGCGCACCCCTGCCGCGAAGGCCGCACCTTCAGGCCGACCCCTGAGGCCACTGCGGCGTCATGCTGCTTCTTGGTGATCATCTTCTGCTTGAGCATTTCGCCGAGAACCTGGTTGCGGCGTTTCAGCGAGTTCTTGGGGTTGGCCACGGGATCGTAGAAGCTGGGGCTGTTGACCAGGCCCGCGAGCAGCGCCGACTGGGGCAGGGTCAGCTTGCTGGCCGGAACGCTGAAGAAATACTGGGCCGCCGCCTCAATCCCATAGGCGCTGCGGTTGAAGAAGACAATGTTGAGATAGCCCTCGAGGATCTGGTCCTTGGTGAATTTCTTCTCCAATGCCATGGCCAGCCGCATCTCGCGCAGCTTGTCCCCCATGGTCTTCTGTCCGCTGAGCACCACCTGGTCCTCACGGCCTTCGGAAATCAGGGACTCGTTCACAATGTTGGTGACGTACTGCTGGGTGAGCGTGGAGGCGCCTTGGCGGTCCCCGCGGGTCAGGTTGCTGGTCAGCGCGCGCAGGACGCCCTGCGTGTCCACGCCGCTGTGCTCATAGAACCGGCTGTCCTCGATGGCGACGACGGCCTTCCGGATAAACGGGGACATCTGCTTCAGCGGAACGCGGACCCTGTTCTCTGAGTAGAAGGTAGCGATGAGCTTGCCGTCCGCCGTCAGCATGCGCGTGGTTTGCGACGGCGCAGGCACCGCGAGTTCGGTGGGCAGGCTGTTGAAGTAGGAAATCGATTTGCTGACCGAGGTGCCGGCGAGGGCCGCCCCGGGCACCAGGAAGCTGGCCACGAGGACCCCGCAGAGGCAGCTGACAATCACGAACCCCAGCAACTTTGCCAGCGCAAGAGCCAAACGGGATACCAACCTTCTGCCTGCCATGATCCAAGCTCACCACACGATCGGTCGGAAAGCAGAATACTTGCCGCTCCCCGCGTGATTCGTGATCCGCTGGGTCAGACCGGCGTGTGCGGCGCCTTTCCCTCGTCACCGAATTTCTCGGCCGCCCTGTGCTCGCGGAGCCGGTCCAGGCGCTTCATGACCGGCGCCGTGGTGGCCCCGTGCAGCACCACGGACATGGCCACGACGAGTCCGATGATGCTCCACAGGCGCTGCGCCTGGTCCCCGAAGCTGCCCTGCCCCAAAGCGTAGGCGAGGTAATACAGGGACCCGATGCCCCGGATGCCGAAGAAGGAAATGGCGATCCGCTCCCGGGGCCCCGTCTTGCCGCGGGCCAGCGCCAGCCAGCCGGACAGCGGACGGACCAGGACCAGGAAGGCCAGCGCCACGCCCGCCTCGGCCCACCCGACGCCGGCCAGCAGGCCCCGCGCGATCGCTCCGCCCAAGAGGACCAGGATGACCACCGTCAGGAGCCGCTCAAGCTGTTCCACATAGGAGTGAAGAATGCGGTGATAGCCGTTGGTGCGCTCCGCCGCCCTGATGGTCACTGCACAGACGAACACCGCGATGAAGCCGTAGCACTCGATCATTTCAGTGACGCCGTACGCCAGGAAGGTGGCGGCCAGCGCAACGAAGCCCTCGGAGTGGTTGGACAGCCGGATGCTGTCATGCCGGGCGGAGAAGAACAGCCGGGCCAGCACCTTGCCCGTACCGTAGCCCAGCAGCACGCCCATTCCGATGCGCCACAGGACGTCCACGCCGAACCACTCCGGAAACCACGCCGACGGCGCGGTCCCGACGAGGCTCATGGCAATGGCCAGGTACACAAAGGGAAAGGCCAGCCCGTCGTTCAGTCCCGCCTCCGAGGTCAGGGCGAACCTGACCTCGTCCTCCCGGTCGGTGCCCTCTTCCTCGTCGGCCGGCTCTCCCACCTGCACCTCGGACGCCAGGACCGGATCCG
Source organism: Arthrobacter sp. BGA-UO-ETr-C19 (assembly GCF_059568005.1). Lineage (NCBI taxonomy): Bacteria > Bacillati > Actinomycetota > Actinomycetes > Micrococcales > Micrococcaceae > Arthrobacter > Arthrobacter sp. BGA-UO-ETr-C19. The sequence continues at coordinate 300,998 of NZ_JCAQPC010000008.1, forward strand.
TGGGGGCCAGGGCGGCGGCCACGAGGAGCGCAGCGGCGAGTCCCAAGCCCAGCAGCCAGAGTCCGAGGAGCGTCAGGCCAAGCATGCACAGGGGCATGGCAATACCGAGCATGCGCCAGGTGGTGGCCCAGTTCCGCCGCCCCACCGGACGGTCCAGCGCCAGCCCGGCTCCCATCAGCGAGATGATCACGCAGACCTCGGTCAGGTGCAGCGTCAGCTCGGGGTGTTGGACAGGGTTCGGGTCGGGGAGACTGGGAAGCAGGCCGAAGGCGGCAGCGCCGGCGCCCAGGAACACCATCGGCATGGAGATGGGAGCATTGCGCAGGGCCTTGGGCAGGATGGCGGCAACAAAGACGGCTACGCCCGCCGCGGCGAACATGATGCTGGCACCTTCAAACACGGTCGCCTCCTGCGCCGTCGGCCTCTCAGACCTGACCAACACTAGCGCGCGCGGCCGAGGGAGCGTGGCTCAGGGTCGCTTCCAAAGGCCGTGCAAGGGCAGAATGGTTGATAAGACAACTATCGTCAACATCCCTGTCAAATGACAGTCATCTTACCTTTGGGCCGGTTCCCGGTAGAATGGTCTATTGCCCCCCGGCAGGAACCATAGAAAGTCAGTACATGAGCACAGCAACCATGGAGCGCCCAACCGCTCCTACGAGCGCGTCTCGCTCCGCGGATCCCCGGTCCATCGACTTGGCCTTCACCAGTGCCGACCAGGTCCACGACGGACTGGAAAGCGCGGTAGAGACGCTGATCGAAACGGCCGCCCAGAATGGCACCTGCGGCATCAAGGTCACGCGCCTTGAGCCAGGCCGTTACACGGTGGCCCTCGACGAGTCTGTTCCCTTCGGTGAAACACACGAGGACATGGCAGCTTAACACGCGGAAAAAAGCCCCCGATCCTGAACTCATTCTGGCTGAACGGCCGAATGATCCAAGGTCGGGGGCTTTTTGATTTCTGGTGTGCGTACTACCGCAAGGCTTCAGCGGGACTACATCCGGCGCACCTGCACGCCGTCGGACTTCATAAAGAGCTGGGACTCATGCGCTCCGCCGCAGACCAGCCACAACACGTTTCCGCTGCGTGAGACTTCCTCCACCTCACCTGCCGCGATGACGTGCGCCTGCTTGATGATCTCGACCCGCTCGCCAACGTGCAGCGATCCCCAGTCGGAAACCGTAGCAGCGTGTGCGATGCGTCTGGACAGGACTGTCCCGCGTGCTTTCATTTGAACTTCTACCCCTTTGTGGATGTTCTTCCGTCACAGCCTCTTTGATGTGACTTTTACTACACCTTTAGTTCTACTACACTCTTCGGCCCGTATGCGGCGCGTTGCAGAGTATTTCGGCACCGCCGGCAAATGGCTGCCGGCGGTGCACGTTGTTCACCGTTAGGCGAGATTTCCGACGGCGGATTCGGCCGCCGTCCGCACCGCACCGGAACCAACCAGCCGGTCGGCGGCCTCGAGCTCGGGCGAAAGGAACCGGTCCGTGCCCGGCCCGCCGACGACGGTCCGCAGCGTTTCGAGGACGGCCGCCCCGGCGGGTCCCGGCGTTAGCTGGCCGCCGGAAAGCTGGGTGCGCATGTCAATCGCCCGTGCCGAGGTTACGAGTTCGATCGCGAGCACCCGGCGCAGGTTCTCCACGGCCTTCCGGAGCTTGCGGGCAGCGTGCCAGCCCATGGACACGTGGTCTTCCTGCATGGCGGAGCTCGGGATGGAGTCCACGGACGCGGGAACGGCGAGCCGCTTGTTGTCCGAGACCAGCCCGGCCTGGGTGTACTGGGCGATCATGAGGCCCGAGTCCACGCCCGGATCCGCGGCCAGGAACGCCGGCAGGCCGTGCGAGCGGGCCGGATCCAGCATGCGGTCCGTGCGCCGTTCTGCGATGGAGCTGAGGTCCGCGACGGCGATGGCCAGGAAGTCGAGCACGTAAGCCACCGGGGCACCGTGGAAGTTGCCGTTGGAGCTGACCCGGCCATCAGGCAGGACCACGGGGTTGTCGATGGCGGCCGCGAGTTCACGGGAGGCCACCAGTTCGGCGTGGTCGACAGTGTCCCGGACGGCGCCAGCGACCTGGGGTGCGCAGCGCAGGGAGTAGGCGTCCTGGACGCGGGAATCGCCCACGCGGTGCGAGGCAACGATCGCCGAGTCGGACAGGACCCGGAGCATGTTGTCGGCGCTGGCGGCCTGGCCGGGGTGCGGGCGGAGTGCGGCGTGCAGCTCCGGCAGGAACACCTGGTCGGTGCCAAGCAGCGCCTCGACGCTGAGTGCCGCGGTGATGTCCGCCGTCGTCAGCAGATGCCGCAGGTCAGCGATGGCCATCAGGAGCATGCCCAGCATGCCCTCGGTGCCGTTGACCAGCGCCAGCCCTTCCTTCTCGGCCAGGGTCACCGGCTCAATGCTGTGTGCGGCGAGAAGCTCGGCAACCGTGCGCTGGCCTGCACCCCCGTAGGGTTCGCCGTCGGGTCCGGTTGCCTCGCCTTCGCCCATGAGGACCAGGGCGCAGTGGGACAGCGGCGCAAGGTCACCTGAGCAGCCCAGCGAACCGAACTCGCGGACCACCGGCGTGATGCCGGCGTTGAGCACATCGACCATGGTCTGCAGCACGACGGGCCGGACGCCGGTGCGGCCCGATGCCAGCGTCTTGGCGCGCAGGAACATGATGCCGCGGACCACCTCGCGTTCCACGGCCGGGCCCATGCCGGCGGCGTGGCTGCGGATCAGCGATTTCTGCAGCTGGGTGCGCAGCTCGCCGGGGATGTGGCGGTTGGCCAGCGCCCCGAAGCCCGTGGAGATCCCGTATGCGGGCACGTCGCTGTGGGCCAGTTCGTCGATGTGCGCGCGGACTTTGGCGACCGTGTCCAGGGCTTCCTGGGAGATGGTCACCTTGGCGTCGTGGCGTGCGACGGCGAGGACGTCCTCGGGGGTTATGCCGCTGGCACCGAGGGTAACGGTGAGCGGTTCGTGCGTTGTAAGTGTCATTTTTCCTCGTTCTTCCCAACTAGCTGGCAGTTGTTGTCGCTTTGGGGGTTCATAACGGCATCTAGTGCGAGCTAGTTAGGTGGTTTCGTTCATGGGGATGCGGACGCCGCGTTCCTTGGCGACGTCGACGGCGCGGTCGTAGCCGGCGTCGACATGGCGGATCACGCCCATGCCGGGGTCGTTGGTGAGGAGCCTCTCAAGCTTCTGCGCCGCGAGGTCGGTGCCGTCGGCAACGGAGACCTGGCCGGCGTGGATGGAGCGGCCGATGCCCACTCCCCCGCCGTGGTGGATCGAGACCCAGGTGGCGCCGGAGGAGGTGTTGAGCAGGGCGTTGAGCAGCGGCCAGTCGGCGATCGCGTCCGAACCGTCCGCCATGGCTTCGGTTTCGCGGTAGGGGGAGGCGACGGAGCCGGAGTCCAGGTGGTCGCGGCCGATCACGATGGGAGCTTTGACCTTGCCTTCCTTGACGAGCTGGTTGAACAGCAGGCCGGCCTTGGCGCGTTCGCCGTAGCCCAGCCAGCAGATACGGGCCGGCAGGCCTTCGAACTCGACCCGCTCGCCGGCGGCGTCGATCCAGCGGTGCAGGTGCTTGTTCTCCGGGAACAGCTCCTTGATGGCCTGGTCCGTGACGGCGATGTCCTCGGGGTCACCGGAAAGCGCCACCCAGCGGAACGGGCCCAGGCCCTCGCAGAACAGCGGGCGGATGTAGGCCGGGACGAAGCCGGGGAACTCGAACGCCCGGCTGTAGCCGCCCTTGCGGGCCTCGTCGCGGATGGAGTTGCCGTAATCGAACACCTCGGCGCCGGCGTCCTGGAACTCCACCATGGCCTGGACGTGCCTGGCCATCGAGGCCTGGGCCTTCTTGGTGAAGCCCTCCGGGTCTGCTTCGGCTTCGCGGTGCCATTCCTCCACGGAGATGCCTTCGGGCAGGTAGGACAGGGGGTCGTGGGCGGAGGTCTGGTCCGTGACAATGTCCACCGTGAGCTCGCCGGCCTTGTGGCGGCGCAGCAGTTCGGGGAAGACCTCGGCGGCGTTGCCCACGTAGCCCACGGACCAGCCGCGGCGTTCCTCCTTGGCTTTGAGGACCTTGGCGATCGCGGCGTCGAGGTCCGTTTCCACCTCGTCGAGGTATCGCTTGCCGGCCCGGCGGCGGAGGCGGGTCTCGTCCACGTCGACAATCAGGCACGCGCCGTCGTTGAGGGTGACAGCGAGGGGCTGGGCGCCGCCCATGCCGCCGCAGCCGCCGGTCAGCGTCAGGGTGCCGGCCAAGGTGCCGTTCTCGTCCCCCGTGAGCTTGCGGGCGATCGCGGCGAAGGTCTCGAACGTGCCCTGCAGGATGCCCTGGGTACCGATGTAGATCCAGGAGCCGGCCGTCATCTGGCCGTACATCATCAGGCCCTCGGCCTCGAGCCGGCGGAACTCGGGCCACGTGGCCCAGTCCCCGACGAGGTTGGAGTTGGCCAGCAGCACCCGCGGCGCCCATTCGTTGGTCCGGAACACCCCGACCGGCTTGCCGGACTGGACCAGCAGGGTCTCGTCCTTGTCCATGGTTTCCAACGTGCGGGTGATGGCGTCGAACGCTGCCCAGGAACGCACGGCCCGGCCGGTTCCGCCGTAGACCACGAGGTCATCGGGGCGTTCGGCGACCTCGGGGTCGAGGTTGTTCATGAGCATGCGCAGGGGCGCCTCGGTCTGCCAGGACCTGGCGGTGAGCTCGGTGCCGCGGGCTGCTTTGACCGGGCGGGCACCGGTGGTGAAATCGGCGGGTGCCATGATGGCTCCTTCGTATTGCGGGTGTGTGGGTGTTGCGGAATTCTTGGTTTGAGCGGAAGTGCTTCTGTATCAACTAAAGCCCCTTCTGAGCGGGCCAGACAGGGGTTTCCGGCCGGTCCTGTCCGGTATACCAGACCCAACTAGGTAGCAGCTCAGGGCGTTCTCGCGGCTGGGAACGCCCTGTGCTGCTACCCAGTTGGGCTGCAACCAACTTGGGCTACGTCGCCGGGCGGCCGTGGATGCGCACCGATAGCTCGTCGGCGACCTTTTGCACGCGGGCGGCGAGCACCGGCCACTGCTCCTCCGGCAGTTTGTCCTCCAGGAACGTGACGGCGACTGCCGCCGTCGGCCATCCAAGATGATCCGTGACAGCGGCGGCGATAGAGCCAAAGCCGGGTGTCACCTCCCCGTGTTCCGTGGCGTAGCCACGCTGCCGCACCTGGTCCAGGTGCGATGACAGGGCCGAGTACTTCATGATGGCGCCCTCCACCTCGTGCCGGGCGGTGAAGGCGGCCGCATTCGGGTAGAGCGCGCGGACCTGGGATTTGGGCAGCGCGGCAAGGATGGCCCTGCCGCTGGCAGTGAGGTGGCTGGGCAGCCGGACACCGACGTCGGTCACCAGGGATGGCCGGTTCTTGGCTCGCTCCTCCACGATGTAGAGCACATCCCGGCCGTGCAGGACCGCCAGGTGTGCACTTTCGCCAAGGACATCAACGAGAGAGGCCAGCATGGGCCGCCCCAGCCTGGACAGCGGTTCCTGCCGCGAGTACGCGGAACTGAGCTCGAAGGCACTGATGCCGAGGCCGTAGCGCTGCTCCTCGTGCAAATGCAGGACGAAGCCGTTCGCTTCCATGACGCCCAGGAGGTGGTAGACACTTGAGCGGGGCAGCCCCAGTGCCGTGGCAATGTTCGACGCCGCCATCGGCCCCCGCCTGGAAGCCAACAGTTTGAGGATCCGCAAGGTGTTTTCGGCGGCGGGAACTTTCGCTTTGACCGCTGATTCCGGCCGTTTTGCCGCCATTGCGGCCATCGTGCCTGCCATGTGCCCTCCAGGCCTCGTCGTTTGGGTGTCTGTTCGGGATGTCTGTCTTTTCGGCATTTAACCGGAAAGGTGTCCGGTATCCCGTACTTAAGCTTGCGCCCACTCCGATCCCTTCAGCGCTTTTTCAGACGCACCACTGTCTGGAATACCGGACTTCGCATTTTCTGGCATCATTCCGCGGTCCCGGGTACGGGGGTAGCGTTTGTCCATGGAATTTCCGCTAAAGGGCAAGGTGGCCCTGGTCGCCGGGGCCACACGAGGGGCAGGTCGCGGAACGGCCGTGGCCCTGGGCGAGGCCGGGGCGGTGGTCTACTGCACCGGACGCACTACTACGGGCCAGGCGTCCGACTATCATCGCCCGGAAACCATCGAAGAAACGGCGGCCATGGTGAGCGCAGCCGGCGGGACCGGCATAACAGTGGCGGTGGACCATCGCAACGCCCCGGAGGTGGAAGCGCTGGTCCGCCGAATCGACCACGACTACGGCCGGCTGGACATCCTGGTCAATGACATTTGGGGTGGCGAAAACCTCATCCTGTGGAACACACCCCTCTGGGAACACGACCTGGACGGCGGTCTGCGGATGCTGCACGGCGCAGTCGACACGCACCTGACCACGAGCCACTTCGCGCTGCCGCTGCTCATCCGTCGGCCGGGAGGACTGGTAGTGGAAATGACGGACGGCACGCGGGAGTACAACGCCGCGCATTACCGGCTCTCAGCGTTTTACGACCTCGCCAAGTCCGCTGTCCTGCGGCTCGCCTTCAGCCAGGCCGAGGAACTGAAGCCGTTCGGCTGCACGGCTGTGGCACTGACGCCGGGGTGGATGCGCTCGGAAATGATGCTCGAGCACTACGGCGTGACCGAAGCCAATTGGCGCGAGGCAGCGGCCACGAATCCGCACTTCGCCGCCATTTCGGAAAGCCCGCGCTTTGTGGGCCGGGCGGTCGCCGCCCTCGCCGCCGATTCGGACGTATACCGCCGAACCGGCGGCTCGTTCTCCGCCGGCGGGCTGGCGCTGGAATACGGCTTCACCGACGTCGACGGCTCCCGGCCCGACTGCTGGCGCTACCTGGAGGAGGTCCAGGAGGCCGGACTGCCGGCCGACGCTACCGGCTACCGCTGACGTGGACGATGCCGCCGCCGGGCGGATTCCGCCAGCTACCGCCGAACCGGCGGGAGGGCAGGCGCCACATGGCAAGCCCGGACATATACGCCGCCTGTTTACGCCGCTTCACGGCCTGTGAGCCCAATACCCGGTGGCACCGCAACCAAGCAACGATCCTGCCCAGGAGGCAGCATTGAAGCCTGGGCATAATCGTCAGGCTGTTCGGGCATGCCGGGGTCTAATCCGTCGGGTGCGGCGAGCTCCTGGAGAATGGCCTGGATTAGTGGTGGCCAGTGAGGTGGTTCCCAGTCGGGTTGTTCGCTGGTGTAGTGCCGGCCGCTTGGCGAGGTCCACCCGGGCGGGTCCTTGGCGCTGGCGGCGGTGGGTGTCCAAGCGGAGGCGTGTCTGAGGCGGTGGTGTTTTGGACATGGCAGGCCCAGGTTGCTGATCCCGGTGCCCCCGCCGTCTGCCCAAGCGAGGAGGTGGTCGGCCTCGTTGTCCAGAGAGTGGTTGTTGCAGGCCGGGAACGTGCATTTGGCGTCCCTGAGCCGCAGCCATTGGCGCATCGGCTTCGGGATGCGGTAGCTGGTTCGTCCAATCTCCAGGGGTGCGCCGTCGCGGGGGTCGGTCAGGACCCTCCGGAACGACGTCCCACCATCTGCGACGAGTGCACGGGCCATGGAGGGCGGGACCGGCCCGTAACCGTCGAGCATTGCCGGTTCCTCCGTCACGCCGAGCAGCGAAAACACCGGAACGGTGACGAGGACCTGTGCCATGGGTGAGGGCACACCACCAGCCCGCGTCAGTTCGCGACCGGCGGTGAGGAGCCAGGTTGAGGCGATGTCGGCGCGGAGCTGGGTGAGGGTTCTGGCCTCGCCTGGACCTTGCATGGCCCGGGCGGCGGCGGTGGTGCGGTCCCAGATACCGGCAGCCTGGGCCGCGGGCAGGTACGCCGAGAACCAGGCCATCCCGTCACTGTCCGGGGCGTATTCCACCCGCCGGTCTGCGGCACTGCGGGCGTGGCGTTTTTCGATGCTGACCGGGTGGTGCCGCTCCCGCCAGGTACGGACTTTCGCCCGGAACCGGCACGGAACGAGCTCCGCGGCCGGGCAGCCCCGGGCCGGGTCCGGCGCGTCGGGGTCCAGGAAATGCGCCTCCAACGCCGCTGCCCCGGCAGCGTCGAGGTTCGCAGTCTCGTCCACTATGATCCGGGCGTGCTGCCAGGAAATGGACCCTGCCTGCAGCGCGGACAAGGTCGCCGGCAGGCCCGCGGTCAGGGTGCTGGCCTCGAACCGGAGGGCACTGGCGGCGCGTTCGCTGACGGTCAGGACACCGGCAACCTCGGCAGTCACGGCCATCTCCCTGACGGTGCGCTCCCGCGGGGAGGCGGTCGGGGGCGTCATGGCTTTCTCAGTGTTGGCGTAGCCGGCGACGAGCTGCACTTTCAGGCCCGCGAGCCGGGCCTCCATTTTGGCGAGCTCGGCCAGACCGTCAAGGTACGCGTCGGCCTGATCCCGCAACGGATCAGCCGCGGCTGGCGCCAAGCCGTCAGCAGGGACAGGGCTGCCCGAGTGGACGTTTCCCGTCGCGAGGTCAATAAGAACAGCCAGCGCAGAAGTGGAGGCGCCGATGGCCTCCATCGTCTCGACAGCTGCATTGCTTTCCATACGCGCAGCATCTCACCGGCCACTGGCGGTAATGATGGAAGTGGTTATGTTGCGGTGTGACTCTGCCACTGACTGACGCCCGAAGGGTTTGTCTTCCAATTGATTTGTCCGCCGCAACATGACTGCTGTAAACGCGGCGGCCAGATGGGCATGACCTCATAGGAGCCTGTTCACGGAATCCCATTACCGTCTTGTCTGCCCACCCGGCCGGCGTGTGCCCCTTTGTGTCCCACCGCACGTAACGGAAGGCAGGGCCAGTTTCATCATGGCAAACAAGCATCTGAAAGTCATCGCCGGGATCGACACTCACGCCGATACCCATCACGTCGCCGTTATCACCGAAACCGGCGTCCATGTCGCCAATAAGGAATTCCTGGCCGTCGGGTCCGGTTACCGGAAGATCATTCAGTTCATCGCCGGTTTCGGGCAAATCGTTGGTGTTGGAGTTGAGGGCACCGGCAGCTACGGTGCCGAGCTTTCCCG
>NZ_JCAQPC010000009.1:0-235875 GCF_059568005.1 Arthrobacter sp. BGA-UO-ETr-C19
CGATGATCTCTCCCGTCACAGGATCGATCATCACCCCTGTCATCTCGGTCGTGGACTCTGACACGGCCGTCTCCTTTCGGATCAGGCCGGACCCTCACACACCGTTTTTCTTACAGTCCCGTTTGACCAGTCCTTGTTAGAGGTAAGGGACTTCGGAGGGATTGTCGAGGATGGAGTTTCGGGCGTGGAGCCACGCGCCTCTTTTGGGTGCTTCTAATCCGTATGTTGCGAGGGTGACTTCGGGGGTGAATTGGGGCACCATCTGGGCTCGCGTGTTGATGAAGTCGGTGAGTTGCGGTTCGAGCCAGGGGAACAGCGGGGGCAGGATGCCGCCGAGTACCACGAGGTCGATGTCGGTGTAGTTGCTCATGGTGCCGATTGCTGCCGCCAGGGCTCGGCTTCCCTCATCTAGGGCTGTGCGGGCTCTGGTGTCATCTTCGTCAAGCCGTTCAATTAGCTGGGCCAGGGAATGAGAGGGGTCAAGGCCCGCCCGGTTTAGGAGGGCCGGGAGGCTGAGGTAGAGCTCGAGGCACCCGCGTGCACCGCAACTGCACGCGGGGCCGCTCATGTCCACACTTATGTGGCCGACTAGTCCGCCCAACCCGTGTGATCCCCCGTAGAGGGCCCCGTCGATGACGAGCCCCCCGCCGACGCCCTCGTGGCGGGCGCCAACGTAGGCCATGGTCCGGGGACGGCCCTCGAGCGGGCGGGCGGAATACTCTGCCAGAGCACTGAGTCCGCCGTCATTGATGAAACTCAGACTCCGGGGATGCTTCAGCGACCGGATCAAAGGAGCCCGAAGGTCGACGTCCTTCAGGCCCAGGGGCAGTGCAGCGACAATGCGGGAGTCTGATTTCACGATGGCCGGCACGATTATCACCGGTTCGGTGACCCACGCGTTGGGGGCGGTCGAGGCACGCTGTGCCGCGGCATCGAGCATCCCCGCCAGTACGGTTACAAACCCTTGGGTATCCCCGCGTGCCGTGCTGTGCTCCCAGGTCTCGGTCCACAGGATCTGCCCGGCGAAATCGCGGACTTCTCCGGCTACTGTCCCGGGGAAAAGCTGGACTGCGACAGTGCGAACGCGATCCGGCGCCGGGGTCAAGAGCCTCCGGGGCCGGCCCCTGCTTCCTTGCGCGTTCCCGCTCTCGATGAGAAGGCCGCGCGCGATAAGCTCCTCGACCATCGTCGTTACAGTCCCGCTGACAAGCCCTGTCCGCACCCGAATCTCGCTCCGCGCGCAGGGCTCGTGCTCCGCCGCGGCAGCCATGACCAAGGACATGTTGTGCCGGCCGACATCAGCTGAGAGCGCAGGGGAAAGGGGCATAGGTTCATCTTGTCCCAGCACTGAACGAAGATGCAATATCTTTTACTCAACCCTTGACTTAAACCCGAAGAGCGCTCTAGTGTTGTGGAACACACAGCGTCGTCGTCCCCTTGAGGAACTCGTCGGCCGTCCCGTTTACTGCCCCAACAAAGCGCGCTATACCCATGTGAGCATCCGGCTATGTCTTCAATGAGGAGGATTCATTGCTTTACCACCCCGAATCACGAGATTCACGGCGCTTGCCTGCCGGCATCACTACTGCTGTCTGAGGTCGGTAGGCCGAAGCAGCAGGGCTGCCCAGCCTGGTACCTAACCGGAATGTGCCGACGAAGCAGCTGCGGTCGCGTGTTTGCCCGCTCACATCGAGAAGGAGCAGTTCACAACGCACCGTCGTGCCGCTCACCAGAACCGGAACATCAGGACCAGAGGTATTAGGGCGCTTGCCCGCACACAGCGGATTGAACTCGTTCGCAACCTTTGCCGCGCGGCCGCACCAACTCAGGGTCAATGGCACACAGTCAAAGTACTTACAAGAATCAATGAAGATCCCCAGGAGAAACGTATGCCTGAAAACGCCATGTCCCCGCCGCTAGAGCGGGTTACTGCGAAGAAGACCATGTCCCGCATCATCGCCATCGCCACGCTGGGTGGACTCCTATTCGGCCTCGATACGGGCGTCATCTCCGGAGCCCTTCTTTACATGCGCCAAGATCTGAACCTTGACGCATTCGAGTCCGGGCTCGTCGTGACATCACTGCTGTTCCCAGGGGCGACGCTGGGCGCGTTGCTCGGCGGTCCGCTCGCTGACCACGTGGGCCGCAAACGAACACTGCTAATCTGCGCGGTGATCTTTTTCATCGGAGCCCTCGGATGCGCTCTCGCCCCGACCGTGACTCTCCTGGTTGTTGCCCGAATCGTTCTAGGTTTCGGCGTGGGCTGCGCTTCAGTGACGTGCCCCGTTTATCTCGCCGAATTGGCACCGCCGGAGCGGCGCGCCCGTGTCGTAACCATCAACGAACTGATGATCGTGGTCGGCATCTTCCTGGCCTTCACTACCAACGTGGCCCTGGACCTTACTATCCACGACCCCCTTGTGTGGCGGTACATGCTCGGAATCGCGGCGATCCCGGCCATCGCCCTGTTCGCGGGGATGTTTTTCCTGCCGGACACCCCTCGCTGGTACGCGCACAAGGGGCGGTTTGAAGAGGCGCACCGCACACTGCTTCGGCTTCGGGACAAGCACACCGCTGACGTCGAGTACCGCGAGATTATCGAGATCGTGGAACGGGATGACACGAAAACGACTTCGACTTCCGGATCGGTCCGGCTGCTGCGGGGTAGCCCGTGGATGCGTCGTATTCTGGGGATCGGGATCGTGCTGGCGATTACCCAGCAGACGACTGGCACCAACGTCGTTAATTACTACACCCCGACTGTTCTTGCCGACAGCGGCCTCGCGGACTCGGCGGCACTGATCGCCTCATTGGTAGTCGGTGTCGAACTTATCGTCATGACCCTTCTGGGAATCTGGCTTCTAGGCTTCACGCCCCGGCGACGGATGATGGCGATCGGCTACACCGGTGTCACGATTTCACACGCCGCTCTGGCACTTGCGTACTTCCTCCCTCAGTCGGACTTCCGCTCATACCTCATACTGGCGCTTCTCCTCTGCGTCAGCGCATCTATGACCGGATTCCTGGGAACCACAGCTTGGCTGGTTCTCTCAGAGATATTCCCTTTGCCGATCCGAGGGTTCTCCATGGGGCTTGCAGTTGCGGCACTGTGGGCCACCAACGCACTGGTCTCCATGCTGTTCCCAGTCGCGGTCGACATGATCGGCTCGAGCACCACCTTCGGAATATTCGCCGTCCTGAATGTACTCGCCTTGATCTTCGTCATGCGCTTCGTGCCAGAGACCATGGGACGCACTCTAGAGGAAATCGAAACCGACGTTCGTGAGGTCGGGGAACGCAAGCAACCCGCCCTTACCCCCTAACGCCCGCTTTCGACGCGCACCTGTCCCACCGGCGTCCCCGAACCGGGACCGCGGGGTAATGCCTGCCATCCGCTTCAAACAATTTTGAGCTTTAGGAATTGAGAGAAAATCATGAACTACGAGGGAACACTCGCCGGCAAGACTGCATTTGTGACCGGCGGCGCCGGCGATATCGGCCGGACCACAGCACTGACGTTTGCTCAGCGGGGCGCGAACGTCGTCGTAGCAGACCTGTCCGCAGAAGGAAGCCGGGAAACTGCACGCCTGATCACCGAGGCCGGAGGAAAGGGCCTGTGGGTCACCTGTGATGTCACCGAAAGCGAACAGGTCCAGACCGCGCTTCAGACCGCTACGGACGAATTCGGCAGCATCGATATCGCCTTCAACAATGCGGGTATTGAGCAACCCTTCAAGACGACGGCGGAGATCGGCGAGGATGAATGGGACCGCATTGTCAGGGTGAATCTTCGCGGTGTCTTCATCTGTATGAAGTACGAACTTTCCTTGATGCTCGAGTCCGGCGGGGGATCGATCGTGAACACCGCCTCAGGCGCTGGGATCAAGGGCTTTAACGGAGTGGCTGCCTACGCTGCCGCCAAACACGGAGTGGTTGGACTTACGAAGTCGGCAGCACTTGAGTACGCGACATCCGGTATCCGCATCAACGCGATTTGCCCAGGGATTATCGACACGGGCCTGATCCACCGCGCCACTGAAGGCCTCCAGGAGAAACGGGACGCCATGATCGCCCAAGAGCCAATTGGACGCCTAGGCTACCCATCCGAGATCGCCGCCGCAGTGGCCTGGCTAGCCTCCGATGAGTCCTCATTCGCTACCGGCGCCGCGATGGTCGTCGACGGCGGACAGACAGTCTGACTTCGGTACACATGTCGATGTCGTCACCGTGATTCCAGCCGGAGGCGCGCGCCTTCTGCTGGACAAGGGCGAGACGATCTTGAGGCAGGTGGGCACCATCATCCAACATGGCACCAAGCACGCCTGGCGGAATCCGACCGACAAGCCCTGCGCGGTCTCAGCTGTTCACATCAGCGTCATTCGCTGATGCCCCACCAGATCAGATCCCGGGGACACGGAAGGCATCCATCCCTTGTCCCTGATGATTCGGTCCCAAATTCCACCCCACGCGCATGCAGTATGTAAGGAATATCTGTGCAACCAGAAAACACTGATCTTAACCCCTCGGCCCGCCGCATTATCGTGGGTGTCAACGGCGCCGCCGAGTCAACGGTAGTGGCTGACGAAAGAACCCTGCCTTGCACCCGTTTTCCCAATGGAATCCTGCTGCAGGAGCTGTGGCAGCAGCGCGATATTCCCGCTGGGCCGAACGACCTGCCCAAAGACGAATGGGCGTTGGGGCCAGCTGCTCCAACTGACGGAGCCGTCGTTCGGATGATTACCATTCCGGCCGAAAACGGTGATGCCCCTGCTGAGCCGGATCTGCACAGTGACCCTTCTCTGCACGTGATTACGATGCTTAGCGGCGAATTGATCGTCATTTTGCAGGACGGCGAGGTGACGCTCGGGGTTGGAGATTCGATCATATTGAGGGACAGCATTCACGACCTTCGAAATGCGCAACCCCAAGCGGCGACATTCGTGTACACCTCTTTCCCTCTTGCCACGGCCGGCTAAGAAGAGCGCCGCTGAGCTTGTAGCCGGCTCAGCGGTCGAGCTGAAGCAGAGGCGAAACTAGAGGATGCGCAGCTCCTCCCGATGCAGGCGTTCCGGCAGCGGGTGTCGGGGGCTGCCGGACCCGCGGGGCCCTGCCGTACGGAGTTTGGGCAGGGCCGCCCAGCGGCTACGAAGCGGATGTGAGGAGCAGAACTCAACTACTGTGATCAAGGAAAACCGTACAGCCCGCCGCTCACCGTCCCATCACTTCGAGCACGTCGAAGACGGTGCGGAGCAGCGCCAAGGCAAGACTGCATGCCGCAATCCACAATCCACAATCCCGCGACCTGTACACGGGTTGCCTTGCCACTGCCTTCTTCGTTCACGTGAGACCACCTGTTCCTTCGACTGGGCTGACCATCGTAAGGGCAGGTGCCGACACCTCGAGCAGCAGCAAATGTCACCGGCAACGGCTGAACACAGCATGTCCACCGGAACCGGCCCGCCCGGACTGGAGGCTGTGAACTACTGCCTTCCCGGTATCCACCGAAAACCAGCGGCGTGTCAGAACACCCGGGAGTGTCGACCGGCGCTCCGGGGCCACGGGGTCCGCCAGCCTGAGAGCCCACACGCAGTGACACGGAGACTGAGCGCAGCGTGCAGGCGGCAGACGCCCCGGACCGAACCGGCTCTAAACTGCCGGGCCCCGGTGGTGCATATGCTTGCTGTGGATGTTTCCACTCCCAGGAAGCCTGTCAGCATTTGCTGACAGGCTTCCTAAGTTTTCAGGAGCGCGGCACGACCCTTGCTTCCGCTTTTCAACGGAAGCACAAGCGACGAAGGCCCCAGCTGAACTGCAGCCGGACCAGTTCTGGCGGCTGTTTTGGTCCCATTCCCGGACGCCGATAATCGGCGTTATGTAAAGCTAAACCCTGCATATTGCATCCAATGCATCATTTTGGAGTCCGTTTACCGGCCGTCGGCCGGCTGACTCCTCTTCGCAGACGAGGTGACCCGTCAGTGCGCGAGCCGCCGGGGGTGTCAGCCTTCGCACTCGATGCAGTAGAACTGGCCGTTTCGTTCACTGGCGAGCTGGGACCGGTGCCGGACCAGGAAACAGGACGAGCAGGTGAACTCATCCTTGCCCTGCGGGATGACCTGGACGATGAGTTCCTCGGAGACGATTTCCCCGCCGGGCGTCAGCCCTTCGTCGAGGGCGTCGGCTTCGTCCAGCTCAGTAACGACGCTGCGGGCATCGGGGGCGCTGGCAGACTTCAGTGCCTCCAGGGAGCTGTCCTGGATTCCTTGACGTCGGAACGGACTTCGTCGTAATCGGTAGCCACGGTAGGCGCTTCTCATTTTTGTACTTGGCAGGCTCTCTTCTGGCCAGGGTGCAACGCACCATGACAGGGTTGTTCCCTACCGATGGACGTTGTCCCGGCGTACCGCATCGGATGCAGGCCCGGGCAGCGCTGGACGCGGGTGTCTTGACGTGTTCGGTCAGGACGCTGACACTCTTTCTCACAAGGTCGAGGATTGGAGGCTGCCGTGAGCGGTCAGCGCATCGGTACATCCGGGTAAGTGCGGTGGATCAGAATGAGCGGCGCCAGCTCGAGGGCCAGACCCTGGACCGGGTCTTTAGCGACAAGGCCTCGGGCAGGGACAGTGTCGCGGCCGCAGCTGACCGAGCTGCTGCGGTTCGTCCGCGACGGCGACACTGTGGTCGTGCACAGCATGGACCGTCTCGCCCGCAACCTCGATGACCTCCGCGCCCTCGTCCAAGGCCTCACCAGACGCGGGGTACGGGTCGAGTTCCTCAAGGAACAGCTGGTCTTCACCGGAGAGGACTCTCCGATGGCCAACCTCATGCTTTCGGTCATGGCAGCCTTCGCCGAATTCGAGCGGTCCCTGATCCGGGAACGCCAAAGTGAGGGAATCGCCTTGGCCAAGCAGCGCGGCGCCTACAAAGGACGAAAGAAAACCCTGACCCCAGAACGGGCAGCAGAGCTGGTCCAGCACGCCGGCACAGGCATCCCGAAAGTCGTGCTCGCCCGGGACTACGGAATCAGCCGGGAAACGGTCTACCAGTACCTCCGTCAAGTCACGTGAAGTGGGCCCTCTCCCCTCCCCCGGATTCCCAGTCAACCTCAAGGTTCACCCTGCAGGGTTGGTCATGGAACTTCGGCCAACCGCTATTTGGCCGGAGTTTCGCCACTTCCTGGATCTTCGGCCGATCTCGGCGTCCGCGCCTAACTGAGTGTGTGCGGGCTTTAGCGCGCGAAGGGCGGCATGAAGGCGCCGTTTATTGGCTCAAACCTGTCTTGGACGTTCATCGGTGCAAAGCCCATCTGAATGTTCAGCGCGTTTTGAAGCACCCATGGCGCTCTGGTAAAGCAGATCGCGCCTCAACGGCCCTCATACCGCATCCCCGCAAAATGTCGGTCCCATGAGCTAAGTTAATCGCAATCGGACTACCTCAGGAGATCTATGACTATCTACTACTTCGATTCGCTTGGGCGCTGGGTCGCGTTCCGTACCAGCAAGGATGACAAGAACCTGTTTGGCCCAAATGCCCAATGGATCGGCTGGCTTGCTTGGAACAATGACGACGTGTGCGGAGTTTCGACCAAAAGGTATCTCGGGACGCTCGTAGGCGATCGCTTCCTTAAGAAGGTTCATGCGCCGTCGCATTTCACGCCGTTCACGCCTTTCACCCCCTTTACACCGTTTACCCCCTTCACGCCCTTCTCCAAGCACTCGATAGGCCTGCCCGCCGGCTACGTGGATGTGTCCTGATTTTGATTGGCGGCAGTGGGCGGGTGACTGCCCATCGATTGATCTTCCCGTCGCCACCGAGACCAAATGACAGGACACCCAAGGTGCTCTCCGCTCAAGTGGACCGGGTGAACGCTGACGCCGACCGGTCGGAAATCGAGGCGTTTTTCGCCGCCCATATTCACGACGTCAATAGATTCTCTTTGCTGTCTCGTGCGATAGATCCCCTCAAAGGGTTCCCGTCGTACATACTGACCGTTCGGGACGACGAGGGGCTGGTAGGAGCCCTGCATGCAGGCACCGCAGCCGAGCAGATACGAGCCTACGTCAGCCATGGACTCCCAGCATCAGAGGCAGGCCAGGGTATCAGGGACCATGCAATGATCTACAGCTTGGCTGTTCGAAAAGATTGTCGTCGGCGGGGAGTCGCCCAAGCGCTTATGAAGGAACTGCTTGTGCAAATGCAGGGCTTCAAGCGGCTTTATGGTGTGACAGGACCTGAGTCCGCGTCCTTCTATCGAGCCTGCGGCTTCACGGTACTTCCGCAGGGCAGAACCATCGAATTGACGATCGGAAGAGCGCAGGTGAATATCCCGCTGGTTGGCAAGGACTCTTGGTTCAGCATGTCCTTCCAATAAATTGGAGTTCATTCGCGAATGGTTGATGACTTCACTTCATGTAACCGCTTCCTAGGCGACGAGACGAATTATCGTCTTGCGCTGTCGGCGAACCATACCCAGTAAAACGTATGTCGCGCCTCTCCCACGCCCATGTTGGCTAAAATAAATGACACTGCTGTAATTCCCCGAGTCGGGGTACTTTAGGGGGCTTTCATGACCGCAATCGTTGATGTCGCAACTGAACCAGACGAAACCGGCCCGGGCGCCATCGGCTTTCTCTCTGCCATCCAACGCGTCCTTAAGTCTTCCCGCCCCTCAACTGAAGCGGATCTCCTGTGTGCAGCCGCATGCCAATTTCTGCGCCGCGCCCAGCGCGCCAGATCCGAGGACGTTCGTCAGGCGGTATCGAAGATGTGGCCCGGGAGTCAGCCCACACCGGGGCAGATCAATTCTGCTCTTTCCCTTGGTAAGGAGCTCCGGCTGGTCGGAGTTAACGAGTCCGCCGAATGGTTCCTGACGGCCGAGGGACTAGCCGATGTTCAACGCCATGGGGACTGGGTTGCAGACCTTCGTGAACGCGTCATGGCTGATCTAAGAATTCGAAGCCGTGAAGGATTGGGATACGAGCCCGACAGTACAGAGGCCGCTCTTTGGCTGAACCAGCTGGTGAAAGCACTGATCGTGGGAATCGAGAAGTCGCAAGCAGCGTACATGGGGGAAGTGGAGCAACTCATCCACGGCCAGATCACGCCTAGAGAGGTTAGATCCGCTGACATCCTCAGCTATCTCGACGATGTCAGCAGCAATGAAGAAGTGGTCGAACTGCTGAAGTCGCTAGCCCTTGCAGCACTAGATCCGCTTGACCCCTTCGGGAAGGAGCTAGTCAGCCTCATCACGACTGGCTGCATCCTTCATTCTTATGTCTCCGGACGTTCCGGCGCTGACATTACGAGCGAAATCGGAAGCCCGGAAGGTCAGCGCGCGATTTTAGACACGCCAGTGCTTCTGTCCCTGGTTGGTAGGAAGGCGGACCGGCGTGACACGGAATTGACTATCCGCAGCGCGGTGGCCGCTGGTTGGGATGTCGTTGTGTGCCAGCATTCGCTCGATGAGCTTTACCAACTTCTGAAGCGAGAGATTCCGGAGGTCGAGAAGCGCGTCCGGGAAGCTCACAATCGGAACACCAGGGTCGAATTTTATGCCACGCTGGTCGAAGACCAAATCCATGGGATTTGTATAGCAGCCCTAAAGGATGGCACATACAAGAACCTAAGCGAAATGATGGCCACGTGCGAACGTCTGGAAGAAGACTTAGTCTCGTGGGGTGCGACCGTCAGGCACCACAACAATGACTTGTCTGCCGACAGGGTCGCAAGGTGCCTAGCTGCTTTGCAGGAGCAGATCGAGAAGGGTCCTCGATCCTGGCGCTCCAGCTATGCCATCGAGAGGGACGCGGACACCATGGCAATGGCTTGGCGGCGCAGAAGCCGCGAGCAATCCAAGAATTGGCCTGGGTCTTGGATAATAACTAGTGATCGCCAGATGGCGCCGGCATATGCCTCCATCTCATCGGACAGGGTGTCCCTGACATTGAGCCTTCCCCAGTGGACGACTGTCGTATCTATCAGTGCTCCTGAGGAGAATTTGCGAGATCTAGCATCGGCGGCAGCTGGCCAGTTCGCTGAAGAAGCCATGTGGCAGCTACCAGCGCGATTCCCAGGGGATTTTGCTATGAGGCTCGCCGCCCAGCTTTCCCCGAACCAAGGTGGGTCAGACATGGATCTCCGGCATGCTCAGATGATGCTTTCTTTGCCAGAGATGCTGGATGAGTTTGAAACCACGTCGTCATCCACCGTCATTGCTGCCGCCGTTCTTGCTGCGAGAACTAAGCGAGTCGACGCCATGATGCAGCAGGAAAAGGACCGCCAAAACGATGCCCTGGCCCGGGTGACGGTCGAGGCCGGTGAGGCATACGATCAGGCTCGTGAGGCTAGAATCCGTGAACTAGAAATCGAAAAGGCAAACGCAGAGCTCGCAAGCCAACTGCAGGAGGCCCTTGGGAAGGCAGCTGCTTCGGATAACGCCTTGGCAGAAGCCAAGATCAGAAATCGGCGCATACTCTGGAGCGTTGGCCTGTGCCTCCTCACAGCCGCTTTTCCTGTGATCGGGGTGCTTACAAACAACAGCATCGGAACTTTAGTGGGTGTCGTCGCACTTGGAGGAATGGTCACCATAGCGACACGCTGGTGCAAGGATCTCAAACTCGCGCTTCCCGTTCTGGCCTGGACGCTCATAGTCGACGGTGTGGGGTTCGTTTCTGCACTGCTGCCTGTGTTCGGGATTGGCCAGCCAGGTTAGCACCGTCGGCCAGCTTTACAGAATCTAAATTATCGGCGTTCTACCAGGGGTCGTCATTGGGCGAGAGAATCGCGTATCTAGCGTGGAACGAAGGTACCGGCTACGGCTCGCCATCGTCCCAGGCTGGAAGCACTGAGAGACTGTCATGGTGACGATAGACATCAAAGCCATGCTCCATCGTGTTGTCGCCGAGGTGTTCAACGAGAACTTCACTCTGGCTGAAGTCAGTTCCATCGGCGACGCCTGGCTGCACGGTGTCCACGTTAGCAGAAGCTTCGGCAGGGACCGCACAGCAATTATCTGAGTGAGCCACGGATGGATGCCTTCATCCCTGAGTTGAACGTCCAGGCCACTCTCTTCGATTACGACGACGTGGAGCCGGAGAAGGAAGCTGAACTCCGTACGCTCTGCCTCGTTATATGCGCCTACCTTCAAGGCAAAGGGCGAGTCGAAAGGCGCCGAAGGCTATTCCGCAGGGCACTGCTGCGATGCTGCGCATTGAGGTGGATGGCCTGAATGGCGCCTCGGCCGTAACCATTACTCCGTCCCTTACCCGTAGAGCCCGCCGTCCGCCCTCCGAGCCAATGCTCCGGTCCACTTCACCAGATCGGATTTCGTGTCTTGTAGGCCGCCGCGAGACAGCCGCATGCTGGGCTCCTGAGCCGGGCCTCGATCTCCATGCCCTGTAGGAGCGCTTCCCGGGCCTGACGGGCGTCGAGCTCTCCACACCGTATGGCGCGCCGTCCGGGCGTGGCGGTTCGGGTGACCCCGTAGGGGTGCTGCGGGCGGATCGATGTAATGAGCGCCATTATCGAGGAAGTGACCGAGCGGATCGATACTGAACTCCTCGCCCCGCTCGTTGACAGGATCGAGTACCTGTTGACTATCTCGGGTGTCGGCCGCAAAAAGCTGGGTGATCACTCTAAAGGCGGGCGATGACATCACCACTGAAAATGCAGGGTGAGTGGGTTCAGGTTGAGCCCTCCGTAGTCAGTCAACGCGAACCCTTGCGCCTTCCATCGATCATGCCTAAGCTTGTCAGACAGACGCAACAAATCATGATTCCTACTCGTGCTGCGATTTTAAACTTTGTCAGACAAACAGGGTCATCGGCGTCCAAAGATCGTCCACATCTACACGGGAGCTTTCATTGCGTACAGATCCAGAGACGGACACTAAAGTCCTTTCTCTCCAACGAGAAGCTATCGCGGGTCTTTGTCCGGAATGCGGGAAAGATCAGTTGAGCTCATATGCCGTAAACAGCGAGGGCGGTTGGTTCAACGTCGTCAAGTGCCAGGCCTGTCTTCACTCGATTTCGCGCGTGCCAATTCCTCGCCGCGGCCGTGCCAGCGCCGGCTGAGTGAAAGTTCTTCCCGCCGCAGCAACAACCCTCTTATCAAAGTCAAGGAGACAATGAAGTGTTCGCAGTTGACGTTGGTGGCACGTTTACGGACGTGGTCGCCTTTCTCGATGGTGAGATTCGAACCGCAAAGCTTGCGACGGACTACTCTCAGGTCTATGGCCCGGTCATCCGTGGTGGTGCCGAACTTGGAGTAGAGCGTTCCGAGGTTTTCAATCATGCGAGCACCCACGGGCTCAACGCCGTGATCACTCGAAACCTGCCGAAGATTGCATTTCTCACAACTGAGGGTCATCGCGACATGCTCGACATGGGCAGTGTCTGGAGGCCACCGGGCGCCATGTTGAACCCCCACTGGCGGCGATCTTTCGGGGACGCCGCTCGTCCGCTTGTTCCTCGTTATCTTCGCCGCGGCATCCGGGAAAGGATCACCGCAGACGGCGAAGTTCTGTTCGAGTTCGACGAGGAACAAGCCCGCCAGCAGTTGGAAGTGCTCGCGCGGTGCAATGTCGCTGGTGTTGCTATCTGCCTTCTCAACTCCTACATCAATCCCACTCACGAAATACGACTTCGGCAACTGGTGCAAGAGGTTCTGGGTGATGTGGCGTGCTCGGTGTCGAGCGAAGTGTCGCCCCTGGCGAAGGAATATCCCAGAGCATCGACCACAGTGATCGATGTCCTCATGAAGATTATGTATACCGACTATGCACAATCTCTCTCGAGCGGACTGCAAGACGTGGGATTTGGGGGCCAGCTGAATTTCGCCGACTCTGCTGCGACCCTGATACCCGTCGAGCACGCGATGGAGCAACCCTTCCGGGTCGTGTTCTCGGGACCGTCCGCTGGCGCAGTTGCGTCCGCGCATCTGGGCGCGATGATCGGCGAAGGGCAATTGGTTTGCGCCGACGTTGGCGGCACCTCATGCGACATCAGTTTGGTGACTGATGGCATGCCCTTCGTTGACACCACGGTAGAACTCGAGCAGGATCTGGTTGTCAACACGTTGGCGGTTGGGGTTTCGGCAATCGGGGCTGGCGGAGGCAGCATCGTCAAAGTTGGCTCCGTGGGTGAGATCCTTGTCGGACCCGAGAGCGCCGGGTCCAATCCGGGCCCCGCGTGTTACGGACTCGGTGGGACGAGCCCCACGACAACGGACACGTGCTTGATGATCGGAATCATCGATGCGTCCGAATTCGCAGGCGGTCGGATGAAGCTGGATCGCGAGCTAGCTCGAAAGGCTTTCGAAGACCTTGAGGTAGATCTTAGTCCGGCCCGGAGCATTCGATACGCATTCGAGATGGCTGTTCACAACATTGCTGAGGGGATCTTCAACGTCGCGATTCGTGGCGGTATCGATCCCCGTGACTACACCTTGTTCGCTTACGGAGCCGCTGGAGGAATGCTCCTTCCCGCGGCGCTCGGGCAGCTCCACTGCAAACAGGTAATCGTGCCTCCGCACCCGGGCCTATTCTCTGCGCTGGGTCTGCTCTCTGCAGATCAAGTGTTCACCGTCGCTTCAAGCGCCTACACAATCCTGGGTCCAGAGAGCATGGAAAAAATTGATGCGATCTACGTTGATTTGGAGAATCAGCTCAAAAAGCAGCTGGGGAATACGTCAGCGACATTCGAGCGAACTTTCGATGGGCACTTGGTCGGTCAGAGCTGGGACACGCCATTCGTTCCGATGCCGTTCAAAACCTTGGACGCCGGCGACGTGGGCACGATTCTCACAGCGTTCCACGACGCCTACGAGCAGCGGTACGGCAACCGATTCGATGAGTATGAGGTGGAAGCTGTCACCTACCGGGTGCAGGCAACACTTGAGACACCCAAGGTCGCATATCCAGAGCTACCGGTCCGTTCGGCCGACTCCCCTCTGACGCCTATTCGCAGCACAACACTTGAGTTTCTTGGCGAGATTGACGGCGATCAGGTGGGCTCGATTGAAGCGCTCGTATACGAGCGACAGGACCTGCGTCGCGGCGACGTGATCCTCGGCCCTGCAATCATTCGCGAGCAGTCTTCAACCACCTTCATGACTGCGGGCCAGACGATGACCGTCGGGCGCTGCGGCGAACTCGCTATCACGATGGAATGAGGTTAGATATGTCCAATGCGACCATCTCTTCAGAAGAATTGCAGACCAAATCAGGAGATGACCGAAGGATCCGTGAACTCGACGATGCGGAATTCTCGGCTAGGTACGACTGCGATCGATTCAGTGCGTCCATCCTGCTGAATCGCCTCAGATATGCAGTGGAACACATGTCCACTGGCCTACTTCAACAGGCGTTCTCCCCTATTATCCGCGACTACTACGACTTTGCCTGCACAATCAGCGGCCCTCCAGAATTTGACTATTCACAGCCTGTGGTCAGCAACGCTCTCGTCGGATTCATCGGTACCATGCCGGACGCCGTCGCCAACATGGTTGCGGAGTTCGGCCCGGAAAATCTGACACCCGGAGACGTGCTGATCTGCAATGACCCGTATCGAGTCGCGACACACGTAAACGACATGTGCTTCACCCGTCCTGTCTTCTTAGGTGACAGAATAATCGCGTTCATTAATCTTCGCGCACATCAACTCGATATGGGTGGCTCCGTGCCAGGCGGGTTCTCTGGCACAATGACGAGTGTCTATGAAGCCGGGCTTGCAATCTCGCCGACCTTGCTTTGGCACGCGGAAGAGCCCGTGGAGTCGACTTTCAATCTGATTTGGGACAACACTCGCTTTCCGCAGCTTCTGGTGCCCGACTTCTGGAGCATCTATCAGCAACTGAAGCTCGGCGAGCGTCTGTTGCTCGAGAACGTCGAAAAGTATGGCCTCGACGCGGTCCATGGCACTTTCCGCTACTCATGTGATGTGTCGGCCGAACTTATGCGCGACGCAATACGGGCCATTCCAGATGGCGACTATCGTGGAACTTCAGTCATGGACGCCGACGGCGTCGATGATTCAGTTGAGTTCACCGTCTGCGTCACCATCCGCAAACATGGCGACAACATCGAGGCTGATTTCTCTGGGACATCGGCCCAAGCTCGCTCTAGCATCAACGGCACGATCCTGGAGGCAAAGACGGCCGTAGGTGCCGCGCTGACAATGTTGCTCGATCCGTCGATTCCGCTCACCTCGGGAACCTGGCGCAATATTGATATTGCAATACCCCCAGGCTCGCTCCTCTCGGCTTTGCCGCCGACGGGGCCCACCTTGTTGTATTTCGAGGCTATGTCCACCGCCCTTACGGCAGTCCTCAGCGCGATGAATCCTATTCTTGGTGAAAACGGTATCGGTGGGGACTATGGCTCAAACAGCGTCCATAATGGCTGGGGCACCCGGGACGACGGGACGGCGTGGACCAACGGTGCGCAACTCGGAGGTGAGCACGGTCCATGGGGAGCAACCAAGGTCGGTGACGCCGACTCGTACGTTGCTGCATATAAAGACAATGGGTTGGAGCCATCGGCCGAGCAAATCGAACACGACACTCCATGTGTGGTTCTCCGCAAAGAGTTCGCCGCTGATACGGGTGGTCCTGGGTACAATCGCGGCGGTGCCGCCACACGCAAGGACTCGGTCTTCCTGACGGCCGCAAGTCACTACAGCTCGCCATTCAGGCTCAAGAGGCCCACTGGAGTCGGAGCAAACGGTGGCCGCTCCGGCGCAGTGGGTGCGGTCTGGATCTTTCCTCCTAAGGACGGAGAGCGGCAACCGGTTCATCTCGTAGGTGAGTCACAAGACGTATATGCGGATTCAATCCCCGTCGCAGGAGTTCTAGATCCCGAAGGCAAGTTCTTGGACGCCGAAAATGGAACCTATTCTTACTTTGCCTCTAGTCCGGTATGGGTCACCGAGGCCGGCAGCGTGTTCCGATACCAGACGAACGGCGGAGGTGGCTGGGGCGACCCATATGCCCGCGAACCCGATCGAGTACTTGCCGACGTTAGAAACGAATATGTGAGCGTTGAAGGAGCGGCTCGCAACTTCGGAGTGGTGATCAGTGGAGACCCGCAACTCGATCCCGAAGGGCTGAGAATCGACGACAAGGCGACTGCCGAACTGCGAAGCTCCCGAGGCAATCCTGGCTGACTCATTGGCATGAACACGTAAGAAGTTTCGAGTTGTTTCGGGTTGCTCCGAGGTGGTTGCCCTCGACTGGGCTCTCTACCGACCGCGGAACTCGGGGTGTCGCCCGCGGTCGGTCCGGGCGGATGCGTTCGAGGCGAGGTGCCCTAGCGCCGGACCGCCCGGGCGCTACGGATAGGTGGAGATCACTTCTCGGTAGCGCACCGGGTCGGGGCCGGTGGCGAGTTGCAGGAGCCTCATGAACACCAGGCGCGGTCTGTGCGGTATGGCGATTTAACCGGGAGGCGAACACGTCCAATCATTCGGCCAAGCTCGCGGTTCCACAAGCTCGCGGTCCATTCGTTCCTGGGGATTGCTGTCGTCACTGCCCGGGACAATGAACCTCGGCCGCATGGTCAGCACTGCAATACGGTTCGCGGGAACAGAAAATCGTCGGCATCGTCACCGCAGTCGGTGGCTCGCTGGCTGCGTCGGTCGGTCGCAGTAGCCCATGTATGTCCGTGCCGGATAAGCGGACCACACGTCGGCGCTGATCCGAAGCCCTGGCATGAACGTCCATGTGTGGCTGGCTCTGCCACCCCGCGGAGTTGGTAGGTGCCGATGGATTGTATTCAGGCGAGTCCACTCATGCGGAGCCTTAGCGTCGAAGGATGTGGCCAGCGCACGGGACGGCGCGATACCAACTGAATCAGCATAATCAGACAATTGATTAGTCTGACAAGAAGGTTGTACTATTTAGCACTACGCATCTGGCTGACCTGACACCATAACGGAGTGGATCGGACTAGCCCGTGCGCGAGTTGACACGCATCACAAATATCTCAAGCAGCAAAGGGGCTCTAAGAGAGTGAATAGACTATTAAGGGTGGCGCTTGCCGCTACAGCGCTGGTTCTCACGGTTTCCAGTTGTTCGGCCGCCGGTAGTGCAACAGGCAGTTCCTCAAACGGCGATGGCACGTCCGAGGTGGCGGCTGCCAAGAAGGCGCTTGAGCCATTTCAGACCGTCCCGAAGACTCTCACGGGTAATTACGCGGGCGGCACGCCGGTGACCGCACCCAAGAACAAGACGCTGGGTGTATTGCCTCTCGGCCTAGCCGGTGCCCCGGACCAGGAGCGAGCAGTAGCGGCACTTCAATCAGCTGGGGAGAAACTCGGGTGGAAGGTTATCGTCCAGGACGGGAAATTCAGTCCGCAGGGTTGGGCGAGTGGAATGGAACGACTTGTCCAACAGAAACCCGACGCTATCATCTCCATTGCAGTTCCGGACTCAGCAATTCCTCAGGCACTGAAGACAGCGCACGACGCTGGCATCTATGTCGCGTGCGTTTTCTGCGCTAATAGTGGCTTCGCGCCGGTGGATTACCCGTCGGCCGGCAATGCCGGAGTCGACCCGACTGAACAGGGCATCGCTGTTGGAAACTACGTCATAGCGAACAGCGGGGCAAAGGCCAAAATCGCCGTTCAGCACTACTCCCCCAGCCAGGCTGCCCAAACCCGTGAGAAAGCGGCAAACACGGCCATCGCTAACGGTTGTTCTGGGTGCGATGTCATTTCGGAGAAGCAACTGATGGGCACGGACCTCGGGCAAGTAGCGAGTCAAGTTACTCAGAGCACCCTGGCACAGCATCCCGTCGGACAGTTGGATTACGTCCTGTCTGCCAGCGACGTGTTTAACCCGAGTGTGTTTCAGGCAATCAGGGCATCCAACCGGACGGATACGAAAGTCGTGTCCTACGACTGCGACTCGACCGGCATATCTTCTATCCGCGCTGGTGGGCCCGAGGTTGCTTGTGCAGACACCAATCTGGCGTTCGGTGCATACGCCGCGCTAAACCTGGTGATTCATCACATGGTGGGCCAAGACATGAAAACGGAGAAAGTGCCGTTCACCTTGGTCACCAAGGACAATGTGCCAGCGACTGGTGACGAAGGACCGCATTACGACTACGTTCCATACTTCGAGAAGCTTTGGAATGTGGGCTGACAATTTCATCGGCTGGGCCGGCAGTGCGTCCAACGCTGCCCGCCCGGCAACATTGAACGGTCAGCGGTATGAGTCCGTCAAAATGACGCATGCAACCAATATGAATGCTTTATCGGACGGTGAAATCGTGATGGATGCAGTCGACAAGGAATTAGAGGACAGTGCCGCGACGCTCGAGCCCGACGCACTGTTAGTCCGAGGCCTCAAGAAGTCCTTCGGAACTCTTCAGGCGTTACGCGGCGTTGACTTATCGGTCCGCCGAGGTGAAGTCAAAGGTCTGCTCGGTCCCAACGGCGCCGGGAAATCGACCCTGATCAAAATTCTTACCGGTATTCATCGCAAGGACGATGGCGAGATTCTCGTTCGCAGTCTCCACCACAAAGGCCCAGGAAAGATCGGCGTTATACACCAGGATCTCGGGCTGGTCGATGCCATGACCATTCGTGAGAACTTGGGGCTAGGTCGGCCAAGTCCTAAGGTTGCTGGAGTTGTTATCTCATCTCGCGCAGAACAAGCTCGCGCACGTAATGAGTTGAATGCCGTCGGCTTGGACGTGAATCCGGAGTTACGACTATCGGAACTGAGCATCGGGCAAAAGACTCTAGTGGCCGTAGCGCGTTTACTGGCACTAGATTTCGACGTGATCATTCTTGACGAGGTGACCGCCGCGCTTACCCCTCGAGACAGCGACTGGTTGCTCGAGAAGTCCCGTGCGATCGCCAGTCAAGGCGTCGCAATCCTGGTGGTGTCCCACCGTTTACAAGAGATCGTCGAATACTGCGACACAATAACAATTGTCAGCGATGGATTGGTCCGCTTCGATGGCCCGACACCGAGCCTGTTGGAGCTTTACGGTCTGCTAATGGGGCGCGCGGACCCTTACGAAAGTAATCGTTCCCTGTCTGCGCCAGGTGATGTGGCGCTGGAATTGATTGACGCGTCAGCCCCGGGCATTGGCCCAATCAATGTCGAAGTCCGATCTGGTGAGGTGTTGGGACTTGTCGGGTCTCTCGCCTCCAACCTCTACGGCATCGGTCATTTGATGGCGGCCCAAAGTGTGCTGAGCTCTGGCCAGCTAAAGTTGGCCGGGGCCAACGTTGGCCACACTCCGCGCGAAGGGATTGCATTCCTCGCGGAAGACCGAAAGGCCCTGGGCGCGCTTCCCTTTCTTGACTTACGCGCCAATATGACGATCAGCTCGCTCCGATACTCAAGAAAGTTCGGCTGGATTAACCAGAAAGTTGAGAATCGCAGGGTAGCAGGGATGATGTCGTTGCTTGACATTCGACCAAATGATTACCGTGTGGGAATCGAGCAACTCAGCGGCGGCAATCAACAGAAAGTGCTCCTTGCTCGATGTTCGCTTGCTGATCCGAGAGTGTATGTTCTGTGCGAGCCAACCCGTGGGGTTGATATCGCCACACGCCACGCCGTCTACAAGTTCATCGAGGAGCGGCGTAACGCCGGGGCAGCCGTAGTAGTAATCTCGGTCGACATCGAGGACATATTGGCTATTTCCGACCGCATCGCAATCGTCGATGAGGGCAAAATTTCAGCACCGATTGCACGCGCGTCGGCATCCGCTCAATCAATTCTGAGGGCAATTTAATGGTGAACCTATCCAGCGACCACAAGTTCGATAGTAAGATCGGATCGGGTGATGCAGCACGCCCGTTTCGCCGTGACGGCTTTCGGCCCGAGCGATATGCAACGTTGTTTTTCTTCTTAGCGTTCTACCTTGTTTTTGCAATCTTGAAGGGTTCAGCCTTTGCATCTTGGGGAAATGTCACGCTGGCGCTGGGGCAGAATGCTCATCTGGCCTTCCTGGCCGCGGCAGTAACGATCACTCTGATCGCGGGACAATTCGATTTGTCGGTCGGGGCATGCGCGGGTATGGCCACCGTGATCATGGCCCACTGTACGGCTACCCTCCACTGGTCGATTTGGCCGTCGGCGCTCCTGGTCGTTGCTGTGGGAGTGGTGGCCGGCCTTCTCAATGGCTTCCTGGTTGTTGGTCTCCATCTGAACGCGTTTATTGCGACGCTCGGGACGGGTGGCGCCATGGTCGGAGTAGCGATCTGGTTAAGTGATGGGCAAACGATCTACCAAGGGATCCCGGAGGCCTTGACGAGTATCGGAGCGGCAAAGATTCTCGACGTTCCGATTCCCGTCTATTTCGTCCTGGCTCTGCTTGTCGTTGGGTGGGTGCTAACCCGCCGCACCGTTCTCGGGCGCTACTGGGACGCGGTCGGGTCCAATGTCGACGCCGCGCGATTGGCCGGGGTCAAGACGAACCGGACAATCGTGTTGGCCTTCGTCGGGACTTCGGTCATCGCAAGCCTCGGTGGCCTCGTTTTTCTGGCGAGGTATGGTTCAGCTGATTCGTCAACCGGACCCCAATGGCTACTACCAGCGTTCGCCGCCGCGTTTCTCGGTTCCTCGATACTTTCTGATGGGAGGTTTATAGTCATCGGATCCATATTGGCGACCTACCTGATCGCTATGGCTCAGAATGCATTGGATATCAGCGGCGTGAACGTCGCGATCCAGCCAGTCTTCAACGGAGCAGTACTCATTGTGGCCGTCGCCTTGACTCAGAGCCTACGTCGGCGCAGGCGAACTGGTAAGTCGCCAATTCGTTCCTGATCAAAACGCGCACTGGGGTCCACTTGAACTTTGGCAACCGGTTCGTGAGCAGCCAACACTGCCTGACGCGCCGGCGGCCTCGTGCGATCCGCAGACCAGGCATCCTTCGACTGCTCCTTGGACGGTGGTCCAAGGCCGAGGGGCGGGGCAATATTGGGAGTCCTTCGCATTTAGATTGGTTTGTGTGATCCGCTAGGGGCGGTGACCGGCTGTGAGTAGGCATCTGATTTGGTACCTGGTGAAGTCGCGGAAGCCGCGGGCGATTCTGCGCGTTGTCTCGGGCCGTTGATCGCTTCGGTGGCTCCGTTGGAGGCGCTTGGTGTCGAAGTAGGCCAAGATCGCCGTATTCCATTGTTTGAGGGTATAACGAGCACGGCTGAACCGGGCTCGAAAAGCAGTGTTTCCTGCCATGGAAAGCGATGCCGACTCAAAGTCGGCTGCAAGTTAGAACCACGAGCGATTCCTTTTAAACTAAACCGCAAAGGGAGCAAGCATGACAGTCGATTTCGGACTCAACGGACGCGTAGTACTCATCACGGGTGCGGGAGGTGGCATCGGATCCGCAGCCGCTCTGGAAGCCGCGAAGTGTGGAGCAAGAGTTGCGGTCCTTGACGCGAATGAGAGCGCGGGGCAGAAGACGGCTGAGCTGATCAGGCAGGAGGGCGGCGTTGCGCAAGCATTCGTCATAGACGTTCGAGACGAAGAGGTTGTCGAATCAGTCACTGATGATGTGGAGGCCGCTCTAGGGCCGGTACACGGCGTCGTCGCCGCTGCCGGGATCACTCGACCGTCGCCGGCAGATGAGACATCATTGGCCGACTGGAACGACGTGCTGGAGATCAATCTGACAGGGACGTTCCTGATCGCTCGCGCCGCCGCCCGCCGCATGCTTGAACGAGGTTCGGGCGGCTCAATGGTCTTTGTTGCTTCCATTGCCGGGCTTGGTGGGCAGGCCGGGCGCGCAAGCTACGCTGCTTCCAAACACGGCGTTATCGGCCTCGCACGGTCGCTCGCCTGCGACTGGGGGCGGATGGGCATTCGGGTCAATGTCGTGAATCCAGGCCCGGTAGACACTCCGTTGATGCGTAATGCAGTCTCGAAAGAGTTCATCGAAACTACGTTCTTGCCGCGCATCCCACTGGGACGGCTGGCCCTCCCCGAGGACGAGGCCCGGGCGATCGTCTACCTCTTGTCCGACTACGCTGACTACGTGACCGGTGAGCTAATGTCGATCGACGGAGGAATGGCCACAGGCTATCTCTCCGACTTCAAATGACCATTCGAGAGACGAGATAGTGGGCGATCAAGACATAGGCGTAGATGAGTCGATGCGAAACCATACAAAGGGGCTCACCGCCCTCGTCATCGGTGGCGGAAGTGGCATAGGGGCGTCCAGCGCCCTTGCCTTCGCCGCATATGGAGGTCATGTTCTGGTATCCGGCAGAAACCTTGCAAGTGCGAGCGTGGTAGCCGACACCATCAGGCGGCGCGGCGGTACAGCGACTGCCTTCGAGCTCGACGTCTCGCTTACGAGCGAGGTGGAGACAGTGATACCTGACGTAATCCGCTCGAATGGAGGACGTCTAGACGCCCTAATCAACTCTGCAGCTAGGGTCGCGCCTGGTCCCCTCGAAGACCTCTCCGCCAGTGACTGGACGTCAGTTTTCGACGTCAACGTTGGCGGGGCGCTTAGCTCGGCTCTCGCCTGCTTGCCCTTTTTGAAGCAGAGCCCGAACGCTTCGATTATTCACATTGCATCGCTCGGGGGCGTTTTCGGGAGACCGTTCGGCGGTGCGTATGGACCTAGCAAGGCGGCTCTAATCGCGCTCACCAAGCAAATGGCAATGGAGTGGGCGCCTATGGGCATCCGAGCCAATGTTGTTAACCCGGGCACCATTGATACTCCGCTAGCTAGATCCACCGTTCCCGACGCGACGCTTGCGGAACGCGCGCGCGCCATCCCGGCGGGCCGGCTCGGAGATCCCGATGAGGTCGCCGAAGTCATCGTGTTCCTGACCACTCGCGCGGCGTCGTATGTTACTGCGCAGTCGATCAATGTCGATGGAGGTCATTCACAGAGCTTGCTCTTCGCACCAATGGGTCGTTGATGTCAGGGTTGAAAATGGGCTTGGGGTGAACGGATCTAACGACGACTGTCAATGGCCGTTGGTTTGTGCCCAGAGGCGGCCAGTTAAGGTGCCCGCTGGTGGCCAGTAAAACTGCCCGGTGATGGCCAATAGATCTGCCCACTCTGGTTCGGCGGGATTGGCCATCGTCGGGTCTTGTTAGTTCAGTTGCGTGACTCCTTTTCCGGCGAGGGCCTGGGTGAGGCGGATGGAGTCGCCGCTGGTCTGGCAGACGTGGGCGTGGTGCAGCAGCCGGTCGACGGTGGCGGTGGCCAGGGTTTTGGGCATGAGTTCGTCGAAGCCGGCCGGGTGCAGGTTCGAGGAGATCGCGAGGGAGCGCTTTTCGTAGGCTGCGTCGACGACCCGGTAGAGGCCTTCGGCGGCGTCGGTGGCCACGGGCAACAGGCCAATGTCATCGATCACCACGAGCTCTGCCCGCAGGATTCTGGCCACGGCCCGGGTGACGCTGTCGTCGGTGCGGTGGGCGCGGATCAGGGCGCCGAGGTCTTCGAGTCTGAACCAGGCCACGCGCATGCCGGCTTCGACGGCTTGTTGGCCGAGTGCTTCTAGGAAGAAGGTTTTCCCGGTGCCGGAGGGTCCGCAGACGACGAGGTTTTCCCTGCGGCCGATCCATTCCAGTGTGCGTAGGGCCTGCTGTGTCGGGGCGGGAATGGATGAAACCGTCGGGTCCCAGGCGTCGAAGGTTTTTCCTGTGGGGAAGCCTGCTGCTTTGCGGCGGGTGGCGAGCATGGAACGGGCCCGGCCAGCTGCTTCTTCGGCGAAGAGTGC
The DNA here is from genome assembly GCF_059568005.1 of Arthrobacter sp. BGA-UO-ETr-C19. Classification (NCBI taxonomy): domain Bacteria; kingdom Bacillati; phylum Actinomycetota; class Actinomycetes; order Micrococcales; family Micrococcaceae; genus Arthrobacter; species Arthrobacter sp. BGA-UO-ETr-C19. The sequence continues at coordinate 23,700 of NZ_JCAQPC010000009.1, forward strand.
CTTGATGATCTCTACCGGTTCCCAGCGCTGGGCGCGTGCGGTTGCGATCAGTTCCGGGGCCAGCGCCCGGGCGTGGGGCATTTTCAGCTGCCGCATCAGGGCTTCGAGGTCTGCCGGCAGGGCCGGGGCCGTGGTGTTCGTGGTGGTGACGGGGCTCATCGGCTCTGCTCCCTTACGGTGCCGGAGGTCGCTGCGCGCAGCCCTGCCCAGGCGCCCGTGCCCTGGGTCAGGGAGCGGGTCTCGTCCGCGGCGTGGGTGGTGGTGCGCCGGATGTTCGCGTTCAGGATCGAGGCCAGATCGCCTTGGGCGAAGCGGCCGTGGAGGGCGGCGTCGCCCAGGGCCCGGTCCACCGCCTGGGTGCCGGCGATTTTGGCCAGGGACACGGCCTCGGCCATTTTCACGTTCATCCGCCCCGTGCCGGCCGCGGCGGCTTCCAGAAGCCAGGTCTTGGCGGCTTCACCGATGGCCAGGAACTCGGCCTCGCCGGCGTTGCGGGCCTTCACTGCGTAGTCGCCCGGGATCCTGGTCCTGGTCCCGGGGAAGTGCTCATCGATAATCGAGGGGCTGCCGGGCCTTGCCCGGCCGTGGCGTGCGACCTCGACCGGACCGGCGGCGCCGTGGTGGACGATGATGATCTGTTCATCGGGCCCGGTGCCGTGGGCGCGGACGAACACCGTTGCACCGAGCAGATGCGCGGGCACGGAGTATTGGGCGTTCTCGAAGGTGACCATTGGGGTGTTCTCCGGAACGGTGCGGGCCAGTCCGAACGCGACCGTGTGCGCGGTCTCCGGGATGCGGTGCAGCCGGGGCGCTTCTTCCGCCAACACGGCCGAGGGTTTACGGCGGGTCGCCCGGTGCTCACGGTTGTTCACCTCGTCCATGAACGCCTGGCAGGCGGCCTCGAGCTCGGCGAAAGAACCGTAGTCGGGCCGCAGGTTGGTGTCCGTGGGAACGAGGTCGGCCTTGGCCAGCTTCACCGACGCTTCAACTCCTCCCTTCGTGGCGGGGTCAGCAGGCTGGCAAGTCAGAACCGTAACCCCACAGTGGCGGGCGAAGTCCAGGGTCTGCTGGTTCCGAACCGGCACCCCGGCGACGTGCGCGGTGGTCACGGTTTTCTCGTTATCGGTCAGGACATAGGTCGGTGCCCCGCCCAGGATCCGGAAGGACCGGTCCAGGGCCGCGAACACGCTCGGCGCGGTCCGGTCCCGCAACGGGATCACGATCCGGAACCTCGAGAACGCCAGCCAGGCCACGAACAGGATGGTCTTCACCCCGCCCACGCGTGGCCCGTCGCCGAAGTCGTACTGCAGCCACATCCCCGGCTCGGTGATCCACGGCCGGTGCACGCGGGTGTGCCCGAGCCGCCACGCGGCCTTGACCTGCGCGATCGCCCGGCGCGTGGACCGCTCGGACCCCGCATATCCCAGGGCTAGGAGCTTCTCATGGGCTTTATCGGCGCGGATCCGGCCTTTGGACGCCTCGATCCATTCCTCGATCTTGAGCAGGTAAGCGTCCGTGACCCGGGGCCGCGGCGCGGGTTCGGCGATAGGCCGGCCGGCGTCCCGCGCGGCGACATGCCTGGCAACCGTGTGGTGCGAGCATCCCGTGAGCTCCGCCGTGGCGCGCAACGATCCGGTCAGATCGTAGGCAGCAAGAATTTCCATGATTTCTCCGTCATGCTTCATACAGGGCCTCTTCCTGAGTGACTTGGTGCGTCTAGACACCGTCATCAATCCCCGGGGAGAGGCCCCCGCCGCTTAAGACGCGGCAGGTTCAGTAAGGAAGTGGGCAGATCTCATGGCCACCAATCGGCACTTCTACTGGCCGTCAGTGGGCATTTTCGTGGCCGCCTATGGGCAGTTTTTCATGGCCGCTAACACGACGACCGCGTTGGGGTTCGTTGCAATGGAATGCGAAGTGACGCCACACCCGTGCCCCGTCGGTTGTCAGGGAAGGAAGTTGGGCTATGGACAACAACAATCAGCGGGACATCGTATGTCCTGGGCTGGGGGTCTCGCTCAGCAGCGGAGCGTCGTAGGCGAGAAACAGTTAGGGTCTGAGGTTCAGAGGGGACGCCTCAAAGACGATCGACGCGAGCTCTTCTCGATCGAGAGAACCGTCGAAATGGGGCCAGCGAGCCGAATCGCTTTGAAATAGCTCAAACCCCGGAGTCTCAGGAGCGGAAAGTCTCCCGAGGGAACCGACCGGCATCGAAGACTCGAGCGCTAAGTTCTGCCAGGCGCCAGAAAACAGTTACCGACGCACTCGAAAGCATTCGGCGCAGATGTCACGTTAGCGACCGCGGTGTAAGCGAGATGATGGTACTAGCCGAGCACCGTCTACTCCTGAACTATGATCCGAGCCCTGCTGACCTGCCGCTAACGGGTGGCCTAGATCTGTTACCCATGGAGGTTGGTGACGCGGTTGGCGTGTGGTTGACCTTTAGTGTCGTGTGGTCTCGGGTTCGTGTGATTGTAGTGGTGCAGCCACGCCAGGAAAGTTGATCTCCGGGCCCCGAGCCTGGAGCCGTTGTCGGTCAGGACCCGGCTTACAGTAATCCCGGCGGCGTTGAAGGCAAGCGTTGGCCCGTTCCCAACAACCCGCTGCGGTTTCCTTTTCTCGTCGGCGGATCTCGGTGTAGGCAAACCGGCTCATCGCATTTGAGGGTGTAGCCGGCGTCTGATCCGCCGGTCTCGAGGAGCGAGCGGGCAATGTAGTTGGCAAGGTTCCGGAAGCCGAGGCGGAGCCGCGGAGGTGTTCGAGCCGGCCGTTGAGCGCTTCGGTGGGCCCGTTGCTGGTGCCGGGCCGGTCAAAGTATGCGAGCACGTCCCCTGCACGGCGCTTCAGCGTTCGGCCGAGCGTAATGACTTCGGTCAGCGCAGCGCGTACGCCTCGATCAATGCTTGCTGAGCTGTTTCCCTCGGCTGCCGTAGGGTTCGCGGTAGGCGGCGATGACGCGCTGATAGATTCCCCATGTGGCTTCGACTTCGGCATGGTCGTCGGCAACGAACAGGTGGCCCCCAACCTGTCCTTCTGCTTGTCGGTCAGCAGATCATGTCCGGTGTGCAGGGTCCGGCGGGCGGCGTAGAGCGGGTACCCGGACCGTCCGCGCTGCCCAATGCTCTGCTGCTGAACGCGCTGGCGGCACCTGTCCACGGCGTCGCCGGCAAGCCGGACGACGTGAAACGGGTCCATGACCTCGACCGCGTCCGGTAGCTCCTCGGCGGCTGCGGTCTTGAACCCGGTGAACCCGTCCATTGCAACGACCTCTATCGCGTCCCGCCAGGCCCTGGGCCGCTCCGCGAGCCAGGCTTTGAAGACCTGTTTCGAGCGGCCCTCGATCATGTCCAGCAACCGCGCCGGGCCGGTCCTGTCACGGACCGGGGTGAGGTCGATGATCACGGTGACGTATTTGTCCCCGCGCCGGGTGTGCCGCCAGCTGGGTCGGCCCGAGGCGCGGTGACAGCATTGCTGCCGTTCCGTTTCCCCGGACCGCCCGCCGAACCCGGCGTGCGATTCTCACCGCACCGGGCTCTCCACGTGAAGATTTGTCGCTCAGCCCGTGGGGGCAGCGGGTGTCCACGGGGTCGGGATCCGGTAGCCGCGGTAGCGGTACCGAATGACAGTGACGCTGGCTGCGCCCTTGAACCTTGTCCCGTCAACGGCGAGCCGCCAGGTTCCGGGCAGACAAAACCTGCGCCGTAGTTCTGGCCAACCGACGCGGTGTTTCTTCCGTAGCCACGCGGTAATCCGCTCCCACGCATAGGAGTCGATCGAGGAGAACGTAGCCTTGGATACTCGTGCCGGAAGTAGCTGGCCCACCCTCGCAGCACCCGCCCCAGATAGTCCATCAGGTATCCGGGCTCTTTGTGCAGGGTCGATCTGTACGTCATGGTCTTCACCCGGCTTCGGCCGCGATGCCTAGCCATTTCATCCCTGGTCCAGGCCATGGCGAACTCGTGCGTAAGTAGTGAGGCTTAGACGGTCAGTGCATCGGCCGCCTCGGAAACGTTGTGCGGCCGCTCATTGCGCTGCTCGATATCCTTGACCCGGCTGCCTGCACCAGTCGCTGGACAAAGACGCCGGGTGGCGATGGGGTTGGGGTCCAGCCTGCCCGGTTCCACACTGCCCTTGGCCTCGGCAATGGTTAGCTATCCCGCCGTAGCCACCACCGGCTTGAAGTTCCGGGCGGTGGAACGGTAGATGAGGTTGCCGTCCGTGTCCGCTGTGTGGGCGCGGACCAAGGCGACGTCGGCCCGGATGGCGCGTTCCCGGACTTACGTTTTGGCGTCGAACACTTCGCGGGGCTTGCCTTCTGCCACCAGGATGCCCACGCCAGTTACGCCTGAATCCCGGACCGCTTGGATCATCCGTCGGGATGCCGCTCAAGTCAAAGCCTCCAGCGGCGAAAGTCATCCCGTCCGGTAGGGCATAACCGGAAAGTCATCTTTCAGGTACAGCCAGCCATGCCTGAGCGGTGTAGACGGGGTCCTCGTGACTGCGGGAACCGGTTGGCCCGTCCCCTTGTGAAGGCGCAAGGCGGCCAACGTCGGACCGGACCCAGTCGCGCACTGACCAGCGCTCGGAGATCGCCCATCGCCCGTCGCGACGGAGGAAGTGGTCGATGTAGCGGATCCCGCTGGTGAAGTTGCGTGGGTCGTCCGCCGACGTGACCCAGTGCACGCCCAGGCCATAGGTCTCTGCCACCGCACGGTCTCCACGCACGGTGGCAAGATGGTTGCCCATAAGGTGCATGAGTCCGTCGTACTTGGAAATGGTTTCCTCGAGCCAGGGGATGTATTGATCGATTGTTCCGTCAAACCCCGCATGGTGCTCGAGGGCGTCGGAGTGGTACGCCGAACGGACCAGACTCATATCGGCCCGGTCGACGCCCCGGCAGTAGCGCATTACAGTTTCATAGATCTCCTGCTTGTCCTCGTATGAGCCCTCGCCAGCGACGCCGTCCCCCCGAGCATCTGGGAGTTTCATGTGTGTCCTCATCGCTCTAACCTGCAGCAGGGGCGGCAGAGGACACAGACGTGAGGCGGTGGTAGGGAACTCCGGACGGGTAGTCTTTGGACGCGGACGACTCGACCATGAGGTCGAGCTGAACGCCTTCAACTTCCGCAACAGCGATTGTGAAGTGCGACTCTGGGATGACCGATCGGACCAGCGTTCCCTCCACGAGATGCCCAGTGTAGGTTTTGCCGTCTGCGGCCGTGGCCGACACATGAATGTGGGCGTACGGGTCGCCCTTGGCGTAGTGGACGTGCCCATCTTTGGACATGAACTCTTCTTGCACCTGGCCGATGATCCCCGACCCCATCACCTCTGCCAGGCCCTGCACCTCAATGACCTCCGGAGGCATGTTCCCCTCGGCCGCCTCTCTTGGCGCTTTCGGGAGGGTCAGACGTAGCTGCGAAGCCCCGCCGGTAATGTCCAGCACCAGTCCGGTCATGATTTGCTCATCTCGTGCGATCTCAATGACGGCCTTATATACGTCCTCGCCCGGTTCCAGATGCGCGTAGACGACGCGACCGAGGCGTCCTGTAGCCAGCTTTCTCATGGTTTCTCCTCTTACTTGCGGTAGGCGTTCGACGGTTGCCGCGCCCAATCGTGATGCCACTAAACAGCTGTGGGGTGAAACGACAGGCAGGCCCGCACTCGCTGAATGCAGGTGCGTCGCGTATTCCTGCGACTTGCCCAGGTCGATGGTAAAGCCGAATCCTGCCCCTTGGGCGACCTTCCCGTAGCTATGCATTACGCCTAGTGGGAACGTTGCAAACTTCTTCCACTAGGCAGTACGTATACCTGCCGAGCGCAGGGTCGAGCCACCCGCGGTCACGTCCAAGCCACTTCTCTTTTGATGGAGGCTCAAGGTTTTGATGATCCTTTGTCCACCCTGTGCCACGAGCTTGGCGTCGTTAAGGAAACTGGATTCGTCGCTGACGAGGAACAGCATGCATGCGCGAGTTCCTCCGGCGTGCCCATCCTTTTGAGGGGAATGGCCTCGGCGACTCGTCCGTAGACATCTTCCTGGCCAGCGACGTCGTCGTTCAGTTGTATTCTGGTGGCTCCACGTGCGACGGCGTTGACGCGGTTGCCTTCTGGCCCACAGGTCGCTGCCGTGGCGTGAGTTAGCGCCGAGACTGCACCTTTCGACGCGGCATGGGCGCGGGTTGGGCGGCCCGTAGTGCCAACGTATGCATACACCGAGGTGGTGATGACAATAGAGGCGGACCGCCCTCTCATGTCAGGGATCGCGGCCTGAGCCAAGGCATAGACTTTTCGGGCGTTCGCCTCAAACCCGCGATCCCACCTCTCCGGATCGATTGAGTCGATGGTTCCACCAACGTGGACGGCGCCGGTGCTGGCGTTCGCGAAGACTACATCATCTATGCCGCCAAATTCCGCGGCGGCCGCGTCAACGGACTCGCGCACTGCGGCCGGGCCGGCCATATCGCACTGCAGAAGCCGCACTCGATCCGGGAGCAAGGCCAACTCGTCAACAAGCCGGGTACCATCCTGATTGATGTCCAGGATCACGACATCCGCGCCTTCTGACGCGAACAGGCGCGCCGTGGCCGTGCCGACCCCTGTGGCGGCGTCCGAGATCACCGCGATTTTTTCGTTCAAACGTCCCATATTTACTCTCAACGAATTGGTTTAACGAGATCCGGGTTAACGGCGTACTTTGTAAGCTGGTCGAAATCGATGGCGAACCCGAAGCCGGACTCGCGAGGTACGGTGAGATACCCATCGCTAATCTGCGGCCGATTGGCAATGTCGTCTGCTATGTGCAAAAAATAGGCCATTTCGGTCGGATACAGTGCAGTGGACGGATTGGCAGCTGCAAAGGCGATGCTCGCCCAGGTGCCGATGGCACTGTCACCCTGGTTTCCGATGACCATTGCGGTTTCGTTAGCCTCGCAGAAGCCTCGAATGCGTTCGGAGCCGGATATGCCCGTCCTGGCAATTTTGATGCTTACCATTGATGAGCGTCCGGAGAGCACCTCTCTTGCCACCTCAGCCGCGTCCCGGCAGCTTTCATCGCCAAGGATTCCCACTTCAGCATGTGCGGCAACGCGAGCCCGTCCATGGGTATCTTCTGCTGGGGACGGCTCCTCGATCCATGCGAGTCCCGCGTCACGTGTAATACGTAGGAACTCGAGCGCCTCCGTTGCGGAGAAACCATGGTTCGCATCGACACAGAGATGGGCGTCGGGAAGAGACTTCCTGAGCTCGAGTACGAGTTCCGCGTCCCTTCTTACGTCCCATCCGACCTTGACCTTGAACGACCGGATGCCATACTCAGCTGAGAACCCGAGCGCCTCGTTCACAAGCTCGGGGGGATTTCCGTCTCCGAGCACGGCACTGACGGCCACGCGGTCAGTGTAGCCGCCGAGGAGCTGATGCACTGAAACACCGAGTGACTTGCCGATGGCATCCCAGATTGCAGTATCGACGGCACCGAACGTCGTGTTGTTGTAGACGACGTTCCGCAACGCATGTGCGATGGCCCCGCGGTCGAGGATTGATCGGCCGATCAGTGCGGGTCGCACGAACGTGTCAATCGCGGCCAGAATTGACTCCGTCGTCTCGCCGTAAGTCATCGGTCGCGGAATCGCTTCGGCGTACCCTCGGACACCGTCTTTAGTCTCAATGATAACCAGCACATGATCAGCTGAGCTGATGGCGCCGTTTGCCCAACGGATCTCATGCCGAAGAGGCAACTGGAACGGAATTGCGTATACGTCTGTGATTTCCATAGTCTTCGCCCTAAAGGTTAGGCGCTGCGCGCGACGAGGGTGTGGTAAGGCACGCCAGCGGGATAATCCTCGGTGGCGCTATTGTCCACGTTCAATGCCAGGTCAACCCCTTCGACCTCGGCGAGAGCGATCGTAAAGTGCGACTGCGGCACCACCGACCTCACCATGGTCCCTTCGACCAGATGCCCGGTGTACGTCGTTCCATTCGTCGTCGCCGACACGTGGATATGCGCGTACGGTTCACCCTTTATGTATCTAACCTCACCGTCAGCCGAGACAAAGTCGTCCACAACGCGGCCGATAATGCCCGATCCCATGATTTCGGCGAGTCCGTCGACCTCCAAAATCTGTGGCGGCTTCTCCCCATCGGTGGCTGATATCGGCAGTGCAACGCGCAATCGGGTCGCAGCGCCTGTCATGTCCAGTACCACGCCCGTTTGAATTCCCTCAGCCTGTGCGATCTCGATAATTGATCGATAAATGTCGTCTCCGGGGGCAAGACGTGCGAAGACGACTCTACCCAGCCGACCAATTGCAGTGGTTCTCATTGGTATCTCTCTGTTATGACACGGAACGTCGCTCCATGGGTTAAATGTTTTTGGACTTGCCCCGTTCAGCCTTTAGCCCTTTTGCACGAGCTCAGACCCAACGACGGTGAAGCCGGCCAACGCCTCTTGGTATCCCCGTACGAGTACCGAGACATCTGCGGAGTGGACGAAGACCGTGGCTCCCCGCGTGGCCCACTGTTCTGACTCGGCTGCGTCGTAGACTGCCAGACCGAAGGCTGTGCTGTTCAATTCGGCAAGCCTGTCCAAGACCCTGCCACTCAGTGCCACGACATCGGCATGGCCCGTCTGCCCCAGATGACCGATGCTTGTCGCCAAATCTGCACGACCTATGATCAAGGCATCGAGGCCAGGTACGGCCTGGGCGATCTCATCGATGTTGTCAACCGCACGCGCGCTTTCGATTTGACCGATTATCACCACCTCATCATTAGCCCGTTCCGCTGTGGCTGCGAAGCCTTCGCGGCCAATGCCGTACCCAGCGGCCCGACTCATCGTGCAGACTCCTCGGCTGCCCAAAGGGGGATAAAGCGCTGCCGCCGCCGCCCTCTCGACGTCGGCCGAGTTTTCTACGAATGGTAGGACGACTCCGTCTGCTCCGATTTCTAATGCGTGAAGGATGTTAATTGGGTCGTTAGACGCGACCCTGACGAGACTGGCTGCTCCGCCGAACTGGACCGCGCGGACCATCTCGCTGACAGTCTGCCAACTCTTTGGAGAGTGCTCCATATCAATGATGGCGAAGTCCAACCCGGTACGAGCCACGGCTTCCGCTACATCAGTGCTCGGAACAAACAGGAAAGTTCCAAGCACGGGCTCACGATTGCGCAGCTTATGCTTAAAGCGCTGCCTTACCTTGTCAGACAATTTGGCTCCTTTTGCTTCAGCGAGGTTTATGTCCATTTCCAGACTATATGGCCTTTACCTTTAGGCGTCCACTGTCAGACAGCGGAATTGCGCAATCGGCACGGCACAACCAGAAGCCCCTCGTCGTCCGCTTTCCCAGGACGGGACGGCGAGCCGACCGCAGGCGCGTGCCCTTTCCGGACGAAGTCTTTGCGACGAAGTGCGGCCGCGGGGCCGTCTCCATGCTGGTGGAGGGTGACGAGGCGACCCATCGGCGACGTCCCGGTGAGTCAGTAAGGAAACCATCTGCCGGCCGTTCCGTATGCACCGGCGCGCTGCTTATCCGGCTCCCGGATATGGCCGGTCACCATGTCGACCACCAGGTCATAGCCTGCAGTGCGCAGGATGCCGGTCGGAGCGTCGTCGTGCCTGGCGCATCAGCCGCGCGTACACCCGCGTAACCGGCCTGACGTCCAAGGATGCGGCGAGCAGGAGGGCTTAGCGAAGTCGACTGCTTGTCATTCGGGCGACGTGATGGGAAATACCAGCTACAGACGAGCTGGCTCGTAGCCCCGCGCGTGCCGTGGGCTGCAAGCATTCTGTCGCCACCCCATCTGCTGGCTCAATGAACTTAGTCTTACAATAGACAACGAGTTCCCTATCCGCCGTAAGCAGGAGAAGACAAATGGCCCCTCCGCTGCCGTTTTCAGCTTTGCCAATCCAACGCCCACGCCAACAAGTGGAGAATCAAATCAGGAATGCGATTCTCGACGGATCCTTGCGGGACGGAGACAAACTGCCCGCGGAACAGGCTATGGCCCAGTCATTCAACGTCAGCCGGGCGACTATCAGGGAGGCCCTACGGTCATTGATCGAAAGCGGCCTGCTCACCAAGGGGCCGGGGACGACAAGCGGGCTGTACGTGCAAAGCGTGGATCATAATTCGTTCTCGCTTGCGGTGTCTGACCGACTGTCGAGCGTTCTCGACATAGGATCGGTCACCCCGGAGGAAGTCTCGAACTTTCGCGACATGCTGGAAGTGCCGTCCGCAAGACTAGCCGCCGAGAACAGGACGGAAAAAAATCTTGTTCGGCTCCACGAGGTCATCGACAAAGAGAGATCTACTACTTTTGACGATGCAGCTATCCCCGAGCTCAATGCGCAGTTTCACTCTGAGATCGCTAACGCTTCAGGCAATAGAGTCCTGGCGGCCTTTGTATCAGCGTTGCATCGGACAGCGCATCCGCTTGCGTTCGTTAATACTGACGCGGTGTTAGGGCGGGAGTCGGTTGCCCACCATATTCAGCTCTACCGGGCTATCCAAACACAAGACCCGGGGGCTGCCGCTGAAGCCATGCAAGGTCATTTGAATTATCTGCGGGAGCACGCCACCGCAAGGGGCATCATCGAGCCATCAAACGTAGCCGCTGGGTGATGGCAGAACGTGCACCTCAGCCGATTCCAGGGAGTTTTATGTTGAGATGGTCCTTTGAAGCTGCTACCGTCGGCCGCCTCCCGATTTCCATGAAGTACTCCCGTCGTTGTGGTGTTGATTGGCAGCCAGAGTGTGAAACGCTGAGAGGCGTTCAGTAGATCGACTTCGCGCATTAATCGCGGCAACTGAGCCGAAAGTGTGCGAGAGATCGCTGCTAGTACGACAAGTCCATGACGTTCTCATCTCAGATCATGACTGCACGCCCCGACGACCAGTGCTGGGCCACCTGTCGCAGTCGGACCACCTGTCCGGCCTTACTCAGGAGGTCATCCCGCTGTGCTTGGGATGAGCAAACAAGCTGTCCACCGTAAGTACGGACGGGACACGACAAAGACAGCGCTCATTGTGACTCCACCCAAGAGGTAAAACGGCCCACTCCCCTACCTGGGCGGCCGAGAGTTTCCGGGCCACGATTAGAATGACGACAGCCGCGGCTGGGCGACCGAAACCATGTCCATCAGCACGCTGAAAGCACCGGCAGCGGCACCGGCAGCGGCATCGGCGTCGTCGACAAGCCGTTGCACATCGTCGCCTGTGCCCGGAACCCGGTAGCGCCCAGGAAATGTTCGCTTTGCGGCGTGAAGCAATGTGCACCCTGACCGAGACCCCGGCTTGGAAATGGGTTTACCGGTGTCCGCATAAAACTTGCAGCCTTCAATCTTGCCGTCATGAGCGAGTCCTTCTTCTTTCACGAATCGGACACCAGTTGCGACTGCCTGCTCGACTGATGCCTCGTAGCTACCGAAGGCAAGTCGGCGACCGACAGGGCACGCTTGGCCGACCGGGCAACGGCGCGGCAAAGGGGAAGCAGTCCGTCCACGGTGACCAGGAGGCTGGTTTGGTTGCCGAAGACGTGGAGGCGGAGTCCCCTGGCAGGAGCACCTCGATGCCCGCTTCGTCAAAGATTTCGGCCGTGTACTGGTCTTAGGCTGTGAGCATCGCAAGGTGCTCACCCTTTTCCCTGACCTGCTGCAGGTAGTGGGTAGGGATTCGTGCTATCGGCTTCTTCCCGGTGACCGGCGGCGTTGCAGCCGGCTGGCCTGGGCTGTTGCCGTAGGGGCGTGAAACTTCCGCGGACGATATGGAGTCTGGGTTTCTGTCCATTGTCGTGCGTCAGTTCACCCCTGGTTTTTCACTGCGAAGGACGGGCGAATAAGCCCTGGAGTGAGACCTTCAGCTGGATCACTGCCTACCTCAAGTATCCGGTTGTGCTGATCAACGTGGACGACTTTGAGGTCGTGGGCCTTGGCCTGTTCCGTGGTCATCAAGGCATAAGTAATGAGGATGACGATGTCGCCCTCCTGGACCAGGTGTGCGGCGGGGCCGTTGATGCCGAGGACACCGGAGCCGCGTTCGCCGGCAATTGTATAGGTTTCCAGGCGGGCGCCGTTGGTAACGTCTACGATCGCAACGAGTTCGCCTGGCAGGATGTCCGCGGCCTCCAGCAGGTCCAAATCGACGGTGACGGAACCAACGTAGTGCAGGTCGGCCTGCGTGACCGTGGCCGGTGGATTTTGGATTTGAACATTTTGCGATTCAAAAATGCATGGTTTTTTACACCCCTTGGGAGGCGCGGGACGCCGGCAGTGTCGTCTGAAGTCCCTCGACGATTACTTCTGGTCGACTGCTACAGTTGGTTCGCTGCCCCTGATGTCTGAGGGCCGTCCCGCCTGATCATGTTCCGCGTACAGAGAGCGCTTGTAGGTTTCCGGCAGGAATTTGAGGAGGACTAGGGCAACGAAGGCCATGAGCCCCATCAGGTAGTACGCCGGAGAGAGCGGATTCCCGGTGGCGGCGACCAGTGCAGCAGCTACCAGTGGACCCATACCAGCCACGGGGCCAACTCCTAGGTTATAACCGATAGCGCCGGCGGTAAGGCGGATTTTGGGTGGGAAGAATTCCACGATGGTCACCGAGCTCATGACTACTAGCGCAGAGACGAAGACTGCGTAGATTCCGAGGCCAAGTAGCGCGAGTCCAAAGCTTCCGGTTCCCATCAGCAGGAAGACGGGGACGACCATAACGGCGAGTCCGACGCATCCAAGGATGTAGCTGATGCGGCGGCCGAAACGGTCGGAAAATGCTCCCACTAAGGGGCAGAGGATTGCGTACAGCACCAGGGCAAGCATGCTCAGAAGGATTGACGTAGGGCGAGGAAATTCCAAAGTGACGCTCAGGTAGCTAACGAAGTACGTTGCGAAGAAGTAAAAGCCAGTGCCGGTTGCTGAGGAGAACGCGAAGGCGATGAGTATGTTGCGAATTCCGCCTTTGCCGATGTGCTTGAAGGGATTGACCCGCTCCCCGGTCCTCTTGATCTCCTCAAAAACTGGGGTGTCCTCCAATTTCATTCGCATGAAGAGGCCCACAATACCGATGGGAAGGGCGAGCAGGAAGGGAAGACGCCACCCAAATGAATTCATGTTCTCAGCACTGAGGACGTTGGAAAGTAGAAAGACGGCCCCGCTGCCTCCGATAATGCCGAGGGCGGCTGTCGCGGCGATGAAACTGGCCCAGAGTCCGCGCTTGCGATCTGGAGCGTACTCGACGAGGAACGAGGACGCGCCAGTCCATTCACCACCCACGGAGAGTCCTTGGATGCACCGAATGGCAACCAGCAGGATCGGGGCGGCTAAGCCGATGGTGGCGTACCCCGGAAGTACTCCTATAAGAGCGGTGGCAACACTCATGATGATGATGGCGAGTGCAAGGGAGGTTCGGCGTCCGATCTTGTCTCCGATGTAGCCGAAAACTGCTCCGCCCAGGGGACGGAAGAAGAACGCAACTCCGAAGACCGCCAGGGAGGCCAGCAGCTGGCTCGTGGCATCGCCGGCTGGAAAGAACGTAGCTCCGATGATGGTTGCCACGAAGCCGTAGACGGCAAAGTCGAACCACTCCATGAAGTTTCCGATAAGGGTTGCTGCGATTACGCGACGCCTGGCTCGGGGGTCGATAACAATCGATGCTGGTGATGGGCTCATAGCTGCGATCCTTTCAAGATCCAGTAGATGGAACGCACCTGCAATGGCTCGGGCGATATTCCCGATTCGAAGCCGAGCTTGGGTCAGAGTAGACCTTTGCCTTGGGAGGCGACGGGAGCCAGCAGGAACGTGATGTTAGGGGTGAAAGACAAGGACGTACAGGTCCTCCAGCCCGGCTCGGGCGCACAGGCCCTGGATTGCGGGTAAGTCCTGCCGGATCGACTACCACTGGAGCCCCACGTGGTTTAGTCGGCTACTCGGTTGCACTGTAGTGAACCTTCGAGGCCTACGGACGATGGCTCCGAGGGATGAGCACCTCCGAAAAATTCGATATCGGGTGGCACCCCAAGAATCGCGCACTCTGCAAGCGGGCCTGTTGGCATCCTCACTGAACCTAAGCCCTCACAAAAGTATCTTTGCATCTTTGTCCGACAAGTGTCAAGAGTCACATGATTGTACTAGATGGGGGTTTCCATACAAAGGAGAAGGAAGAGGCTCCTCTCGCCACTTGTATAGGGCGGGCCGTTTGCCGTCCGCTCGCCCACGCCCGTTGCTACAACGCTCCTTGATTACGTGGCAAGTCAAGCCGCGGAAACGACGGTTCCTTCCTGGACACCTCCCACTCAGCAGACAGTAGCCCCTGTCAGACTTTAGCCACTCGAACGGTCTATGGCTCTGCCTGAACTAGTCATACAATGAGGTAGATGCTTGTCTTATAGGAGGAAATGATGCCGGATACGTCACCAACGTCGATGCCATTCCCGGCGATGCCCGTGCAACGGCCTCGCCAGCAAGTGGAGAGCCAGATCAAGCAAGCCATTCTCGATGGTTCGCTCCGAGACGGATCCCGGTTGCCAGCCGAACATGCCCTGGCGCAGTCTTTCAACGTCAGCCGAGCAACGATTCGGGAGGCCCTGAGATCCTTGGTTGAGGCGGGCTTGCTGACTAAGGGGCCTGGAACGACAAGCGGACTCTTCGTACAAAGCGTGGACCATAACTCGTTCTCGCGGGTGGTCTCTGATCGGCTGATCAGCGTTCTGGATATAGGATCCGTAACGCCAGGTGAAGTTTCAAACTTCCGCGACATGCTGGAAGTACCTAGCGCGCGGTTAGCGGCACACCACAGAAACGATGACCATCTCGTCGAACTCCACGAAATCATAGACCGGGAGCGTGCGACTACTTATGATGATCCCGCGATTCCCGAACTAAATGCACAATTCCATTGTGTGATCGCGAATGCATCGGGCAACCGGGTCCTCGCTGCCTTTGTGTCCGCCTTACATCGCACGGCACGCCCACTCGCTTTCGTTAACACGGATGAGGCATTGGGGAAACAGTCGGTCGCGCATCATATCCAGCTTTATCGAGCAATCCAGGCTCAGGATCAGGCGGCGGCTGCAGAGGCGATGCAATCACATTTGAATTATTTACGCGACCACGCCGTCGCGAACGGCAATAGCAAGGAAGCACCTCTCCCAGTGGGCGGCGGGTGGCACTCAAACGGACCCTTGCCTGACGCACTGACACAGGCTTCTTAATCTGAGACCATCCGGCCCCCTTTTTAGCTGCCAAGTGAGCGGCCCATTGTCCACTCGAAGTCCCAGTGGCGTGAGTCCACGTCCTTACACAGTAAGCAGGGCGTCATCGAGGGTGTCGTGGAAAGTTTGTCCGGCGCATCGCGATAAACCGCCGCGGAAAGAGCCGCGCACCGGGTATATGCAAGAAAGGCGGGCAAAGGGCGGGACACTGCGATGAGCGCGACTGAACTACGAATATCCAGAAGCTGTCCAGTTACCGCACTCCGCACTCCGTAGATTTGGTTCGGATTGCGGGGAGGGCACATGTTGCAAAGCGGCCCTTCGCAAATGAGAGTGTTCAGACAGGTTGAACCAGCGGTTGCGGCGGTGGGCTGTTTCGCTGCGGCATGATGCGGGAAGGGAGAGATCGAGCGCCGTTGAATTGGTAGCGACTACGCTTCCCAATGAAAAAGAGACCCAGATATGCCAACGGACTCCTACGCCGATACTTCCCCAAAGGCACCGACCTCAATGCCTACGGCCCCGAGGACCTCGAACACGTCGCTCAAGAACTCAACGCACGACCACGCAAAACGCTGGACTGGGACACACCCGCCGAGCGTCTTCGTGATTTACTGATACCCAGCTGACCTCGGGTGTTGCATCGACCCCTAGAATCCGCCTTAGTGGACTTTTTTCGTGGCCGCCTACGGGCAGTTTTTCATGGCCGCTAACACATGACATCCCGTGTTTTTTGACACGTCAGTACGGTTGCTGTGGTCCAAACGAGCCTGGCCGTGCCCGGACCCCCGTGCCTTCCCCCAGTGCATAGGGAACACCGAGGAATCGCACGGATCGCTGCATATACCAGCGCTGATCAATCTTCCGGTTCTCATTTTCGTAATTGGCCGGCTTTCAAGGTGCGCGCCTCCATCAGGCCCGTCACCGCACAATTGGCCTCTGCCCGGTGTCGCCCGAGCTCACAGCGGCAGCGATGTGGTGTATAGCCGCGACTCCTCGCGAATGGCGTCTCGTTCGTGGTGACCATCGTGCTCGATTAGTTAACCGGACGCGGCCAGGCCGTTATCGCGAAGACACCTTGCCAAAGAAGCCTGCTACAGAAGAGAGCAGCGAGGTGCGGGCGAGAATCCACCCGGCTGCGATCATAACGATCGATCCGAGGAAGATCCAGAATCCGAGCCAGCCATCAGTATCCTGTGATGCGTACATATGGTTGAGGTTGCGTAGGAACCCTGTGAGCACCACCAGAGCGACGTGCACGACAATGAAGGCGACGAAATACAGCATCACCGGATAGTGAACAGCCCGCGCCCACTCGACGCGGTATGCCTTGGACAACCACTCCGCGCGCTTTGGCCACAGGCCCGACATCCGGAACCCTGTGATCGCAGCGAGCGGTGCCGCGAGGAAGACAGTGGTGAAGTAGGCGAGCTGCTGGAGGCTGTTGTAGTTGCTCCATCCGTTCTCAACCGGCCAGTCAAACGACAGGTACTGCAACGCAGCCGACAGCGCGTTCGGGAAGACCTCCCAGCTGGTCGGGATGAGCCGCGCCCAATGCCCAGTGAGGAACAGAAGCACCACGAAGACCACGCCGTTCGCCAGCCAGAGTATGTCGAGGGTCTGGTGCAGCCAGAGCGTCAGGCTGATCTTGGTCTTCCCGCTCCGCGAATTCCAGTAAGCCTCGGGGCGTTTCTCACGGCGTACGCCGAGGCCGGAGCGGATGATCAGGACCATCAGGAACATGTTGAAGAAGTGCTGCCACCCCACCCAGAGCGCAACGCCGGGTCGCGCAGGAGTGGCGTACTCGCCTGGGAACCGCGTCAGGAAGTCCTGCACGGCCTGCAGGCTCAGCACCGCTCTGGCAAGGAACACTACCGAAACCGCAACCACGCCGAATCCGATTGCGCCAAGCACCTGCGCCCGGCTCGGACGGCGCTTCGCGTCGGGCTGAGCCGTGGCGCGTCCCTGGGTCTTTCCGGCCCTGGCGGGCAGCTGCGGGGTGGCGGCATCGGGACGCCCGGCGGGAGCGGAAACAGTGATCGGGTCCACCTGAGCCACGGCTCCGGCCGCTGAGACCCCCAAAGCCCCACGAGCTGCGTTGCCCTGCTTGGCGGCTGCCGTCCCCGGAGGAGGCCACGCCTCTCCCCCGGCGACGCGCGGAAGACCCCGGCGCAGAGCAGAACCGGACTTGCCGGACGCATCCTGCACCGACGCTGCCAGCGACGGAACGGCGTCGTCAACGAGCAATGCCTTGGCGCTCCGCGCGCGTTCAGCGATGGGAGCGGCACCGTCGGAGTGGGCACCTTCAAATGGCTGCGTGGACTCGTTTTGGGGGTGGGCGGGGGAAGTCACTGCCACGGTGGATCCGGCGGGAGGCCATGGATCCCCGCCGGGGACTCGGGGCAGCCCCCGGCGCACGGAGGTGGCAGTCCCGGAGACGTTGACGGGAGACAAAATGGTATTTACACTTGGTGTCGCTTCACCCCGGGTGCCCGAATCCCGGGATCCCTTCCCAGGTACACCGGAGAGGGTTTCCTCGGCACGGACGGCGACTATCCCTGCGGGTGGCCAGGCTTCGCCGCCGCGGGTGCGGGGTAATCCTCTGCGTACGGTCGCCATCGCTATTTCTTCCGCCCGCGCAGCGCCTCGATCATCTGCGGCACGACGGTGAACAGGTCGCCGACGATCCCGAAGTCAGCGACGTCGAAGATGGGAGAGCCTGGATCCTTGTTGATCGCGACGATCGTCTTGGCCGTCTGCATGCCGGCGCGGTGCTGAATCGCTCCCGAGATGCCGAGTGCGATGTACAACTGCGGCGAGACCGAGACACCCGTCTGGCCCACCTGATGCGAGAAAGGGACATACCCTGCGTCGACCGCGGCGCGGGAGGCACCGACCGCGGCACCGAGCTCATCCGCGAGGTCCTCGACGAGCGAGAAGTTCTCCTTTGATCCGAGTCCTCGACCCCCGGCCACCACGATCTTAGCGCCTCGCAACTCGGGCCGGGAGGAGGCGGCCTCAGCGGCCTCGATCGCGGCTCCCGTCGCGACGGGCGCTCCGGACGACTCGAACGTGAGCGCCTTCACATGGGCATCCGCCGCGACCTCTGCACGTGCGTCGATCGCCCCCTGGCGGACCGTAATAATGGGGGCACCAAAGGTCGGCGCGGAGTCGGTGAGGAACGCCCCGCCGTAGACCGAGTGGTGCGCCAGTACGCCCTCGTCGTCGCGTGAGACGCCGATCGCGTCGACCGACAGCGCCAGGTGCTCGCGCACGGCCAGACGTCCGGCGACGTCGCGCCCGGCGACTGAGTTTGACACGAGCACTGCATCCGGCTGGACCGCGCGGTAGGCGGTCTGCAGCGCATCGACGATTGGTACCGTAACGGCTCCTGCGTCGATGTCGGCGGTGAGCACGAGCTGCGCCCCCGCCGCGACGGCGGCATTCACCGCGGCCTGGGCAGTGTCCGCGGGTGCGGCGACCAGCGCCATCGGAGCTCCCAGCTGCGCGGCTGCGCCGAGCAGTCCAGCGGTCGAGGGTGCTGCCGCACCGGACGGGGTTATATCGACGAGGACGAGGATCGGGTTCTTAGGGTACGCCATGGTCACACCAGCCTGTTCTGCACGAGGTACTCGATGAGCTGCGCGGCCGCATCGCCCTCGTCCTTGATCTTCACCCCTGCCGCGCGCGGCGGCTTCTCGGATACCGCGGTGAGGATCGTTTGCGGTGCCTGGCCAGGATCGGCGGTCACGCCGAGATCCGCAAGCGAGAGCACTTCAAGCGGCTTTTTCTTGGCCGCCATGATCCCCTTGAAGTTGGGAAAACGCGCCGCCGGGAGCGCTTCGGTGATCGAGATCACTGCCGGCAGCGGTGCGGTCACTTGCTGCGGTCCGAAGTCTGTCTCACGGGTCGCGGTCACGGTACCGGCGTCAATCTGTACGGCGCTGAGGGATGTTGCCTGCGCGTAGCCGAGGTGCTCGGCGAGCATCGCTGGGATCACGCCCGCGGACCCGTCCGTTGACAGATTGCCTGTGATGACCAGGTCCGGCGCTCCGCGCCGGATCGCTGCCGCCAGAACTGCCGCGGTGAGTCCCAGGTCAGCACCGCGGAGTGCCGGATCGACGACGTGCACCGCGGACTCCGCGCCGATCGCGAGGGCCCGGCGTGTCGATGCGGTCGCAGACTCGGGAGCCATTGACAGCGCGACTACTTCGGTGTCGGGCTTCGCGTCCGCGTAGCTGAGCGCGACCTCCAGCGCACGCTCGGTAATCTCGTCGAGCACAACGTCGCCGGCGCCGCGGTCGGCGAGGCCCGTCTCCACGTCGAGTTTGCGGTCCCCGTAGGTATCGGGTACCTCTTTCACCAGGACGAAAATTTTCATCGTTTACCTCTCAAACTCACGGTTACACCCCTGGGTCCGGTTTGCATCCTAGGACCATTGTCAGGCCGGCAGAAGTTTCCCCGGTATGGCGATCGAATCGCAGCTTGTCGCCGACCACTCCCAACCGCTCGCCCTTTTCGCCGCCTCGGCCAGCCTTTCGGCGATCCGGGGCGCAAACGGCGTGACCTTTCTGGTGGCATGGTCCACGTTCAGAAGCAGGCTCTCCAGCGAGCAAGCGATCCGTTCTTCTTCCACATCTCGAAGCAAGGCGACCGTCCGGACGCCGCGGTCGGAGGCCTCTACGAGGCGTACGTGCGTCGTGTACCTGGCCCCGAGCCGCAGTTCGGAGAGGTAACGTGCATGGTGGTCGACCGAGAACAGCCCGCAGTGGTAGTTAGGCGGGTAGTCATACCCCAGTCCGCAGTATTCGAGTCCACGAATTGTCGTCGTCGTGAGGATACGCAGATACACATTGACGTTCATGTGATCGTTGAAGTCGATATCCGCAGTCCCGACGACACCGCGGTCGACGACGGGGAGCTGAAGCACCTCGTCGTCGACCGGACGTCTGACACGCATGGAAGCTCCCGTGGCTCTCAGCTCGCCACTTGTTCGAGCGGCTTCACGCCCATAATTTCGCGGTACTCGGTCGGGGTGGCCACCTCGCGCCCGAGCGCCTCCACGATCTGCTTAATCTGCAGGAAGGCCTCGAGGTTGCTGGTCAGCTTCTCGTCCTTGTGCGGGTACTTCCAGACCGTGTCCTCCATGCCGACACGAATGTGCAGGCCAAGAAGGGCAGCGGCCGTCGCAAGGAAGACGGACGCCCGGCCTGCGGCGCAGACGAAGATCTTCGCCTCGGGATCCACGTCGCGCACCAGCTCGACCAGGCGGAGCAGGCCGGTGAACATCTGATGTGGGTTCTCCATCGGGCTCGCGCCCGGGATGGAGGGCAACACGCACCACACCTGGCCCGGTCCGAGCAGGCCCGAGCGGAACAGGAAGCGCTCAGCGTTGTTCACGTCGGCATCGGTGTAGACCGCAACGATGGGCGCGGCGCCGGACTCGAGGATCAGGCGGGTCTTCTCGATCATGAGCGGAGCGGGCTTCGCGAACAGCGCGTCGCCATTGTAGAGCACGGCGGTGTTCACGGGCACGCCATCGAGGATCTGCTCCTTGATCGCGATCTTCATCTCGTCCCACTCACCCTGAAGGGCAGTGACGTAGCAACCGTCGACCGAGATGCCGGGGAACTCCTCACGCAGCGGGTTCACTACGGCCTTGAAGCGCTCACGGTCGAGTGCGTTGTAGCCGTTGTCGCCACGCATGTGCAGGTGGATCGCGCTGGCGCCGGCGCGAGCACACTCCTGGGCGTCCTTGAGGATCTCCTCAGTGGTGATCGGCTGGTTCGGGTTCGCGGTGCGCGTGTAGAAGGCACCGGTGATCGCGGACTGCACGACGATCTTGTCGGAAACGTCCCACTTCGGCTGGATCTCCCCCTCGTGGAAGTACGAGTGCGAGGGGTCGATGATCTCCGGGAAGCCGTACGGCCGCCAGATCAGCCGCCCGTCCGCGCGCTCGACGCCCTTTTGAACTCGATCCCAGTGCACAGTGTTGTCGTTGAGTCCCATATCTGATGCTCCTTATTTCTGCCCGGCAGCGCTTGAGAGACTCACTCTCGCTGGCTTGCCGAGGAATTTATCTTTTTCTTGTCTTACGGTGAGTGGATCGCTAAATCTGCTTCGCCAGGGGTTCGCCCACATAGACGCCGTCCTGGATGTAGCGCAATGGCCGCCCGGTCTCAATCTCCTCAACCACGTGGGCCATCAGCCCCGGCAGGACGGAGAGAACCGCGAACGCCACAGTCTGGTTCGCGGACCAGCCCAAGTCGCGGCCGACCGCCGCGAGTGCACCGTCGATGTTGATGGGGATGTTCGTCTTGCCTGTCCTGGCGATGAACGCCCGGTTGATGGCGCGTATCTGCTTAATTGAATTGCCGTCCAGACCGAGTTCTTCTGCGAGATCGAACAGAACGTCTGCACGGAAGTCACTCGTCTTGTGGGTCGGGTGGCCGAAGCCGGGCAAGCGCTTTTTCTGCGAGACGTACTCCTCGACGACTCGTTCGGCGCCTTCCTCGAACGTGCCGTCTCCGCGCAGTTCGTCGGTGTGATCGAGCAGGTGGAAAGAGTGCTCGGGTGAGAGCGTGTTGCTGCCCGCGGCGAGAATACCTCCGGCGACCGCGGGAATGAACTGCGGGTTGCCGGACGCGATGTACCGCGCAGCGGTGATCGTAGAAGCGACGTAACCGTGGTCAAGAAGACTGGTGAGCACGCCATCGACCAGACGTGTCTCGGCAGCGTCGGGCAGTCGCCCGGTGAGCGAAAGGAATGCGCCTTGGGTGTAGGTCGCCTTCTTCATGATTTCGGCAAGGGAGTACCCGCGGAGGTTCACGACGCCCTCGGTCACCTCGCTTACGCTGGTGCTGAAGTAGGACATGTTATTTTCCTTCCTGTTCACGTCGGGCATCCGAGGTGACGTCTGTAACACCACGTGCCCGCAGTGTGTGCTTCTGGATCTTGCCGGTCGGGGTCATGGGTAACTCGTCGACGATTTCGACGTAGCGCGGCACTGCGAACTTCGGCAGCATCGCCGCCGTCCGCTCCCTTACCTGGTCGGCGTCGAGGGTACGGCCCTCACGCGGGACGATGGCGACCATGACCTCCTGGCCGGCCACCGGATCGGCAATGCCGTAGCAGGCGACAAGTTCGACGGTGTCGAGAGTGAGGATGGCGTCCTCGACTTCCTTAGCGGAGACGAATTCACCGAAACGGCGCATCGCATCATCGACCCGGCCTTCGAACCAGAGGTTTCCGTTCTCGTCGAACCGTCCCCTGTCACCGGAGTGGTACCAGAGATTGCGCCAAGCCGAGACCGTCTTTTCTGGATTGCCGAAGTAGCCCTGGAACATCGAGAACGGTTCGCGTGAGCGGATGCAGATCTCGCCGATCCGGCCGGCGGGCAGTTCGTCGTCCATCTCGTTGCGAATGGTCACCTCGAACTCGGGAATCACTTTCCCGGAGGAACCGATGGCGCGGTCTCCGCGCAGGCTCCCCCACACCGGAATCGTGCCCTCGGTTGATCCGTATCCGTCGATGATCCGCATGTCGAAGCGCTGCTCGAGTTCGAGGTAGAGCTCTTTGGGCACCATCGCCCCGTACGCCACACGGATTGTGTTCTGCGGGTTCCCTTCCTGCGCGCCGAGCAGCGCCAGTAGTGCCCCGACGAATACGAAGACTGTCGCGCGTGCGTCGTTTACCTCCTGCCAGAACGTGGCCCGCCGGAATCCCGAGGCGATGAAGACCTGCGCACCCGCCACGACCGCGGCCATTACGCCATAGCCTTGTGCCTGGTTGTGGTGCAGCGGAAGTACGACGAAGATCCGGTCATCCGACCTGATCTCGGCCTGGCGGCGAGCCTGCCAGCCGTTCATGTAGTGCTGGCCGTGCGGAAGGATGACACCCTTGGCAGGCCCGGTCGACCCGGAGGTGTACATGATTGCCGCGGGATCCGCCCGGGTCACTTCGGGGAGCTCCCCGATCGGAGTCTTTTCCAGGGCCGCCAAAGACTCGGTCCTGAAGGGGGATTCGGCGTCCCCGCCTACGAGCACGATCGTCGTGAGATCCGCCAGTTCGTGACACAGTTGGGTGAATTGAGCGAGGTAGCGCACATCGACGACGGCAGCGACAGCGCCTGAGTTGCGCATCGCATGCAGAAGCCGAGCGTTGCCCACCTCTGGGTTCAACGGCACCTCCACGAGCCCAGCGGTGGCGAGACCGAACCAGGCTGAGATGAACTCCGGCCCGTTGTCGAGCATGATCGCGACGCGATCTCCCGGCTTAAGGCCGAGGCCCAGGAACCCGGTTGCTGTGCGCTGCGCGCGCTCCCAGACCTCGCCGCGGCTCGAGTGCCCGCCCCCGTGGGCGAGGAAGACGCGATCCGGATCCTCTGCGGCGTTGCGTGCTAGCAGCGCAGGCAGGGTCCGCATAGATCGATCGTCGATGTTCATCCCCGTAGGGCCCCCTTTGCGTCGATGCGGGTTCGCAGCAGCACGAGCTCCTCGGCAGTGGGGCCGGCAGTGGTCGGCACGTCTTCGGGGACGATGATCTCGAAGCCGGTGCTCTCGACAACCTCATCCAGGGAAACACCGGGGTGAATCGACTTCAGGCGGGCACTGCGCGTCTCCTCGTCGAAGTCGAACACGCACAACGGGGTGATGATCGAACTGGGACCTGCGTTTGGAAGCCCCAGGTCTTCGCGCAGGTTCTTCTCACCGCGACCGTATCCAAGAGCCGAGATGTAGTCGACGCGATCGACGAGGACGCGGGGGTCATGCGAGTTGGTCACCAGATGCCATGTGCCGTTCTGGGCGGTGGCGTTGGTTGTGCCTATTGGACCCGGCCCCCGGAACTTGAGCTTCTTGTAGTCCGAGCCGATGCCGATCATGTTGGAGTTGCCGAAGCGGTCGATCTGGATGCCCCCGCAGAAGAACACTCCGTTCGCTCGGTGTCGCTGGTTGTTCAGCAGCTGGTCGTGCTGGTAGTACGCCTCGGACCATTGCATTGCGCCGACATCGGTGATGAACTCGAACTCCTCGATTACCGGTGTGTCACGCAGATAGGCCTTGGTCATGGCAATCATTACGGTCATGTTAGGACCGTGGTGCAGGTGGCCGAGCAGAGCGCCCGCGCGCGGGACGGGAAGATTGGCCCCGACCTCGACCCACTGGCCGTCTTTCAGGTCGTGGGCGATGGCTGCCGCCATAACCTCTTTCGGGGATGCAGTCTCAGTCATCTCAGCCTCAGAACTCATTCAGGGAGAGCAACGTGCGGATGCCGATACGCTCCAGGTAGTCAGCGTGGTCTGCCGGACCCGTGATGAACTCGGCAATGTAGGCGTCGAGTTCGGTCCGGTCGCCGGTCTTCAGCCACGAGGTGGCCGCGGCGAGGTAGGTGTTGATGTGCTCGGCGTCCGGCACGTAGTACCCGTCGGCGGAGTACGGGTGCGATCCGTAGGGTGCGCGGATGATGCCCGTCGCACCGGGGATGCTGGTGCGCAACGGATCGGCCTTGATACGCTCCGGAGACACGACCTTCTCGACTGAGACGTAGGTCTTCGTAGCAGCGTTGTACATCGAGATGTCGCCGTACCGGGTGCCGTTGTGCTGTACGTTGCCGTAGATATCACTGACTGCAGCGTGCAGGAAGGCGACGTCGATGTTGATGGCAGGAACAGCGATGAGCAACTCGTCGTTTATAGGGTCCCGGTACTCCTTCAGCCAGGGGTTGACCTTGGGCAGATCGGTGCCGACGCCAGCCTTCCACGGGTTATAAGGCACCCGCTGCGCGGAGGCACGCAGCCCTGCGTAGAAATGCGCCTCGTCAAGTTCGAAGATGTCGATCAGCCCGTCCTGGCCGGCCTTGCGGAAGGCGGGTCCGATGCCTGCGAAGCCCTCGGCGCCCACATAGGGCGAGACGACGTGCGAGGCCACGCCCGCCGCGATCAGCAGATCGGTCTCCAGCCCCGAAGATGCGGCGCCAACGACCGTAAGCTCCCTGCGTCCGTCCTTGATCAGCTGGCGCACGATGGCCATCGGGTGGCCCGAGTTGATGAACCCGCCGATCGCGATGGTCATACCGTCTTCGACGGCGGCCGCGGCCTCTTCGACCTCGACGATGCGGGATGCACGCACGTCACTCACAGTTTCGCCTCCCATTTCGGAGCTCCGGTATCGCGGTAGTCGGTGGCGTACCACTGCGGGTGGCCGTGAATGACCTGACCGCCGTCGATCGGCACGCTAACGCCGGTGATGAACCCGGCGCTCTCGTTCGAGGCGAGGAAGGCGACCAGCTGGGCGACGTCCTCGGGCGCCCCGAGACGCCCCACGGGCGTGTTCACACCGAGCACCTCGCGGTGGCTTTCGCCGTTCTCGCCATTGAGCATCGGGGCGGTCATACCGGTCTCGACGACGCCGGGCTCGATGGAGTTGACACGGATGCGGTGCGTGCCAAGCTCCGATGCGAGTCCCACCGAGAGCATCTTCACGCCGGCCTTCGTGATGCAGTACGCGCCAAGTAGGTCGGAGTACTGCGATGCACCGGAGGAGGCGTTGAGCACGATGGCTCCACCCTCACCCTGCGCGATCATGGCGTTCGCGGCCTCGCGGGCGATGTAATATGTGCCGTTCAAGTTGACGTCGACATGGCGTTGCCACTCCTTGATCGGCTCGTTCACGAGTTCGGCCATTTTGCCGTAGCCAGCGTTGGCGAAGAGCGCGTCGATGCGCCCGAGCGCACGGACGACGTCGGCGACGCCCTGGCGCACGGTTTCGAAGTCAGTCTGGTTGACAGCCGCGGCGTGCACCTTGGCACCCTCCGCCTCGCAAAGTGAGACTGTCTCGGCGAGGAGCTCTTCGAACCTGTCGAAAACGGCAATGTCATATCCTCGTCGGGCAAAGGCGACCGCGGTCGCCTGCCCGATATCTCCCGCGGCGCCTGTGATCAGCGCGACGGGACGTGTCTGTTCGCTCATTGTGCGGTGTACCCTCCATCGAAATTGAGAACGGCCCCGGTCATGTACCGGGAGGCATCAGATGCCAGGAAGAGGAGAGCCGGGCCGATCTCGGCCGGCTCGGCTACCCTGCCAAGCGGGATCTTGCGCAGCAGCGCCGCGGCCGCGGCCTCAGAGGCGAGCACCTCGCCGGGCATATCGGTCGCGAAGTAGCCAGGCGCCAAAGCGTTCACGCGCACATCTTCACGCGCCACTTCGAGAGCAAGCGCCTTGGTCAGTCCGACGACGCCCGTCTTGCTCGCCACATACGCGGCCTGGCCGCGCACACCGATCACGCCGGCCAGCGAAGAGATGTTCACTATTGACGTGGACCGTGTCATGTTGCGCAGGCGAAGGAACGCCTGCGCCGCAGTGAAGGTGGCGGTGAGGTTGATGTCGATGATGCGCGCCCAGTCGACATCGGTGACATCGAGCACTCCGGCCTGGTGGGCCTGCGCGGCGTTGTTGATGAGTGCATCGAACGGGCCGACAGTGTCAGCGAGCTCGGCGAACGCCAAACGGACGGCGTCGGCGTCGGTCATATCGAGAACGCGGGTGTGCACACAGCCTCCGGCGGAACGGATGCGGTCGGCCACCTCCGCCAGCTTCTGCTCGCGGCGTCCGGTGATGATCACCGTCGCCCCCGCGTCGGCAACCGCTGCGGCGCCCTCTGCCCCCAACCCGCCGGACCCGCCGGTGACTATCACGATCCGGCCGTCCAGCCGGAAGGCGTCGAGGACGCTCACAGCCGGATCCCCATCGAGCGAGCGACCACAATCTTCTGGATCTCGCTGGTACCGCCGCCGATCTCCAGATACTTACAGTCGCGGTAGTGGCGCGATACCGGATACTCGTCGGTGAAGCCGTAGCCGCCAAAGATCTGCACGGCCTCGCGGGTCGCAGTGCAGTACGCGTCGGTGGCGTACAGCTTGGCGATCGCAGCGATGCTCGCGGCGTCAGGATCATCGGCGTCGACTGCGTCTGCGGCGCGCAGCGCCAGCGCTTCGCCGGCCTCGATCGCGACCCGCATCGTTACGAGTTTGTCCGCGATGAACTGATGGCTCGCGATGGGTTTACCGAAGGTCGTCCGCGCCTGTGCATGCTCCAGGCACCGGTCGAGGAGGTCACGCAGCGCGCCCACGGCAAGCGCGGCGAGGAGCATCCGCTCCTTGGCCAGCCCCGGAGTGACCCCGGACCATCCGCGGTCCACTTCGCCGAGTACCGCGGATACGGGGACCCGGGCGTTCTCGAAAAACACCTCGCAGAGGTCGAGCCCCTTCAGCCCCATCTTGGAGAGCTTCCGGATCTCCACACCCGGTGCCTTCGGATCGATGAGCAGGAGCGTGATGCCGCCGTGCTTTTTGCCCTCAGTCGACGTACGCACCGCGGTGATGATCACGTCAGCGACCGCCGCGCCGGTAATGAACACCTTCGACCCGTTGAGCACAAAGTCTTCGCCCTCCCGAACAGCCGAGGTGCGGAGAGCTGCCGCATCCGATCCCGACCCGGGCTCGGTCAATGCGAACGCGATGTTCGCCCCTTCGACGGCGCGGGGCAGCCATTCATCCTTCTGCTCCTGCGTGCCCATCCGCTCAATCGCCTCGGCACCAAGCACCCACAGGGAGAAAAACGCTTGCCCGACCACCAGGTTATGACGGGCGAGTGCGTCGTGGATCACCACGAGATCGCGGGCCGACGCCCCGCCGCCTCCCGCGGAGGCCGGCACCGGGAGTGCCGCCCAGCCCTGCGCCGCGAGTGCGTTCATCACCTCCACCGGGTAGCGCGCTTCACGATCAATCTCGGCAGAGTACTCGTCCGTAACAATGCTTCGGCAGATCTGATCAATCGCCTTGACCATTAGTTGCTGGTCTTCACTGGTAGTGGCCATTGGGGTCCTCTTCGACGTCCTGTACTTATCCATACCATTTCACGCTTGTCAGACAAAGTCAACCATGCCCCTACGGCGCTGGTCTAAGAACGACGCGGTCTCGGGCTTCGACCGACGAACACCGGGGCCATTGCTGCCGGAAGGCCGTGCATCGCCATCCCGCTAGGTCTTGCGCCTTGCCTGATATTGAACATTGGCCTGAAGGAGTCCTCTTACAAACTTGCGAGAAAAAGAGCAAGAGCGCCGCTTGACAGACAGTTCTCAGCTTTCTGGTCTACTCAAAGACGCACCAGGGGTGTAGGTGCAAGAATCCGGAACGTAGGCCCAGGCCGTGCCTCGTTACCCCACGAGACAGCGCTCAAGGAGTGTCTGCATTCGCGTACTCACACGCCGGGGAACCACCGGTTCGGAGCCTTTTGGATCAGATGTTCGGGGTCGCTGTGTTTGCATATCGCCTTTGTGGAACAGACAAACTTTGTCGAGGAGGATGTTCACGTGGTGCTCTGCCTGCCTTTCCGCCAGATGCTGACCGGTTGCCTCCTCTAGGACCGAGGCGCTCCCTGACCTGCCACAGCGCCTACGCTTGGGGAACGGCTTCCCACTGGAGGCACCACTTTGCGGCGCTGCCGTCGACGTGGCGCGAACATGTAGGCGAGAGCTGTTCTGCAGGAATTCTTCAGCTGAACCCTGAACCACTTCTGGGGGATTCTGTTCCTCCCTCACCTTCCCCATGGTTTCGCCGATGTCGGTGCTCGGGCCTTCCCCGAATCGGCCGATCTCGACCTGGCTGCACGATCCTAATGCGTTCCGGATACGCGCTGCCGACGGCCCGGGCTCAGGGTGGTGTCCCTATGTCTTTCGTCAAGCGGCTTGGGCAGGGTTCTCCTCGTAGAGGGTGCCGTTTTTGAGCATTGAGTAGATGACGTCGCAGCGGCGCCGAGCCAAGCAGATGACGGCGGCGTTGTGCTTCTTTCCCTGATCGCGTTTCTTTTGGTAATAGGCCTTCGAGGCCGGATGGTGGCAGCTGGCGATCCACGCCGATCTGAACAGGGCGTTCTTGAGTCGTTTGTTGCCGGAGCGGGCAGGGAATTCACCGCGGATCGAGGTGCCGGAGCGTCGTGTCACTGGAGCAATGCCTGCGTAGGCCGCGAGGTGCCCGGCTGAGGTGAAGGTGCCGGCATCGCCAATGGTCAGGAGTATCGTCGCTGCGGTCTTGATGCCTACTCCTGGCATGGACATCAAGACCCTGGAAGAGGGAAGTCATCGAGGAGCTTTTCGACTTCTTCGGCCACGATGGCTCGTTGATGTTTGAGTTCTTTGATCTGGGCTGCGACGCGGGGAATGACCAGTTCGACGGCTTCAGTGCCGATGACAGTGACCGTCTGCGCGCCCAGTGCCGCGAAGATAGCGTCGACCAGGTTCACAGGGTCCTTGCGGCTGTGGTTCCTGGCCCAGCGCAGCACGTTGGACCGGCCGGCAACCCGCAGCCGGACGGCCCGGAGTACTTGATGAACAGCTCCAGCACCAGGGACCGGGTCAGCACCGTTCCCGGGAAGACCCGCTCCAAGGCGGGGAAAATCTGCAGCAGCAGGGACCGCAAACGGTTGATCGCCCTGGTGCATTCATGGGTCAGGTCCGCGTCGAATCCAGAGAGGACCTTCAGCGCCGCGAGCACCTCGCTGTCCCGGTCAACCGCCCGTAGCGTGTGCCGCATCGCCCGAGCCGTCTCGGCAATGATGAAGGCATCCCGCGCATCCGTCTTGGACTTTCCCGGGTACAGATCAGCGGCTTTGCGCATCGCCAGGACCGGCAGGTAAGCAACAGTGCAGCCGCAGTCCCGGGCCACGGCTATCGGCAGGGCGCCGATGGTGTTGGGCTGGTCCACGATCACCAGCACCCTGCCGTGCTGCTGCAGGCCGGTGAACAGCTCGCGCAGCCGCGCCTCGTCCTGCGGCAACGGCTTGTCGAAAACTCGCTCACCGGCCGCGTTCAACGCCGCGGCGTGATGCTCGGACTTGCCCACATCAAGCCCGCAGTAGACCTCGTAACCTTCGTCCATCCGGCGCTCCTTTGCACCACTTCTGGCCGCAGTCACGACACCCGATGCTGGCACCCACGTTACGAAGAGACCTGGCCCCCGCGAAAGGAGCCGGCCGTGTCCCTATCAGCAGTCAACGCGTGCCTCCGAACCTGGCGACAACACCCCCGGATCATCAGCGACATGGCAACAAAGTCATACCAGGTCCAGCGACCAAATCCCCGGCCTTCGGGGACGGAATAAATGTAACGGGCATCAGCGCTTGATCCTCTCGGACAACGCGTGGGCCTGGCGAAGCAGTAAGTTCCCAAGCATGGGGCGCCGTTCGGGGGAGAAGCGGGACTCTATGCCAGTGATGCTCAGGGCCCAAGCGGGCTGCCCGGCAGCGTCGAACACTGCAGCGCCCATGCCCCAACTGCCGGGCACGATGAGCCCGGGATTGGTTGCGTATCCCGCGGCGCGGGTCGCTTCGACGCGTTGGCGGATCCGGTCGGGAGCGTGCTCCGGACCGTAGTGTTCCTCGAGGCCAGCGCGGGCGAGGTAGCGTTCGGCGGCGTCCTGCGGCAGGAAGGAGAGGATGACCAAGCCTGCCGATGCGACGCCGAGCGGGAACCGCTTGCCCTCGTAGAGAACGAAGGACCGTATCGGGAAGCTGCCGTCCTGGCGCAACACGCAGACCGTTTCGTCGCCGCGCCGGGCCGATAGGAAGGCGCTCTCTCCGGTCTCGTCGGCGAGTGCGCGGACCTGATCGCGGGCCAGTTCGGTGATGTCGTAACGCTCGGCGGCCACGGCCCCCATCAGGTAGAGCTCGGGCCCAAGGTGCCAGCGGCCGAGCTTGGAATCATGGTCGAGGAACCCCTCGGCCGCCAGGGAAGAGAGCAAGCGGTGAGCGGTCGGTCGGGCCAGTCCCGTGGTCCGAGCGACTTCCGTCGTGCCAATGCCGCGCGGCATGGCCCCGCTGACAGCTCGAAGGACTTGGCCGATGCGGCCGACCACCTGGGCTCCGGGTACTGGGTCATTCATGTCTACATTATGGACAGACAACCTCGGGATGACCACATAACGATCAATATTAGTATTCGAGTCCTAATAGGATTGACCGCTACTCGTGGACAAAGCTACGGTTCATGACGAGTCGCAGATGAGCCACATAATGGACAGGTAGGAATCATAATGTCAACGAAGCTTTGGGGCAGCGCCGCCGAGGCACTGGCCGGGACAATCCAGGACGGAACGATCCTCGCTGTCGGCGGCTTCGGCCTTAGCGGCATCCCCCGGGACCTCATCGAAGCAGTTCGGGACAGCGGAGCGCGGAACCTGACAGTCGTATCCAATAACATGGGCGTCGACGGCAAGGGTCTCGGGCTCCTCCTGGAAAACCAGCAGGTGAGCAAGATTCTGGCTTCTTACGTCGGAGAGAACAAGCTCTTTGCCGAGCAATACCTGGCAGGCACACTCGACGTTGAGTTCGTTCCGCAGGGCACCCTCGCAGAACGTCTGCGTGCCGGTGGCGCCGGAATCCCCGCTTTTTACACTCCCACCGGCGTTGGTACGCCAATTGCGGAAGGCAAGCCTGAGGCCGAGTTCGACGGCCGGCGCTGCATTCTGGAACGTGGCATCGTCGCCGACGTTGCATTGGTGCGCGCTTACCAGGCGGACAGTGAAGGCAACCTGCGGTACAGGATGACCGCCCGGAACTTTAATCCCCTCGTCGCTGCAGCCGGTCGGATGACTGTCGCTGAAGCGGAAGAGGTCATCGAGGGCTACTTGGATCCTGACGAGATCGCGACGCCGGGAGTCTTCGTCCAGCGAGTGGTATGCGTCGCCAACCAAACCAAAGACATCGAGCAGCGGACCGTGCGCGTCCGCGTGGAGGTATGAATCATGTGGACTCGGGATGAAATGGCGGCCATTGCTGCTAGTGAACTCGAAGACGGCCAGTACGTGAATCTGGGCATCGGAATCCCGACCCTGGTCGCCAACCACTTGCCCGAAGGTGTCCGAGTGACGCTGCAGAGCGAGAACGGACTGCTGGGCATGGGTCCCTTCCCGTATGAAGGTGAAGAGGACGCGGACCTCATCAACGCGGGCAAGCAGACCGTGACGGTGCTGCCGGGCGGCAGCTTCTTCGACTCGGCCGTCTCGTTCGGCATGATCCGGGGCGGACACGTGCAAACCGCCATCCTTGGCGCCCTGCAGGTATCCGGGGCAGGAGACTTGGCCAACTGGACCATTCCCGGCAAGCTCGTCAAGGGCATGGGCGGTGCTATGGACCTGGTCGCCGGCACACCACGCGTGATCGTAGTCACCGACCATGTGGCCAAGGACGGTACCCCGAAGATCGTGTCAGAGTGCGACCTTCCGCTGACCGGCGTTGGCGTCGTCGATCGCATCATCAGCGACCGCGCCGTCTTCGATGTAGTGGACAAAGCCTTGGTCTTGCGCCAGATAGCCCCAGGGCACACTGTCGCGGAACTTCGCGAACAGACCGGGGCGCCCTTTAGCGTTGGACCCGACTGCAAGGTGGAGACCGCAGCACAGGCTGTAGGAGCAGACGCGTGAGCGCGCTGATCGCCGGATACGCCCGGACCCCTTTTTCTCGGTTCAACGGACAATTCGCCTCGGTCCCGGCCACAGCCCTGGGCTCCCACGCAATCGACGCGGCACTTCGCCGTGCCGGTGTAAATCCGCAAGAAGTCCAAAGAGTGATCGCCGGGCAGGTGCTCCAGGGCGGAGCTGGGCAGAACCCGGCCCGGCAGTCTGCCGTGGGCGCAGGCATCCCGTTGAACGTCCCGGCAATTACCCTGAACGCAGTGTGTCTCTCCGGGATGGAGGCCGTCGTTGCTGCTACACGCTTGATCGACAGTGGTGAGGCAGACATCGTCGTAGCGCTGGGCCAGGAATCCATGTCCTTGGCCCCTCACGTGTTCAACGCGAGGACCGGTCAAAAGTACGGGGCCGTGCAGGCGGTGGACACACTGGAAATCGACGGCCTTACTGACGCCTTCGAAAGAAGATCCATGGGGATCTCCACCGAGGACGGCAATACCGACTACGGTTTGGACAGGGCAATCCAGGATGCATGGGCGGCCTCCTCGCACCAGCGTGCCGAGGCACACACACACTTCCATGCCGAAGAGATCGCCCCCTATACGATTGCCTCGCGCCGTGGAGACACCCTGGTTTCCGCTGACGACGGGGTGCGGAACGGGATGACAACCGAGTCATTGGCGGGTCTGCGCCCGGCCTTCAGCAAGGAAGGCACGATCACCGCGGGCAACGCCTCGCAGATTACGGACGGGGCCGGTGCATTGGTCCTCGTCAGCCAAGCAGCTGCTGAACGGCTGGGCTTGGCCCCAATCGCCGTCGTGGAATCGCATGCCTTCGTGGCCGGGCCGGACGTGCGGCTGCACGACCAGCCGGCCAAAGCCATCTTGGCCGCACTCAAGAGCGTCAATGCCGGAGTGGAAGAGCTGGCCGCTGTAGAGATCAACGAGGCGTTCGCCGCAGTTGCCGTCCAATCCGTCCGCACACTGGGGATAAGCCCGGACATCGTCAATACGCGTGGCGGCGCTATCGCTCTCGGGCACCCTATCGGTGCATCAGGAGCACGCATCGTTGGCACACTGGCAAGGCAACTTCTCGTGTTTGGACCAGGACGGCTGGGCGCAGCAGGCATCTGCGGCGGCGGCGGACAGGGCTCCGCGGTCGTTCTCAGATCGCTTTAGGACCGTACCTCAATGACCCAACGCGTGGAGCTTTCTTTCGATCAATTGACAAGACCGAGCCAGTACGGCGTCACCAGATCGCGCATCGAGAAGTGGGATCAGCTCATTCCTGGCGACTACGTGCTGTTTTTCGGACCAAAAAGGGGTCAGTGCCATGCGGGCACGGTCGACAACATGTCCGAGGACGCCACCATAGTGTGGCTAATTCTCGAAAACGGGGGCGGCCGGAAAATGTTCCACCAGTCGGACGGATACAGCTCTTTCGTAGAACCACACAGAGCTCTGGCCCCCGGGGACAACAGCCCGCGATCACGACCCGTGGGGAGGTAGTAGCCGCGGCGGCTGTCCGGAATGAAGCCACTGAGCTTCTGAGAAACGCATTTTGCTGTTCGTCGTGGTTTTGGATTGACCCGTCCGCGAGAGAGTGGGAGGGTGCTGCGGTTCTCGGCTAGGGGTGACCCGCCGGATCTTTTTGCGAATGGAGTGCGAGGGCAGTAGCCATTCGGTCAGTATCCGACGGGCATCCTGAGGGTGTAGGGCTCTTCCATGGCTTTGATTTCCTCCTCTGTCAGGTGCACGTCAAGGGCGGCGACGGCGTCGGGGAGGTGGTGTTCCTTGGTCGCGCCGACGATCGGTGCGGTTACTACGGGGTTGTTCAACACCCACGCCAGGGCGACGTGCGCCATGGGGATTTCCCGTGCCTGTGCGATCTTTTGAACTGCGTCGGCAATGGGTTTGTCGGCGTCGCTAAAGCTGCGCTCGGCCACGGGGTCGTTAGCTGACCGTTCGGTGTTGCCGCCCCACGGTCGGGCGAGTCGTCCCTTGGCGAGCGGGCTGTAGGGGATGCTTCCGACGCCTTGGTCAGTGAGGAGTCCGAACATTTCACGTTCCTCTTCACGGTGCATGAGGCTGTATTGATCCTGCATGGACACGAACCGGGTCCATCCGTGGAGATCCGCTGCGTGCTGGATTTTGGCGAACTGCCAGGCCCACATAGCGGATGCGCCGATGTATCGGACCTTGCCGGCCTTCACGAGATCGTGCAGGGCCTCCATTGTTTCCTCGACAGGGGTCTCGGGATCAAAGCGGTGGATCTGGTAAAGATCGACGTAGTCGGTGCCCAGCCGCGTGAGGGAGGCGTCGATTTGCTCCATGATGGCTTTGCGTGAGAGGCCGGCACCACCGGGTCCGTCGTGCATTTTGAACATCACTTTGGTGGCGAGGACGACGTCCTCGCGGCGGGTGTACTTCGTGATGGCCCGGCCCATGATTTCCTCGGCGGTACCGAATCCATAGATATTTGCGGTGTCCCAGAACGTGATGCCCAGCTCGACCGCCTGCCGGAAGATCGGCGCGGCCGCGTCGTCGTCCAGCGCCCAGTCGGTAAATCCGCGGGAGGAATCACCAAAACTCATCCCTCCAAGGGCGATACGGCTGACTTTCAGGCCGGAACGGCCAAGACGGGTGTACTCCATAGAGTTTCCTTTCAATGGCGCACGAGACCCGGGTCGGGGCGCGGTGCAACCGGGTGGTGTGAGGCAACTAGCTGCGGGCAGTTACGGGCTTTCTGCAGTTGCTGCCGCCGTGGATTCGGTGTTCTGCTGGGTTGCGGCCCAGCTGGAGAGCAGTTGCAGGGCGTCGTGGGACGGCGATCCTGGTTCGGCGCTGAACGTGATGAGCATCAGGCCGGGATCGGCCGTGAGTTCCAGGACTTCGAAGTCCAAGGTCAGTTCTCCCACGGACGGCAGGTGGATACGTTTTGATCCGCTCTTGTGCTGGTGGACGTTGTGCGCTGCCCACCGCATGCGGAATTCGTCGCTGCGGGTAGAGAGCTCACCGACGAGGTCCGAGAGCTGGCGGTCGTGCGGGTCGCGTCCGGCGGCGGCCCGCAGCATGGCGACGCATTCATTCGCCGCGCGGTCCCAGTCGGGTGCGAAGTCCCTCCCCCGGGGGTCCAGGAAGATGAACCGGGCCTGGTTCGGCGGCAGGATCGCGGTGTCGAACTGGGCGGCGTAGAGTGCCCGGCCCATCCGGTTGGCAGCGATGATGTCGAGCCTGCCGTTCTGAACGATCGCGGGCAGGTCAGTCATCGCGTCAAGCATCCGCTGCACGGTCCGGCGGACGCGCTGCTCCGAAGCACGTGGGCGCCGGGGGCGGACACTGTTCTCCGACGCGCGGACCAGGTCCCTCAGGTGCCGCTCCTCGACGTCGTTCAGGCGCAAAGCCTGGACCAGGGACTCGAAGATGCTCTCGGAAACGCCACTGAGGTTTCCGCGCTCGAGCCGGCTGTAGTACTCGACGCTGACCTGGGCGAGCATCGCGACTTCTTCCCGGCGCAGCCCCGGCACCCGCCGCCGGCCATAAGACTGCAGGCCAACCTGCTCGGGCGTCAACCGGGCCCGGCGGGAGGTCAGGAACTCCTGAATGTCATCTCGGATGCTCATGCCTTCAACGGTATGCCGGAGGCCCGGGGCGTAGCCATGCCCTGTCAGTACATGGCTTAGGCGGGTCTGTTTACGCCCATTTGGTCCGTGGTCTCGTAGATATAGACGGCGATCAAGCGCCGACCTCCCCCCTCACGAAGCGAAGGTTTACCCCATGCCCTCCACCACCAAGAAAGCCAGGCTGCCGCTGGTTGTGCTGCTCCTGGCCATCGGCACGTTCCTGATGAGCACCACCGAGTTCGTCATCGCGGGCCTGCTGCCCAATATGGCATCAGACCTCGGTGTCAGTGTGTCCCAGGCTGGGCTGCTGATCACCGCGTTTGCCATCGGCATGATCGTCGGTGCCCCCACCATTTCCGTCGCCACCATGCGTCTGCCCAAACGCCTCACCCTTATCCTGTCCCTGCTCCTCTTCGCGGCCGGCCACATCGTTGCCGCCCTGAGCCCGGCGTTCGAAATCGTGCTGATCGCCCGCGTCATCACTGCCCTGGCCACCGGCGCCTTCCTGTCCATCGCCGCCGTCGTGGCCACCTCCGCGGCCGGGCCCGCGAACGCTTCCCGCGCCATGGGCGTGATGATGAGTGGCATGGGCCTGGCGATCGTGGCCGGCGTGCCTCTGGGCTCCTTCATCGGCCAGGCCATCGGCTGGCGCGGTATCTTCTGGGCCCTGGCCATCCTCGCCGCCCTCGCCGCCGTGGTTATCGGTAAGTTCGCTCCCGCTGAAGCACACCAGGAAGTCATCACCCTCCGCTCCCAGCTCGGCGTGCTGCGCGAGGGCAAGCTGTGGCTCGTCCTGGCCACCACCGCACTGGTCTCCGGAGGATTCCTCGCCGCCTACAGCTACATCTCCCCGCTCCTCACCGAACGCACCGGCATCTCCGAAGCGGCCGTGCCGCTGCTGCTCGTCGGCTTCGGCATCGGCGCCCTGCTCGGCACCATCGTGGCCGGACGAACCGGGGACCGCAAGCCGCTGGCCACGTACTTCGCCATCGGCGGCGGATCAGCCCTGGTACTCCTGCTCATGATCCCGCTCTCCACCTTCGTCGTCCCGACCATCGTGCTGGTCATCCTGCTCGGCTTCACCGGCATGGGCGTCACCGCCATCGCCACCCCACTGGCCGTCCGCTTCGGACACTCCGGCCCCTCGCTGGCCGCAGCCCTGACGGTCTCTGCCTTCAACGTCGGCATCGCCGCCGCGACCTGGCTCGCCGGCCTCGCCCTCGACTCCAGCCTCGGCACCACCGGCCCGTCAATCGTCGGCGCAGCCATGGCCATCCTTGGCCTGATCCCGCTGATCATCCTGGCCCTCATCCGCGCCACCCGGACCACCACCCCGGCCCCGGCGGCCGCGGAGCTCGAAGACGACGTCCTGGTCTGAACCGGGACAACCCGTCAGCAGCCATCCCAAGAAACAAAGGATTAGCAATGACTGAGAACAGAAAAGTCTGGATGATCACCGGCGCAGGCCGCGGCATGGGCGTCGACATCGCCAAAGCCGCCCTCGCCGCGGGCCACCAGGTTGTCGCGGCCGGCCGTAACACGGACGCCGTAGAGAACGCCCTCGGCGCATCGGACGACCTGCTCATCGTGAAGCTGGACCTCACGAAGCCCGGGGACGCCGAAGCAGCTACGGCCGCGGCGATCGAGCGGTTCGGCCGTATCGATGTCCTGGTGAACAACGCCGCGAACTTCTATGCCGGGTACTTCGAGGAAACCAGCGACGCGCAGGTCCGCGCCCAGCTCGAAACGAACCTGTTCGGACCCATGAACGTCACCCGCGCCGTCCTGCCCATCATGCGCACACAGCGCAGCGGCCACATCATCACGATCTCCTCGCAGGCAGGCATCGTCGGCGGCGAATTCATCGCCGCGTACGCCACCAGCAAATTCGCTGTTGAAGGGTGGATGGAATCGCTGCGCTACGACCTGGAACCCTACGGAATCCGGACCACCATCGTGGAGCCCGGCTTCTTCCGCACCGAGCTTCTCGTCGAGGACGCCTCCACCATCTGGGCCGAACTTTCCATCGACGACTACGCCGACCGAACCGCAGCAACAATCCCGGGATGGCGGGAGATGAACGGCCAACAAGCCGGTAACCCCGCGAAGCTCGGCACCGCCCTGGTCAGGATCGCCGGCGAGGACCACCCCCCGCTGCGATGGGTTGCCGGAGCCGACGCCGTTGCCGTCATCGAACAGAAAGCCCGCGACATCCTCGCCCAGATCGACGCCCACCGTGAGCTCTCCTGCTCGCTCTCACACGACGAGACCCTCTAAACACCCGCCCCACAGAAAAAGGACACCTCATGTCCGACAAGAACACGCAATCCGACATGGAGAAGTTGTTCGGCGGCTTCGCTCCGAAGCTCGTCTCCCTCACCGATGACGTGCTGTTCGGGGACGTCTGGGAACGCGAAGGGCTCTCTCCTCGTGATCGGAGCCTCGCCACGATCGCCGGCCTCATCGCCGCCGGAAACATCGACCAGCTGAACTGGCACATCCCCTACGGCATCCAAAACGGCCTCACCGAGACCGAGATCAAGGAAGCCATCACCCATCTGGCGTTCTACGCGGGCTGGCCCAAGGCCGTCTCCGCGATGAACGTCGCCAAGAGCATCTTCAACAACCAGTCCTAGACGCTACGAAGGAAGAGAAGAATCATGCCTGAAAAGAACCCGTACGTCACCTTGAACAATGGTGTCCAGATGCCTGCCTTGGGCCTGGGCGTCTACCAGAGCTCACCGGAAGACACGACAGCCGCGGTCGACGTCGCGCTGCGGGCCGGTTACCGTCTGATCGATACCGCCGCCGCGTACTTCAACGAACGCGAGGTCGGCGAGGGCATCCGCCAGTCCGGCGTCGACCGGTCGGAGATCTTCATCGAGACCAAGCTCTGGATCAGCGATTACGGCTACGACGAAGCCTTGCGCGGCTTCGAGAAGAGCATCGGCAAACTCGGCGTTGACCAGGTCGACCTGCTGCTGCTGCACCAGCCCCTCGCCGCAGACTTCGAGAAGACCATCGCCGCCTACCAGGCGATCGAAAAGCTCCTCGCCGACGGCCGAGTCCGTGCCATCGGTGTCTCCAACCAGACCCCGGCCCAGCTCGAGGAACTCATCGCCCGCACCAGTGTGGTGCCCGCCGTGAACCAGATCCAGGTCCACCCGTATTACTCCCAGCCTGAATGGCGGGCGGCCAACACACGCCACGGCATCCTCACCCAGTCCTGGTCACCCATCGGCGGCTCCTACATCTACGGCGATTACGAGAAGAACCCGCTCGAGGACCCCGTCATCACAGAGATCGCCGCGAAATACGCGAAGACCCCGGCCCAGGTCATCCTCCGCTGGCACCTCGAGCACGGCTTCTCCGCCATCCCGAAGTCCGTCAAGGCCCACCGCATCGCCGAGAACTTCGACGTCTTCGACTTCACCCTCAGTCCCGAGGAGGTCGCTGCCATCGATGCACTCGACACCGGCGTGCGTGGCGGCCCTGACCCCGACTCCCTGACCCTCGAGAACTACGGGTTCCCGATCCCTGCCTGACCCGACGGATCCGGGCGGGGCCGGTTCGACGTCCCGCCCGGGCCCGCGCCACCAGGAACCTAAGGAAGGACCGCCACCATGGCCCGTATCTTCATCCCCGGTTCAACCGACGGGCTCGGCCTCGCCACGCGCGTACGCTCATCGACGCGGGCCACGAGGTCCTGCTGCACGCGCGCACCAGGGAACGCGCCACAGCCCTCGAAGATCTCGCCCCGCAAGCGGCCGGGATCGTGATCGGTGACCTGTCGAGCGCCGCCGAAACCCGGGACCTGGCCGGGCAGGTCAACAAGCACGGGCGGATGGACGCCATCATCCATAACGCCGGCGTCTACCTCTCACGGCAACGTATTGCCACCCCCGAGGGGCACTCCCAGACACTTGCCGTCAACGTGCTCACCCCCTACATCCTCACCGCCCTGATCGAACGGCCGGACCGGTTGATCTACGTCAGCAGCGGCATGCACCACAGTGCCACCGGAGACCTGCAGGACATTGACTGGACCAGGCGGGGCTGGGACGCGGGAGCCGCCTACTCCGAGAGCAAGCTCCACGTCTCGGCACTGTCCGCCGCCGTTGCCCGGCACTGGCCCGCGGTGCTCAGCAACTCGGTAGACCCCGGCTGGGTCCCCACCAAAATGGGCGGCCCCGGTGCGCCGGATGACCTGGCCATGGGCCACGACACCCAAAGCTGGTTCGCCGTCAGCAATGACCCCGCCGCCCTAGTCTCCGGCAACTACTGGCACCACCGCCGACAGCGGACGCCGGCACCGGAAGTCACAGACCCGGACTTCCAGGACAGGCTCATCGACAAACTCGCCGAACTCACCGGCATCACACTCTTCTGAAAAACAAACCACCATGAAGGAACACAGCATGCAGTTGGAAGGCAAAATAGCCCTCGTCACCGGCGCAGGCACAGGCATCGGCCGCGGAACAGCCCGCCGCCTGGCCGAGGAAGGCGCGTTCGTCTACGTCACAGGCCGGAACCTCGAACCCCTCGAGAAGGTCGCCGCAGACATCGGCGTGCGTGCCCGCGCCGTCCGCGCGGACGTCACCAACAAAGCCGACATGGACCAGCTCGCGGACCTCATCCGCAAAGAGCACGGCGGACTGGACACCATCTTCGCCAACGCCGGCGGCGGCCACCCCATCCCCCTGGAGCAGATCAGCACCGAAGACTTCGACCGGCAATTCGGCGTCAACGTCAAAGGCGTCCTGTTCACCGTCCAAGCCATGCTGCCCGTGCTGCGCGACGGAAGCTCCATCATCATCAACACCTCCATCACCGCCGACATGGGACTGGCGGACTTCAGCGTCTACGCCGCCACCAAAGCCGCGGTACGATCCTTCGCCAAAAGCTGGACAACAGACCTCAAACACCGCCGGATCCGCGTCAACGGCGTCAGCCCCGGCGTCATCCCCACCGAGGCCTACACCACCGAGCTCGGCATGACCGAAACCCAAGTCCAGGAATACATCGACCTCGTCACCCCCGAGGTCCCCGCCGGCCGGGTCGGCACCGCCGAAGACATCGGCGACGCCGTGATCTTCCTCGCCTCTGATGCCAGCAGCTACATCACCGGCATCGACCTCGTCGTCGACGGCGGCATGACCGCCGTCTACGCAGGCAAAGCCTGACCCCTCGCTGCGGCCCGCGACCCGAGCGGGCCGCAGCAACTTCACAGCAGCCCACCCCCACAGGAGACAGGAGACCCGCGTGCCCGCAGACGGCCGCCCTACCACCAGACTCACCGACAATCCCAGCTCACCCGGCACGGCCCTCGTCGTCGGGGCGTCCCTTGCAGGGCTCATGACTGCTCTGACGCTCTCCAGGACCGGCGTCCACGTCACCTTGCTCGAACGCTCCGATGACACCGGACGCACAGGAGCTGCCCTCCACGTCCAGGACGGTCTCCTCGAACGCATCACCGGCCTCCCCACCTCCCAGGTGCCCCAGCCGCTCGCACCCGGGATTCAAACCTGGTTCGCCGTCCATCGCGCACTCCGCGCCGCAACAGAAACAAACCCCCTCATCGAACTGCGACAAAACACCACCGTGCGCAAAGTCGACCAGGACGCACATTCCGCCTTGGTCCATACCTCAGACAGGCAGAGGATCACCGCGGACATCGTGATCGGGGCCGACGGCCACCGCAGCACCGTTCGCCGGCACATCGCACCAGAACACCCCGATGCCACCTTCGCCGGCTACGTCATATGGATCGGCATCGCGGATGAACCAGCCATCAGGGCCGGGCGCTGGCCACAAGACGTCGCTTTCCTCGGCGACAATGACAACACGCTGCTGGGCTACCCGCTCCCGGGCGCCGAAGGTTCTCACGCCCCTGGATCGCGCCGCCTGGGCTGGGCCTGGTACGACTCCAGCAGAAACGGGCTGCTCCGTTCCACCGGCAGCGTGGACGGCTCAGTGGTG
Source organism: Arthrobacter sp. BGA-UO-ETr-C19 (assembly GCF_059568005.1). Lineage (NCBI taxonomy): Bacteria > Bacillati > Actinomycetota > Actinomycetes > Micrococcales > Micrococcaceae > Arthrobacter > Arthrobacter sp. BGA-UO-ETr-C19. The sequence continues at coordinate 65,956 of NZ_JCAQPC010000009.1, forward strand.
CGACACTCGCTCATGCCCGCCGGCATCCCCAAGGCGACCTTCCAGGAACTCGCCGCACAGGCCCGCGAGCTGTTTCCCTCACCTTGGAAAGACGCGATCCTCGACAGCATCGAACGGCGTGCCGTCATCGGCACCCCCATCGCCGAATACGTGCCCACGCGCCTCGCCAACGGCAGGGTCGCCATCGTCGGGGACGCCGCCCACGTTCCAACCCCCATGACAGGCAGCGGCTTCGCCGAATCCCTCTACGACGCCGAAGCCATCGCCGACGCCATCGCAGATTCAGGCAGCACCGCCACAGCACTACGCGACTACGAGAACGCACGACTCCGCAACGCCCGGAACCTGGTGCAATCCGGACAAGGCTTCAGTCGCTCCTTCGCCCGACGCGCAGCCTGAGGACTTGTATTGTCGTCCTAGAAAGTACACCCCAACCTGACGTCAGGTAACTGCCTAAAAGGCGTCAGAGTAGAGTCTGTTTTCGTTTTAGCTGACGCATCCCAGCGAAAGTCTTAGATCTCAAACTGACACGTGTGGTTGCGTAGGACGGTCCCCCATCGCGACACCTCATTGCCACTCCCCTAGCGCAATCTCTTGCCGTGATTGCTGCCCTCTCAATGAGCGTATGCCCTGCCCGAGAAACTGCCCGCTGGCGGTGCCCTAAGCGCCACACTGAAGTGGCTGCCGACCATTTGGTCTGCTCCCCCGAAAGCATCCCCATGGCACTCTGGTCACCACGAAGCCTCCCCACGTTTACGGTTTGCACAGAGGGGGCCAACGCCAGGCCCTGTCGTTGCCCATTGACGTTCCTGCTGTCGGCGTTTCAGGGTGAGTGGCGCGGCCGCATTGGAGAACTTGCGAAACAAGAAGGACCCCGCCTCAGCGGAGTCCTTCTTGTTTGTACTTCTAAGCCCCAAGGTGCCTAACGCCGAAGCGACAGAGGGACGTTATCCGTTGGGGAACCTCTGTGTACTACTCTACTGGGGTGTCTCCCACTAATCAAAGCGCCACATCTATGAGCCGAGCGACCGCAGAAGACTGGCTCTCGGCCGGCCGATTCAGTAAGTATTTGAGCTACGCTCGGGGGGACGTGGAGACTGCCCTTTCTTTGTACAACTGGAATGCCGAAATGACGTCTGCGTGCCTGAAAGATCTTGGCCATCTGGAAGTGGCGATTCGCAACGCTTACGATCGCGCCCTCAGTGGACGCTATCCCAGTTGGATCATGGCACAGCCAGGTGCACAGCCTGCTGGGAGCTTGTTCGCTCCTGTCCCAGTTGTCCGGCGCAAAGCTGAATACGCAGCTAAATTGAACAGTGAAGCGGTGAAGCTTCTTCTCAAAGCACAACGCGACGCCGGGCGGGATGGACATGTCGTCCACGGACGGGTCCTGGCCAACCTCAGCTTCGGGTTCTGGACCTTTTTGACCGAGCCGCTTCGAGCAAACCGCCTCTGGAATGGTCTCCTCTCCGACGCGTTTCCCTCGGGAGACGAACGGAGTTGGGTCCACCCGCGAATGGAGCATCTAAACCTGTTCCGAAATCGACTTGCTCATCTTGAGCCCACCTTTGCGACAACCACCGCCTTGGGCCGCAATCTGCGCGAGCTCGGTGAGTTGCTCACTGCCGTGTCCCCCGAAGTGGCGAAATGGACGAAAAAAAATTCACGTGTCTATGCGCTTGCCAGGGAAGGCAATGCCTTGGGGGTGCTTCGGGTTCGTACGGCGGACACGTATTTCGGTGACAAACTCTAAGTGCTCCCTCAGCCGGAACATCGCCATGCATCGACTCCATAGCGCGGGTTCTTCATCCGAGCCAGAAGCCAGCCACTTAGAGAAAGACGATGACCGAGCGCACAGAACTCATCACCAGCGCAATTGACCAAGACGCAAATTTCGCGGGTCGGGTCATCAGTTCGATTAAAATGCACCCCGTGGTGGCATTTTGTATCAGTAGCTACTTCTCACTCTTCGTGCACGAGGGACATGCTCGCCTTAGTGAGGTGTCCCCTCAACTCGTCTTGCCTTTGTCTCCCATTGCCCGCAGCGTGGCAGCGCGATCTCGCCATAGTCTGAAGTTTTTCGAGGACACCAAGAGGGGTCTTGACGGACAGATCTCCTACTTTGAAAAAGAAATACTTCCTGCCCACGAAAGAGAATTTACCGGGAATACTTGGCTACCGTTCGCCAGGAAATGGGAAACTGACCTCGGCCTTTATCGGTACGACGGGATGTTAGTGTCTACCACTCATTCGGCGACCTACGCCTTCGGTCTCGACCCCAGAACCATGTTCGCAGCAGGCGCTGGCCAGGAGCTGACAAGAATCACTTCTGAATTCGGTAACTACTTTGCTCAGCTCGGAGCCACACTGGATTCGGGCGCGGAGTCCTTCCTCAGCTACGTTGACGTGGCATCGTTTGGAAGCCTTGGCGAAGACGTTCAAAGTTGGCACTATTACAGGCAGATCTTCAACGGGGCGACAACACCGAGCATTAACTGCCTCCTGAGTGTCTTTCAATCCTCTATGAATTTCGTTGATAGGATACTGACCACCAAAAGTTCTCTCAATTCAACAGAATACAGCCCCTACAAGATTCGGTTCCTGACGGCATATCAGATTCTTCGGAGCTTGGAGATTCTCAGAACGGAACGAGCCTCCGAGTTGACGGTGGAATCCTTGGCATCGATGGACGGCATCCTGAGCACGAGCGAAGCCCGGATGGTGCTCGATCCCACGGCCAGGCCTTTCCGCAACACACTTATGCACTACGGGCCAGATAACCGAACAGATATTTCCTCGGTAGACAAAAGTGATCTCATCGGTTCGTTGGTCCCACTGTGTTATTCGGGTATTTCCGCAGCGCAATTTTCCGTTATCGTAGACGAGTGCGTCTCACACACTGCGGCTGGGCTGAATAGTTGGGCTGCAAGGTGAATTTCGACATGCCTTTCTATAAAAAACTAAGCGCCGGTGAGTACAGTGCGGCAGCTTTTTAGCAGTTGTAAGTGGTCATCGCTGGGCTCAATCTGAGCGGCGGAGAAACGTAGCAAGTCTGAAACTTGCTTTTGCCACGCGGGGTACGGCCGGGCCAGACCCACGCAGATGGCTCTCCCGGCCATTTGCCGTGCCCGATTCGAATATCCTGACCTACGTGAGAACACAGAGGACGGACGCCGAGACCTTGGATGCGCTGCGAGAGCAAATCGACTTTCTGCACTTGTCATGCCGCGGTTACGACGAGGGGTTCGCATCAGAAGCGAAAAGGATTGCAACCGTCCTGCGGGTCTTGCTTCACCGCTCGAAGGCTTCACATGCCCTCCTCGCCCAAGCCAATTTGCTTGAGGGACTCTACCTACTCGACTCTGCGGGAGAAGTCTCGGCTGCGCCCATGGAGTCCACTTTCACTCTTACCGGCGTTCGAATGGAAGCGATCGGTGACCATGAGGCATTCAAGAACTCCTACATACCTAAGTTCAAGAAAGGAATGCCATACGCCCAGCCCGACTTCCGCGAACAGGTGCACCAGTTGCTTAACGGGCGCAAGGCACCTCGGGCCCCAGGTATGCACCTGTCCTTTGAGCGCTGGTGGACGCAAAGTGTCATCAATGCCATGGGACGTGCTTACACGCGGAGGGACCTCGTCCTCATCACCGCAAACCAGGACGGGGGCGCACACGTCGATCCCAGAGTTGATACGGATTACTACGACTTGACCCGCCTGAACGCGCTTGGCATCTATGCGGGTGGTGACAATGAGAGGATTCAGCTCATGTGGGGCATGTCCGAGCCGCAAGTCACCGATGCGCCAGACGTCGAATTCACCTCGCCAGGATCGCCGGTGCCGGCCTCGCTGCGGCAGATCGCGTGGGAATTCACAACCACGCTCGACGCACGCTACCCAGAACTTCGACTAGACACTTCTGAATCGTCGACGATACAAAACATGCCATAGCGAAGTTCTGCCCCATCAATCTGCCAAGCGTCACTGGCCTTCTTGTACGCGCCGACGGGTCTACTGACGGCCGAAGGCCTTCAACGGCTCCCACCAGCGGCGACCTCCCGTCAATACACGCTTGAGGCGGTCAGCGGGGAAGATCGACCGTCCTCGCTGTCAGCGACCACGAGACACGGTCCACAGGGGCCGCGTAACGCTCAGCTTGGCACCTTCATGCCACCCGCGTGGCAGGAACTAATGACGACTGACACTTTTCTTGGGGGCTGAGTTTCCGCTCGCATAACTTCTGCATCACTGTTCTCTCTTCCAAACATGCCCGCAAAGAGCAGAAACACGACGAGTAGAAGGAAGATCGTGCTAAGCGCCACGAACCACGTTATGAGAAGATTGGGTTGGTCGCTAATTACAACCCAGAGGCACAGGAGTATGGACACAAGGCCGGCACCAACGGTCCCCTCTGTCCACTTTTGCAATCGCCTTCGCCACTTGCGGCGACTAATATTCGAGGGGCTCCAATCGATCCTCGAGTGCAACGAGAATCAGCATTGCCGGTATAACCTGAGCCAGTAACCCCGCAGCATCCTTATCTATTTCCATGAGGTGAGGATATGCGTTCCCACTGACGCTTTAGCACCTTTCCTAGGTAACTCGTGCTGTCATGGACTCGCATCATCGCTCCGAAACTTACACCGGTTAGAGTTTTCTGATGCGTACGTTGCTTGCGACGGCAGCGCCGTTTAGTGCCATCCTCAATCGCTTGGAGAGTTCTGACGGTCGCCCAAAGTCCTGGTTGTCAGCCTAAGTTCCTTTCATCCAGCAATGAGGTCCGCAAATCCTCTTTGTTGCGCGTCATGGATTCCGACACGCAACAAGGACGTGCCAGCTACTTTTGGGACAGGATTCAACACGCACCGGATTCATCGCTGCTTGAAGCAGATCCATAGACTTGAACCAATGACCGGCGCAGGGGGGCTTGGGGAGACGATGACCCTGATAAGTAGGATCGAGCACGCGCTCGATCAAGGTGTGGACCATAACCTGTTTGAGGACGCAGCTACAGCCCTGCTCCAAAGCCGGTATCCGTGGCTGTCGCCCGTCGAAGCAGGCCGTGATCTTGGGCGTGACGGAGACCTGTATCGCGTGAACCCAGATGACCCGTACAGTCGTGGACGGCTCCTCGCTACGACCGGTGATCCCTTGGCGAACCTCAAACGTAGCCATAAGAGTTGGAGAAAAGAACAGGCTGAGGGAGAGTTCCGCGTTGACGCGCTCGTCATTGCAACATCGAAGAATTTAACAGGAACGTCCCGCAAGAGACTGGACGAATACTGCCGGCTAAACAAGCTGCCTCTGCCTGAATGCTATGCCCGCAAATGGCTCGTGAATGCTCTGAAAAATGATGCCGCGTGGCGGGAGCGGCTGATCGGAGTCAAAGGTCGACTCGACTCCTTGGTCCCGGTATCCCAAATGATAGAGGATGAGGCGCCGTCGCTCCTTGGTCGCGATAGCCTACTGCACGCTCTCCAGAGCCTCGTGGACCAGGGGAAGGACGTTGTGCTCACAGGTGTCGCCGGTGTGGGTAAGACTCGTATCCTCACAACGTTGAACGAAGCGTACCTGGTTGAGCCCCTTGCCCGGCCGCATCTGTTCGACGATTTGATCCAGCTTTCTCCAAAGACCGTCGTGGTTGACGACGCGCATCTGCACGGCGATTTGCTCGCAGAAATTGCACAGATTCGTGTCCAAGAGGGCCTGACTTTTTGCACCATAGCCACCTGCTGGCCAGATGATGTGGAAAGCATCGCTTCGCCCCTTAACACTCCCGTCACGCTTACTCTTGAATTGCTACCGAGAACGACCGTCGACGAGCTCATCCGCATGTCTGGGGTCACCGCTGTTCGGGCCAGACAACTCATCCTCGATCAAGCAGAGGGCAGAGCAGGATGGGCCCTAACACTCTGCAAGGCATTTGTGGATAGCAAAGGAGCGCAGGTCATTACAGGTGAGGCGCTGCTGGATAACGTCATCCGGCACCTGCGCCAAGGCAGCGAGGATCCCCTTGCCATCGACGTGCTTGCTGGCATCGCCGCCCTAAACGGGGCCAACGCAGATGACCTCGAAAAGCTCGCCCGTCTTCAAAACCGTCCGCTACCGCTGCTCATGAGTTCCCTGAGAGGGCAGGCCACTCGGGGAATCATAGAAAATCGTGGTGGTAGCTGGCATCTGCAGACCGCATTGCGGGCCCCGCTAATCAGTCGCTGGTTCTTTGCTCCAGCGCCCTCCCGAACATGGAGATCACTCACAACTGCCTTCCCGGAACGCATAACCGATCTGACAGCGGCCTTACTCCACTCTGCAGCAACCACTGGCACAGTTGATGCAAAAGGGACAGCACGTGAGTGGGCGCGCTCCCTCCCTGAAGTCCAAGAATGGAATGAAGATACGCTCAAACTGCTCCGAAAATTTGCCCTTCTTGATGAAGAAGCCGCCGATTTCGCTGCTCGCGGGGCCAGGACCATGCTGGCCCTAGAACGGGCCCCGATCATCATCTGGGAAACAAGGTATGACCCCAGAGGTGACGCCGCGAAGGCGGTTCTGCGACTGTCCGCGAATACTTGGTGCAACGAAGAAGGTGTCCATGGCCTCCTAGACCTCGCGCTAGACGACGCTAAGTCCCGGCACAACCGATCCGACGACCCTTTGCGGATCTTGGGCGCTGTGGCCACCCACTTGGACCCCGACCGGGGCTCAATTTTTCCTATCAGGAAAATATTGCTCGGCCACTTGTGCAGCTGGCTGAAGGACGACTTGAATGCCGGAGAGCGTTGGACTGTCTTCGTTGAGGCGGTGAAAGATGTGCTCTCCCCGACCGCCGAGGGTGCATGGTCCGAACCAGCACAGTTCCGCTCATTCACAATGGCCCACTACATAGAGCCGGCGGGGCGCCTAAAGAATCTGGTGACACTGTGGAGTCGGAAAGTCACCCCGCTGCTGAGGCAGTCACGCGCATCAATCGGAGGGCCACAGCTAAAACTCTTCGTGGAACTCGTGGGAGACTGGCTCAGAATTGCAGCTGGCATCGGTCCTGGCACATCTGAGGTCAACGCAGATCAACGTCAAGAGGCCCTAGTGGGTTCATGGACCATGATCAACGACCTTCAACCCCTGCTCAATTCGCATCCCGGAGCTGCACATTTGGTCGCCGAAACAATAGCTCTTGCGCGCGACTGGGACTTAGAACCGTCAGAGCCCTGGCCCACTATCAATCTCGACCATGATTTTGAGTACCTTGTGGGTTATCGCGACCGCGAATTGTCCTTCAAGGATTGGGAAACACAGCGCCAGGACGAAGCAAAAACGTTGGCCGACGGCCTGCTGACGCTCGGTCCGGAGCAAGGAACTCAGCGATATGTCGAACTGACACAATTGGCAACCGAAGTCGGGATCCACCATGACGGTCGGCTCCTGCCACTATTCATCTCAGAGCAGACCTCGAACCCACTCGGTTGGTTGAAACAGTCACTTGCTGCCGACTCAAACGACCTGTCCTACCACTTAATTTTGGAATCCCGGAAGCGCGGGCTCGCTGTTGACCTGCCCCTGATACAAAACGGTCTGGACAGCGCACACACACGTGCGGCCGTCATCAGGGGCGTTCTGGCAGATGGAATCATCGACGCGGGCTCAAAGTTCATCATCGACTCTCTTGAATTCGACGATGCTCACCACATCGAAGCCATTGTGACGGGCGAAACCGCCAAGCCAGTATTCCGAGTTCTGTTAAATCATGAAGTTTCCCAGATTCGCGCCCAGACTGCCTTAGCATTTTCGATCGGGGGCAAGTTCGGTCCCGTAATACCTGAGGGGTGGCTTCCTCCGTGGCGTGCCGCCCTTCTTGAGGCAAGCCCCGCGACCACCACCGGACACGCCAGATGGAGGCTGATCGAGATCCTAAAGGCCGGCCGGGCCGATGACTTATCACTCTGCGCCGATTGGTTCATCCTTCATTTTGACGATCTATCAAGAGCTTCAACCGAAACAAACGACGAGTTCATGGACCTCGCCCGGGGACTCCCTAGAGCCCAACGCGCTGAGATATGCCGCACGCGCACGAACAACGGATTCCACGGCGCAATGCTGAATGCTCTCATCGGTCATGATGGGGAACTAGCCACCACACTTCTCGGGCAGGGAGCCATAACTATCGACGAAGCACTGGACGCGCTCTCAGGTGAACGTGATTCAGGAGTGAAGTTCCTTGCGCCAGTACTGCTGGAAGCGGGAGTACCACCACGGCGCATAGCCCAGCGGATTTACTGCCACCGCTCCTGGTCTGGCGATGAATCCATTGCGATTGCTGAAGATATCGAATGGTTCAAGAATCTGGCCACCCAAGATGAACGCCTACGGACAGTCAGCCAAATTGCTATCTCGGAACTCACAGCCGAATACGATCGGGCTTTAAACGAAGAGAAACGCGAAGCAATCCGGGGATGGTCATAAGTCAGCCACCGTGTCCAACCCCACCATGGCAAATTCTGTCGTAGTGCACACATATGATGAGGGTCGTCGTCTAATCATGGGGGTATAAGAATGGCAACTCAGGACCCTGCCGTACACGGGATCGCAGTCCTGGACATCCACGAAGGCCGCTGGGCCCTGTGGCAGGTTTCAACAACGCCGCTGACAGGTTCGTCCAAGGCTGCGTCAACGAACGCCGTGGTCACCGACGGCTTTGACGAAGGAGTCTTTCGCAGCCTTTCATACAAGCGTCCCGTCATGATGACGGCCAGGGCTCAAAAGCATTGCCAGGAACCGGTTGTGCTCGAGGCTCTCGCTTTCGATCCTGACGCCTTCCTTGCCGACTGCGCATCGTGGATCGACCAGCTTCAGGATCTGTTTTGGCAAGAAAATGAAGGCCGTGCGGCATACAACGCCGACATGTTGAATGCCCGCAAGGAGGCTAAGGTCGCTGGTCGGCCGCTCCCCGAATATCAGCGCAGGGCTCCGTTGCAGGACATAGATTGGCCTGCCCCGCCGCACCCGAACGTTTGGCAAAGCCATGTAGATTGCGAAGATGCCGTCAATCAGGAGGCACTTAGGGTCGCGAATGGTTGCATTCAGCTTCTTAATTATTGGCTTGAGATCGAAGGCGACCGCTTGCGCAAGTCACGCACCTACTTCAATGGACTTGGCGGGCCGACTCTGCGGCCTTGGCCCGTTCCCGTGAACGGAGTAGTGCTCCATGACTGAGCCCATGTTCGCAGTCATTGACGTGGAAACGACAGGTCTCTTCACATCAATGAACCACCGCGTGGCAGAAATTGCTGTCGTGCGCGTCAATGCTGCCGGTAGGATCGTGGATCGCTGGGAAACTTTGATCAATCCTCAACGAGACCTCGGACCCCAAAGTATTCACAGAATCGGTGCCGCGGAAGTACTTGATGCACCGACCTTCGCGGAAGTCGTGCCGGCCCTCAGTGACGTTCTGCAGGGATGCATCATGGTTGCACACAACCTGAGGTTCGATTCCGACTTCCTTGCGTATGAATTCGCAAGGGCAGGCGCAGCCATTCCCGATGACTTCCTGCGTGGCCTGTGCACGATGCGGTTGGCACACGACTATGTCATTGGAAACGCACGCTCGCTTGAGCACTGCTGTGAATTCTTCAGCATCGAGAATTATCAGGCCCACTGCGCCGGTGACGACGCTCAAGCCGCTGCAGGGTTGCTCGGTCGCTATATCGATCTGGACCCGGACCGCTACGAGTGGGCCGAGGCGCTGGAGGCAGCTGAAACGACCTCATGGCCAGCACGTACCCGTCCATCGTCCGCCTTCGTTCCGCACAAGCGCCAGGTCGGCGCAGCGATTGAAAAGCACTTCCTGTCCAGGATCACGGCGCATATGCCTGAATACACGGGCCCCGAGGAACACGATCAGTACCTGGCCCTTCTGGGTCAGGCAATGTTGGATCGCCACCTCTCGGTGCATGAAGCGCGAGCCCTTGTGCGCTTAGCCGACGAACTAGGCATTAGCCAAGATCGTTGCCGGAAGCTGCACGCGTACTACATTGAACAGCTTGCTCTGGCTGCGTGGGCCGACGGCGTAATCACGGTTGACGAACGAGAGGACCTTTACGGAGCCGCTGCCCTTCTGGACGTTGCTTCCTCGATCGTCGACCTTGCTTTGGCCCATCCACCACAGCCCCGGTCCTCAGATGCGGCGGTTCCAGCCAAAATCGCTGCTGGTTCAACCCTTGTTCTCACCGGGACGATGAGCCGTGAACGGAGTGAACTCGCCAGTTTCCTTACCGAAATGGGCTACGTCGTTGCAGAACGGGCCACCAAGAAAACTCATCTGGTGATTGCGGCCGATCCTGACACGCTGTCCGGCAAGGCGGCCAAGGCACGCCAGTACGGCATACCTGTCGTGGCGGAAAGGTATCTCTACGATGTGCTGGGAGTTCCGAGTTTCTGAGTGGGAGCAGCTGATGCCACATGCCCTGCATCCAGGAGAATTTTGCTTGCCGCCCTGATCCTTTACGCCGATAACAGCGCATATGTCGCCCTGGTTTCAGGCCGGCTCCGCTTGCACGCGGATGTCTGTGCAGCTGAAGAACCCAGACCGGACAGGAACCTGCTCGCGGACCCGGGCACCGAGGCGGGGAACGTGTACGCTTCCGGACCATGGTTTGGACCGGGAGCGTCACGAGTTTCTCACGAAGAGCTTGCGTCAATGCCTTAGATCGGCATGAGTCCTAATCTTTGAAGTGGATGTATTTGTATGTTCCGGTCGCTACGTTGCGGGTGTGATAGAGACCTGTGAATCCGTAGTTGTACTCTTCCAACGTCACGGTCCCGCTTCCGACTGCGGCGACCCAGGCTACGTGGTTTCCCTGCGTGTCCCATGCAACTGAGCCAGGCCTGGGTGTCCAGTCAACCGAGTATCCGTGGGCCGCTGCCCAGATCCCCCAGTTAGAGGCGTTGCCGATGGCACGGGGCATCTCGAAGCCGTTCCGAGAGTGCAGCCGCCATGCTGTCCAGGATGTGCATTCTCTGTTGTAGTAACCCCATGAGTCCACGAGCGAGTCCTGTGCGGCCGACCTCCAGTTGGAGGGGTAATCGTCAACCATGGTGCCGGAGCCGGTGCCGCCCTTTGAAGACCATAGGGCGCGTCCTCCTCCGTACAGCACAAGGTTCCCGTCGTCCTGCATGACCAGGTGATCGCCGGGTGAGCCTGTGGTGTTGGAGGCCCAGGCAGCTCCGGAGGGGCCGTAAAGGACGGCATTCCCGTCCTGTTGCACGATGAAGGTTGGGTTCGTGGCGCCGACGGTGTTGCTGGCCCAGACGGGAGTGCCGCCTTGATAGACGACGGCGTTACCGTCGCCCTGGACAATGAATCGATAGGCGCCGCTGAGGGATTTGAGGTACTGGCCGGCGGTGAGGGTCTGGTCCCGGTTCAGGGCGTCAATGCGGGTGCTGGATGCCCAGTATGGTCGGTCGGGGCCGTAGACGACGGCGTTTCCGTCATTTTGGAGTATGAGGGCATTGGCGGGGGTGCCGGGGGTTCCTGAGCTCCACACTGGGTTGGTGCCAGCGTAGAGGACAAGGTTTCCGTCTTTTTGCATGGCCAGCATGGTGGCATCGGTTCTGTCGGTTCCTGATGCCCAGACCGCGCGGTTCTGGAAGGTCTCCACGAGGTTGCCGTCTGCTTGGAGCACCAAGCGGTATTCCCCGGAGGAGGATTCCAGGGACTCGCCCACGAGCAGGACGTTGGTGGCTGATAGACGGTCTGTGACTGCTGGGGCAACGGGGGCGGTCGGGGCGCTTGCCTTGCTGGCCGTGAAGTACCCGCCCTTAGTGCCGGTAACGGTGACGGTTAGGGTTTTGCCTACATCCGCGGGCGTGGGGGTATAACTGGAGCTGGTCGCGCCGGCTATGGTGACGCCGTTCTGCTTCCATGCGTACTGCAGGGTCACGGGTGCCGGGGCCCATGTCCCCGGCGCAGCGGTCAGTGGGCGCCCCGCCTTGGGGGTGCCGGAGATGGTTGGTGTGGGTGCTGTCAGCGCGCCGCCGGTCACTAAGGCTGTGGGTTTGCTGGTCCTCGTTGTGGTTATGTATCCGGCCTTGGTCCCGGTGACGGCAACACTGACGGCCGTGCCGGCGTCGGCATCGGTGAGTTTGTAGGTTGCCGCGCGTGCGCCGGTAATAGCGGTTCCCCCGCGTTTCCACTGATAGGACAGGGTGACGGGGGACGGTCCCCAAGGGCCGGGAACAGCCGTCAACATGGAGCCTGTCTTGGTGCTGCCGGATATTCCAGGTATCGGCGCCGAAGTGAGCGCCTTTGGATTGAGCACCGCAGCGGTGGGCGCACTGGTCCTGGCTTGTGTTGTGAAGCCGGTTTTAGACCCGGTTACGGTCACGGTGATCACACGGTTGAGGTCTGTCGGGGTGAGCGTGTATCCGGCAGTTGTGGCGCCGAGGACGGCCTGGCCGTTGCGCTTCCACTGGTACCTGATCGCGACCTGCGCAGGTCCCCACACGCCAGGATTGGCAGTAAGTTTCTGGCCGACTACTTTCAAACCGGTAACGACAGGCACGCGTGATGTCAGCACGCCTCCGGTCACTGGGGCTGTGGGCTTGCTGGTCTTGGTCGTGGTGACATATCCGGCCTTCGCGCCGGTGACCGAAACAGTAACGGCCGTGCCGGCATCGGCATTGGTCAGCTTGTAGGTAGCGGCCCTTGCGCCGATAATTGCAACTCCGCCACGCCTCCACTGATACGAGAGCGCCACCGGGGAGGGTCCCCAAGCACCGGCAATAGCTGTCACCACAGCCCCGGCCTTGGCCGTGCCGGAAATCGCAGGTACCGGCGCCGTCGCGAGTGCCTTCGGATTCACCACCGCGGCCGTGGCAGCCGGCGACACAACCAGGCTGAACCCGATGAGCAGAACGAGGAACCCGAAAGGTCCCAAGCGCGGCATACGCAAATAATGAGATTGACGGGGCGGGATGTTGAACGCACTCAGCTGCTTTCTCCGTCGAAATCCGACCGCTGACCAGCCTGCAAGCTGCCAGCCTTCCTCATGCGTTACCCGTTGTGCGCAGCCCTGAACCAATCGACGAATGTCGATCATGATTTCCCCATTTCCCCAGCCGGACGGCTAAACCGTCGAGACCACTGACGGTTTAGACAATAACCACGCTAATTTTGAGATCTCATGAGAAATCTGAAATTGATCGAATCTTGCGTAAAAACTGCTTTTCATTCGTCATATGCGGACCCATCCGGGATGTGAAATGGTCGAGCCAAATTGAACGCCCGCAGAGGGCGCCGTCACGGAAAAGTTGCAGCCGACTCGAGATCCCGTCAAAATTGCTCTCACATCCATGCCCGTCACCCTCTGCTCGTTTCATACACGTCGATGAGCCATTTCTGCGCGGCTTTTCCAAGGTGCTCCTCAAAAAAGGTGATCACGTCGCGCTGGGCTTGTGGGTGACTCGCCCCTAATGCATGTAAAGCTTGAGCGGCGAGTCTGTTCAAAGAGGCCGCGTGTCCCCGTCCCTGTTTGGAGAAGGGACTGAGCAAAAGAGCTAGCGTCGGCTTCGCCCCCGCAGACTCGTGGTACCAGCCGACCTCTTGTAAGGCGCGGACCGCAGGTCCCGGGGCGCCAGTTGTCTGGAGGGCTCGGATTCCCGCGATAAGGAATCGTTCGGTCACGCGCTCCGGGTCTGGCCCGTATGCGTCGTCCAAAAGTTTTGTCGCCATTTCTATTTCCCCCCGAATATAGGGGTTGAGAACTAGGAGGTGATCGGCTGCTACGGCCGACGCAAGAGCGCGTTTATCTTCGGTGAAGGAGGAAATAGCGTTCTTGAGCTTCGACGTCTTACCTGGTGCCGCACTGGCCAATAGCCGCTTCCAGGGGCTCGAATCCCGTGCCCTGCTGATGAGATCATCCAAGGCGTCGCTGTAAGCAACAGATGGGTCTTTTAGGAGCAACGCCATGTGTGCATCAAGGAGGGATGCGATTGTGTTGTTGAGCGCCGCTCGGGAAAGATCACAACGGAGTACGATGCCGACCATCAGGTCGAAGGCATCCCGGACGTCCATTCCCGCCAAGGTTTCCTGGATGGCGCGCCCATGCTGTGGCTGCAGGCACACGGCATGACCTTCCGGAAGGCGGGCGACCGAATCTTGGAGAACAATGCGGCGATCGGAGACCGCTAGTGGTTGAACCAGCTCCGCGTAACTCGCCGGATCGGTTTTGAAGAGCCGCGCGCAGAGTTCCCCCAGCTTCGGAATTGCCGCGGGTGGCACCTGATGCTTGCTGCGGATGAGATTTTGCAGGATGCGCAGTCTTAGGGACTCCGGAATACCGTCATCAGCCAACCATGTGGCACTGGCTGTCGTTATGACTGTCTGCTCCACGCTTTGAGCCATAGGTCCGCCAATGGAAGTCACGCGGCCAGCTGCCCGGATTAGGGGCCGTGGCCATGCGGTCGGCGCAGTGAAGTCATCGCGTGAATTTGCCGCCGCTATGAACTCCTCTGCCAGCGCGTTGGTGAGCAGCGGGCTGAGCATTTCGAGCCGTTCGATGAGCTCGGCGGCGGGAACTGCGAAGCCGAGTTGCCGTGCGCTCCTTCGCCCCAGGGAGTCCCACGTTTCAGCAGAGACAGAGTCGCGGTTGCGCAGCAGTGTTTCCAGCATCGGCAGCTCGGATTTCACGAGTGAAACGGATACAGCCTCCTGAACTCGACCGAAATCAAGGACGTCCTGGATCGTGTGGGGCGACGCTAGACCGGGCAGGAGTTCGGCCGCTTTCAGTTCCTCGTCCTGGCTGAGTCGTCCCATGATCGCGGCGACTGCGCGGACCCGCTGAAGATTGGTACCGGAGAGGGTATCTGAACCCAGCAGTTGAGATAGGCTCGCCAATTGTTCGCTTTTGAGGATGTATGCGGCGGCCAGCAAGGCGTCGCGGCTTGGTGGGGCTTCGTTCGGAATGGATGGCGGGCTGCGAACCAGATCGAACCATTCTGCCTGCTCGCCGTGCTCCAATGTAGAAAACGACCGTTGTTCTACCACTGTTGGAAGTCTCATACAGATGTTTTGGAGCGCGGAAACGAGTTCGTCAGGTGTACCGTCCAAAAAAAGGGGCTGCTCCCCGTCCAGTATTTTCGACAGGACACGGCTGGACACTGAGTCAGTGCCCCTGGGAACCAGCAGCCCTTCCCCCAGACCCGGGTTCATTGCTGCAGAATCCACGGTGGGTAGCTGTCCGCCCGTGGTGGGCTCATCTTCCGGGGATGGACCTGTCCACCAAAAGTCAGACCAGTAGGAACTGAGTATTAATGATGCCGGGAGCTCAGCAGGCGTTCCTACTATGACGTGTGCCGCAAAGTTGCCTGGGTGGCCTTGTTGTGCGTCGGGGAGGAAGCATCGGGAGAAGGCGAACCGCAGGTCCCCGTGGCTGATCCAGCCGAAGGATCGTGGGGCTGATGTCGTTCCGGCCGGACGGTGGTAGCGGCACAGGCGAAGGGCCAGATCCCAAACCGGGCCTCGACTGTTGTAGAGGCCTGAGGATGCAGCGACAGGCTGGTACTTGCCATACCCCTGTAGTCCTTTTTTTGCCCATGTATAACGAAGTTGTTCAATGGGCATTTACTTGCCCAAGCCGAATCTGCTCCAGGACAGTTCCTAATGGATCAAGGACCCTGACCGGATTCGGCCGTCCGTTGGTTTTGGCTCGGCTGGCATCATTCCCTAGGACGGAAACTGCGTGGAACGTCGTCGGGTCGTGGGAATCAGCCAGGCGCAGCAACTTTTGCTCGTTCAATTCGACCAGGAGGTTACGGACCTCGTCTCCTGCTGATCGGACATCTTGGCGCCAGTCCTGCGCCCGGCCAGGTACATCGAATTTGAATGAGCGGTTCAAGGCATGGGAGATCAGGTCCGATTTCGAGATGGTCAAAGCCAGCGGCACGCCGCCTCCGCGGACGGGCCTTAGCTCGCGCAGTGTCATCTCCAGCAAAGCGCCCTGATCGATGTCGCGATAGCCGACCTCGTCGACAATCAGCTCGGGCAAACGGGCCGCGACTTTGTGCATGTCGAGGGGGTCAGCGATGAAAATTAGCCCGTTTGCGCGAGAAACAAAGCTGGCGGTGGCCGCTCGTGTTCGTCTGTCGATGAGGGCTTCCCCGCTGACGTCGTGGGTGACGAGGAGGAAGGGCTTGGATTCGCCCATCGTTACTTTGAACATGAGGGGCTGCTTCTCGATGTGGTCTGCGACCGGGGTCGCGTCCAATGAGTGTTCCCCGTGAAAAAGACCGCGGTAGTACTCGCGATGCAATCTGGAAGCGGTGTCTTCCAGAGGTTCGAATGACTGTACGCCGTAGGAGGCGAGGCCTTCATTGCGGGTAGCTGCCGTGAGCGTTGAACCGAGGAAGTAGCTTTTGCCTGCGCGGTTTAGCCCCACTATGGCGAGTACGTAGGCATCGAAGTCGTCGAGCTCCTCAGGCAGCGGAGTCTCGCAGTTGGTGCATGCCCGCCTCGGCAGGTCGGATTGATCGAATTCTTCGGCGAGTTTTGGAAGGCGTCCCAACATGCGGGATAGCCGGCTGGTCTCGCCGAGGCTGCTCGCCGCCTTTAGCAAGGGAAATTCTCCAAGATAGGTAGTAACTGAACGGCCCGAGGGTGTAACGGAAGGCTTGGTATCCAGCTCCGGTGATTCCCCGAATACGGGGGCGAAACGCGCCGCTTTGACAACCGAAGTGCAAACGATCGGGCATTCAGCCAAGCTGAGTATTGTGCCGCAAAACGGGCAGGAGCGTTTGACGTCTCGCTGTGCCATGTGACTGCCTCCCTGGCCCTAAAAGTCGAACGGATCTCGAGAGCTTGGCTTGTCAGCAGATCGGGGCACACCGCCGCTTGAGACCGCCGCTGACGGCGCGGCCCCCCGACGCCGCGCCCAGAGCGACGCTGCACGACCCATGACGGAAGCCCCACTTTTCCGATCGTCCGTGAAAATGAACACCATCACGACGCCAGCCGCGAAGGCGAGGTTCGGCACGGCCCCGGCCCCGATGAGAATTCCGTTGGCAGTGGTCACGGAGGCATAAACCTCAATGAACGAGGCCAACGCCAGCATGCCGACGAAACACAGCAACCGCATGGCGAACACTTCATTTTTCCGGTATGCCCTGACCATGAAGAAGCCCATTCCAACTCCGGCCAGGGCCGGGATGATGGATGCTACGGCGGCGGCAGAAGCGCTGGCTGCCCGCCCTGAAGCAAGCCCTCCGGCCATGAACGCGGCAAAACCCAGACCACTCGCCTGGGCACCAAGAACGACCATGGCCCCGACAAAGAGCGCGAGGGACCGCTTGAGCCGTTCACCGCCAGCATCGGCCCGGATAGCGGTCAGCACGAGAACCATGAGGAATAGGACCATGGATCCGATGAGAAGGCAGTGAAGCAGAACGTTGAACACCACGGACCAGAACGTTTCCAAGTTCTCCCCCCATTCAAAATAGTTTTCATTGAGGCCAGCATTGCTGCGACGGCCCCCCATTCCCGTCGCAGCAACTCAACGCAGGCTATTCGTGAGGAAGCGAGCGTGGGGAACCTCGGAAGGATTACCGGGCATTTGTCACCGGAAGAGGTGACAAATAACTCCGACGTGCGCATGGTGAATCACCCTCTGCAAGAACAACGAAGCCTCGCAACAGGCAATACTTCCCAGACGTCAACACGTTCGAGTCGGCATCGAGGGCCCGATTCAGCGGACGCCTCACCTAAAACTTCCGTGACGGCAGAGGGAGTTATGTTCTCGAGCTTCGGCCGAAATACAAAAGATCGAGGAGAAAGTATTTGCGGGTCTGCGGCCGTGAGGCAGTAGTCAGCACGTACGTGAAGGGCCGGCATTCAGGCTGACCCATGGCACGATCGTCCCTGCGTGCAGTACACACAACGTCCGCCGAAAACCGCACGGTTCAGCGGCACCTGGACCATTGGCCGGAGATCGAGAGCTACCTCCGAAGCAAAGTCATTGCTCCGATGTCCTCATGATGAGAGTGCCCAAGGTCTATGGCGCGGTCATTGAGGATCGCCGTATCCTGCTCCACCAGTCAGAGTGGGCGACGGTCAGGCAGGTTTATGGTTCTGACACGGCCTCTGAGAATTCGACGAACGTTGTATCGTCCGGGTTGTCAGGGGTCGAGGCGTAAATTGTGACCGCGAGCTCTCCTCCCTGTGGCCTGGCCCGGGCTGTGACTGTCCCGGTGCGCGCCTGGTTGAGGACGCTGACGACACGTTCGGAGACGGCCGCGAGCATTCGCGGGGTCAGGGCCTGACGCCGGTCATCCAGGAGTTGCACGGTAACGCCTCGTTCGCGGGCCCTGCGGGCCGCCTCGACGACCTCGACCGTCGCAAGGACGCGTCCGCGTATTTCATCCCGGAACTGGGCCTCTGCGAGCTGGAGTTCTTGCCGTTCTTTGTTCGTGATGTCATGGCCGGGGTCGGCGATGCGGGCCAGTGCCGGGCCCGCGACGTCCCGGACGTGCTGTAGCCACTGCGTGCGGGCGACATGCAGGGCCTGTTCGGCGGCGTACCAATCGGCGGCGGCCTCGGCGTCGGCACGGTACTGGCCGACCTTCCGGTCGTTGCTGCGCAGCAAGTGGCCGATCCCGGTGCCAACGAGAACCCAGCCGACGGTGGCAATGTTCAGCATCAGTCCACCCATCACGCCCATGGACGCTCCTGACGCCCAGACGGTGGTGAGGATGACCGAGAGGAGCACCCCGATCCAGGAGAGCGCGACCCGGCCGCGGATGTTGACAGCGACCAGCAGGGTGTAGGTGGCGGCCAAATGCCAGGACGCGTAGCCGGGCCACCTATCAGTGGGAAGAACGCTGCCGATCAGGAGAATGACTGCCACAGTACACGCCAAGGCGAAGATCCCTGAGGCGAGTGGCAACGTGCCGCTGCTGGGTTTGAGGACGACTGCGACGCCGGCGAGATAAATGACCATCGCCAAATACACTGGCCACGGCGAGGAGACCATGTCCAAGGCAAGCAGGCCGAGGGTGATGTGCACGGCGACGAAGACGACGCACAGGACCGTCATGACCTTGGTGGAGATCGCCCGGATCATGCCTCCTCCCCTTCCCAGCCCACCCGGATTTCGGTTCCAGCACGCGGTGCCGCGGTGACCGTCGCCGAACCCCCGGCTGCTTCCATGCGGCCAACGATGGACACTCGGATACCGAGCCGTCGGTCGGATACGCGGCTTGGATCGAAACCCATGCCGTTGTCTTTGACGGAGACGTTGATCTTGGCCGTTCCGGCGGTCCGTTCGCCCATCAAACTGATCTCGCAACGGGTTGCTCCGGAGTGCCGACGGGCGTTCTGGACGGCCTCGGTTGTCGCTTCGAAGATGGCACGCACGACGTTGCCGGGCAGGAGCAGATGCTCGGGTGATTCGCACACAACGGCCACCACAGGCTCGGAAGCTCCAGACCCGACACTGAAGCGGATCCGGGCCGCAACTTCAGCCAGGGACGCCGGCCCGGCTTCCGACCATTCACTCCCCTGCTGCTCGAGACGCTCCAACGCGCTTCTGGCCAGCCGGGCGCTGGCGTCCCGTTCTTCGCCCGAATCGGCATGGGAGGCCGTTAGCAACGCGGTCATGACGGAGTCGTGCAGGAGCCCGTCGAGACGGAGCCGTTCATTACTTAGCGCCGTCGCAGACGCGGCTTCGCGGTACTGATCAATGGCCTGCTCCGCGGCGGTATCGGCACGGTCGGCGGCGTGCCTGAGGACGCCGATGGTGACGCAGATGATGAGGCCCAGGACGGTGGCGAAAAGAGCATCCTCCAGCGCCACCTGTAGGCTGGCTGAGCCGCCCTCCGGCGTCGTCCTGACGACAACAAACACGCCGCCGATCACAAGCGTATACAGGCACCCGGCCCGCGCCCCGAGGCTGAAGGCACACCACGCCGCGCCGACATTGATCATGGCCCATAGCCACGGCGTTCCGAAGCCGTCTGGGACGGTCGGCGGTACGCCCAGCGGCCATGTCGCCAGGCCGGCAAGGACCAGGACAGCCAGGACACCAGCTATTGCGGACAGCGCCCGTCCTCTGACAGAGGCAAGCGTGAAACCCGCGACCAAAGCCAGGAAGAGCCAGAGGAACAACGCATTCCACCAGTCGGATGCGTACTTCGTCTGGCTCGCCATGGAACCAGATGCCTGGAGCAGCAGGAGGAGGGCGAAGGCTGCAATACCCCGCCCCATGAGACGGTGAGTGTCCAGAGCCGAGATCCCGGCCGGCAACGTCGGTTTGTTCACAGTGATCAACGTTTCCTCAGCGGCAGCAACGGCGGCAGGATGCCGTCTTCAACGGCACGCCGGTAGAGGTCGATCTTGGTACCGGCCGGGCGGCCTGCGGCCTCGTATTTCTCCCTGATCCGGTCGATGTTTTTCTTCACGGTACTTTCAGCGACGCCCATCCGGCGTGCCACCTGGTACTGCCCCAGGCCGGCCGCGTAGAGCGCGATGCATTCGCGTTCCCTCTCAGAGAGGCTCGCCTCCACAAAGTCGGTGTCGACTTCAATGGCGGCTGCTAATTCCTGACTATCGATGGTCTCGCCGGCCGCAATGCGGCGAAGTTTGGCAAAGGTCTCGAGGATGGGTTCCGATTTCAGCGATACGCCCATGGCCCCGTTGGCGAGGGCGTCCTGGATCTGCCCGACGTTATCGCCCAAGGTAAAAACCAGAACCTTGTAGCCTGCTGCCGTCAGCCTCGCGACGTTCTCACCAGGCTGGGTGCCGTCGGCCAAAGAGAGGTCGAGGGCAATGACATCGCAGATATCTGTTCCGGCCCCCAGGAACACGTCAACCGTCGGCGCAGCACCTTTGACTACAATCCGCGGTGTCCTAGTGCCGGATTCTCGGGATGCCGAGACAGCGAATCCGATCCGGACCGCCTCGTGATCGTCAACGATTCCAGCACGTACTGTTTCCAATCCCATTGCCCCCTCTGCGATCGGACAGCTCCGATGAGGATCAGTTTGGGGTTCGATTCAAAGTTGTACCAAGTGTGACGCAAAATTCTTCACAATCAGGACGCATGTCCCCACTTCCGGTGACAGCAGAATTGTTGTCGTTGGCCCCATCTCTGGCGCCTGATGCTCAATGGGGCGCCTCTGGGCGGGATTGCGTCCATAACGAGTCCCGTCTCCAAGGCGGCGGCATACGTTGGACCTGTATGGACAATTGCGGCTGTTTCCGCATACATTTCGGCCAGCTTGCATTAAAAACAAATGGGGGAACCAGTGGCTACAGCCCGGCCTAGTCGTGTCCTGAGCGTTTCTGTGGTGTTGGCCCTGTTCCTGGGACTTGTCGGACTGCCAGCCGCATCAGCCGCGGGTCTCTTGCGTGCGCCCGTACCGACCGTCTCCGGTGTAGCGAAGGTTGGATCCAGGCTCACGGCAATTCCAGGAGTCTGGGGTCCGGCGCCCGTGACCCTGAAGTACCAATGGCTCCGCTCTGGCCTTCCGATTACCGGCGCGACAGCATCCACCTACACGGAAACTGCAACGGACCTGGGGAAGAGCCTCTCCGTGAGGGTGACCGGATCCAAGGCAGGCTACATGACGGCGGTCAGGACCAGCAGGCCAACAGTCGTCGTTACACCCGGCGCCCTTTCCGCTCCCGTCCCCACTGTGTCCGGCGTAGCGAAAGTAGGATCCAGACTCACAGCTCTTCCCGGCGGCTGGGGCCCGGCCCCAGTCACGCTCAAGTATCAATGGCTTCGCTCCGGCCTGACGATAACTGGCGCCACGGGCTCCACATACACCGAAACCGTGGCAGACCTTGGAAAGATCATCAGCGTCCGGGTGACCGGATTCAAAACCGGCTATACAGCTATTGCCCGGACAAGCAGGACAACCGCTGCTGTGGTTGCGGGAACGCTCTCTGCCCCCGTGCCCGCCATATCCGGGGTGGCAAAAGTCGGATCCCTTTTAACGGCCGCGCCCGGAGCATGGGGACCCGCACCGGTAACCCTGAACTATCAGTGGCTGCGGAACGGAACAGCGATAACCGGAGCGACAGCCGCCACGTACAGCCCCGCCCTCGTTGACCTCGGCGTCCAGATTGCCGTAAGGATCACAGGATCCAAGGCAGGCTATGCCACGCTGACCAAAACCTCCGCGGCTGCCAGCATCAGCACAGGGGCACTATTCGCCCCCACGCCATCCATCACAGGAACACCGCGTGTTGATGCGACCCTCACCGCGGTTCCCGGCACATGGACAGCTTCCACTAGTTTGACCTACCAGTGGCTGCGTAACGGAACCGCGATTCCTGGCGCAACACAAACTACCTACATACCCACTCCCCCGGAGCTGGGTAGCCAAATTGCTGTGACGGTCACGGGTTCCAAGACCGGCTATACGACGGTTAGCAAAACCTCCCCGAATGGCACACCCGTAGCTCCCGCCACACTCACGGCCCCCACACCGACCATCACTGGAACAGCTCAGGTGGGTTCCACGCTCACAGCGAGTCCCGGTACGTGGGAACCAGGAGAGGTTTCGCTGACCTACCAGTGGGCCGCAGGCGATCAGAGCATCCCAAATGCCGTAAAACCGACATATGTCCCAGCGGACTCTGACTTCGGTAAAACAATCACAGTGACCGTCACCGGAACAAAAGCCGGCTACACAACAACGAGCAAGACATCCGACAGAACGGCTCCCGTCGCTACGGCAGGGCCCACCCGCGTCTCGGGATCGCTGACTGCAAACACCACCTGGTCAGGACCGCGGGTCTACGTCATTGATTCAGGACTGATTGTTCCGGTGGGGGTGACGTTAAGTGTTGAGGCTGGGACGGTGGTGAAGTTTCAGAGCTCGGCGCATCTGAGTGTGTCGGGGACGCTCGTGGTCAGCGGAACGGCCGCAAACCCGGTGGTCTTCACTTCGTTCAAGGACGACACTGCCGGCGGAGACACCAACGGCGACAGCGGAGCCACCACCCCGGCCGCCGGGAACTGGAGTGGCATCAGTGTCAATGCCGGGTCGCTGACGGCGGCTCATCTGTCCATGAAATATGGCTCCTACGGCATCTCCGGCGGCTACGACCCCGTGAAGTTCGCCGTCACCGATTCGACGCTGACCGACGCCGGGTCCAGCGGGATCGATGCGAGCCGCAGCGCCGGATACGGTAACCGGCTCAGTGAAATCCTGATCACGGGGAACACCCTGACCAGGTCGGGCAACATCAGCGTTTACTCCGCGAGCACCGAGACGGGTGCCATCCCCGTTCAAGTCAAGAACAACCTGGTCTCCGGTCTCACCGACGCCACCGAGCCCTACCAGTTCTCGGACAGCAGGCTCCAGCCCTCGAACCTGACCGGGAACACCGGCTCCGGGAACAAGGTCAACGCCATCAGAATCGGCGGCACGCTGACCGAAAACTGGACCATGCCCACCACCGGCCTGCCCTACGCGATTTACTCGACGGATCTGATTGTTCCGGTGGGGGTGACGTTAAGTGTTGAGGCTGGGACGGTGGTGAAGTTTCAGAGCTCGGCGCATCTGAGTGTGTCGGGGACGCTCGTGGTCAGCGGAACGGCCGCAAACCCGGTGGTCTTCACTTCGTTCAAGGACGACACTGCCGGCGGAGACACCAACGGCGACAGCGGAGCCACCACCCCGGCCGCCGGGAACTGGAGCGGCATCGGCAACTATGGAACTGTCACAGCGAACTACTTAGAAGTACGCTTCGCGGATAACGGGCTGATCGTCTTCCCAACTTTCGAAAGCGGCACCCCAAGCATCAAACTTAACAACACCAAATTCACTGGAATCTCAGAGACCTGCCTTTCAGTCACCAGCGCTGACGTGACGAGCTACTTCCACGGGACAGTGCGTGACTGTCCAGTCGGTGTCAACGCCTCCTCAAAGCTTGACGCACGCAACGTTGACTGGGGAAACTCAACAGGTCCTGGCATCGATGGAAATCCAGCCTTGATGAGTCCCGCGACAGAGGTTTTTCCCTGGGTCGGAGCCACGTTGCCCGCTCCGATCACCACCCCGCCAGTTTCAGCACCTACCCGAGTCGCGGGGAAATGCCCGAACTACCTGTTCCTTGGCATGATGGGCTCGGGCGAAGGAACGCAACCGAACAATTCGGACAAGCTGGGCTCTGAAATCCGTGCGATATTCAACGGATTCAAGACGCAGTATGTAGGCGAAAACGGCACCGCCAACTTCACGTATCGTGCGATCGGTATCCCATACGAGGCAAACCCTGTACCAATGTTTGGAGACCCAACCCGCACAAAATGGTTGGCGATCTCTGACATCGGCAACTACGTTCCCGGTGCTTGGGACGGGTCAGTGAAACTCATCATGCAGCTACAGGACTCCGTTAGCGAATGCGGCGATACAGGCCAAAAAATTGTATTGGCAGGATATTCGCAGGGGGCATGGGCTGTACATGCTGCAGTGCAGTATCTAGGAAGCATCAACTCGCCCCTGCTCGATCACATCGCGGGTGTAGCGCTTCTTGCCGATCCACTTCGATCAAAGGCCATCACATTTCCGAATGGCGCCGCCGATCCTGCCCCCGTCAGCAACGGGGCTTCAGCGACATACCTCGGGTGGGCCTCCGTGAGTTACATGGATTGGATCAAGAGTATGGGTCTGAAGGGCTTCCCCTCAGTACCTGCCGTCTCTATGAGCGATTTCAGTTATCCCTCGGCGCTTTATTCCAAGACCATCGAATACTGTTCACGTGGTGATTCAGTCTGTGATACTGGTTCCCTCCTGAAGTGGCCCCAGGTACTCGTATTCGGATCCGCCTTCGACAGCGGTGTGCAAATACATACCAGCTACAGCGAAGCGGCAATGAAGGAATTCGGCGCATCGCTAAGGAAAAGCGCGGTTACGGGGGCCGGATGAGGATGCCACCTTGGTCCAACTCCTGAAGCGGAGGAGGGGATACGGCGACACCATTCCCGGTGGGTCTTGCAAATGCGCAGCCCAAGACTCGCGGCCGTCCGCCGTCAGCATCAGACCTCGGGAGGAGTGCAGATATGTCCGCCGGCGTCTACGGGATAACCGCAGAGCGTGCATCTGGGACGTCCGGCTTCTACTACTTCACGTGTGCGCTTAGCGAATGCGCGAGCGGTGCCTACCGGCATCCGCACCAACAGCATTTCGGGTACTTCATCGCCGTCCTGATCAAGGGATTCGCCGTTGTCAGCGTCGACATCGGTGATGGGGTAAGCCTCTATGACCACATGCGCCGTCGTCGGATCCCAACCTAGGCTCATTGCGCCGGTTCGAAACTGCTCCTGAACTGCCTCGAGTGGATCATTGTCGACCAATTCGATGGGAGTCCTGGTGGGAACACTGAAGCGGTTGCCTTCGACGGTGATGAGCTGATCGAGAATCTCGTCAATTTTCTCGGCGAGCAGAGCGGATTGCTGCTTCTCCAGAGCGACAGAAACAATTTGCGTCCCTGTGCGTACCTGCAGATAGAACGTGCGCGCGCCCGGAACGCCGACGGTGCCGATGACGACGCGATCAGGCCAGACAAACTCGGGAACACGTGTAGGCATGGCAGTATTTTATGTCTTGGATCCCTAGCGATATGAGACGTCTTCGCTCTTCCCTGAGAGCGGTCGTGACTCCACTGATGAGGTCGCTTAGGCACGCGCAAATAAGACGAACTTGATGTTTTCCGGAGTGATCCGGCGATAGGCGGATCAGTTCGTGGTAGACAGAACAGACCACAGACACTGGGGGACGTTGTGATGGAACCGGTTAGATTTATTGATCCGTTTGAGGCTGAGAAACCGGCTTCGACGGCGCCTGTGCCAAAGCCAGCCCCTGTCTCTGGTCCTGCCGCCGTACCATCAGCGGCTGTGCTCTTTTCTTCTCAAGGCCCGTGAACGCGAAGTGCACCGACTCATCCACGACCTCGCAGTTCTGGCGACAAGACAGCAGCATCCGCCGGGCGGGTAAGGTCCGGGCAGTTGGGTTCGAAGTGCGATGGATGATCCCCGGACGTTAGGTCTTCTCGTGGCATTTCTGGGTACGTTCACGGTAGCGGCGCTGATTTTCTTGCTCTATGTCATTGCTCTTTGCGTGCTGCTCACTCTGGCGGGGATAGGCCAACTGCTTGCCTGGGTCTTCAATGCCAGCGCACCGGTATATGAAGCAGGAAGGGCAGAGCGCCCGTTGGCCGTCACGCAAGAGGGGCGACACTACTCCTCGGCGGGAGCTGGAAGCAACAAGATCAGGTAGACGCAAGCCGCGGATGACGTCGACTTCCTGGCGGAAAGGCCTAGTACGAAGCGGGCCGGCGACCTGAGTGCCCCTGAACGGGCACTCTCCGGCGCGTCGCCGGTCTTCCATCGGATTCGGCGCACCCACAGGTCCAACCGAACACTGAAGCTCCTTCTTCTGTCTCGAACCTCACGTCTTGAACCCTTAGCGTTTCGAGACAACGGGCAGGAGTCGAGAGTTGCGGTTGCGCAACGACCTGTTGCGTAATTGTCCAACGACAGTCTGGACAATTAGTTCGCTGCCAACAGCCGGGGACAATCCTGTGGATTATCCACCGCTACGGCTGCTGAGGGAGCTCCCCCGATGGCTCCCGATTTCCAGCCGTGGATAACCCGGATTGACCCCGAATGTGGACAGCTTGAAGCCACCGGACGGACCACGAGCTCCCCTCCTTATTCGTCTATGCGTGTTGATTCCGGACATCGGGGAACCAACCTTCCGGGGCCTTCTTCGGCTCCAGATGGTCTGGGTCACGGTGCTTTTGCATGTCGCAGTTGTAGAAGGGGCCTTGTGGGTCGAGGAGGACGCGCATGTGGTGGTCGGCGTGGTCGCGCCACCAGACGCTCATGCCGGTGGCTGGGTCGAGGCGCAGGTGTTCCCAGGCGCGCCACAAGGCGGCTACACGTGAGACGGCCTCGGGGTGGAAATACCACTCGATGCACCACTTTGCTGATTTCCCGGTGACGCTGCGGACGTAGGTGGGCAGCAGTTGCTCGTGCAGGAATTCTTCGGCCGACCCGTACACGAGCTCCGGTGCCTTCTCCTTGCCCCCGTCATCACCGGTGCCGGGTTTGGGCACGGGAGTGTCTGTATCGAACAGTCCGAAATCATCTGCCATGGCTGACTGCATCCCTAGCCCGTGACCCAGGGATTAGCGGCCGTTGCCGCCGCTACCTGGACTGCTTCTTCTTCCGGCTGCGTGCTGTACGTCTTGATGGATGCCTCCACTGCGTCCTTGTGCGGGCCGGTGTACCACGGCTGGGTGCGGACCAGCGTGGCGGGAGCGCCTGAGGCGAGGACGAGGGCGCGGCCGCGGTCCAGTTCGGCAAGGTTAGAGACGTCGAAGATGCGTTCCTTGGCTTCCTGGCGGGAGCGGCTGGAGCCGGACTTGCCCGTGGAGGCTGAGATGTTGATGTAGCTGTAGTCCCCGATGAGGTCCGAGAGTGCCCGGAGGAAGCCTTCTTCTGCGACGCCGCCGCCGTAGATTTTGACGTTCGCCGCTGACCAGATTTTCCGCATGTTCGCCTCGCCCCAGAGTTCGACGCCCTGGGACCAGGACTGCAGGATTCCCATGACGATCAGTCCCTTGGAGCCGTAGTGGCTGAACTGGTCCGGCAGGGCCGCCCAGCGGACGACGTTGGCCAACTCGTCCAGGGCGAACAAGGCCGGTTTGGGCAGCCGGCCGCCGCTGCGCTCTGCCCGTTCTTCCATGGCCTCGGCGATGGCCACGGTCAGTGCCGTGGTGAGCGGGGCGGCGGAGCCGGCCCCTTCCTTAGAGAGGATGTAGATCGTCTCCTGTGAGGCAGCGAAAGCATGCGGGTTGAACAGGCGCCGGCGATCCGTGGCCACCGTTGTCCCGCCGGTGGGGGCGACCCAGCGCAGCGTGTTCCTGCTCTTGAGGCACTGGATCATCTTCTCCGCGGTGCCGAAGATACCGTCACGCTGCTTGTCGGCCAGCTCCAGGGTGGACTCCAGGCCTTTGTACTGCAGCTCGTAGTCATGTGTTTTGAGGATGTTGATCGGTTCCCGGTTCACCTGTTCCGTCACCCACAGGTAGACCTGCGTGATGGGCAGGGACCCGAGCGCGGCCGCAAGGAAGTACGAGGAGAGAATGTCCTCGGCCTTGGGGTCGAAGTAGGCATCCGGTTTGGACCCGGGGACCCGTGAACCGGCCGAGAAATGCTGCGTGAGTTTGTAGGCCTTCTCTTCGTCGGTGACGTAGGCGAGCGGGTTCCACCACCAGTCCGGTTCCTCCTGGGCGATCTTCTGCGGGTCAAACACCCACACCGGTGCCGTGGCCTCGCGGACGCCCCGGGTGCCGTCCACAACGTCCCGTTTGTTCGACGTCGAGACGACTGCACCGGGAGCGTCCAGGATCGCGGGCGTCACCCGGGAGGTCGACTTACCTGTCCGGGGTCCCCAAATATCGAGGCTGAGGTCTTCCCACGACTGAATGAACTTCTGCCCGGTGGAGACCACCTTGCCGACGACGATCCCGGGACTGCCCGTCACGCCCAGCCGCTCCGCGGTGGCCTGCGCTCCCTTCTCGGAGAACGCGGCCAGCGACTTACCCCGGCCCAGATAGGGGGCGGCCTTGTCCACACGGGCACGCTGGGACGAGCCCTTCCTCCAGGCCACGAGCACGACGAGGGCTACGGCCAGGAGCAGGCCGGCCATGACGCAGGCGGCTACCGTGGCCTGCGTGGGCCAAGGCACCCGTCCCTTGATGAGCCCTGCGATCAGGTCGATCGGGTGGGCCGGAGGTGCCTGGGTGCCGGCCATCCAGGAGCCCAGGTGGGCGGCCGCGTAGGTCCCGCCGCCAAAGATCACGACGAACGCGATGCCCAGCCAGACCAGCAGCGCATCACCGAGGCCTATTCCTTTACGGTTCGGTGCGCTCACAGCGTCCCTCCTTCAATGTGCTCTGGAGCTTCCGGCTCCATAAGCGTCTTTGGGTGCCATTTGGTGTTGGTATCGTTCAGTCCCCCGTCCCGTTCGAGGGATGTCAGCCCGATCTGGACGGGGATGCCCGGGCGGCCGCCGACCTTGATCAGGAACTTCCCCCGGCCCGGGGGTTCGACGTCGACGCCGCGCGAATCCCACGCGGGCGGGTCCTGCCATGAAATGAGCTTTTGCTGCTCCTGCCGGGACAACGGGATCGCGGAGGTCAGCAGGGGCATTTCCGAGGCCGGCAGGCCGCCGCAGATGACCATGCCCGATCGTTCCACGAAGCCGCGGGCCTTCATTCGGTCCTCCTCAGCAGGCAGTGCCAGCAGGTCGGACATGGTGTGGGAGATCATGATCTGCCCGACCCCTACAGACCGGTTCAACCGGGTCAGCGCGTCCACCCGATCGACCATGCCCTTGCCCGAGCGCAGCGCCCGCCACAGCTCGTCTAGGACCACGAAGTAGTTCCTGCGCGGCTCCAGGCCCGCGTCGGCGAGGGCGTTGGCGACGTTCACGGTCCCGAACCCGTATGACCAGCACGCCAGCAGCACCGCGGCCTGCAGATCAGTCTCGGTCTCGTCGATGCTGGAGACATCAAATACCACCGCCCGGTCGCGCCGCATGGGGTTGGTGGTCTGCCGGGAGAAGATCTCTCCGAGCTTCCCTCCCCCGGTCAGGCCCAAAAGGGTCGCTTCCAGCGCCCGCGTCTCCCGCAGGTAGACGCTCCTGTCTCCCCGGTCCAGGGCGACCTCGCGCAACTCAGCCGGGGCGGACACGATCACGTCGAGCAGGTCTTTCAGGACCGGGATGCCATCGAACCGGTCATCGAGGACCCGCAGCGCCCGATCCAGGATCGTCTGCTCCTGATCGGTGGGCGGGTTGTTCCGGCTGATCGTGATCAGCGAGACGACCATGTTCAGCCGGCGGCCATGCGCGTCTGCCCGTACCCGGGCAGCGGCAGCGCGATGACCGTCAGCTTCGAGGAGCCCGGCGGCCTCGACGGCCTGGCCGGGATCGAGGATGTTCAGGTACCCGACACCGCGGCCCAGGGAAATGACCTGCCCGCCGAGGGCCTGGACGGCTTTGATGTGCTCGCCCTTTAAGTCCCCGAGCACCAGCGGGTGGACGCCTTGGGCGGACAGGCCGAGGAACATACGGCGCACCAGCGTGGACTTCCCCAGCCCGGGTTTGCCGAGGATGAAGGCGGAAGGGTTGGAGATGAGCCGGGCGCGCTGGAACCAGCTGATCGGGTCGCAGCAGACCGTGGCCTGGGTTTCCTCGTGCCGGCCGAGCGGGACGCCGATCATGGGCGAGGACGCGCCGGAGGAAAATGGCCACAGTCCACAGACCTGCACCGTGGTCCCCCGGTACTCCCGCACGGACGGGACGAGCTGCACCATGCCGCCGCCGCGCCCGGCCCAGCCACGCGGGCAGGGCCCGCTCCCGCGGACAGAGCGGCCCGTCCCGCGGACAGAGCGGCCCGTCCCGGGATCCTTGGCTGGCTTTTCTGCTGCCTTTACTGTCTTTGACAGCTTTATCGGCAGGAACTTAATGCGGGCCATTAGAGAGCGTCCTTGATCTCGGAGGGCAGCAGGCTGTGCTGGGGCAGGACAAGCCCCAAGGGCAGGGACGCAGCGAACGCGGTGTCCTGCGCTCCATAGGCGCGGCGCAGCAGCACCCGGGCGGTACCGGAGGTCTGTTCAATGGCGGCCACGGCATCGGGCAGGCGTTCGCTGTCGGTCACGGTCGCGGTGACCACCATGCCGAAATTCACCAGCCCAGCACCGCGGGCTTCCTCAGCCGCGGTCTGCGCGGCGGAGCGGGCATCGACCAGCGCGCGGGCGCTGGGCCGGGTCCCGGAGGTGATGCGGACGTTGGCGTTGTTCTGGTCTCGCTGGACCACGGCCGCGGCCCGGGCCGAATCCATCGGCCGGTACAGCAGCGAAACCCGCTTGCGGTCGATGTCCCCGTGCGGGGCCAGCAACCGGGACAGGACCGAGGAGTTCACCGACCCACGCGGGGCCCCGGTCATGGTCCAGGAGGCCGAGAACGCGGAATCGTGCCGGTAGTCCTCCCAGTTCGCCTGCGTTGCGGTGGGTCCGGCCTCACCCCAGGTCAGGGATACCGGGGACCCGGCGGCGTGGGCTTCATCAATGATCAGCGCAGCGGGGGGATCGTAGGCGATCCGCACAACCTCGCAGAGTTCCTGCGCCGTCATCGGACAGGCGATACCGGCACCGGTGGACTGCAGCCGGGCCGACAAACCGGGGATCCGGGAAGCGAGGTCACGGGCCACGTCTTCCGGTGTGCGCTTCTTCGCCCCTACCCGAAGGGCGGCGTTGAACGTGAGGGACACCCAGGCGCGGACCGTGGCCGACCCGTCCGGATAGGTGTCCACGACCTCGTGCAGGATCGCCCGGGCAAAGTCCGGGGCGTTCGGGTCGATGTTCATTTCCACTTCGTTCCGCAGCCGGTAGCCGGAGTCCGGGGCGGTTTCCACGGTGACGGCCGCGGCGTCCAGGCCGGCCTCGTCGGCGAGACCGGCGAGCCAGCCGCCCCAGTTGGCCACCCAGGCGTCGACCTGTTCAGGGTCCACCAGTGAGGCTCCGTCAGGTTCGGTGGAGAAGATCACGGTGAAGTGGCTGGTGGCCGGGACGTGGAGCATGGCGAAGGGGCGCTTGTAGGAGTCGGTGAACTCGTACAGGGTCGACTTCGCGGCAAGGCCGGGGAGCTGGTACATACCCCATCGCGTCACGCCCAGCGGGCCGGAACGGTACAGGTTCGTTCCGGAGGACCTGGAGATCCTGAAGCTTATCCTGGTGGCGACGCGGTCGACGACGGAGTGGCCGTGCTTGTCCTTGACCGTCAGCAACAGGACGCTGACCCCGGCCAGGGCCAGAACGCCCAGGCCAACGAAGAGGCCCCAGAGGGCGAAGCTGATGATGCCCATCAACAGGCCGGCCATGACGATCGCGGTGCCGATGGCACCGAGGTTGCCCAGTCCGGCAGAGCGCGGGACGCGCCAATTCCCGTAGGACGGTTCCTTGTATTCGGTGTTAACTGCTCCCACTGGGGCCCTCCCCCGTTGAATCCTGCGCGGTTTTTTCGATGGCCTGCGACGTCCTGGACGCCACGTGCGCGCCCACAGTTACGGCCGTGCCGGCTGGACCGGCTGCGGCTGTTGCCCCGCTGGCTCCGGTTGCTGCACGAGCGGCGCCTGCCGAGGCCCCGGCCCCTGCCCTGCCCGCCTTGCCTTCGACTGCGGTGCCGGCAGCTCCGCCAGGCCCGGTGGCACCGGGCATGGGTTGGCCTCCCCCGCCTCGCGGGCCGGGCGTTCCGTCGCTGCCCTTCGGTGCGTCACCGGCGTCGGGGCTCGGTGTGCCGGACGTGCTGGTTGTGCTCGCCGGGATGGGAGCGGCATTGCCGCGTCCGCTGCCACCGCGGCCTAGGGAAACAGCGCCAGTGGCCAGGGCCCCAACCGCGGCTCCTGCCCCTGCTCCCCCGCCGGAAGCGACGGAAGCCACCATCGGTGTGACGAACCGCATCAACGCCGGCAGAGCGAACAAGGCCACGATCATCAATGTGAAACCGGTGATGGAGCCGACCAAAGCATCCTTGCCGATCTTGTTGTCCATGAGCAGAAATGCGACCGAGTACACGATGGCCGCTGCCGGCTTGTAGAGGATGAAGGCGATAGTCCAACCGACAGCCTTTTGGAACCACTGCCGGCCCATCTCCGTGTTCGTGAAAGCAGCCGTGGTCGGCAGGATCGCCGCGAGGATCACGAGCATGCCGCTGCGAACCACCATCAGGACGATCTGGACGAGGGAAGCAATCAACCCGATCAGCCCCAGAACAATGAGGATGAACACCCCCACCTCCGTTTGGTTGGTCACGATGAGGAGCTGCAGCGCCTCCGCGAAGCCTTTACCGTCTGTGGACTGTTTGATGATGGCCGCTGAAAACGCATCTGCGGCGATGACCAGAATCGAGATGACTCCCAAGCCAAGCCCAGAGACCAGAGTGAGCGTGATGAGGGAACGCAGCAGATCTTTCAGAGGCCCTCCGCGCTGTTCCCAGATCATACGAATGCCCCCGATAATGACGGCGAGAACTGCCAGCGTCAGAGTCCAGCTCATCAGTTCGTCGTTCACGGCCGTTACGACATCGCTTGGCTTGGTTCCGTCTTGGCTGGTCAGATTCACCGTGGGCATCGAGACCCAGAACGTGGACAATGTCGTCACCATCTGGCTCATGCCCTCCATGATGGCTTTGGCCAGATTGCCGATGGCATCATCGGCGAGCCCTGCAACCCAGTCCCCTACCGGGTTCCAGGCGGGCCTCATGCTCCGCTCCATGGGATGAATCCGGAAAGGTCAGGTACTTGCCGTGGTTCCTCAAGGGGCGCACCGTTGTCGGCGACGACTCCCTTCCAGTCCCCGTCCTGCCACAGCAAAGTCGTCCTTACCGATGCCAGCGCTCCGTTGTTCGCCTTGAACGCCAGATCCACAACGGCCTGGTCCGCCGTGTAGGAGAGGTTGAACCCGGCGATTTGGACCTTCACCGACGATGCAGGAGCCATGATCTGGGGTGCTTTCATTCCGGCCTCTCGGCCGGGTCCGTGGGCGGCGAGCTGTTCGGCGATGGCCCGTTCTTTGGAAGGATCGCTGCCCAGCGCCCAAAGATTCACCGCCGCGTACAGCGCCCCCGTTGGGGTGTGCGCGAAGCACGACCTAATGCCCTGGCGGTCCTTCTTTCCCGGTCCGATTTTCGGGTCAGTGGGGGCGGCCATGGTCCCCACAAGTTCCCATGTCGTTTCTGGCGCTGAGCCCAGGGCGGTTTCCGACGAAGAAGGCAGCCCGCAAACGCTCGTGCCAGCTTCAGCGGAAGTGGCGGGGCTGGCTGTGGCTGGGCTGCTCGACTCGGCGGGGGAAGGGGCCGGCTGTGCGTTGCCTGGTTCTTTGGGGAGCAGGAAGATGACGACGGTTGCTGCGATCAGCGCGACCACCAGCGCGGCGGCGATGATGAAACCGGGCTTGGTGAACGGGTTGCTTGCGGTGGTGCTCTCTGTTGACTGGCTCATGGGGGACCTCCCGTTGCTGGTGCTGGCTTAGACGAAGGCGCGGACGATGCCCGAAGAGCCGCTAATGATGATGCAGCCCATCAGGACCCAGCCGAGCTTTCCGATTGCTTGGGCGCCCTCGCCGCGCTGGAGCTGGATGACCATGCCGATGCCGACGATGATGACGCCCAGGACACCGAGGATGAGGCCGATACCGGAGGCCCAGTTCAGGATGGTCAGCAGTCCGTCGGCCTGGTCGGGGACGGTCGGTGTGGGGTCGGGGATGACGCTTGTTGCAGGTGCGGTGAAGGAGTTCACGGTGAGACCTTTCAGTTGTTGGTGCGTGTCAGAGGGTGGTTCTTGGTGTGGTGTCGGTAGCCAAGGCAGCGATGTTGGTGATGAAGCGTTGGTACTCGCGAGCCGGTGGCGGCGTGGAATCCCCGTGCCGCCAGGCCTCCACCCAGGGCAATGTCCACAGGCGAGGTGCTCCCCCGCCAACGATGGCGGCGAAGTCCCGGAGCGCTTTGGGAGTCTTTCCTGGTGTGTCGGCCAGTATGGCCAAGCCGAGCAGATCGACCTCCGGTGCCGTCCCTGATGCCCATTGGGTCAGCGCGCTCCTGGCGGCTGTGAGGCCGTGCATGTCGGCCCGGCAAACCAGCAGCACACGCGGCTTGCTGCCGTCCTGCAGGACGGGCCAGCAGTGATCGGTGACGCGGGCCCCGTCAAGGAGGCCAGCGATTCTACTTTCACCGGATCCGCCGTGGGCACCCGTGACCCACACTGCCGCCCGACGTGACATGGTGCGCCGGCCGAGGCGATCTGTTGCGTCCGGTTCCACCAGGCCACGCAACGGCGCACTGATCACGGCCACGGGCGGTACGTGTTCGGACGGTGCTGGCTCGGCCGGGTCTTCAGCTGTGCTTGTGCTGGTGATCCAGGGGTTCAGGGACTGTTGCATGCTCCCTCCTTTCAGGGCGCGTTTAGGGGTGTGTTTTAGAAGCCGTGGGCGACGGCGGCCGCTGCCGCCAGCCACGCCCGCTGGGTGGCGGGCTGAAGTGTCTCATAGCGGATGGGGCCGTTGACCAGGGCCGGGTCGTAGGGAATCCGGACGACGGCCCGGACGAACGGTTCAAAGCCGTCCGCGATCCGTTGTGCCTCTGCCTTGGCGCGCTTCAAGGCCTCCCCGGTCATGCTGCGTTTGGCGTCGGTGGATTCGGAGACGATCACGACGGCGTTGCGTGCCAGCTCGGCGTCGTGGCCACCGCGGGATTCGAGGGTCTGGAGGGTCAACCGGGCTGCTTCGGCGCGGTCTTCGATGGCAGTCACGGGCACGACGAGCTGGTCGGTGTGGTCGACCATCCGACGCCAGTTCGCTGCCCGGGCGGTGTTGCCCGAGTCCATGACCACCAGCCTGTAGTAGCGGGTGAGGACCTGGTGGGCGATGTCGACTTCCTCGGCGGTGACTTCGTGGTCGCCTTCTTCGTTTTCGTCCGAGCGCAGCACGTCGAACTTGTCGGCGATCTGGTGGTGGACGAATTTGGCGATCTCGGCGGCGTTCGTTGACGGTGAGAGGAGTTCGGTGGAGGCATCGATCAGGTCCAGGACGCTCCGGTCATGGGCGCCCTTTTCCGTCCGCCAGCCCAGGGTGCCTTGGGATTCGTTGTTGTCCCAGGCGACGGTTGCGGCCCCGCTGTAGCGGGCGAGGATGGCCGAGAGCATGACGACCGTGGGGGTCTTGTTCGCCCCGCCCTTACGGTTGACCACGGCAATGGTCCTCGGGCCCGGCCAGTGCTGGCTGACGGTGCGGACATCCTCCCGCTCGGAGAGTTCGTCGGCGGAGGGGTCCATCCGGAAGCCAAGGCGCGTAAGCGCTCCCCGCCAGCCCCGTGTGGCCGGTTCCAGGATCGGGGCGCTGATAAGGAATGAAGTTTCCTTCAGGCTGCGCCGGGTCGGAGCCGCGGTCTCAGCGGTTACAGCTGTCGGCACTTCCCGGGCCGCCGGTGCCTGCTTGGACTTTGTTGAGGCAGGCGTGGGTGGCCACGCCTGATGGTCCACCGTGGCGACAGGCGCAGCCACGGGTTCCGCAGGGGCGGCCACAGGCTCAGTTGCAGGAGCCGGGGCGGTATGAGTGACGGTCGGAGCAGCAGTCGTCGAAGTTGTTGCTTCTGCCTGGCGCCGGGCGGGGTGTGTCTCGTAAGAGACAGATTGGATCGTGCTGTCCGGGTGCACGATCAGTTCGCCGTGCCCTTCAGGATCCTCGATCCGGACCCTGACAGGGCGTTGCAGTGTCTGGGCTTCGCCCACCACGACGGCCAGGGCGTTGTTGCGGAGGTCCTGCAGCGATTCCCCGTCAGGAACGATGCGGGCGTTCCCCGCGACGACGACCTCGGCCGTGCCGTTGTCGCGGACGATGGCCCTGATCTTTGGAAATGCCAGGACTTCGGTTGGTGCAGTAGCCATGAACTTCTTCCTTTAGGTGAGATGCACAGGTGCGGGGCTTAGGAGGATGGGGGTGTGAGCCGGTTGACCTTCCATGGGGCTTCCTTGTCCGTGCGGAGCAGCTGCAGCGTGTAGGTCCCGGCGTTGGTGGGGACCGTGGCCAGGACCCCGTAGCCGTTGGCTTCATCGACGCTTAGCGTCGCGGGCCCCATGACACGGTTGGCCGGGACGTTGGCCGGGTCAACCACCGAGTAGTCGGAGGTGGCCTGCGGTGTCAGCCAACGGGCCAGATCGTTGGACCACTGTTTTTCGTCCACGGCAGGGCGGGCAAAATCAGCCATCGCATTTTCAGCTACTTCCATGGCCCTGTCCCTGCTGGCCCGATCCCAGCCAATGCTTGTGGTGGCCGGGGCTGTGCCTCCGGGCGCCTGTGGGCCGCTGTTGGCGCTCAACGAAACCGGCGCGGAGGCGGCTGGGGAACTGCCCGCTGATTCTGCCGGTGCCGGCATGGTCCTCGCTGGCGGTGCGCACGCAGCGCACAGCAGAGCCACGGCGATGAGGGCCAGGGGTGTTTTCACTTCTTCTCCTCTGGAGTAGGCAGGTACAGGAACGCGGAGGGGACGGTGCTGCGGACGGTCCGGGTGTAGTAGTTGTGGTCATCCGGGGGCGGATTGCCGTTGTAACCCTCTTCGACGTAGGTCCCGTCGGCCTTGACTTCCTTCACCACGCCAACGTGACCGAATTTCGGGTCCGCTCCCCCGGCGCCGGGGGCGTACCAGACGACCGCCCCGACCCGCGGAGTGGTTCCGGTGGGCCAGCCCTTGGCGTCCCAGCCGGCCTTCCACGTCACGGCAGAACCCAACAGTTCCCCGTCCGGACGGAATGTGCCGTTGAGGAACTTGAACGGTGCACTGATGGAGCCCATCTGCTGGTTCACCCGCCACAGCGCGAAGTCCACACACTCGCGGTAGTACATATTCAGGGGCGAGGTACTGGCGTCGTTCGCTCCCACCTGCGACCAGGTAGGCGAGTCTTTCCAGGGATAGTCATCCCCTGCACCGGACTGCCCCGGAATGGCGCAGCCGCTGCCTTCCAGGGAGAGCTTCCCGTCTGAGAGTGCCTGAACGAGTTTGACGGCCTCGGGCCAGTACTTCCGGTAGTGGTACGGGTCGGCGTTGCGCTGCACCTTGCTCGCGGCGATGGTCGGCTCCAGCAGCTCCCAGCCCTCAACGGCCTGCAGAGCCCTGACGAAGTTCCTCGCACTGATGGCGGGGTTCATGCGGTCTGCATAGGAGCCCCACGCGCCGTTGCCGCGCTGCTGGAACAACCCGCGGGAGTCCGGGCCGGCTCCGTCGCCGTAGTCCACCACGCGCAGCCCGGACTCCCCCAGGGCGACCATGACGCTGATCATCTGACCTTTCACGGACAGGTTCTGGGCTTTGCCAGCATCCATGATCGCCACGGTGTTCCTCAACTGCTCCCCGGTGTAGCCCTCGACCTCAGTGCCGGCGCCGATGACAACCGAAACGGCCGGGCCACAATCGGCAGTTGCTGGTCTCGCGGGAACCAGAAGGACCAGCAAGGAAAAGATCAGGCTAGCCAATAGCGTAGGCACGGCTATCAAGACACCTGTGGCTGCGGTCAGAGACTGTTTCACAACCTGCCCTTCGTCTGAGACACGTACTTCCGGATCTTCCCCACGGGCCACTCCCCTGTTGGGACCGTGAACGGCAACCTAGCCAACTATAGACTTATAGTCGCTAGCTAAATACTTAAAATAGTAAGCTACTGCAAAAGGTTCGTAAACTGTAGGAAGGTTCGGCACAATGGTTCCCATGCCTAAGACCGTGCGCCCAACGGACCCCGCGTGGTCTGAGGATCTCGACTCTGCGGCCATCGCATAC
The DNA here is from genome assembly GCF_059568005.1 of Arthrobacter sp. BGA-UO-ETr-C19. NCBI lineage: Bacteria > Bacillati > Actinomycetota > Actinomycetes > Micrococcales > Micrococcaceae > Arthrobacter > Arthrobacter sp. BGA-UO-ETr-C19. The sequence continues at coordinate 104,342 of NZ_JCAQPC010000009.1, forward strand.
GGAACCCCGGTGCGGATGCAGATTATGAGGCACCTGCGGGTGGCGGGACCTTCCATGCGTTACCAACTGGAGCAGGCGACGGGAATTAAGCATGCTCTCTTGGTTCAGAGCCTTAATAAGCTGGAGGCAACGGGCGTCGTAACCGTTAATCTCCCGCCCGAAGAGCGCTCGACGCGTGCATTGACATACACCTTGGACGGAAACAGGGCTGACTATCTCCTCGACCTTATGACCACCTACATCCGTGCCCAGGAGAACTGAGGTTCGCCCGCCCCCAAGCGCCGGGCGAACCTCACCCCCAACTGGCATAGAGCGATTGGAGCCGCAGTTTTCTGAAAGCAGGTCCAATCCTCCCGTCCGCTTGCTGAAATTCAAGCATGTGTCACGCATGTGTGAACACAGCTAAGACGATAACAGTGGCATAGAGCTCGTCCAACTTATGGGTTAAATCAAGGGGCCGCCCGCCTTCACTGGGAAGGTTGGGCGGCCACTGTCGTGCGTCAAGCTTGCCGAATGGAAGTTAGTTCCCCTCATCGAGGATTTTGGCAATTGCCTTCAAGGCTTCAGGGTCCACAGGGCCGAGGGCTCTAGCTGCGAAGTTTCGAACCTCAGCCCGTCTCATGCTGCGGATTAGCTCTAGCTCTGCTTCGACCCGCTCCGGAAGTTTGCCGCCCTCCTGTAGGAGGTATTCGGGATCGACGTCGAAGACGGATGCTATTGCTCGTAGTGCTGCATCTGGGACTACTTGTTCCTTCCCTGCTTTGAGCAAGGACCACCTCGTACGTGAAAGGTAATAGCCGGCCTTTTGTGCCCCATCCCGGATGGCCGGGTAGTCGAAGGGCTTACCCGTGTCAGAGACGATCACATCTAGCAGGAGATTGATCTTCCGCGCGAGCGTTTCGGCCCGTCGGATACCTGCCGCCCGTTGTGGCGGGAGATCAAAATCGCTCAAGAGATCAAGCTCCAAATGTTAGCTCCGGCGAAACAACCGAAGGTTATAAGTCCGATGACGAAGCCCATCAGAGCCTCGCCCCATGTGTGCTCCCGTAGGGCGGTTCGACTGAACAGCATCATCGGTGATAGTACCAACAGCCAGGCAAATGCTGGACCGAAGACCTGAGTCACCCATAGAACAGCAAAGGTCAGAACGGAAACGTGTGCCGATGCGTTCATCCATCTTCGAGCGAGCGCAAGGCCAGCGTTTCCGACCACAAGCCCAAGAACTGTCGTTGGTACAGGGGCAGGAAGTTCGAGCACAGCACAAGTGACCGCGCCCGCTACAGTGAGCGAAGTGACTACCGCAGTTCGCGAGTTAGCCGGCAGCCCAAGCTTGTGGACGAGAAATGGGAACTTCTTATACGCAATCCCCGGGATGACGATGATGCCCACAGCAAGGGCGGTCACTCCAAGGATCCCTAGTCCAGCATTTGTCCCGGCAAGGATGATAACCAGGAACAGGACGGCAGCGGGTTTGAATGCTTTTGAAAAGCTAGCTGCTAGTACGGGCAGGGGTGCCAATGGAACCTGGTTCTGCAATTGATTCCTCAATATCGTCTAGTAATTTGCTTTCCGCAGGGGACAGAAGCTCCGGATGTTCGATGCGGATGTCATCGATAAAGATGACCCACCGGTAGAGCTGTTCCCTGGACGAACGCGGTCGCAGGCTTAAGGCGGCGGCCTGCCTTGCCCGCTGTCCCGCTTCTGTTTTCAAAAGTCTGTCTACGATCGGTTGCAGCCTTGCGACGGCGGCCCGTCGTCGTTGACGTTCAGCAACCTGGTGACGGCCTCGGTGGTAAGCAGGAAGAGCGAACCCAATCGCGAAGCCAACCAACGTCAGTGCAATCAAGGATCGATAGCCTACATATGCGATTTCTGAAAGGCTATTTTCCGTACTGCTCGCCTCGGTAACGATCAGCAAGAGCTTGATAGCCACGGCCAGAACGCCCGCAAAGCAAGATACTGCGATGATGTCGAAGCCCATTCGGAAGGACGGCCTTTCGCCTGTCCGGTCGCGGCGCATGCACTCAATTCCGGTGTAGGCAGTGATGAGGCCCATCCATACGAAAAACAGGCTTTGATACCACGCGATCGCCGGGATCGCAGCGAAGACGTCCGTAAAGTTAGTGGCCGATCGGGGCGTTTCCGTCATCAGCAGCAACGCTGCTTGGGCACCGGCCAGGGCAATGCCCACCGAAACCAACAGACGCCAGCGGGAGTTGGAAGCTCCCGTGGCAGCGACTATGAGTCTGCTCAACTCCGTCATGCCAAGGCCCAGGACAATGTGGACGATTAGGTTCAGTACGTTCCTGTCGCCTATCCAGGAATCGATCGTGATATACACCGCGTCTATGTTGAGCGTCGTTCCTACCGCCACGAAAACCATGGCCGTAAGGATTCCAGGCTTCCAGCCATGGCGAAGTCCAATAATCCGAGTGAGCACCACGCCCCAGAGGATCAATGCGGGCAATATCTGCAGCAACTTCATCCAAAGACCTTCTCGAAGTCGCTTGTCGGCTGGGGCTGTCCGTCAAGTACACATCCGGAAAGCAGGTAGGCCACTTCCTCCGCCGCCTTTTCAGTGTCATTCCACTGCGGCGATCGGGCCAGCATTCGTTTGATGCCTTTCTGCTGGCCTACGTGGCTAAAGACGGACGGCATGGACGCAGCGAGTCCGTCACATCCTCTGTGATGCAGAAGGATGTGGCCGAACTCATGACAAATCACATGCATGCGGTGAAGATCCGAATGGTCCTGGGGGACAAGAATGTGCGATTTCGCTTCTGTCTCGAGCCACAATCCTGATACTCCAGGAATGGTGCTCTTCGGAACCATACGCACATTGATCGGTTTGCCGTGCGCCATTTCGACCGCTTCTAGAAGATCAGCGTACGAAATCTGGCTCGGTAGGCCGAGTTGCTCAACCACTGCTCTCGGCGTTCGTCGCATGACCTCTGGGTAGGTCGCCTTACCCCAGCTCTTCACAAATTCCACTCCAGAACAATAAATACACGCACGTATCACGCATGTGTGAGACACTACTTGCGGGCGTGGCGCGCCCGTTCTAGCCCCAAGGGGCGATGACCACATATACCAACAATCAGCCAAAGGTGCTTGTCACGAGGAAGGCGCGATGGATCGTATTCAGCTTCACCATCCAATATGTCCAGTCTTCAGTTGGCTTGCCCGTACGCCTGCGAGCGGCACCAGACTGAGTAGTGCGCAGTTCAGGCGAGGGCACGGGGACCTTGGCACCAAACCAAGGTCCCGGCCGCTAGTGTCAGCGGGAGAGTCTCGAGGGGACGGCGGTCGAGCCGTAGGTCACAAACGCGACACGCTTCCGTTTTCTGAAAACAAATCCCAAAGGGTCCAATTGCCCGGTGATAGTTTCAGAGCAGCCGCAAGGGACGTCAGTAAGTCTCGGCGGCAGGCAACACAACGATGAAGCTGTAACCGCTAAGCGGATACAAAATTCAAAGGACACAGCACATGACGGCAGTAGCAGTAAATCGAGGCGGCGGGCGCCCCAGCAAGGGCCTGCGTAAGTTCATTGGTTTCCGCACACCGGAACACACCGCTGACGGTATCGCCAAGGTGGCAGCCCACAGGGGCCTGACCGTCACTGAATACGTTCTGTCCGTTGTGGAGCCGAAGCTGAAAGAAGACCTGGCCGCGCTTGACCGGGATGACTACCAGCAGGAGCTGCCCATCCGCATTGCCTCATAACCAAAAAGAAGGCCCGCACTAGGCGGGCCTTCGAAGCTTGAGACTTACCCTCTGGATTGCTTGCCGGCGGATCAGATTGTAAGTCGTGGAGGGCCTAGCCAGGCCATCCCTTGTGTTGCTATGAAACCGATCTGGCAGGATCGGTCCTTTTTCGTACCTCAATCCCCGGAAGGATTACCCACATCGTACATCAGCACGTCTCAGTGCTTCCAGCGCGCCCAACTGGCGGCGTGTCATGGCAGCCAGACGACCCAGCAACCGTTTGGGCGGCGCTAGCACCCCTGCTGGCCGGCCAACCCCGCGTCCGGTTATCCCGTGACGGAGGGAAAACCTACCCGCAGAAACACGAACGGAACCTCACCGATTCCCTTCCTTCACTGCCTGCTGCAGTACGAATTTTCGGCAAGGACGGCACCTGTGCGGCGATATTTCTCGACTTTGACTCCTCCGTAGCAGGCCTGGACTGGGTTCAGGCGGACGTCCGCTCCGTTCAGACCTGGCTGCACTCGGTCGGTGCCCGCTGGATTGAGGACTACTCTCCGAACGGCGGCCGCCACGTCTACGTCCCACTGGCGCGGCGGATCACGTTCTCTGAAGCGCGTGATCTTGTCGAGGCGCTGGGCACCCGGTACGTGACCCTGGACAAGACCCCTCACCAAAACCTGCTCCACGGCTGCATGCGAACCCCCGGCTCACCGCACAAGCGCGGCGGGCACCAGGAACTGGCGATGAGCCTATCCATGGCCTACGACATCGCCCGCCGGCCCAATAGCCCCACCGTCTGGGCGGCTATGACCAACGACCTGGCCGCCGAGATCAAAGCCGTCCGCGCGCGCCGGCAGGATGAGACCTTCACTCCGGCGACCTCCGACGCACCCGCCATCAACGAGCCCGTGGGGCGCATGTCCCGGACCATGCAGGTGCTCGCCCAGACCGGCATGTACGACACCAACAGATACGCCTCTGACTCCGAGGCGCGCCAGGCCGTCATCCTCAGTGCCGCGGCCGCCGGTCTCGAGCTCGTGGATGTGGAGCGCCGGATGCTGCAGGGAACTTGGCCCGGATTGGCCTCCTTCTATGCCCGCTATGCAGCCCGCCACCGATTTACGTCACTGCGCCGCGACTGGATGAGCGCCCTCAGCTACTTGAACAAAAAGACGGTCCAAACCGACCGGAATGACAATGTCCGCAGATCCCCCACAAGCCGGCCAAATACACAGGCGGTAGGGGTAAAGGGTTCAAACCTAATTTCAAACCCCGATGCGGAGCATCGGTTTATTCGGACCTGGCGAAGTGCTCTAAGGATCAAGGAGGTGAACTACCAGCACCCCAGGTCTGGTATGGCCCGGCGAATGGTGTTGAGGGCTCTGGGGGAAGCAGCGCACATGTCGGCATCTCGTTTTGTTGAATTCGGCGTCCGGTCCATTGCCGTGGCCACTGGCCTTGACCATACGACCGTTGCGCTGCATCTGAGGGAGCTGCGTGCGGAGAAGGATCCCCTGGTTACCTTGGTTGAAGAGGCCAGGGGCACGAAGGGCGATTTATACATGCTCACCGTGCCCGAAGAGTTGAAGACAGCGGCCGAGGATGCTAGCTGGCAGAAGGGGAAAATCCACTCCCTCCGCCCGGTTTTCCGTGAGCTGGGGCTGCCGGCCGCGTTCGTCTACGAAGCGCTAGAGCACTCCCCCGCGATGTCGACAGCTGAGATTGTGCGGATCACCCGGCTGTCTCGTTCTGCGGTCCACGAAGCCCTGGAAGTCCTTGCCGCCTGGAACCTGGTCGTCCGCAATCCCAGCCGGGCCTGGTCAACCGTAGCCGGGACATCACTGAGACAGCTCGCCGAACAATTCGGGGTCTTCGAAGCGGTTGCCCTCCAGTTACAGCGCTACCGCAACGACCGGATCATCTGGCGGGAATGGCTCGCCAAAAACGTCCACACCGTGCCGGAGCTGCTCTCCCCCGACGAAGACTATCCCTGGGAGATGTTTGAGGGGCCACCTGATGAATGGTCACTGTCCGCCATGGCCTTCAACAGAACTGGATGAGGGTCAGTGCCAAAGGGGGCCTGTGAGTTGTGCGCCCATTCCCCGGTCTGCACTCCTTGACGGGTGGATGCGGCTGGCCGCCGCCGCATCCACTTCCCAGGTGCAACTTTGGCTCCGTTTTGTGCCATAACTCATGCCATAGGTACTACAGGAAGACAAGCCATGCTTGCCTCAGGAGGTCCAGCATCACTCGCCCGCAGGCTGTCCCGCTTGGATATGAAGCTTGAAGACGACCGAGACGAGCGCGCTGCGTGACGGTGCGTCGAACTCGGTGACCTTTTCATCCAGCCAGGCAACCTGCAGCCCATCGAGACGCAGCTGGATCTGGATGCCGGCCTCTCCCCGTTTACGCGGTGACCGGCGGGGCATGCCGGAGCTCGTCAGCGTGGTCTCGGGAATGAACTCCTTGGCGATCTGCTCGTCGTCGACGGTTTCGAAGGCATCAATTAACAGGTCCGCGTACGTGGTCCGCTCTTGGTAGACGGCATCCTTGACCTGTGCCAGGAGCGCCGGTGGCAGGTACACCCCGACGTTGCGCAGCGCCCCGGGTACAAGCTCGGAGGCTTTGGTCGCGTTAGTAGCTTTCCTGGCAGCAGCCTGCTGCCGTGTGTTGGCCTTTGGGGCCTTGGCGGATGTAGGGGTGGGCTCCGCCCGCTCTCCTGCCGCCTGAAGGGGCGCCTCCTCAGCGGGCCGCGTATCCGCTTGCGGCTGCTCAGTAGGTGCCTGCGTGTCAGCGGGATCGGGTGCTGCTGTTGGCGGGATCTGGACAAGTTCCCGGGCCGGTGCCTCCACGGTCTCTTCCCGTGCAGGTGCGCCCCTCCCCCGCTTCGGAGCGAGCAACCCCTGCAGTGCTGCACCGCGGGCAGGCGCTACAGGTGCGAATGCCCCGGCAAGGCTCTGTCGGCCGCTCATGCTTCGTTCCTGCTTTCGATCTCGTTCAGTCGGGCGAGGATCTCGCCGGTCAGCTGCTCGTACTCTTCAGCGAGTCCCCCGGCGTTGCGCGAGAAGAAGCCGTCCGCGGGCTTCTCCCCCGCCCGAAGTGCCTTTAGGCGGTTCTTCTGAGCGTCGGTAACGGCACCTTCAAGTTCGTGGAAGAGCAGGCCTTTGCGGCGGGCGTCCGCGCTTGCGCTCTCCAGGTTCCTGATGCGGGTTGCGAAGACCGGGGCGACGGTGCCGAGCATTTCTTCCAAGGTGTCCCGGACGCTGCGTTCGAGGCGCATGGAGCGCGGGCCGACACCGAACAGGACGATGCCCGCCAACTGCAGGGACGGGTTCCGGTCACGTACAGCCATGAAGCGGCGTGCGATGCGTTCGACACCGTCGATGCTCGCATCATCGGAACGGGTAGGAATGACGACTGCACTGGAGATCGCGAAGGCGCCTTCTACGAGGATCCGCTCCCCCGGGGGGGTGTCGATCAGGATTAAGTCGTAATCGTCTGCCAGCGGGGCCAGGACGGCGTAGAGCATGTCGCCGAAGTCGCCGGCGTCGGAGCGGCTGGAGCGGGACACCATTAAGCCCTGGATGTCTTCGAGGTCCTGGCCGCCCGGGATGACGTCCAGGTTTTCCCGCACGTCGCGCAGGATCATCGGCGGCGTGCCGGCGATCAGGGCCTGGAAGAATTCCCTCCCTGTCTGCCGGTCGTATCCGAGGTCGCGGGCCAGGTCACCCTGCGGGTCAAGGTCGATCAGCAACACACGGGAGCCAGCCAGTGCGACGTACCCGCCAACGTTGGCTGCGGTGGTCGTCTTGCCGACTCCGCCTTTGCCGTTCGCCAGGGAGATGACACGGTCAATGGCCTGTGTTGCCTGGGGTTTCGGGGGTACGGGGGTTTGCAGTGATCGTGTCATCGGCCGGCGACTCTCCTACTTGGTGGGTTGCATGTTGTCCTGCTGTCGACCCTATGTGCACACCTCTGGGAATGCTGGCAATGACACGCATAAGAGGGATCACAGTGCGTAGAGTAGGGCGATTCACCGCACTTCACGTTATAGATATGGCGGGATGTAAAGCCCCGTCCCCTACCTTATTTCAAAGTCGGATTTCCATTGATGTCTCAATGTCACCACAGGTTGACACTATTGCCGGATGGCCCGTGTGGGTTTTCATTGCACATCCCATAAGCCATCCAGTAGTTCTTCCTGCATCCCTAGTAGCTCGTCCTCGTCTGGTACGTCCAGCGTACTCACCTATTGAGACGCATATTGTGCTTATGGTGCGCCTTTAGGCCTTGCATGAGACAGGCATAATGGCGAGATCTCCGGTTAGTCATCTAACACGCGCTATACTTTGGCATCCAATAGGAGTTATGGCATGTGTTATGGCGTGAATATTTGTTGGTTCGAAAATGGCCTTCATAACCTATGTCGCAACAAGGAGCACGGTTGCGCCTGCCGGGCCTACGGTCATGTTAACCGGGGAGCCCAGAGGCCGCCATGGCGGGGTAGCGGCCGAATTAACACAGTCATGTCACTGCGGGTGCTCAACCAATGATGAGGGCTTCGGCTTGGGGGAATAGGGGAGGAGGCATTGCTGCCGCTTGGCTGAAGGGAAACGACCGTTTCTGACCGGCCGGCGGCTTGCCACGCAGGAACTCCTAGAAAGCTCTCTTATTCCTGGTCAAAACTGGTTCTCGAAATTAAAACTAGTCAAAACCCAGAGGGGAGGCTTTTTGACTGAGCGACGTTGTCCTCAGCCGGGACATGTTCCGGGGTCCTGTCAGGCAGAATGGGCTTCATGTGCGGCAGATATGTGATGTCCAAGGCCACTGGTGACCTGCTGAGCCACTTTGAGGCCAAAGAGGTCGAAGGAAGCCCACCGCCACCGAGTTGGAACGTGGCACCAACTCAGAATGTGCCGATCGTTGCCGAACGTCTGGATGAGGGCACTCTCGACCGGCACCTGCTCATTGCGCGCTGGGGCCTGGTCCCGTCTTGGGCCAAGGACATCAAGATCGGCTCGAAGCTGATCAATGCCCGCAGCGAGTCCATTCTGGAGAAGCCGTCATTCCGCAAGGCGGCAGTGAAGCGGCGTGCGATCGTTCCGGCTGAAGGTTATTACGAGTGGCAGAAGACTGAGGACGGGAAGAAGATCCCGAACTATCTTTTCTCCGAGCAGGAGCCGTTGCTGGGCTTTGCCGGGTTGTACGAGTGGTGGGCTGATCCGTCCGTGCCTGAGGACGATCCGGGCCGGTGGCTGCTCAGCTGCACGGTGCTCACCACGACGACGCAGGACGCGCTGGGGCACGTCCATGACCGTTCCCCGGTCATCATCCCGCGGGATCGCTTCGCGGAATGGCTGGACCCGGACCTGACCGACAAGGACGAAGTCCAGCACCTGTTGGACTCCCTGCCGGAACCAACCCTGACACCAAGGATTGTCAGCCCACGCGTGAACAGTGTGCGGAACAATGGGCCCGAGCTCATCGAGCCCGCCGAGCCTTTAGCCACATAGACTCATGCCGTGATACTCACCGGCACCATCACCAACCCCGACGGCAGCTACGGATATATAGATGTCGAAGGCGACACCTACGACGAGGCGCGGGACAACCTCTACGCGCGTCTGGGAGAAGGTCCAAAGCTCATCACCATCCGCACTGACCGCTAACCCGTATGAAGTTCGGGCAGGATCACATCGGCAGGGGACAGCTCCGGTCTGGCCCGGAGCAGGCGTAGGGGATGCCGGAAGGACCGGCCCGACCAGGCGGTATCGGCGGAGACTTCCACGACCACCGCCTCCACCAGGGTGAGCGTGACGGGTTCCTTGTCCCGGTTGAACCTGTCCAGGGTCGTGCCTTTCACAGTGGCGGGCCAGGGGTGCTGACTCTTTGGCGGTTTCAGCCACTGGGCAAGGTCCCGGGCGTCCGCGGTCTTCAGTGGGGTGGACCGGCCCACGATCCTCAGTTCACCATCCAGGATTAGGCCGGCGACGACCTCAGAGGGTTGGGTGATCGGTCCGATGATGGCGCCGCAGATGACGTCTATGGTTTCCCTGCGTTTGAGCTTCAACCAGGAGCGGACGCCCGGGGCGTATGGCTCGTTGGTGTTTTTGATGATGAGCCCCTCCACACCTGTGCGGGGCAGTTCTTCGAACCAGCGGGCGGCCTCATCGGGGTCAGTGGTGGTGGGGGAGAGGGAGAGGGACAGTGGCGGCTCCCAGCCGGTGGCGAGTTCTTCCAGGAGGGCCCTGCGCTGGTGCAGCGGCAGGTCGCGGGCGTCGTGTCCGGCTACGGCGAGGACATCGAACGCGACGTAGTTGGCCGGTGTCTGCCGGACCAGTCCGGGAAGGGTTTTCGGGCCGGCGCTGAGGCGCTGTTGCAGGGCGGTGAAGTTGAGCCGGCCGTTGGCCCAGATCACGGCCTCGCCGTCGATCACGCACCCGGGAGGGACAGCAGTCTCCAGGACGTGGATGAGCTCGGGCAGGTACCGGCTTAGGTCTTTGCCCTGCCGGGACCACAGCGTGGCCCGGTCATTGTCCCGGACGACGATACAGCGGTAGCCGTCCCACTTGGCCTCAAACAGCAGGTTCCCGGCCCGGGCGCGGGGCATCTTCGTGACGGGGCGGGCGAGTGCGACCTTCACCGGCGGGGCAAGCCCCGCGGGCAGGCCGGTCCCGGGAAGGTGCTCAGCAGTGCCCATCGAGACCTTCGAGCGTGTCGACCTCGACGGCGTCCAGCAGCTCGGCGGTGCTGTTCCCGGTCCTTCTGGCCAGCTCATCCAGGGCGATGAACCCGGTCCGGGCCAGGGCGATGGCCAGCTCCGCCAAATACCCTGCCCCGTTGCGCTGCACGAGGTCCTCCAGGACCGCGTGCATGCGGCCGGTCATTTCATTGGGGCCCTCGGATTCCTCGGCGGCGATGCGCAGCAACGTCAGAGCGGCCAGCCGCGGATCGTCGTACATCAGTCCCATGGCCCAAAGGCTACGCCAGGCACCACGCGTGCGGGCCCGGTCGTTGTCCGGATGCTGCCTATTTGTCTGCCCAGCGTTCGTGCGCGGCCTGGCGGGTGATCCCCGCGGCGCGGCCGATCTCCGCCCAGGTCGCCCCGGCCGCTTTGGCGGCCGCGACGGTCTTGTCCAGCCGCCTTCCGGCCTGGGCGTAGTCGAGTGCGGCCGCCTCCACCCCGGCGACCGCACCCAGCGGGGCGACGTGTTCGAGCCATTCATCGCCGATGGCATCATCGACCGGTTCCGGGGCATGGGCGGACTTTTCAAGGGGGAGGTGAGCTTTGCGCCGGCCCAGGTCGGCGTCCCTGGCCGAGGAAACGCGTTCCCAGAACTTTCCTTGCCAGCCGCACTCACACTGGCCCTGCCACCCGATGATCTCCCGGTGGGGAACCAGCTCGTACTCCGGCATGGTGGTGTCCCGTTCGTAGCGTCCGGTGATTCCCTCCACCAGCATTCCCCGGCCCGTTGAGCTGCCCGTGTGCCGCCCATCCGGCGTGACGCTGGCCGCCCACCCCTCATGACCTTCGCTGTAGTCCGTCGACCAACTCATAACGCCTCCTGTCAGGAATCCTTGACAGCGATTGTGTCAGGAGGCCCTGACAAAGAGAAGGCCTACCCGCCGCTCCACAGGCACAGCCCCCGCGGCAGCCTCCAGGAGCCGGACGAGGCGGCTGGTTTCATCCAGGCGGTCCACCGGACGGGCCCAGGACAGCTCCCGGGCCGGGGTCATCATCCACAAGGCGAAGTAGTTGTGCGGCACTTTCGCCTCCAGCGCCGCCCGGAACAGCGCCGTCACCCGGGAATCGAGCTGGCCGCCGGTAGTGAACTGGAAGCCAGGGCAGAAGGTCCCGTCCTCGATGAACACCCGGACCAGGCTGCGCAGCACCGGCTCCGCGTCCGGCAGCGCGCTGAGCCGGGCCTGCACCTGTTCCAGGGACGGCAGGCCGAACTCACCGCGCAGCGCTGCCCACATCTCGTCGGGCACCGGGCCGGAGAAACCACCCACGATGGCCCCTTACCCGTCCGTGATGGAAACCAGGAGCCACTGCTCCGACAACGGATCCCGGCGCAGCTCGAACGTCCGCAACGGCGCGGAGGTGCTGTCACGAACCTGGACCCGCCAGTGTTCGACGCTGACCAGGTCCCCGGAGCCGATGGCAGCCCGTGTGCCGGTGTGCCACCAGTCGCAGCGTTCGAACCAATGCACCGGTTCGGCTGCGACCGCCCAGATCTGTCCGTCATGGCGGACGGCCAGCGGAGTTCCGGCGGCGTTGAATCGCACCTGTACCGGCACGCCGGGCTTCGTCGATGCCGTTGTGGGGGCGGTCTTGGGCGTGGGGCCGGCAGGGCTGGTGGTGCGGGGTTCATGGGTGATGGTCATTCGTTTGTCTTCCGTGTTGGTGCTGGTCGTGGGGGTGGTTGTTAGGCGGCTTTGACGAGGGGGAGTTCGTCCCAGTGGGTGGTGTAGCGGGGGGAGAGCATGTCGCGTTTCATGGTCCAGTCCAGGCCGGTTTTGATGCCGGCGTGGCCCAGGCCGATGGCGCCGCGCCCGTACCGGCGGGTCACGTCTTCGAGGAGGGCACCGATGTGGCGTTCTTCGTGCGGGTTCTCGAAGGGCTCGAGCGGTGATTGGTTGCCGGTGGGGCGCAGGTCGGTGACCATGATCCCGGCGCGGGCGTATTTGAGGCCTTCCTGGATGGCGGGCAGCAGCGCGTGCGCGGCGCGGGTGAGCAGGACCGGGTCAGCGGTCGGCATCGGCAGTGCCACGCACACCGACGGGTAGGACTTCTCGTATTGGTTGTAGTGGCTGGTGCCGGCGAACGCGGTGAGGACCTTGGCCTGCAGCCCGTGTTTGCCCAGCCGGGCTGAGGCTTGTTGGCCGTAGACGGAGAGGACCTGCCGGAGCCCGGCGGCGGTGGTGACGGGGGTGGCGAACGAGCGGGAGAAGATCAGCTGGTCCCGGCCGATGCGTTCTTCCTCCATCGGGATGCAGGGGGTGCCCTGCAGTTCCAGGACGGTGCGCATCATGACCACGGAGAACCTGTCCCGGATCGCCACCGGATCCGCGGCCGTGAGGTCGGCGATCGTGTGGATGCCGATGGCGTTCAGGCGTTTGGTCAGCCGGCCGGCGACGCCCCAGATCTCCTCCACGGACAACCGCCCCAACAGGCCCTCCCGCACAGGGGTAGGGACGGAGTCCCAGTGGCAGACCCCGTCGAACGCAGGGTTGTGTTTGGCCCACTTGTTGCACAGCTTCGCCAGCGTTTTGGTGGGGGCGATCCCGACACAGACCGGCACCCCGACGTGCCGCCGGACCGCGGCTTTCATGGCCCGCCCCAGGGCCAGCAGCTCGGCGGGGGAGCCTTTGACGCCGAGGAAGGCCTCATCGATGCTGTAGACCTCCAGCCAGGCCGAGTACCGGCCCAGCAATTCCATCACCCGGGCGCTGATGTCCCCGTAGAGCTCGTAATTGGACGACAGCGCAACCAGGCCCCATTCCTTCGCCCGCGGCTTCAGTTTGAACCACGGCTGACCCATCGGGATGCCGAGGGCTTTGGCCTCGGGGGAGCGGGTCACCGCGCAGCCGTCGTTGTTGGACAGCACCACCACCGGCCGGCCTTCCAATGACGGGTCGAAGGCACGCTCGGCCGAGGCGTAGAAGCAGTTCACGTCCACATGCGCGATCTGTGGCATCCGCCGCATCACCGCCGGCCTAGACATGGAATCCCTCCGACCTTTCACGTTCAATGTAAAAAAGGCGCGCGTTAGACATGGTGCAGGCACCTTGTCGCGACGCCCCACACGGTCAGCTCGGACAGCGCCGGGACGCGGATGTCCGGGTACTTGGGGTTCTCCGCCTGCAGCACCACGCCGGTGGCGGTGATGCGCAGCCGCTTGATGGTCAGCTCTCCGTCCAGGACGGCGACCACGACCGACCCGTCCGTGGGTTCCAGCGCCCGGTTCACGATCAGTTCGTCCCCGTCGCTGATGCCGGCGCCTTCCATGGAGTCCCCGGTCACCCGCACGACATAGGTGCTGGTGATGTCCTTGATCAGGTGCTCGTTCAGGTCGATCCGGCCGTCGAAGTAGTCCTGCGCCGGCGACGGGTATCCCGCCGCGACCGGCACCGGGGAGACCAGCACCGACAACAACGACACGCCCGCATCTAGCACACGGGGACCAACAATGACGCCCACAACACACCTTTTTCGAATATATGTTCGATAGGTTTCAAGTGTAGACCCGGGGTCGGACAGTAAAGAATCTCCAGGTGCATCGGGATGCACGCGGCCCCTTGCCCCGGCGCTTGGACGGTACGGGTTGCACGCCAAGGGGGACAGCTTTGAGCTGTGCGGAGGGCTCCACCTGCCCCCAGTGGGCACAACCCGTTCGCCCGGTGTGGTGGTCTGCTTGCTGTCCGTGGGGGAAGCCGGGGTTACGCGGTGCCGGTGCGGGGTTTGCGGCCACGTTGCCGGCCGGAGCACCAGCCCGGCAGCATCTCATCCAGTGCGCGTGCTTTGGCCGGTTCGAGTTCGCCGCGGCGTGCCTTTTGGCGCTGGACGTGCAGCCAGACGCCGAGGTCGTGTTCTTCCCCGGCCACGATGGACTTGTGCCGGGGCCAGTCGTGCCCGGCGGCCCGGTACCGCATCAGGGCGGCGAGCCGGTCCTGCCATCTGGCCTCATCGGCCACGGTCCGCGGCGGTCGTTGCCAGTCGGGGAGGGCGGCGAGCCCGTCACGGTACGCCGGGGCGAGTGTCCCGGCCGCGGCGTCGCGGCGGCGCCGCTCCAACCAGGACGCCAGTCTCCGCTCGTCCGCGTCGGCGGCGGTGCGGGAAGGGTAGCGCCCGGTTTCCTGGACCCTAGCCACGAGCTGGCGCATCCGCGCCAGCCCCTGCACGCTCACCTGCGTTATCTGTGGGCCGGCGGCTTTCTCGTGGGCGGCCTGAAGTCCGGGGTCCGCGCCAAGTGCCACGGACAGGTGATAGCCGATTGTCGCGGCCGGCGCGCGGGTGAGCGCGGCGATCCGGGAGCGGGTCAGCCCGCCCCGGTACATCAGCACCCACTCCGCGTTTGGAGCCGCAGTCCGCCGCCTGGTTGTCACGGCACCATCCTGCCACCCGCCGCTCAACAACCCTGCCGTCGGCGGCCCCGCGTCCTCCGTCGACTGGCCGTGGCAATCCGGGGTGCCTTTCCGCCGGGGTCGGGGTGCATGGGGACAGCCAGGGCCCCGGCGTCAGGGCCTGCAGGCTTTGCCCGTGGCTGCGGCCCGTTGGGGATGGGACAACTCTGTCTCGCCGACCTTGGGGAAAGACCCGAGCACCTTGGGAGGCAGTTGCCCGTCGGCTGGAGCAGGGCATGCTCGCAGGGCTCGCACCCATGAGGGCGTCCGCTGGCGCGGCCGGCTGTCGGGGCCAGTGCCGGCTCCGCAGGGCTACGCCGTCCCTGGCCCTGTTGTCTACGTCTTCGACGTTTTTTGGCTGCTGTCCTTATGTTGTTACCGGGCTCAGTTCCGCGGCCGTTGTAGGGTCGTGGCTACCCAGGGGAGGCGGGTATGGCTTTGGCTGCTGTGCCGGACGGTCTCGTGACGGCTTCGAAGGATTGGCCGCCCGCCACCCCGCGATGACCCGACCGCTGATTGAGAGACGCGACATGATCGCCGGATAAGGACACGACGGCGCGGTTATCTGCTGGGTTTCACTCAACCGACAGACTGGAGGCTGTTCTTGGTGCACCTATGGGCCGGCATCGACGCCGGCAAAGCCCATCATCACTGCGTCGTGATCGACGCGCACGGAAACCGTCTGCTCTCGCAGAAAATACCCAACGACGAACCACCCCTGCTCGAACTCATCGCCGCCGTCCTGAAACTCGGGGACGGGGATGAAGTGGTCTGGGCGACGGACCTGAACCACGGAGGGCCAGCGCTGCTGATCGCACTGCTCCTCGCCCACGGCCAAAACCTCCTCTACATCCCCGGCCGGATCGTCCACCACGCCTCCAAGCTCTACCGGGGCGAGGGCAAAACGGACGCTAAAGACGCCGCCGTGATCGCCGATCAGGCCAGGATGCGCAAGGACCTGCAGCCCCTGCGGGCCGGGGACGAAACTAGCACCGGGCTGCGGATCCTCACCGCCCACCGGGCCGACAAAGCCGCGGACCGGACCCGGGCGATCAATCGCCTGCAGGCCCAGCTGCTGGAGTACTTCCCCGCACTGGAACGGGCCTTTGACTACAGCCGCTCCAAAGCCGCCCTGTTGCTGCTCACTAAACACCGTACCCCCGACGGGATCCGCCGCACCGGCCAGACCAGGCTGCACGCCTGGCTGAAGAAACAAGGCGCCCGCTCGTCCGCCGCAGTGTCCCAGGCCGCCGTCGATGCCGCCAAATCCCAGCACACCACCGTCCCCGCCCAGCACGTTGGAGAGCTGATTGTCGCCGCCCTCGCCCAGGAAATCATCACCTTGGACAGAGCGCTGGCCGACCTTGATGCGTTGATCAGCGAGAAAGTCACTGAACACCGTCACGCCCAGACCCTGCTCAGTATGCCCGGCTTCGGCCCCGTCCTCACCGCTGAGTTCCTCGGCGCCACCGGCGGAGACCTGACCGTCTTTCAAACCGCGGATCGGTTTGCCGGCGTCGCCGGGCTCGCCCCGGCGCCCCGGGACTCCGGCCGCATCACCGGCAATCATCACAGACCCCGGCGCTACGACCGGCGGCTCCTGCGCGTCTTCTACCTCTCCGGGCTTTCGGCGCTAAAGAGCTGCCCCGCCTCCCGGACCTACTACGACCGCAAACGCACCGAAGGCAAAACGCACATCCAAGCGCTCCTCTCCCTCGCCAGACGACGCCTCAATGTCATTTGGGCGATGCTGCGCGACGGCACTAGGTACACCCCCACCGCCGCACCGACGGCCCGTTTGGCAGCCTGACGGGCAGGACGCCCCATGGATTTGAACGGGCCTTCGATTCTGCACAGGACAGCCGGCTTGGCTGAATTCGGTTAAGGAAATGAGAGGTGCATGTGGCTGACGATGGAAACGAGGATCTAGGCATGGTCACCAGCCTGGTCTTCAGCACCGCCATTGGGGCGCCAATGCCCGCGGAAATTAGCTTGGTTCGAGCCCTGCACCGCTGTACGCGGCACGCGCGAGCTTTGTGCTCAAGAACCTGAGCAGCGAGCCCGAGCCGGCGCTGTTCTTAGTCTGGAGAGCGACCCCGGCCGAGAATGCTGTGTAGTGCTGGACCTCGGCTGGAAGCAGGCCGACGATTCTGGCCTCCGGGACGGCGAGGAGTTCGCTCATCTGCTGCAGTGCAAGGTCGGCGCGGCCATCCAGCAGCGCCGTGGCGGTAAAGCCCTCATCGACGACGGTGGCGTGTTCATTGATCTGTCCGGCGATGCCCAGGTCCTGCAGCAGCTTTGCGAAGTAGATGCCGCTTGGACCGTTCCGTGAGTAGGCCACGGAACGGGCTGCCGTCAGTGCACCCGTGAGCTTTGCCACCGACGCAATGTCAGGAATTTCGGCGCCGGAGGCAACGGCGACGCCGATGCCGGCTTTGGCGATCGGCGTCAGCGGAGCGCCGTCGAGGATCCCGTCGTCAAGTCCTTCCAGCGCAGCGGTGATGCCGATGATCACATCGGGTCGCTCACCGACGGTGATCTCCTGGAGCAGAATTCTGGTCGGGGCAAAGTGGGCATCCACCAGAGTTCCCGTGTCCTGGGTGAATGCGGGCAGGATGGAGTCCTCGATGGCGCCCCTGAGAGCGACGGCGCAGAAAAGAGTGAGGGCAGTGCGGGAAGTCAAGGTTTCAGCTCAGATCTCAGCGGGGGCGAGCACGACGTCGAACCGAGAGCGGGCCCAGGCCTGGCCGCCAAGGTCGCGGCCGTCCGGTGTTGGAGCGTTCGCGGGCTGGCGTTCGAAACGCTTGATGAGGGAGTCCTTGACTCCGAAGACGGAGTCGCCGATCTCGATCTGCGGGTCTCCTTCGACGAAGATGTGCGTCACGAGCGTTCGGTGGCCTTCGGCGGTGACCATGAAGTGCAGGTGGGAGGCTCGGACGGGGGAACGGCCAACAGACTCCAGCATCTTGCCAACCGGCCCGTCGTGCGGAATCGGGTACGGGGTGGGGGTGAGTCCCCAGAACGCGTACTTGCCGTTGTCGTCGGCGAACAGGTGTGCCCGTCCGGCGACGCGCTGGTCGGTGTATTGGACGTCGTAGAATCCGTCTTCGTCGGCTTCCCAGACTTCGATCCGGGCGCCGGGGACGGGGGTGCCGTCGGTGTCGGTGACGGTTCCTTCGACCCAGCAGGGCTGGCCTGCGGCGCTGCCGGCGATGTCGCCGCCGATGGGTATTTCGGGGGCGTCGTCCACAAAGAACGGCCCGAAGACGGTGGCCTCGGTGGCACCCTTATAGGCCTGGTTGTTGATGGCGATGGTCTGCATCGAGGCACCCAGGACGTCTGAGAGGAGCACGAATTCTTGGCGCTTGTCATCGGTGATGTGTCCCGCGGCGGTGAGGAACTCGATCGCGGCATTCCACTCGCCCTCGGTGAGACGGACCTCGCGGAGGAAGTTATGGAGGTGACGGGTCAGGGACTGCATGAGCCGTTTCAGGCGTGGGTCCTCGGCCTTGTCGAAGGAAGCGACGACGGTGTCCACGAGTTCTTGTTCGATGGCGGCCTGTTCGGGGGAGACCGGCTCGGTTACGTAGGCGGTTTCGTGGTGGATGGTTTCGGACATTCTGTACTCCTGATTTGGATGGGGGGAAGTGTGCGGCCGGTTGCTTGGCCCGGTCGCCTTGGTGCCTGCTACAGGTCCAGGAGCACGGCGGGGTCTTCGCCGGTGAGGGCTGCCTGGAGGAGGCGGGTGAGGTTGTCCGTGGTGACGGGCCGCGGGTTGGATGCCGGTACTGCAGGGAGGACGACGGCAACGGCTTCGGCGATCCCGTCCGCCGTGAATCCGTAGTCCGCCAGTGCCTTGGGGGCGTCCAGGAGTTTGCGTAGGTCCTGCAGCCCGGTGAGGGCGTCTGCAGCGCCGAACGCGGCGGCGATACGGGCCTCGGCATCGGGCGCAGCGGGGGCGTTGAAAGCCAGGACGTAGGGGAGCACCGTGGCGTGCGTCTGCGCGTGAGGCAAATTGAACGTGCCGCCCAGGACGTGGCAGATCTTGTGGTGCAGCCCAGATCCGGCGGAGGCGAACGCGACCGCGGACAGGTACGCGCCGTACAGCGCCTGCTCGCGTCCCTCGGTGCCGGACGGGTCGGCGGTGATGAGCGGCAGGCCCTGGCTGAGGGCGCGGATTCCTTCGGCGCCGAGGGCGGCGTTGATCGGGTCGGCGCGGGGGCCCCACATCGAGTCGATGCAGTGGGCCATGCCGTTCAAACCCGAGGCCACGGACATTTCCACGGGCAGGGACAGTGTCAGTGCCGCGTCGTAGATGACTGTGACGGGCAGGACGGCGGCGTCCACTCCGGTGGTCTTGCGGGATGCTTCGGTCAGGCCCCATACGTGGGTGGCTTCTGATCCGGCGTAGGTGGTGGGCACGGCGATGATGGGCAGGCGGGAAGTCATCGCGATCGCCTTGGCGAGGCCCGTGGTCGAACCCCCGCCGACACACACCAGGAGGTCGATGCCGTGCTCGGCAGCGGCGGCGCGGGCTTTCTCTGCCGTTTCGATGGGGACGTGCATCACCACCTCGTGGTGCCAGAGCGCCACCTCGATGTCGGCGGTTACGGTGCGGGCCAGCGGCGTCTCGAAGTCCGAGGCGATTACCATCACGCGGTCCGCGCCGAGGCGGGCTACTTCAGCGGCGAGGTTCGCAGCGGCTGCGCCGGTGCCGAAGAGGACGCGCTGGCCGAGGGTTTCATGGTCAAAAGTCAGGCTCATTGCAGTGGTTTCCTTCACTTCGAGGTGGCGAGTTGCGGGAGGTCGAACGTGCCCAGAGTGAGCCCTTCAAAGAGGGCGTGCATAGAGTCCCTCAGGGCACTGGGTTCGGAGGCGGTGGCCGCTACGTAGAAATCGGGACGCACGACGACGAAATTGATGTCGAGGTCATCGAACCATTTGGCGTAGGTGCCGTTCACATCGATCACGTCGCTTGATGTACCGGGGGATCCAACCTGGACGCAGCGGCCGCCGAGGGATTCCAGACGTTCCATCTGCTTGGGGGTGAGCATGTCTTCTGCCGGTGTTCCGCGGCCGATGACGGTCCAGCCGCGGCCGACGACGTCGTCGAAGCGTCCGCGGCGGCCGTTGGCTTCCACGATGCCCTGCACCGAGAGTTCGCCGGCATGGGCGGATCCCTGGCGCCAGAGGCCGGGGCCGAGGGAGGCAATGTCCGTGTCCACGGGGGTCCCGTCAGAGGCTGCGTGTTCGGCGATCATGCGGCGGTCGCGTTCGGCTGCTTCCTGGGGATCGGCGATGCAGATGATTTTGCCCAGTTCCATGGAGAAATCGATGTAGTGCTTGACGTGACCTTTGCGCTCCTCGCCGTAGGAATCGAGCAGGGTGTCGCCGGCCTTGCCGTCAAGGATGAGATCCAGGCGCCATGCCAGGGCCACCGAGTCGCGGAGGCCGGCGCACATTCCCTCGCCGGCGAAGGGGGGCATGAGGTGGGCGGCGTCGCCGGCGATCAACCCGCGCCTGTTGCGCCAGGTCTCGGCCCAGCGTGCCTGGAACCGGTAGACGGCTGAGCGTTCCAGATCGGCCTCACCCGGGGTGACTCCCCATGGCTCCAGCAGGCGCCAAGCGGATTCGGGGGAGCTTAGTTCCTCCGGGGATTCGCCGGGAAGGACCATAAACTCCCAGCGTCGGCGCCCCGGACCTCCCGGGACGATCGTCGTCGGGCGGACGGGGTCGCACAACTGCCATGCGGAGGGTGAGAAGTGCATGGGCTTCTTCGGGATCATGTCCAGGATCAGCCAGTCGAAGAAGAATCCGTGGTCTTCAAAGTCCAGCCCCAGGGACTTTCGGACGAAGCTGTTGGCTCCGTCGGCTCCGACGACGTATCTGGCGTGGATCTGCTCGGCGGTGACGTTCCCGTCAGCTCCGCGGACAGTCCCGCTGAGCCGGATGCTGCCCTCTTGCTGCTCCAGGCCCGTAGCTTCCCAGCCTCGCCGCAGTTGAATGGTGGGCAGTCCAGCCGCGATGTCGCGCAGGCGCTTTTCGAGGTCGGGCTGGGAGAACCAGTACCGGGTCCGCCAGCCGGACGCGGCCATGCTCGCCCAGTCAACTTCCAAAAGGGTCTGCCCTTCGGCGTTCTTCCAGAAGTAGATGTCGTCGTGCACGCCGATGGCCGGATCGTTCTCGGAATCAATGCCCAATGACGAGAGGATGCGGGCGATTTCATGGTCGAAGGTGACGGCTCGGGGCTGGGCGTAAGCTTCGGGCCATTTCTCCACGATGGTAACGCGGTGACCCTTCTGGCCGAGCAGCACGGCCAAGAGTGTTCCCACTGGTCCGCCGCCCACGATGGCGACGTCGGCGTCGAACTGTTCGGTGGTGGGTGTCATGGTGGTTCCTCACTGAATCGATCTGGGGTTGACGTGACCTGAGTCATAACTAATTGGCTCAATAGTGGCATCTATCTCATTATTGAGCAACTCCTCATTTTTGAAGTTTGGCTGATCGGCTTGTGCATCGCCCCCGCCTCTGGCGTACGGTTTTGAAATGGCCACCATGGATTCGCTTTCCCCCACCGCCGCCCCGGGCGGGCGCCAGCAGCGCCGGCGTGAGCAGACCCGCGCCCGGCTGATCGACGCCGCCCGGTCGTTAATGGCCGAACGCGGCGTTGATGCCGTAGGGCTGACTGAGATCACGGATGCGGCAGACCTGGGGGCCGGGACGTTCTACAACTACTTCCAATCCCGCGACGAGATCGTCGAGGCTGTGGCTGAGGCATCGGTGGAGTCCCTTGGTGAGTCGCTGGACGCGCTGACCGCCAATATGGAAGATGCCGCCGAAATCTTCTCAGTGTCGCTGCGGCATCTGGTCCTAAAGGCCGTAACGGACCCCCTGTGGGGCTGGTTTGTTGTCCGTCTCGGCGTCGCACATCCCCAGCTCATCGCGATTCTTGGTCCCCGCGCGGCCCGAGACCTCCGTAAGGGGATCGAGTCCGGCAGGTTCACCATCCCGGATGTGGATGTTGCCACCTCCTGCACGTTTGGCGCGCTGCTAGCCACGCTGCATCTGGTCCTGTCGACAAAGACGGAGGACCACGCTGATGAACTCTTTGCGCAGACCATGCTGTGCATGGTGGGCGTGTCCGCCGCCGAGGCCCACGAGGTTGCTTCCAGGCCCCTGCCACCCCTGCCTGTCGGCTGACTGGAATTCAACCCGAACCCCGCGCCCCACGGTGCGGGGTTTTTCTTTGTCGCACAAACCGCCTCTTGCCAAATGCTGAGATTTCTCTCACACTTGAGTTTCAGCTCACTTTTGACATCAAGTTCATCAAATGCCTCTGGCTCGAAGCTGCGCAGCGTTGCGTATCCGGCCGACGGCCTCACCGAAGGATGACCCGTGAAACCTACACTTACGCTCGAGACGCCTCAGCGACGAGGCTCCCGCCGACCCTTGCTCTCCAACAACGCCGTCATTGCCCTGTGCATGGTGGTAACACTGATGGAGGGCTACAACCTGATCGTTTTTGGTTCCGTCGTCCCCATGCTGCTGCAGGACCAGTCCCTGAAGCTCAACGAGGCCACGGCGGGTCTGGTAGGCGGCATCGTCTACGCCGGCGCACTGATCGGCGTTCTCGGTGGAACCGCCTTGGCTGACCGGATAGGCCGGCCCCGTGTGATGGCACTTGCCGCAGCCATCTTCGCCGTGGGCTCGGCGTTCGCCGCCATCGCCCCAACCCCGGACTTCCTCGGGGCCGCGCGCCTGGTGACCGGCGCCGGTGTCGGTGCGGCACTGACGACTGCCATGACGCTGGCCCGGAACCATGCGCCGGAAGGCCGGGGAAGTCTGGTTATCACCATTGCCATGGCCGGAGTTCCTATGGGCGGGACCATCGCGGCCCTAGTCGGCATCTTCCTCATGCCCGTATGGGGCTGGCGGTCCATGTTCTGGCTCGGAACCGCCATGACCGCCGTCATCTTGGCAATCCTTCTGTTGTGCCGGATCACCGAGCCGGCAGAAGTGCGGGAGACGCAGCTGACCCCTGTGCAGAAGGTTGCGGGACTGTTCGCCGGGCGCGGCTACATCTTCGTCGGCCTGGTGGCACTGGCTGCCGTAACCAACATGACAACCTGGCTCGGCCTGAACGTCTGGCTCGCCGAATCGATGAAGACCCTTGGCTTCAGCCTCACCGAAGCCCTGATCTTCGCCTTCACGCTCACCGGGGCCGCCGTTATCGGGTCCTGGTTCACCGCCACCGCCGCCGACAAATACGGCTCCGCCAAGGTAGGGTCCGTGTGCACCGCACTCACCCTCGCCGGGCTCCTGGGACTCCTGTTCGGACCCGCGTCCCTGGTCTTCTCCCTGGCCTGCGTCGCACTCATGGGTATCGGCGGACACTCGGCGCAAAACCTCATCAATGCAACAGCCACCAGCGCCGTGGCTCCCCACTCCCGGGGAACCATCCTGGGGCTGACCAATACCATGGCCTTCATCGGATCGTTTATGGGCCCATTCTTCGGCGGCTTGGCCTTTGCCGCCGAAGGTCCCTCTGGACTCTTCACGCTCTACACCGGCTCGGCAATCCTGTGCCTGCTGATCAGCGTTGGCCTCTTCTACGCCCATCGGGCATCGGCTCGTCGCTCCACTGAAACGCCCCTCCCTGTCCTCGTGGAAAGCTGACCACGCCCCGCGTCCAGTGGGGTCGCCACAGCAGATCTCCGTCGCCGGATAACTCCCGGCAACCCCACTGGCATCACGTCAACTCAATCCAGTCCAACCGCCACAACACCGATATAGGCCAGGCACCGCCGGCAGCCAATCGAGGAGAGACCATGCCGAAAGACAGCCAAGATGACCGCCGGCACCTGCCGTCGCTTCCCACCCGTGACGACCACTTCACGGCTGCGGGCCTGCGCCACGCCGCATGGGTCGGATGGCACTACGAAACTGAGCCAGAAGCGCAAAGTACTCACTGAAACGCGAACCCCCTCGCCACCGCGCGTGGGCTCCATCAGCTGCGCACTCTCCTTACTGCCCGGCCCGGAACGCCCGGCAGCACCGAAGAGGGGCAGCATTGGTGTTAGGGCTGGCCATAAAGAGGTCTTGCACAGGGGGTATGCGGGACGGGACTGTGGAGTCAGATACCCACCGATAGTGAGAAACCGGCAGCGACTACACGAGCCCCGTCTTAGAAAACAACAGCTTTTCGAGACACTGCTCTGAGCCACTGCCGGGCCTGTGGGTAGGTGAGAGAGTCGGGCCCGCCGATGTCTCGAAAATGCGTCTCACCATTATTCGTCTCGGCAAGGGTTCATCCCGGACTTTTCGAGTCAAAATGGCCTGATGAGGCAGCTGGGTTACACGCGAGTGAGCACTTCGAGCCAAGATGCCCAGCTGCAACTGGACGCGCTGGTCACCGCCGGTGTGCAGAAGCGCGACGTTTTCGCCGACGTGACCTCGGGAAGTAAGGCCGCGATCGAACGCCCAGGAATGAAGAAGCTCCTCGAGTACGCGGAGGAGGGCGACACCGTGGTTGTGTGGCGCGTCGACCGGTTGGGCCGATCACTGATCGACGTGCTCAACACCGTGACCCTGCTGCGCGACCGCGGCGTCCATGTCCGATCCATCGCCGACGGCATCGACCCGGCGACTTCGACCGGGCGCCTGATGCTGAATATGCTCGCAACCCTTGCCGAGTATGAGCGCGACCTGATCGTCGAACGGGTCAACGCGGGCATCTCAGCCGCCAGGCAGAACGGAACCCGGTTCGGCCGACCGGTGTCCGACCCGAGAGTCATCGCGGACAAACTGGCGATTGCCCAGGACGCCCGCGCGAAAGGACGCATTGCGGAAGACGCCGCCCGCCTCGTCGGCTGGAGCCGCGCAACGCTATACCGGCACCAGCAAGCTCAGGCCGGGTCTGACACCTAACGCCGGCGGACTGCTTCGGGTTTGTCGCCGGATTATTTCTTGGGCGGCGCGGTATTCCGGGTGACCGTGACTTGGCTGGTCACGGTGCGTGTATACGTGTCGCCGACCGTTCCGTCCCGGTGCGCGAAAATGGGGTAGCCGCCCCCGACATCGTCCGGGGTGGTTTTCGCCTCCCAAGTGCACTGAAGGACATTGGAAATATCCGTGTTCGACCCGATCTCGGGGATCAAGGCATTCAGTTGGACGGCGAGGGCAGAAACGATCAGATCCTCGTCCGGTGCCATAATCGCCCAACCCGTCGGGTGTTTCGCTGCTCCCTCTGGGATACCTCCCTTGGCGTTCGGTGAACCTACGAGCATGATCTTGGTCAGCCCGTTGTGGTCGGCAGTGTGCCACGTATATGGGGGGTGTGACTCCTTGTGATCAAGCATCGCCCGAAACGCGCGGGCCTTCTCGAGCAACGGGTAAGCCTGGTCCATGAAGAGGCCTTTTGGCTTCCACCAAGTCAGGAATTTGGCAACAGAATGCGTTGGTGCTTCCCCAAAGGTGTTGGTGTGACGCCGGATTACGGACAGCAACGCGGACACCGAGGAGTAATACGTGTGGAAAAAGTCGTGTGTAGCGCTGAAGAGTGCCTCTTGCTGACGTGCGGTGGGGTGGGCATCGGGGTAGTAGACGCTTACAGGCCCGAACGCTCCCCTGGCTGTCTGGATTCGGTCTCTCTTCTGAAGAAGGTTTTTCAGAGACTCTTCAAGGTCAGCCATGGTGTGCTTCTGGCCTTCGGTGGAGTCCCAATGTGTAAAAGTGTGGGCCCAATGGTCGATATAACCAGGACCTACCCGAAAGTGGAACGGGACCTTAGGTGCAGTTGTCTTTGATGCAGTCACCATGGCTGCGCTCCCCACATCACCCATTTGTCCATAGAGCCGAGTGTAGCGGGCCGCCCACATCCTCCTTGGCCCTGCTTCCTGGGTACTCGGTCCTCGCTGCGCTCGGGCTGTAAAAGCATTTCTTCTGTTTTTTGCTGCTGTCCTGCGGATCGTACGTGCCCGCTCCACCGGCTCAACCGTCCTGCGGACGGCTGCGCAGCGGATGCCTTGTGTCGGCGCTTCGCTTATTTCCTCTCACAATCCATCCGCCGCTTGCCCTTCGGGTTGCCCCGGCTCCGTCGGGCACAGCTACGCGATGCTCCGCCAGCAGGCAAAAAACAACCTGTGAGTCTTTACGTGGCTGGTCTGGGACTAGCTGGCAGTGTTGATGTCGGTCGTTCTGCCCGGTGCGTGACTCGAAAAAACAATTGCCCTTGAGGGTGCGTTTCCCCCGATTTGTCCGCGCTGGGTGGAGCGGTCGGCGTTGATCTGTCCCACGTCGGTGGCTTGATTAGAAGCTTGCCCAGCCCCTGCGGTTGTGGCTCATCACAGTTTTGCCTCGGAGTGACTCTTCCCAGGTCCGGCGCCGGTCGTGCTGCGACCTGTCTTGTCCATTCGAAAGGAAGGAGGGTGGCTCCGTTGACTATCGTTGCGCAGACCCGCCCATTCGTCATCGGCGTGGACTGTCACGCCCGCACCCATACTTACGCCATCATCGAGGCCAGCACCAAGCGGCGAATCGCGTGCGAGCAGTTCCCGACCACCTCGGCAGGGATTTCACGCGCACTTTCCTGGGTAGGCCGAAGGACAAACGGCGATATGGGGTGTCTGTGGGCTGTTGAGGGTATCGGCTCGTATGGGGCCCGTCTGGCCAGGGCAGTAACGGACGCCGGTTACGACGTCGCCGAAGCTCCACGTATGAACGCCCGAGGCCGTCGGGGGCTGGGCAAATCGGACCCATTGGACGCCGCGGCCATCGGAGCCGCTGTCCTGGGCTTGGAGGAGTCCCAACTGCGGGTTCCGCGACGGGATGAAGGAACCCGTGCCGGACTCAGGATCCTGAGCGCAGCCCGGGATCAACTGACGCGGGAACGAACAATGAATGTAAATGCACTTATTGCCCTCCTCCGGGCACATGATCTTGGAATCGATGCGCGTAAACCTCTGGTTCCCGCCCAGATCAACGCGATCACCAGATGGCGGGAACGGCAGGAGCAGATCGAACTATCGATCGCGCGCGAGGAAGCAGTTCGATTGGCGCGCCGCGTTCTCGAAGCGACAACTCAGCTGACTGCGAACCAGAAGCGCATGACAGAGCTGATCCAGCAAAGTCCCGCCGCCCCGCTGTTGGAGATGGTGGGCGCCGGGGCTGTCACGGTCGCCACTGTCCTGACGGCTTGGTCGCATCCAGGAAGGGTTCGCAGCGAAGCTGCCTTCGCCTCACTGGCAGGGGTGAATCCCTTGCCGGCCTCAAGTGGTAACACTGTCCGGCACAGGCTCAACAGGGGCGGTGATAGGCGGCTCAATCGTGCCCTGCACACCATCACCATGACCCGCATGATTCACCACCCCGGAACTCGGGAGTACGTCGCCAAACGCACCCAAGAAGGCCGTAGCTACCGCGAAATCCGAAGATCCCTCAAGCGCTACCTCGCCCGAACCCTCTACCGTCAGCTCAACACCCTTTACGCCTCTATGGATCCAGCCCGCCCAAGTGTTGCAGGAGCAGAGCCCAGCCAACTCGTCGGAGCGTATAGCGATTCCGCGCCACGCCTAGGCCTCATCGCTGCCCCAGCGTCCTAGCGCGATGACCGCCTCACGCAAGGCAAGCCCGCGATCGGTCAGCGCATAGGCCCTGGTGTTGTGCCGGAGGGGCAGACGGGACAGTACCCCGGCCGCTTCGAGCTCGCGCAGGCGGGTCGCGAGAATGTTCGTCGGCACTCCGAGGTCGCGCTGCAGATCGCCGTAGCGCTGCGGCCCGTCGAGCAGACGCTCCACGATGAGCAAGGCCCACCGTGCTCCAACGATATCGAGGGCCGCGGCAAGGTCGCTCACTCGGTCGGATCGGCGTCCGGTTTCATCCAAAACGGCGAGTAGTGGTAGCCGTCAGGGTCGTCGAACTGGCGCTGGTACATGAAGGGGTAGTCGTCGATATCACCGATCCGCCCGCCGGCGGCACCGGCGCGCTCGACGAGCTCATCGACCGCCTGACGGCTGCCGAGGTCGAACGAGACCGTGACCTTGGAGGGCGTATCTGGTCCGCCGACCAGCTCCTCGGCGCCGCCGACTCTCGCATACATCTCGCGGCTGCCGAGCATGACGTACTGCTCGGGCGCGATCGCGAAACATGACACGTTGTGATCGGACATTTCTGGGTTGAGGGTCCAGCCCAGAGCGGTGTAGAAGGCGGTCGCGCGCTCGACGCTCTCGACCGGGCAGGTGATGAAAAGGCTCATGCGGCTCATGCTTGCAGAATGCAAGTGTGACGTCAAGATCTCGGCCGCGCGGTCCGCAGGTACGGGCGAGTAATAGGGCCGGCGTTGACTTTCAGCGGTAAATGGCCGCGTTTTGGCGGCGCTATTTACCGCGCTCCCATGGGCCAGCTAAAACTTGTCTCGAAACCCTAGGGATTGGAGACAAGGAGGTTATGGGACAACGTGCCTCGGTGGAGCACCTGGGGATTAATGGTGCCGGGAAACGGCCGGACGTCACCTGCGTCTGGGGTCCTGGGGTTAGGTGAATGGGCTGATCAGGGTCCATCCGGGGTCGTGGGTGTGGATCACTTCGGCATCGGGTCGGGCACCCGCGAAGCGGTCGATGATGTCCCGGCCGTTCTGGTCTTCAGAGTCGGTGTAGTAGTGCAGGACACGCCGGCCATTAGCTGTCTGGGTAGCGACCAGCAGGCCTCGGGGTCCGAGGGCTGCTGCCAGCTCCTCTTCGAGCCGGTGCAGGTCTATCGCTTCGTCGTAGTCCGGCAGCCCGTCGAGGCGGGTCTTTGGGTAACCGACGTGGAGGGCTGTGTGCAGGTCCAGCAGGGGGTGGTCGATCCATCGGAGCGGATGCAGGGCCCTGACGATGGTGCGCGGTCCCGGGGATGTTCCGGCGTCTTTCAGTGTCCAGCCGATGTGCGCGTGCCGGGCGGTCATGGCTTCGATGATCCCGGGAAGGTCTGTTGCCGGCAGGCTGTCCGGGGGTTCGGTCTCGGCGGCGTTGATGGTGCAAATCCATCTGTGGACGTTGTCTTCTCCGAGCAGCCAGTCCAGCAGCAGGCAGCAGAGCTGGTGCCGGTGCCCGGGGGTCAGGCCGGTGAAGGCGGGGTGGTGGAGGCTGACGTGGGCCCGGGCCCGTTCCTCGTCCAGGGTCACGGAGATGCGGCTCAGGCCAAGGTTGATCGGCGTCCCGGCAACCGCAAGGGTGACGGCGAGCATGCCGGGTTGCTGCTGTCTGGCTGCGGCGAATTCCCACATCGGCGTGGCCGGGGGCGCGGCGCGCCGCCACCGTTCGGCCAGGACCCGCAGTCCGGGGTCCCCTCCGCCGGAGACGCAGAGCTGGTGCCGTGCATGGGCGCCCGGCCCGGTCTCCCAGCTGAGCCCCGGGCAGATCGCCTTGACCATGGCATCGACGGTGTCCGGAAGGTCCCGGTAGTCACCTGTCGTGACGGCGCCGCTGAGGAGTCCGGCACCTTCCGCGGACCACCACCGCCAGAACGCGGTAACGGTACGCGTCTGAACCGTATCGTTCCGCCGTTGAATGCCCATTGTTGCCTCCTGGCGTCTCGGGCCACAGAAGTGGCAGCTCCCGCGGCTTTGGGCTCCATCCGGTCCCCGATGAGCTGCTTGCCGGGACCGGCTGTCTGGAATGGAGCCGCGGCCCCCCGCCACCCAGATATCCAGAGCCTGTCACTGCCTGCCTAGGAAAAAACGGGTTTCCCGGCCCCCCTCCACGGCCCCCTTCCCCCTGAAAGAGTGCCCCATGACCGGTTCCAGTGCACTGAAGACCAGAACGGCCGGGACACCATTGACCGCTTCGCGGGAGCCCGACCTCATGCCGAAGTGCCGAAGTGACTCACACCCACGACCCCGGATGGGCCCTGATCAGCCCATTCACCTGACCTGGGCCCCCGACGCAGGTGACGTCCGCCGCTCCCTTCACCGGTGTGGGCACTGTTTTGAAGGGCGGACAGTGCCGGTGTTGGCTGCATCGTCCGGGCTTTCTCCCAGGCTCCCGTCGGACTTTGGCTATCTGGTCTGAAAGTGCAGCCCCCTTTGGGGTCGACCAAGCCGGCGGATCCGGTTTAGCGGCGCCGGATCCGCCGTACCCCCGGGTGTTGGCTTCGCTCTGGCCTAGTGGCCCGTGTGGGTGGGTGCGGACCCGGTCGCTGCTGATTCGGTCACGGCGCCCTCGGTGCCGTCGGCGTTGAGGACCCGGTAGCGGGTGATCATGCCGGCGCTGATGTGGTCGTTGACGTGGCAGTGGAGCAGCCAGGTTCCCACGTCATCCGGGACCATGTCCGCCACCACCATGCTGGCCGGCAGGAGGTTGACCACGTCGGTGCGCATGCCGAGCGCCGTCACCGTGTTGCCGTGCCAGTGCGGGGTGTGAAGGTCCACCTCGGTGCCCATGCCCATCAGGTACCAGCGCACCCGTTCGCCTTTCTTCATGGTCAGCGCTTCGAGCGGTTCGTTGCCGTAGACGTAGCCGTTGATGGAGTGCATGAGGTTGCTCTCGCCGAAGTCCTCGTCTTCCACTTTCACCGTGGACGGCTTGCCGGCGAACTTGGCGATGTTGCGCTCCAGGTAGGGGCTGGCGTTCTCGTCGCTGACCTTGAACTGCAGGAAGAACTCGCGGTCGACGTCATTCGGGGTGCCGTCAGCCCGGGCCGCGCTGGCCTTGGTGATCACCATGGGTCCCACGAGTCCCGAGTAGTCGTCGGCCACCTCGTCGGTGTGGGAGTGGTACATCCACATCACGGAGCTGCCGTCCATGGGTCCTGGGCCGGCGCGCTCTGGCACCTCATAGGTGTAGGTGTACGTGGCACCGGGGGCCACGCCGTCGTCGTTCTTCGCGGCGCCGGACGTGCCGTCCGCGTAGGGGGCGCCCTCGCTGCTCTTGTCGTAGAACACGCCGTGGACGTGGACCGACGCCGGCCGGTCCAGGTTGTTTTTGAAGACAACCTTGATGGTGTCCCCGACGACGCCGCGGATCACCGGACCCTGGTAGCCGAGGTGCTCTTCGGCAGGCGTCCGCTTCTTGAGGGTTTTGAAGGTGTCGTCGGTGTAGGCCTGGTACAGGGATTTGATGTAGGTGCTGCCGATCCGGTCCGGTCCCTGCTTGGTGAACACCGAGGCATCCTCGTCGAACGGTTTGCCGGTGATCTGGTTCTTGCCGGTGGGGGCGTAGTTCCACTCAACCTCGTTGGCGGCGATGTAGTACGTGCGGGTCTGCGGCACGTAGGCGGTGGCGGTGCTGACCTTGGCGGTGGCCGGACCCGACGAAAACAGCAGCGGTGCCAGCGCGGCGAGGATTCCCAGCAGAATAGTGCCGATGACCCACACCGGCGGAAGCGTATGAGACCGCACCCCGAATAGTCCATGGTTGTCCATGGCGTTCCTCCCCTGAAATGTGTGCCGGCCCCAACAGCCAGGCTCCAATGCTCACGAAAGTACGGGCCGTCAGTTGTGAAATTCTTGGGGAACTCAAACAGATGGAACGTTCAACCCCCCGTCCAAGGGGGCAGGGTTTTCTCCCGGCTTACTTCCAGCCGCCGCCAAGAAGGGCGTGACAGCTAACTCTGCGGCATGTCACATAATCGAGTTTCCTCGGCGCGCCGCGCCGGGGCCGCGGCATTTGGCCAGCCTCAGGGACTGACTTCCTAACTCAGTCCGCGGCCAGCTCGCCGGCGTTCCCTTGATCATCCCTCAAGTTGATGGCACAGGGACTTCCTTGGCGTCTCACAACTCTAGTGTTTTGAGGCACGCAGGTTTTGAGACATCACTTCACGATGCGGAATGTCAGATGTGTGACACCTGCGCCCTCGATCACCCGGGTGCTCTCTAGCTCGATCGGCTCCGCGGTTTGGTCGAACAACCGGACACCATCCCCGAGGAGGACCGGCACCAGGTCTAGGTGTATCTCGTCGAGAAGTCCCGATCGGATGCACTGCTGTACCAGGTTCGCACCGATCACGCCGACGTCTTTGTCACCGGCGACCGCTTTCGCTTGCGCTATTGCGCTTTCGAGGCCGTCCGTGACGAACGTAAAGGGCGATCCTTCGTAAACCCACTCTTGCGGAACCGAATGGGTAAGAACAAACACCGGTACCCCCAAAGGATGTCCGCCACCCCACCCATGGGTAAGGTCGAATGTCCTCCGTCCCGTCACCAAAGCTCCTGTCGTTGTACTCGTCTCCCGAAGGTACTCGGCGGTTCGCGGCGAGACCTTGAACACCATCTCCGTGCCCGGGAGTCGATATTCGGTGTCGCCGCCGAAATACCAAGCCAAAAGCCGCTCGCCGCCCTCACCCATCGATGCTTCCGGACCGTCGTTCGGCCCAGCAATAAACCCATCCAGTGACGTTGCGTGCCCCGTACGAACTTTTCCCATCGCTTCGTTCTCCTACTCTGTTCGTCCGCCACGCGGACCTTAGCCCGGATCTTGCATGGCTGACGGGGACTATTTCACTAACGGTGTATCCGGCGGTTTCTTTTAGTAGGGTTTTCAGCTGCCGGGAATCGGTCGCTGAAGGTCATGGCGAAGCGTTCAAAACGGGACTCCAACGCACGGGCCATCGGGTCTTGCCGGCACCGGTCGGATCAGTGATCGGGTGATCAGATAGAGGCACTTTAGCGCAGCCTGCTCGGTGGGGAAATGGCGGGCTTTGACGGCGCGACGGTACCTCGCGTTCAGGGATTCGATCGCGTTGGTCGAGCAGATCACGCGCCGGATTTCCACGTCGTAGTCCAGCCTATAGAAACCTGATTTCTTCCCCGTCTTGATGCCGCATGGGGGCATGGATTATGAGTGGGGAACGGGCTGCTGCGCTCTGGCGCGCGTGCGTCCGTATTTGGTGATGCCGCGCGGTTTGTACAGCGAGAGCACGGTTGTCACGAGCAGCGCAAGGACGGCGGCTGCGGCATCTGCGATGAGCTGGATGCGCATGCCTGTCATGTCGGTGGGGGAGAGGTCGGAGACCGAGGCGATGCCGGCCATGTGGGTGACGGGCTGGAGGTGGAGGAGCAGCAGTGCCGTAGCGAGGGTGGTGATGATCAGTTTGATCAGGACCCAGTAGTGGCGGAACAGCCCCCAGACGGTGCCGAGTGCCTGGATGATGCCGGAGATCAGGGATGCCAGGCTCAGCGGGAAGATGATGGACCATCCGATCAGGTCCATGGCCAGGTAGGCGGCGCGCACCTGCTCAGGGTGGGTGCTGGTCAGCCCTGTTACTGCGAGGATCAGAAAGCATGCGACCGCGCCCAGCCAGCCGACTGAGCTGGCAACGTGAATTGTCAGGGCAAGCTTGCGCGGTCCCGATGCCATGAGCCTCATGGCTGATGGAGTCCCATGCCGCCTCCGGCCAGGTGCAGGATCACGAACGCGACCACCAGGACCACGCCGACCGCGATGAACGCTTTCACCCACCGCGGGGTCGATGACTCGGTCCTCCCCGGCTTATCGCTCTTTTCTGCCGGACGCCCTGGTTTGTCACTCATGCCTGCCCTAACTCCTGGGTTGGAATCTCGGTTGAAGCCGAGTTTTGTAAGACAGTATGTATCGTTCCTCGTCAGTCTGTCTATTGTGGTGTCAGGTTGTACGATTTTCCCATGCCGAAGCTGTGGAACGAGACGATCGAGACGCACCGGAGTGCGGTGCGGGCGGCGGTTCTGGACGCAGCTGCTGCGCTGGTCGAGGAGCAGGGGCTGGCCTCGGTGACGATGTCGCAGATCGCGCAGGCGGCCGGCATCGGGCGGGCCACGCTGTATAAGTATTTTTCTGATGTCGATGCCATCCTCACTGCCTGGCACGAGCGCCAGGTCCATGAGCACCTGCAGCAGTTGGCGCAGGCGCGGCTCAGCGCGGACGGACCCGTGCCTCAGCTGACAGCGGTTTTGGAGGCCTATGCGATGATGGCGTACTCCCGCCGGGGTGGTGCCCTGGCTGCGCGGCTGCACCAGAGTCCGCATGTCAGTCACGCCCAGCAGCACCTCAGTGGCTTCCTCACGGACCTGATCCGCGGTGGTGCTGAGGGAGGGGTTTTCCGCGACGATGTTGCTCCTGAGGAACTGGCCGCTTATTGTCTGCACGCACTCGAAGCCGCGTCCGGGCTGTCGTCCCGTGAGGCCGTGCAGCGGCTGGTGAAGGTCACCATGACCGGGCTGCGGCCCCCCGCGGGAGCATCAGACAGTTCAAGGCCTGCGGACGGCTCCTGAGCCGCCAGCCGCAGGACGGGGTGTGGTCAGGCCAGTGCGTGGAGGAGTGCGGTGCAGGCGGCTTCGCAGCGGCGGCAGGCTTCGGCGCAGATCCTGCAGTGCTCGTGCATGCCGGCATGCTGCTCGCATTCATCGGCGCAGGCTGCACAGGCTGCCCGGCAAGCCTCGAGCACCGGCCGGGTGATGGCTGTGTTGGTAGCGGTCTGACGGGTGAGAACGTTGCCGGTGGTGGCGCAAATGTCAGCACAATCAAGGTCGGTGCGGATGCACGCGGCGAGGTCACCGACCATTTTTTCGCCCAAGCAGGCATCGGCGCAGGCGGTACAGGCCTGGGAGCATTCGAAGCAGGCGGCGATGCATTCAGCGAGGCTCTCCATCCGGCCGGCATCGACGCCTTGCGGGTGGGAATTGAGCATGGCGCTGATGTGGTGAGTCATGATGCAGCTCCTGTCATCGGGGTGGGCAGCGGCGGCCGACCGGGGCCGTCACTGCCCACCCTAGACTTGTGCGAGCGGACCGTCAGCCCCGTCCCGGCCAGCCCCTTTGCGCATGCATCTGTCGGGAGCGCAGGGCCGCCTGCCGGGATACCTCTGCCAGACTGGCGCGGCCGCACGTGCGGTACAGGTCACTGGCCCATTCGAACTCCGCTGCCGCGTCCAGGTACCGTGCTTCGTCGGCGAGGCGCCTGCCGATGTGGTGACGGACCAGCGCTTCCCTGGTCCGGGTGAAGGCCAGGCGGAGTGCCTGCTCCTGGAGCGCCCCCGCCTCAGCCCACCGGTACTGGCGCTGGTAGGCGTGCGCGAGGACCAGCAGGGGTTTGAAGCGGTCCTGGGAGCGGGCCAGCAGCTGACGGCCTTCCCTGACTGCTTCGTCGTGGCGTCCGAGCAGGGACAGGATCCAGACACGCTCCAGTGGCGGGCACTCACCGAGCCGTGCCTCGACCGCGGGCCGGTCGAGGATCACATCCTGCAGCGCATTCGGGTCCGTGCGCCAGATGTCTTCGCCTTCGGTCACGGCATACCGCCGACGCCTGCTGATCCTGTCTC
Organism: Arthrobacter sp. BGA-UO-ETr-C19; assembly: GCF_059568005.1. Lineage (NCBI taxonomy): Bacteria > Bacillati > Actinomycetota > Actinomycetes > Micrococcales > Micrococcaceae > Arthrobacter > Arthrobacter sp. BGA-UO-ETr-C19. The sequence continues at coordinate 139,445 of NZ_JCAQPC010000009.1, forward strand.
GGAAACAGAAGCGGGCACCCCTGGGGTGTGCCTCACCTGGTCACCCTTCCGGTGTGCGGGTTTTCGGGTTCCGGGGCCTTCAGGGAATGGCCGGAGTTGGTGACGGCGGGAATACGCGATGCTCCGATGTCCATGGCCCTTAGACAGCGTCAGATGGCCGGAAGGTCGTTCCGCCGTCCGTAGAGACGAAGATGCTGTCCGTAGTGGCGGCCCAGATCCACGGTTTGCCGTTGGCGCCCTTGACCGCTGCTACAGACATGACCTGGCCCTCGATCCTGCCCTTCTTGGTCCAGGTCGCACCGCCGTCGGTTGAGAGATGGACCGTCCCGTCGGGTTCGACCCCCGCCGCCTCACCAGGGTCGGCGAACGCGGCGAACTGGATCACGGGCCCGGACCTGGCCGGAGTCCAGGTGGTGCCGCCGTCCGTGGAGCGCTGGACCCCTTCCGGCGTGGTCGCCAGAACGGTGTCGCTGTCCGGGTGACCGGCCAGCACGGCGGGGGCGAAGCCGGCTGTCACTGTTTTCCAGGTCTTGCCGTCAGGGCTGGTGCGCAGTGTTCCGTCGAACGCGACGATGCCGGATTTGGTGGTGGTCAGCGCGTGGAAGTCTGATTCACCTTGGCGGGAGAGCTGGTCCCAGGTCTTGCCGCCGTCGACGGATTTAATCAGCCCGAGCGGGTTGGGAAGCTCGGAGCCTTCCCCGGGGTGGCCGGAGGCGTAGAAGACGCCCGGGTCTTTGCCGGCGGTGAACCCCATCAGGTCGTTGGTGCCGCCGATTTTGCTGGCGGGCTGTTTTGTCATGTCGAACAGCCCGTCGTGGGTGGCCAGCAGGACCTTGCTGGTGTCGCCGCTGACGGTCAGCCCGTGGATATGGGCGCTGGGCAGGCCGGTTCCGGTCTGCTGGCTGGATGACGCGCCGGCTGATGGTGCGGGCGCCGGTGTGCAGGCCGCCAGGGCGAGGATGAGGGCTGCGGTGCCGGCAGTGACGGTTGCGGCACGCTGCACGGTTTTGGGGGAGATGGGCATGGAAGGCTCCGGGAGATCGAGGGACAGAAGGGGACGCGGTGCCCGGCACCGGCCCTCCGCCAGGGCGGAGGGCCGGTGCAGTTTGCGGGCTGGCTAGAGGGCGGCCAGCAGTTTCTGCATCTCCTGGATTTCGGCTTCCTGGGCCGTGACAATGTCCTTGCTGAGCTTGACCGCGTCGGCATTCTTGCCGGCGGTGTTTTCTGTCTTGGCCATCATGACCGCCCCTTCGTGGTGGGCGATCATCTGCTTCAGGAAGAGCCGGGCCGCTTCGGCGCCCTGGGCGGACTCGAGCTTCGTCATGTCCGCGTCGCTCATCATGCCGTCCATGCTGTGGCCAGAGGGCATCTGCGTGGATTCGTTCCAGCCTTTTAGCCAGCCGGTCATGGTCTCGATCTCCGGGCCTTGGGCCGCCTTGATCTTGGTGGCTAGGGCCGTCACGTCGGCAGGCACGTTCTGCTTCTTCAGCATCATGTCGCTCATCTCCACGGCCTGGGCGTGGTGCGGGATCATCATCTGCGCGAAGGTGACGTCCGCGGCGTTGTGGTCCGCGGCCGCCGCCGGGGCACTGCTAGAAGGTGCGCTGGCCGAGGAGCTGCCGTGGTCCATCGGCATGGAGCTACCGGAGGCTCCGGTGCCGGATCCGGACGCGCAGCCTGCCAGAGCGATGGCCGCGGCGATGCCGGTTGCAGAAAGGGTCAGAAACTTCTTGTTCATGGGAAATCAGGTCCTTTTAAAACATCAGCTGGCGCACGGGCGCCGCAGGGATAGGGATGCATCGGTGATGCGTCTGACGGGCCCGCAGGAGGGGACCGGTCAGGGTAAAAGGGGCGTGCGCCGGGCGCGGCCGCGGCGCTGGGCCCTTTTTACGTCCTGCTGATGGACAGCTCGCAGGGTGACGGGCTGCCGGGAAGATAGGACCATTGGCCGGTAACAGCGCCGGCCGGCGCGGTGTTGTTGCTGATCCCGAGCACGAGGGTGCCTGGAGGCGGCGCGGCCATGGACGCGGTTTTCGCCAACGGGGTGCAGGCCACGGTCATGGCGTGCATGCTCGTGCAGTCGCCTGCCCCTGCGCACTGCTCAGGGATAGCCCCGGGCCGGTCCTGCTCCAGGGAGCGTTCTTGGTGGGAGACCGCCGCCGGGTGTCCGGCGTGGTCAGGGGAGACTGCCGTGGCATGCGGATCGGCGGCTGCCGTGGCTGAGGCCGGGGAGTGCATGGCGTGGGTGGCGGTCAGGACGTGCATGCCGAAAATACCGGCGATGATGGCCAGCACTGCAGTGAACAAGGCCGCACGGCGGAGGAACGCCATCACATCGCGGCGCGCTGGTGCAGTCATGACATTCCTCCGTTCCCATGCAGGTCTTGGCATCTAGGCTACCGGGCGCCGGGCGGAGGTGTCCGCCCGGTACCGGGGCCCCTAGGTCAACGAACCTGGGCCGGGTTCAGTTTCACCCGGCGCAGCAGCTGGGCGTTCAGGGCGACCACGATCGTGGAAACCGACATCAGGACCGCGCCGGCGGCCGGGGAGAGCACGACACCTGCGAAGGCGAGCACGCCGGCGGCCAGCGGGACGGAGATGACGTTGTAGCCGGTGGCCCAGATCAGGTTTTGCCACATCTTCCGGTAGCTGGCCCGGGACAGGTCAACCATCGAGAGCACGGCGCGGGGGTCGTTGCCGGCCAGGACGACGCCTGCCGATTCCATGGCGACGTCGGTGCCCGCGCCGATGGCGATGCCGACCTCGGCCCTGGCCAGCGCCGGCGAGTCGTTCACGCCGTCCCCGACCATGGCAACTTTCAGGCCGCGGCCCTGGAGCTCGGCGACCTTCTTGTCCTTGTCCGCCGGGAGGACTTCGGCGAAGACCTCATCGATGTTCAGCTCCGACCCCACGGCCTGCGCGACCTGCCGGGCGTCGCCGGTGATCATCGCGACCTTGACGCCCCGGTTCTGCAAGGCCTCGACGGCCTGGCGTGATTCGTCCCGGACGGCGTCCTCCAGGCTCACCGCTCCGAGGAGACGCTTTCCGTCGATGACGTGCAGCACGGCCGCGCCGCGGCCCATCCACTCTTCGGTGGTGCGGGACAGCTCCGCAGGCTCGACTGTCCCGAGTTCCCGCAGCAGGGCCGGTCCGCCGACCTGGACCGTACGGCCGTCGACCGAGGCGCGGACGCCGCGGCCGGTCATGGACGTGAAGCCGGTGGCGCGGGGAATGTCCAGGGCCCGTTCGCGGGCCGCCCGGACGATCGCGCGGGCCACGGGGTGCTCGCTGTCCGCTTCCACGGCCGCAGCCATGGCCAGCAGCTCCTCCCGACCCACTCCGTCGGCCGATGCAATGTCCTTCAGTTCCGGTTCGCCCTTGGTCAGCGTCCCGGTCTTGTCGAACAGGACGACATCGATCGTGCGCATCCGCTCCAGCGCCATCCGGTTTTTGATCAGCACGCCGGCCCTTGCGGCCTGCTCGGTGGAGATGGCGATGACCAGCGGGATGGCCAGTCCCAGGGCGTGCGGGCAGGCGATCACCAGAACCGTGACGGTGCGGGTGACCGCCTCCGGGACACTGCCCAGCAGGGTCCAGGCGATGAAGGTAATGACCCCGGCGCCGGCGGCGAAGTAAAACAGGAACGCCGCGGCCCGGTCAGCCAGGGCCTGCGCCTTGGAGGAGGATGCCTGCGCTTCGGCGACGAGGCGCTGGATCCCGGCCAGCGCTGTGTCGTCCCCGACCGCGGTGACCCTGACCCTGACGGTGTTATCGGTCGCGACCGTTCCGGCCACGACCGGGTCACCCTCTGAACGCAGGACCGCCTGGGACTCGCCGGTGATCATCGATTCGTCGAATTCGGCCTGTCCGTCGGTCACGGTCCCGTCGGCCGGCATCCTGGCGCCGGAACGGACCAGGACGATGTCACCGGTCTGAAGTTCGGTGACACTGATGGTTTCGGTCCCGGTCTCGGTGATGCGTTCGGCCTCATCGGGCAGCAGCGCTGCCAGGGCATCCAAAGCCCCCTGGGCGGAGCCGAGGGCACGCATCTCAATCCAGTGCCCCAGCAGCATGATCGCCACGAGCAGGGCAAGCTCCCACCAGAAATCCAGGTCGAAGCCGCCGAGGCGAAGGCTCGTGGCCCAGGAGGCGATAAAGGCCACCGTGATGGCCATCCCGATCAGCAGCATCATGCCCGGGCTGCGGGTCTTCAGCTCGTTCAGCCCGCCCTTCAGGAATGGCATGCCGCCGTAGAAGAAAATGACGGTGCCCAGCACCGGAGGGATCCAGGACGCGCCGGGGAACTCCGGCGGCATGTAGCCGAGCAGGTGCGCGAACATCGGACTGAAGTACACCACCGGCACCGACAGGGCCAGGGTCAGCCAGAATCTGTTTTTGAACATCGCCGTGCTGTGCCCGGCATGCTGGCCATGGCTGTGCACGACATGGTCATCGTCGCTCCGGTGGCCGGCATGCTCCGGGGTGTGGTCCGTGGTGCCAGGCTCGGCTTCACTGACCGTGCCGGCATGGTGGTTGTGGTGTTGCGTGTGGTCTTCCATGGTTCCTCCTCGAGAGGGGATCCGGGCCGGTGCGCTGACGGGAAACCGGTCGCGCACCGGCGAACCCTTGCTAAGTGGTGATCAGGCTGTAACCGGAGGAGGTAACAGCGTCACGGAGGGCCGATTCAGCGGCGGTTCCGGAAACAACCAGGCGCGAGCGGCCGCCGGGGACGAGTTCAACGGACGCCGCATCCACGCCATCCACCGCGGCGACGGCCTTCTCCACCGTTTGTACGCAGTGACCGCAGGTGAGGCCTTCGAGGGCGTATGCAGCATCCCCTGCCGCGGTCACATCGTTGGCGTCCCCGGTTGAGCAGCAGCTGCAGCCGGACGCGGCCGATGCCAGAGGCAGTTCTTCGCGGGATTCGGTTCCACACATGTCAGTTCCATTCCTTCAAAACGGTTCGATTCGATGGGTGCTGGGGTTGAACGGCTGTGACGGCCGGCGGATCGCGCGGCCTGGACATACCACTTCACTGACAACACCCACAATATACCCCCTGGGGGTATATTGTGCAAGCGAAAACTGCTGCCGCAAACCAAGTTGGTTACGAGTGCTGACGCCTATTTCCGGCGTCTGATCGCCTGGAGGAATCCGATGACACCGACCAGGCCCAGCACAATCCCCAGAGCGTTGGAGACTGGATCCGCGGCGAAAATAGCCAGGGCGATCCCGGCCAGGGCCAGAAGGGCCCATGCAGCCATTGCAACGTTCATGCCCTCCTCCTTTGGATGGCGTCCGTTCCGGCCTTTTTCGGAGACGTAGAACCGTTGGCTCCGGTTGTCGCCGTTGGGGACGCATCCCTGTAGTACTGGGATCAGTTGGATCCGTACCGGTCAAGGATGGATTTCATCTGGATGATTTCTGCCTGCTGGGACTTCACAATCGAATCGCACAGCTCGATGATTTCCGGGTCGGTGATGTCCGATTCCTGGCAGACCAGGATCGCGCGGGAGTGGTGCGGGATCATGGATTTGAGGAACTGCTCATTTCCAACGAATGTTTCCGTCCTTCCCAGCGCGAACACGCCGGCAAAGAGCGCAGCGAACCCGACCAGTAAGGCGATGTTCGCTTTCTTGTTTTTGAACATCGACCACATGCCGATGATCATGACGATCGCCATCGCGGAGACCATCAGCAGTGCCATCCAGAAGTTGCTCAGGTTGAAGTAGAAGTGATCGATCGAGCGGACCATTGACATCGACAACACCCACATCAGCCCCAGGCTGACCAACAAAATGACACCGAATTTCACATACATTCGGGCCGAGCCGTGCCCGCCGGTGCCGTGTCCGGAGTGGTTGCTGTCGTTGACGGCCGGGGCGCCAGGTTGGTGCTGTTCTGCTTGCTGTTGCCGGTGACCGCCGTTTCCGGGGCGGCTTCCGGGGTGATTCTCTGCACTCATGGAGGGGGACTTCTTTCAAGTCTGCAGCCCCACTCCCCGTCTGTGCGGGAGCACAGCCGGGAAAAGGTTCTGAACGGGATTTTGCGGGATGAATGGGATTTTGCGGGATCTGGATGGGGCGTCGATCCCGAACATTGGCCGTGTTTTGGAAGTGGTTTTAGCCGAGCGAGGATAGAAGTTCCTGGCATGCTGTCTCGCAGCGGCGGCATGCCTCGGCGCAGACCCGGCAGTGGGCGTGCATTCCGGCGTGCCGTTCGCACTCGTCACCACAGGCTTTGCAGGCGGTACGACAGGCCTCCAGGACGGCGCGGGTGAGGTTGGCATCGTAACCGGTGTGCCGGGACAGGATGTTGCCGGTCGTGACGCAGATATCGGCGCAGTCCAAGTTGGTGCGGATGCACTTGGTCAGGTCCGCGACCATGTCTTCGCTCAGGCACGCGTCGGCGCACGCGGTGCAGGTCTGAGCGCACTCGAAACAGGCCTCGATGCACTGGACAAGCTTTTCCTTGTCCACCCCGCCAAGATCCTTCGGGTAGGTATCGAGCATGGACGTTACATGGTGGGTCATTGGTTTCTCCTCAAATACGCTGCGGCGAATCCAAGATTTGCCGCAGCTGTCACCTATCACTTGTTGGTCTGACCCTCGTCGGGCCGGGCGGCCGGTTCGACGGCCATTCGGCAGCTGCTGCGCACCAGCAGATGGCGCAGCATGAAGGTGCCGGCTTACGTCCGGCTAATAGACAGGGCCGTTAATGACGGGGCCAGATAATCGCGTTTTTCCACCACTGGATCAACCGAACCAGGCGGCACATCACTGTTACTGGAAGATGACAGTTTCGCCGGCACGGACGCGACAGAGGCAGGTTCGGGATAAGCCCGCTGGGACGAGGTTATGGCCTTGGGTGTGTTCTCCTGCTGACAGCAGCAGGCATGCCGGGACGGTGACCGCATGGGATCATCCGCGGCCGCGGTTGCCACTGGGCCCTTGCCCTGCACGGCCGTGACCGCCGCCGCAGGGTGGGAGGCGGTCACGGCTACAGCAGCCCCGCGGTCGTCCATCTGCAGGCACAAGGCAGCCGCGGCAGAAGTCGTGAACGCCAACAACAGTGAAAGGCCCAGCACGGCCCGCACCACCGCCTCAACGGTGACGCTCGTTCTTCCGCGTTCTGGTCGTGAAATGGGCCTGCCTCCGGTCTCACCGGTCAGTTCAGAACCCAACCCTAATAAAAGATCAGCATGCTGACTAGTCCGGCCCGGTTCCTGCTGGAACGTCGGCACCGGGGTACCGGCATGAGCATGAGGGCGATTTTTACCCCATTCATGAGCCCTGTGCCCGAGCCGCCAGCCCTAGGTCGTCTCGTAACCCTTTGATTTCCGAGACGTGCCAATGAGCGCCTGCACCAGGGTTGGTCTCCAGTTTTTACACCATTAGGGCGACGCTACAGCCTGGCGTAGGCCCAGCCGTCCCATTGGCGCCGGGCGAGGTGGGCGATGGCTGCGGGCACGGTTCCGACGCCGGGGGTGAGGTCTTTGTCTTACATGCCTGCTGAGCGCATGCTGTTGCCGCAGGCGGGGATGTCCACGTGGAGTTGCCCGGCGTTTGTGATGGCTTCGGTGGCGGGCGTGCTGGTGGAGAGGTGCTTGACGCCGAGGCCTTGGATTACCACTTCAATGTGAGCTCCCTGGCCGAGAGCGGCGCGGGCGTTGGCGGCGCTGCGCAGGATGCCGGTCAGGGCTTCCTGTTCGAGCGGGCTGGCGGAGTGGATTAGCAGGCCGGGCCCGGCCTGCACGGTCTCTGGCAGCGTTGTTTGCACGAACAGCCTACTTCGCCGCTTCGTCCAGGTCGGCGAGGGCCTTCCGGAGGCGGGTGCCGGCGTCGTCGGCGATCTCCTTGACGGCCGGTGCGGCGCTGAGCTGGACCATGGTCTGGGGGTCAATGGCTTCCACCGTGGTCGCGTCTGCATCCTTGCTCCGGCGCACCACGACATTGCACGGCAGCAGCGCGCCGATTTCGGGTTCGGCGGCGAGGGCGCGGCTGGCCAGGGCCGGGTTGCAGGCACCAAGGATCACGTAGTCGCCGACGGCATCGGCGGCTTCAGCACCAAGCTTGGCTTCGAAGGTGGAACGGACGTTGATTTCGGTGAGGATCCCGAACCCTTGAGCTGACAGGGCGTCCCGGGTGCGGTCCAGGGCTTCGGCCCACGGAAGGGCGACGGTGGTAGTGAGTGTGTACGTCATGGGTCTCCTTGAGGTAGCTCGAAAGTCGGACTGGTCAGGCGAGGGAAAGGAAGAGCTTTTCTAGATCTTTCCTGTCCATCGATGTGTCCTTCTGGACAATGCACTGCTCAAGGCCCGTGGCGATGATGGCGAACCCGGCCCGGTCCAGCGCCTTGGACACGGCCGCGAGCTGGGTCACGACATCCTTGCAGTCCCGGCCCTCTTCAAGCATGCGGGTGACAGCGGACAGCTGGCCCTGCGCGCGCTTGAGCCGGTTGATGACAGGGGTGAGTTCTGAGGGATTGAGTTCCACGGGTTTCTCCAAATATCGATGACTTCCCTCAATCTTATACCCCCTAGGGTGTTTTGACTACCCCCCGGGGTATCTGGAATACTCGGTGGGGTATCCACCCGACCCCTTCCGAGAGGCCAACCATGACTTCCCCTTCCACGGCACCCGCTGTTACCGCACTTGCCCCTGAGACCCTCCAGTCCTGGTTCAAGGAGGACCAGGACCTCGTGGTGATCGACGTCCGCTCCGCCGCTGAGTTCGAGTCCATGCACATCCGCGGCTCCTACAACGTGCCGCTGCCGCTTTTGTCCGAGCACACCGACGAGTTCGCCGCCCGCCTTGGCTCCCGTGTAGTCCTGGTCTGCCAGTCCGGCGTGCGCGCCGAGCAGGCCCGCCAGCGCCTGGCCAAGGCCGGAATCGACACCGCCTATGTCCTGACCGGTGGTGCACCCGGTTTCGCCACCGCCGGCGGGGACGTCGTCAGGGGTAAGGACCGCTGGGACCTTGAGCGGCAGGTCCGCCTTGTGGCCGGGTCCCTCGTGGTCCTGGGCCTGGCCGGCGGCAAGTTCGTCTCTCCGAAGATCCGGACCCTCGCCGGGGTCATCGGGACCGGCCTGACGTTCTCGGCCGCGACCAACACCTGCGCCATGGGCCAGGCCCTCTCGGCCATGCCGTGGAACAAGGCCGCCAAGGAGCCCACCCGCGAAAGCGCCATCCTGCAGCTTCCCCTGCAGACGGTTGAGGACGCCGCGGCATGATTCCAGCCCTGGCTCTGGGGCTCGTCGTCGGCATTGTCCTCGGTGTTGTGGGCGGCGGCGGGTCCATTATCGCCGTTCCGGCCCTGGTGTACGGGGTGGGCATGACCCCGGCGCAGGCGATTCCCACGTCGCTGCTGGTGGTGGGCGTATCCTCGCTTGCCGCGCTGCTGCCCAGGGTCCGGGATGGCCTGAACTGGCCTGTGATCGCACTGGTCGGGGCCGCCGGGATTCCGGCAGCCTGGGCCGGCGCGGCCGTGGGCAAACTGCTGGACCCGAACATCCTGATGCTGGCATTTGCCGTGATCATGGTGGCAGCTGGCATCCGGATGCTCATGAAGTCCCGCGAAACTGAAGGGTCCTGCAGCACGGGGCCGCACCGGGCGTTCCGGTCCTGCGCCCCCAAGGCCGTCGGCGTGGGCCTGCTCGTGGGGTTCCTCACCGGACTGCTCGGCGTAGGTGGCGGCTTCCTCATCACCCCCGCACTGACCATCTTTCTGGGCCTGCGCATGAAACAGGCCGTGGGAACCTCGCTGGCAATCATCGTCATCAACTCCGCCGCCGGGTTCAGTGCACACGCTGCCGGATACACCATCGACTGGGCCACCACACTGTCGTTCGCCATCCCGGCCATCGTGGGATCGGTGGTTGCCGCACGGTTTGCCCGCCACCTGCACGACAAGCACATCCGTATCTCGTTTGCGGTACTCATCTTCGCCGTCGCGGCGTGGGTCACCGCCGGCGCGGTCACCGCCTGACCCATCTATAGAGGAGAACACCATGGGACTGATCGATTCCCTCAAGAAGGCCTTCAGCAAGCCCTACAAGACAATCTCCGTAGCCCAGGCCAAGGACCTCCTGGGCTCCGGGGCCACGCTCATCGACGTCAGGTCAGCCCAGGAGTGGCGGACCGGCCGGGCTCCCCAGGCCAAGCATGTCCCCCTGGACAGGCTGCAGGCCAGCACCACCGGCATCCAAAAAACCCGTCCCGTGATCGCCGTCTGCGCCTCCGGCGTCCGCTCGGCCTCAGCAGCCCGACTCCTCGCCGCCAAGGGATACGACGCCTACTCAGTGCGCGGCGGCATGGCCGCCTGGCGCCAGGCCGGCGAACCCGTCCGTTAGGCAAGCAACAACTTGCACACACCCAGCCGAACCACTTCGAAGGAGAACCCCATGGCTGAAATCACCATCACCGAAGCCGAACAGCGCCGCTCCACCGCCCGGATCCTTGACGTCCGCGAGGACTTCGAGGTCGCCGAAGGCATGATCCCCGGCGCCCTGCATATCCCCATGGGCCAGCTGCAGGCCCGCCTGGGCGAGCTGGACCCGGCCGTGCCCGTGATCGCAGTCTGCCGCAGCGGCAACCGCAGCGCTGCCGTGGCCGACGCCCTCAACGGAGCCGGCTACACCGCGGACACCATGGCCGGCGGCATGACCGCTTGGACCCGCGCCGGCCTCCTCACCACCTAAGCTTCACCGCCCCGCCGACACACCCAAGACCACCCCCGAAGGGAACGAAAGACGATGGCAACCATCGACCTCACCGAACAAAGCTTCGCCCAGACCCTGGAGAGCAACGAGATCGTCTTCGTTGACTTCTGGGCAGCCTGGTGCGGCCCCTGCCGCCAGTTCGCACCCACCTACGGCGCCGCCTCCGAACGCCACCCGGACATCACCTTCGCCAAGGTGGACACCGAAGCCGAACAGGCCCTCGCCGCAGCAGCGAACATCACCTCCATCCCCACCCTGATGGCCTTCAAGGACAAAACCCTGGTCTTCTCCCAGCCCGGAGCGCTCAACGCCACCGGCCTCGAAGAAGTCATCCAGGCCGTCAAGAACGTCGACATGGCCAAACTGCGTGCCGACGCCGCCCAGAACGTGTGACGCGATGCCGGGCGACCATGCGTACCGCACGGTAACGGCAGACGAGCTCGCCACGGTGTGGCCCCGCGCCGCGCTGGTGGACGTGCGGAGCCGGGAAGAGCATGCGACCGCACACGTCCCTGGGAGCCTGAACATCCCTCTGGACGAATTGCCCTCCCGGCTTGCAGACCTGCCCGGCGGCACGCTTTACCTCATGTGCGGGTCAGGAAAACGCAGCAGCCAGGCCGCGCGGATCCTTACCGACCGCGGATACCAGACGGTCAACGTGGCCGGCGGGATCACCGAGTGGTACCGGGCAGGCCACCCCGTCACCTATCAACCCACCCCGGAAAACCCGCCGCAACAACAGCCGGGCCATGCCCGGGCAGGCCTGCCAGTCTCCTGCGCAAGCTGTTCCACAGTAAAACGGCCTAGGCTGCAGTCCGCTTGCAGGATACCCCGGGGGGTATCTATACTGGATTCAGAACCAAGCCCCCAAACCCCTTTCAACCGAAGGAGATCACCAGATGCTTATCGAGCGCATTTACGATGAAGACCTCGCCCAGGCCAGCTACCTGATCGGCTGCCAGGCCAACGGCACCGCCGTTGTTGTCGACGGCCGCCGCGACATCGCGGTCTACCAGGAACTGGCTGAAAAGAACGGCATGAAGATCATTGCCGTCACCGAAACCCACATCCACGCCGACTACCTCTCCGGCACCCGTGAACTCGCTGCCGCGACCGGCGCGAAGATCTACGTCTCCGGCGAGGGCGGACCGGACTGGCAGTACGAATTCGACGGCGAACGCCTCTACGACGGCGACAAGATCACCATCGGCAACATCAGCATCCAGGCCGTGCACACCCCTGGCCACACCCCCGAGCACCTGTCCTTCCTGGTGACCGACGGCGCGTTCAGCGACCAGCCCGGCTACCTGCTTTCCGGTGACTTCGTCTTCTCCGGCGACCTGGGCCGCCCGGACCTGCTGGACGAAGCCGCCGGCGGCATCGACACCCGTTTCGAGGGTGCCAGGCAGCTGTTCGCCAGCCTCCGCGACAAGTTCCTCACCCTGCCGGACTACGTCCAGGTCCACCCCGCCCACGGCGCCGGCAGCGCCTGCGGCAAGGCCCTGGGCGCCATCCCCTCCTCCACGGTGGGCTACGAACGGCTCTACGCCTGGTGGGGTCCGTACCTGGCCGCCAACGACGAGCAGGGCTTCATCGACGAACTGCTCGACGGCCAGCCCGACGCCCACGCCTACTTCGGCCGCATGAAGCGCGAAAACCGCCTGGGCCCGGACGTCATGGGCGACCGCGCCCCGCTGCCCGAGCTCTCCACCGGGATCGTTGCCGCGGGCCTGGCAGCAGACACCCTGACCTTCATCGACACCCGTTCCAACAGCGACGTTCACGAAGGCACCGTGGCCCGGTCCCTCAACGTTCCCGCGGGCAAGTCCGTGGCCAGCTACGGCGCCTGGGTGGTCAACCCGGAAACGGACAAGAACCCGCTGGTCCTTTTGGCCCAGGACCAGGAACAGGCCCAGGACATGTGGGACCACCTGGTCCGCGTAGGCATCGACAACGTGGCCGGCTACGTCACCGGCATCGACGGGCTGCCCGCCTTCACGCCCCAGCTGATCCAGCCCGAGGAACTGCCGGGCTTCGACGCCGCCATGATCCTGGATGTCCGGAACAAGACCGAACACAAGGCCGGACACATCCCGGGCTCGTACCAGCTCAGCGGCGGCCGCCTCCTGTGGCACCTCGATGAGCTCCCTGCCGGCGGCACCATCGTGTCCTACTGCCAGTCCGGCGTGCGGAACTCCGTAGCCGCCAGCGCCCTGCGGCGTGCCGGGTACGACGTCGTCGAACTCGACGGCAGCTACGCCGCCTGGACCATGTGGCAGCAGACGCGACAGAACGCCGTCTCAGCAAAGTAGCCCCCAAAGACCGCCCGGGCAGGACCCCCCTCCTGCCCGGGCTTCCGGCCCGGACGCGTTCCCCCACGCGTCCGGGCACCTTCATGTCCCCGGCAAGAAAGCGAGCACCCCGGAATGGCCAGAACAAAGGCGGGAAGCACCCTGGACTCCACCAGTGCCGTGCTGGGTCTGCGGCAGAACCTGGCGCAATTTATGCTGCTGGTGGCCGTCAACGCCTTGGTGGGCGGGACACTCGGACAGGAACGCACCGTCCTGCCGCTGCTCGCTTCCCAAACATTCCACCTGGACCTGTACACAAGCGCCCTGACGTACATCCTCGCCTTCGGCCTGTCCAAAGCCGCGACAAACTACTTCGCCGGAACCCTCTCAGACCGGTACGGCCGCAAACCCGTCCTCGTCGCGGGCTGGCTGGTGGCAATCCCTGTTCCGCTCATGCTCATCTTCGGCCCGTCGTGGGGATGGATCGTCGCGGCGAACGTATTCCTCGGTGTCAGCCAAGGCCTGACCTGGTCCACCGCCGTGATAATGAAAATGGACCTGACCGGCCCGAAACAGCGCGGTCTCGCCATGGGCCTGAACGAAGCAGCAGGGTATCTCGGCGTCGCCGTCACAGCCCTCGCGACCGGGTACATCGCTTCCACCTACGGGCTCCGACCCGGCCCGTTCCTCCTCGGAGCCGCCTACATCGCCCTCGGGTTAGGCCTGTCAGTCCTGACCATTCGCGAGACCCACCACCATGCCAAGACAGAAGCCTCCCAGCACGTCAGTACACACAAGAGTGCCGACGCCGGCCCCACCACGGGCCAGGTGTTCACCCTCACCAGCTTCAAAGACCGCTCACTCTCCGCAGCCAGCCAGGCAGGACTGGTGAACAACCTCAACGACGGCCTCGCCTGGGGACTCTTTCCGGTCCTCTTCGTCAGCTCCGGACTCAACCTGAACCAGGTAGGGATCCTGGCCGCCGCCTACCCCGCGGTCTGGGGCGCCGCCCAACTTCTCACCGGGGCCGCCTCAGACCGCTGGGGCCGCAAATGGTTCATCGTGGCCGGCATGATCGTTCAAGCCGTCGGACTCGCAATAGTTGCCACATCCCACAATTTCGGGCCCTGGCTCATCGCCGCAGTCCTCCTCGGGCTCGGAACGGCCATGGTCTACCCCGCCCTCCTGGCCGCAATCGGCGACGTCGCCCACCCCACCTGGCGGGCCCGCTCCGTCGGGATCTACCGACTCTGGCGCGACGGCGGCTTCGCCGTAGGGGCACTCCTGTCGGGCCTTCTCGCAGACCTGTATGGGATTCCCGCAGCCATTTCGACCGTCGCTGCACTCACCGCCGCTTCCGGCCTAGTCGTCGCCATGCGCATGCGCGGCAACGACCACCTAACCGGGCAAAACTGGGCACTGGCCCACCATGCCACACCCGAATGACACCTCCCGAACGGACTGCTGTCAGCGGTCAACTGGTAGACAGTCACGACACATAGCGACAACAAAAAGCCGCCAACTACCGCCAAAACCCACATTTCCGGGCACCCCCGAGACGCTTATCCGACCATGAGCCTGTTCTAATAGCCGATCCTTTGGTGAGAAACCGGTCATGGGCTTGCGGAGCAGCGGGCCGCCTACGACAAGAGCTTCGCCCTGATTCGTTCTGGTTGATGGGTTCTCCCATATCCATGCCTTCCCCCACGGGCTAGCCTGGCTCCGCTTCACTGGGCTGCATGCCGATCGAACGCGAACTAATCCAACTGCTGACCATACTTGGCCTGATCAGCGGCGCTCTCCCTGAGTTGCCGCTGTCCTACCGTGTCCCGCTGGCGGGCATCTGCTGGTGCGTACAACACTTGCGCCGCTCCCCTGGGCAGTGAGGCCATGCCCAGCGCCGTGACTTGGAGAGATCCCAAGGCAGTAACCCGGCGTAAGCCCCTAAGCGCCATGTCGCATAACTAACAATGAATGATCGATTCAACCCAGAAGGTTTTGCGCCATAGTTACGGGAATCGCCGACTGTGGTCTAACTTGCGCCGTTTCATTGAAAATTGGACCAGTGCCAGCGCAGCGATTATCTCTCTCGGTGACACGTTTCGTATCTCAAAGCTTTTCGAGACATGCCATCGGGCTCATCTGGAGCCCAGGCGAGTGGGCGGAAACACCGGGCCGTCCGCGTCTCGTAAAGTCGTCTCACTACAAGTCGTCTCACTGGGGGCACGTTGGTGGCTTTTCGAGTCAGAATTGCTTTGTGAGGCTACTGGGTTATACCCGCGTGAGTACTTCAGGCCAGGACGCCCAGCTCCAGCTGGGCGCGCTGGTTGCCGCTGGTGTGCAGAAACGTGACGTCTTTGCCGATGTGACTTCCGGTAGCAAGACGGCGATCGAGCGGCCCGGTATGAAAAGGCTCCTCGAGTATGCCGAGGAAGGCGACACCGTTGTTGTGTGGCGTGTCGACCGCTTGGGCCGGTCGCTGATCGACGTGCTGAACACGGTGGCCCTGCTGCGCGGCCGCGGTGTCCACGTGCGGTCCGTCGCTGATGGTATCGACCCGGCAACCTCGACCGGCCGGCTGATGTTGAACATGCTCGCCACCCTTGCCGAGTATGAGCGCGAGCTCATCATCGAGCGGGTCAATGCCGGCATTTCCGCAGCACGACAAAACGGCACACGCTTCGGCCGGCCGCTGTCGGACCCGACCGTCATCGCAGACAAACTCGCGATCGCCCTGGACGCCCGCGCCAAGGGGCGCACCGCCGAGGACGCCGCGCGTCTCGTTGGCTGGAGCCGCGCAACGCTCTACCGCCACCAGCAAGCCCGTGCTGCACGCGAGAGCACCACAACGTAGCCCGGAATCCACGCGCTGTCTGAAGACTCCGCTTTCCGGCCTCGCTTAGCTAGCGCCCAGGTCTACTGCACGGACCTCGCTTCGCTCGGGCTGTAGAAGCGTTTTTCTGTTTTTGCTGCTGTCCTCCGGATCGTACGTGCCCGCTCCACCGGTTCAACCGTCCTGCGGACGGCTGCGCAGCTGATGCCTTGTGTCGGCGCTTCGCTTATTTCCTCCCACAACCCATCCACTGCTTGCCCTTCGGGTTGCCCCGGCTCCGACGGGCACAGCTACGCGCTGCTCCGCCAGCAGGCAAAAACAACCGGGGGAGAGGGAAAGCTGGCCGGTCATCAAAGCCGCCCCACGCACCGGATCCTCAGCAAAGGACGAGAGAAACCATGAATGATCGCATTGCACGCGCAGCCCTGACCCGACTCTTCGAACCCAGCGACCGTGTCGGTCGGGCCCTCGTGGGTAGGCTCGGTGCGTACGCCGCGTTGCGGCTTGCCACCGGTGCGCAGCCCGTCCACGCCATTCCGGAGGCCACGGTCGAAGACCTGTCAGAAGGGTTGAAGCGGTGGGCTCCGCGGGTTCCGGAGCTCGACCCCGAGAGGGACCTGGCCACCATCGAACGGCTGGGCGGCGGGTTCCTCATCCCAGGGGATGGGCGCTGGCCGGAAGGCCTGGACGATCTGCCCGACGCCCCGTACGGGCTTTGGTACCGGGGCAACATCGATAACGGCATTCCAGCGCCTTCAGAGTGTGTGGCACTGACCGGTTCCCGCGACTCGACCAGCTACGGCGCCTCGGTTACAGGCGATATGGCATACGGGTTGGCCCAACGTGGAATCTGCGTCATCTCAGGGTTGGCCTATGGCATCGATGCGCACGCGCACCGGGCTGCGTTGGCCGGGAGCCAGGGAGTAGGACCGGCGACCCTTGCGGTACTGGCCGGAGGCCTTGACCGTGACTACCCGTCCGGTAACGCTGATCTCGCGGCCGCGATTCGCAGCAACGGCCTGACGCTCTCCGAGCTCCCGCCCGGTTCCACCCCGACCCGGCACAGGTTCCTGCAGAGAAACCGCATCATCGCCGCCCTCGCCGGGGTGACCTGTGTCGTGGAAGCCCGCTGGCGCTCAGGGGCGCTGAACACTGCCCACCACGCCGAAACGATTGCCCGGCATGTCGCGGCCGTCCCCGGGAGCGTGCACAGCGCCAACTCGGCAGGATGCCACCGGCTCCTGAAAGAAGGCGCGGCGGTGCTGGTGTCTGACGCGGCCGAAGTGGCCGAACTCCTCGCAGACTAGTCCTTTCAGGTGGCCGTCCCGTTGCTGGGGCGGTCACCGGTGGCGGTACGCCGTCGTGGCCGGCTTGGGAGGTGGGTCGGCTGCGGCGGACCGCCATTCGCACACTCAGTGCCGGCGACCCGGGGCGTGCGGCCGCCGATGCCAGGGACGCCGAGAGAAGACCCGGGGTGCTGATAGAGGGGTTCGCAGGGCTCACCAGGAAAAGGGCGTCCGCTGGCGCGGCCGGCTGTGGGTCCAGTGCCGGCTCCGCAGGGCTCCGCCGCCCCTGGCCCTGTTCTGTCTACGACGTTTTGGCTGCTGTCCTGACGGATTGTACGTGTCCGCTCCGGCCGGTCTAGCCCCTCCTCCGTCGGGGCCCGCGTGACAGGAAATGTCCCTGCGGCGCTCCTTCGTCGCTGATTTCCTCCGGGAATTTCCCGCCCCTTGCCCTGCGGGTAGACAGGCCTCCGTCGGCCACAGCTCCGCAAGCTTCGCCAGCAGCCAAAACAACGGGGGGGAGGGGACGCTGGCCGGTCACCTAAGCCGCCCCGACCACCCATTCCTCAGCAAAGGACTTTCAACATGAACGACGCAATCCGCATCTCCAGCCCCGCCGACATCCTCGGTTTCATCCCGCACTCCCTCGGGTTCGTACCGCGGGAATCCTTTGTGTTCCTGACCATGCGGGGCAAGACGCTGGGCGCGACACTCCGCGTCGACGCCCCCGTCTCCTCGGAACCCGCCGGTTTCGCCGCCTCCATGGTGGACTACCTCGCACTGGACACTCGGGCCACGGCGGTGCTGCTGGCCATCTACACGGCCAGCACCCCCGCGCCCGGGCAGCCCCGCCCGTTCCACGACCACGTCGAGGCCGTCATTGAGGCGCTGGACAGCGCAGGTACCCCGCTGCAGGACGCGTGGCTGGTCACCCCGTCGCACTGGCAAAACCTGTTGTGCGACAGCGACGCCGGGTGCTGCCCGCCCGAATCGTTGGAATCCATCACGGACGGGCAGCTGAACGCGGAACTGGTGTTCCGTGGCAGCAGCTACGAAAAGACGCCCGGCACCAGTTACGCGCCGTTTGCAGGCCCGGCAGACAGGGAGGAACAGATCCGCCACGCGCTCCCGGGAGTGCTGGGCGCGGAGCTGCGTCCGGGCCGGGAACTGTGGGCAGAGGCCCTGACCCGGGACGGGTGGACGGATCCGCAGACAACGGTGGAGCTGCTGGCGTGCTTCCAGCGCCCGGACCTGCGGGACACGTTATTTTGCAACGTGATCGACCCGGAGCTGCCGGACGCCGAGGGAAGCGGGAATCTGCTCGTGGGGGAGGGTATCGCCCCGGACTGGAACCGCGTGGACCGGGCGCAGGAAACCGCCCGGGACCTCATCGACGCCGCGCCGGAAGGCTACCGGGCGCCCCTGCTGACCTTGATCGGGTGGCTGGCGTACCTCAAGGGTCAGTCGTCGGTAGCTGCGGACCACTTCAAGCTTGCTCTGGCTGATACCCCGGGCTACAGGCTCGCGGGACTGATGGACCAGCTGGTGAGCCGGGGAACCATCGCCCCGGCCGCGAAGAACCAGGCAACCGCCTATAAGCGGCACCGCTAAGAACAACAACGGGGCCGGACCGGGAAAGCGGTCCGGCCCCTTGGGTGCGGCGGCGGCCTCCCCCGCATGCGCTCCTCCGGCCGCCGATCACGCTGCCGCGGGCGCAGCACCATAAGCGGGCAACGGCCAGACGCCGGGCTACAGTGGAAAAGGAACACGATCCACTAGAGCCTGGGGGCAGCACATGAGCCACGAGTACATCCTGACGGACGATGACGCAGCACCTGCCGACGCCACCCATGCCCAGGACGTTCTCGAGCTCTCGATGTTGACCATGCCGCAGCCAGGCGCCCCCATCGTTGATATCTCCTGGGAGAAATCCCCGCTGGACCTGTAAGTTGCTGCAGCGATGACGCTGGAGCACTGAGTTTCCTTTTGCTGAGGGAAAACTGAGGCCGGCCCCAAGGGGCCGGCCTCAGCCCTTTAAACCCTGAAAAGGGCCTCGCTTCGCTCGGGCTGTAGAAGCGCTTTTCAGTTTTGGCTGCTGTCCTGACGGATTGTACGTGTCCGCTCCGGCCGGTCTAGCCCCTCCTTCGTCGGGGCCTGCGGTTCAGTAAATGTCCCTGCGGCGCTCCTTCGTCGCTGATTTCCTCCGGGAATTTCCCGCCCCTTGCCCTGCGGGTAGACAGGCCTCCGTCGGCCACAGCTCCGCAAGCTTCGCCAGCAGCCAAAACAACGGGGGAGAGGGGACGCTGGCCGGTCACCTAAGCCGCCCGACCATCGGCAAACAACCTGGCCCGCACCCGCCTTCCAGCCGCTTGACAAGACATAGAAGCGTCGGGAGGGACAGGGGGAGCTGGCCGGTCACCATGCACCGCCCCACCCACCGAAGATCCTCTGCAAAGGACACCAAAGCCATGACAGCAACAACCACAGCACCCGTACTGGAAATGCTCGACCCGGCAACCCTGACCGTGGATGTCAATGTCCGCAGGGATGCCGCCCTGACCGGCGACTTCGTGGACAGCATCAGGGAACACGGCGTGATGGAACCGGTCATCGCCCACCGCAAGGACGACGGCACCGTGCATGTCTTGATGGGCCAGCGCCGCACCCGCGGCGCCGTTGAAGCCGAGCGCCCGCTGATCCCAGTGATGATCATCGAGTCACCGGAAGAGGCCGAGCGGATCGTGACGCAGGTGGTGGAGAACATCCAGCGCGCCGGGCTGACCGAAGCGGACGAGGCCGAGGCCTACCACCAGCTCTCCCTGATCGGCGTCTCCGCCGCCGCGATCGCGAAGAAAACCGGCCGGACCAGGACCACCGTGGAATCCGCCCTGAAAGCCAAGTCCACCGACACCGGCAACGCCGCCCTGGGCAAGGGCTACACCATCGACGAAGCCCTCATCCTCGCCGAATTCGAGAACGACCAGGACGCGACCGAAGAGCTCGAATCGGTCATCCGGGACGAACCCGACATGCTCGTCCACGTCACCCAGCAGCTGCGCGACCGCCGCGAACGGGCCGCCGCCCTCGCCACCCTGCGGGCAGAGCTGGAAGCGGCAGGAACTACCGTCGTCGACACGGCAGGGTATGACGGGGACAGCGAGAACGTCAGGGTGTCCTCACTGAACCGGCCCGACGGGGAACCGGCCACCGAGGAGGACGCCAACGCCGTAGCCATCACCACCGCCTACAACGGCAACCACTCCACCGTCCCCGTCATCGCCGGGTGGAAAGACCTCGGGTACACCCTCCGCTACACCGGCTACGGCGCCCCGTCCTCGGCCAAGGGTCCGATGACCGAGGAACAGAAAGCGGAGCGGAAGACCCTGATCGAGAACAACAAGCTGATGCAGTCAGCCACGACAGTCCGCCGTGACTTCGTGAAGACCCTGCTGGCCAGGAAGCAGGCACCCAAGGGCTGGCAGTACTTCACCGTGCACGCCATCACCCACCACCCCGAAACGGCCAGCGGCTACGACGGCAAGGTCGCTACCGACATGGTCGGGGCGAAGGTCGAAGAGAGTGACCGGTGGGGCTGGAACCCCCTGCGGGACCACGTCGGAAAGACCACGGCACGGCCCGAGGTCGCCCTGATCGCACTCGTCTGCGCAGGGTACGAGAAGACGATCGCCAAGGATTCATGGCGGTCCCCGAGCCAGACCCACCGCGACTACCTGACCCAGCTCGTCACCTGGGGATATGTTGACCGGACTAAGCGCGTTAGCTTTAGGACGACCAACGGACAATGGAGTCACGGGCATGGGTACGCAGAGTCAGGACATTCTCGACGAAGATAGTTCTCGAGGCCGGGTCCAGGCGATTTTGGTGGCACCATACTGGCTAGTCAGCGATCCCGAGGATCGGCCAATACCGAGCGTGCAGCAATACCTGCAAGACTTTTGGGCCCGGGGGATGAGCTCGTCGAGCGTGGAGTCATATGCCAGAGACCTCCTGAGATGGTTCCGCTTTCTGTGGGGTTCTGGCAAGGACTGGAATCGGGTGACCCGCGATGACGTGCGGGAATTCGTGACGATGCTTCGAGCATCGACGAAAAACCCTGCGCGGCCACGACGGCCGGTGCCGGCAGTCAACGAAGTTTCGGGCAAGCCGCATCTGAGCGATCAGTACTCCCCACGAACCATCAACCACAATCTGTCAGTGCTCTTCGCGTTCTACGACTTCCACCGGCGAGCCCTGACCGGGTTATTGCGGAATCCAGTGCCGGAGCGTGCCGGCTATTACGGCCGTTTCGGAGCCCACCACAACCCGGAGGAGGAATTCCGGCAAGGACCTCGAGCTGACTACCGTCAAAAGGTCCCCGTCCAAGCACCCCGCTCCATCCCCGATAAGGCCTTCGAGGACCTGTTTACCAAGCTCGGAACGGACA
Organism: Arthrobacter sp. BGA-UO-ETr-C19; assembly: GCF_059568005.1. Classification (NCBI taxonomy): domain Bacteria; kingdom Bacillati; phylum Actinomycetota; class Actinomycetes; order Micrococcales; family Micrococcaceae; genus Arthrobacter; species Arthrobacter sp. BGA-UO-ETr-C19. The sequence goes on from NZ_JCAQPC010000009.1 coordinate 161,016, forward strand.
GGGACAGAGCCTTGGTCGCCTTCTATGTCTCCAGCGCCGCCCGGCCCTCAGAGCTCGTCGGACTAACCAACGGAATGGTCGATGTGGGGCAACAATGCATCTCCGTCGTGCGCAAGGGCTCCGGAGCCCTCCAACGGATCCCCGCGTCCAACGAGGCCTTCAGATGGTTTCGGCTCTATCAGGAATCGCTCCCCGAAGACTTAATCCGGCCAGGGGCCGCTGCCTGGTGGACTCTACGAAAGCCCTACCGGCCGCTGAATTATGAAGCAGCCAGGGGCATTCTTCGCCGTGTGAACACTGTCCTGGGTGCTAACTGGACCCTCCACGATTTCCGCCACACGGCCGCCATCCGGATGGCACGAGACCCGAACGTCGCCCTCACGGATATCCAGGCGGTTCTCGGCCATGTTCACATCACCACGACCGAAGCCTACTTACGGCTCCGTGAGGACGAAGTCATCGAACGGGTGAACCAGCACTTCATCTTGCGAGCTGTAGCAAAGCGAAATCCTCAGTCGGCTCCTGCACCCGCATCGCCATACTCGGCCGCAGACATGACGGAACTTTTTGGAGGTAACGAGTGGCAATAGTTCGGGATTATGTCCCCTCACCCCCTGTTGCCGCACCGCCCTCAGAGCCGAAAGGCGACCCGCAAGACTCCATGCCACGCCTTTCCCTGGCAACACAGGACGAACTGATTGAACACGCGAAGAGCCTCGCGGGCGCAGATACAGTAACGGTCCGGGGCGTGAGCGTCATCCTGAAGGGATTGAATGAATTCGAAGGGCAGACCTGGCAGCAGCGGTGGCAAAATGCCGGTTGCCAGGACCCTGGGCATGACTGGAAGGACCGGCTCGGATCTCCCTGGAAGGGGATCTACCTGAACCGGGCAGCATTCGAATCCGCGAATGGAATCGCCGACCTCATAGCCCTGGACGTGATCCGGCCTAGCTACACCTGGCTTCGAGAGGGATCACCGAGGCTCCACCGGATCCGCTTAAACAGGCATCCCGACTTCTTCACTCAGATGACCGAACACGGGTTATCGCTGCAGGTGAGACCGTCGAACCTCGAAAACGGCATCACGGTCATGACCAAAGTGCTGGCCCACACCGGAGTCCCCCTGCAGGAGCTGCGTCCGGAACATCTGCTTGAATTCCGGGACTACCAGATCGGCCGGGGTCAGAAACCCGATGGCCTCACCTATGCCTGGGCCATGCTTAAAGATGTCGGGATCTTCGACTCCACCACGCCAGGACTTTTGCAGGCCGTCGCCGGCAGGCGGCCTTCCGTACCCGAAATGGTCGACTCCTACGGAATCCGAAGCAAACCGGTGAGAGACATGCTGGTGCGCTACCTCCAGATCAGAGAACCATCGGTGGACTACTCCACCCTTCGCTGGATGGTCTACGAACTGGTCAAGAACTTCTGGGTCGACATCGAAGCCCACAACCCCGAAGCCAACAGCCTGCGCATCAGCTTCGAGGAAGGCCGAGCCTGGCTCAACCGATTCACAGACAAGCCCATCTCGACCAAGCACCGCACACTGTTCATCGTCAGGGGCCTGTATCTGGACATCGCATCGTGGGCCACGGACGACGCCTACTGGGCCGAATGGGCTGCCCCTTCGTTCCTGACACGTGAAGATACCTCCGGCGCCACCAAACACAAACGTCGAACCCAAGCCCGAATCCATCAAAGGATCCGGGATCTAAGCCCGCTGCTGCCGAAGCTGCTGACCAGCACCGCCCAGGAACTCAAAGATGCTCAAGCGCTCTTAGCGGCCGGAACCGCGGCGGACCAAGGGCAGGAATTCGAACATCAAGGAATCACCTACCGGCGCTGCGAGATGAGGCGGAGAACAATCAACGCACCGCGCGGCTCAGGACGAGTCTGGGTAACTGGCGGCCGCTTTGAACGTCGCTTTGACCTAACGCAGCTCGAAGACAACTGTTTCTGGAGCTGGGCGCTCATCAACACTTTGAACGAGACCGGCGTCCGGATCGAAGAACTGGTCGAGATCACCACCCATGCGTTCTCCATCTACCGACTGCCCGAAACCGGGGAAGCCCTTCCCCTTCTTCAAATCGTTCCCTCAAAGACGGACAGGGAACGGATACTCCTCATCTCTCCTGAACTCGCTCACGTATTCGCGCTCGTCAAGAGACGAATCGCCACAGCGGACGGACGCGTGCCCCTGGCAGTCCGCTACGACGAAGCCGAACGCGTCTACAGCCCGCCCCTTCCGCACCTATTCCAGCTACACACCGGAAGCGAACGCCGAACCATGTCCACCGCCTGGGTCAGGATCGCCATCAAAGACGCCATCATCAGGGGTGGCCTCAAAGACGAGAACGGCGACGACTACAAATTCACACCCCACGACTTTCGAAGACTTTTCGCCACCTCAGCCTTATCCGCTGGCCTGCCCATACACATTCTCGCCAAGCTCATGGGCCACCAAAGCATCTCCACAACCCAGGGGTACGCAGCCATCAACGATGAGGAGACCCTCCGGCATTTCAGAGGCTTCCTCGACAGGCGCAGGGCACTGCGGCCACCCAATGACTACCTCGAACCCACGGAAGCAGAGATAAGGGAGTTCCACGAACACTTCAAAAAGAGGAAGGTCGAACTCGGAAGCTGCGGAAGGGCCTACGGGACGCCATGCATTCACGAGCACGCCTGCATCCGATGCCCCATGCTGCGCCCCGACCCGACACAACGCCCCCGTCTGGAAGAACTGATCGAAGCCCTCGAAAACCGGAGGGCCGAGGCCGGGGAGCGCGGATGGTTGGGCGAACTCGAAGGGATAGAGATCAGCCTGAACGCCGCTAGGGACAAGCTCACACAGATGGCCAGGCAAGTGTCGCTTGGAATGCCGACGGTCCCAACATCCTGACAGCGGCCTGTCCCACGGTGGCCAGCGGCCACAACTTCACATCATGTATCGTCCGGACTCCGGAGAGCTTCCAATCCCCCCAGCGCGGATGCGATTCTTATCTCTTGGCCGTGCAGGTCTCAAAGAAGTAGTACCCAATCCGGCGCGGATCATGCATGGTTCCCCATTAATTCTTACGGCGTTACGGTCCTTCACCATGTCTCAAGGCTTCCCTGGCTGCTGGAAGGGCAGCTAAGGGCCAGATGAATCGTCTCTGGCCGGTTTGGTTTTGGTCCCGAGTCACGGTCAGTGGCTAAATTACGCGTCCTTATCTCCTGCATATGACGCGAGCTCAGGGATATTTTGTGCAGTCAGGTGATCGTTTAGTGCCTCAGCAATCAGGTCGCGCTGCAACTCGGGAATTGACATTAGCCCGTGTAAATAGGCATCAATTTCCGCTTCACTGAGCTGACCGCCGACCTCGTAGTAAGCGAGCCAAGCCTCCAACGAGTCCAGGTCCGAAAGTAAGTAAGCCGCCTGCGCCGATTGCTGCTGCCGATACTCGTCCATCAGGACAGCGTCTCCTTGATGTTCCCCGTCTCGGGGGCCATGGGCTGTTGCAGCTGGGCCTTCTGCCTGACCCAAAAATCTCCCCACACGTTTAACGCTACAACCTTCCTCCCGGGGCCGGCGGGGCGTCAAGTCCCGGGCATTTCGGAGTCTTGTTGACAGGAACTGCGAGGGCGCATTCATTGGAGTCTTGACCATAGTCACTAGTCCGGAGAAGCTACACCGCCAGCGAGGTCGAACAGATCATCCTCGACAGCGGCAAAGAAACCACCACCACGGAGTAGGGAGAAGCCAAGCGGGCCGGGCGGCGCATCCCACGCCGCCCGGCCACCCAGCACAGAACGGGCACCCAGGGCAGGACACTCAGGGCAGGGCGGGCACGTCACCTCCCAGAATCGTGGCGGTCCGCCGCCGGTGCGAACCACAAGCAGCGATCACCAGCGGCGGACCGCCGGTCCCCGCACGACGCCCGGGACCCGGCCGTGTGCCGCGCCGCCACACACGCAAAGGCCGGGCAACAACGACGGTGCGGGCTAGACTGATCACAGATTTCTTTTGCAGAGGAACCCGATGGGAGCCGGCCACGCGCCGGCTCCCTTCCGGGTTAACCCTGCCATTGCCCCCGGGAATGCTGTGTCGCCACACCGGAACGGCTGAGGCTTCGTGAATAAAAAACACGCCGTGGACGACACGGGAAGCGGGCTGGCCCGGTCAGCAGCGGCCCGCTCCGGTAGGAGTCGTAGTGACTTCTACGGCGGCTCTATTCCGAGGACCACGTGCCGGTGGCTATTCGCCGACTGCTGACGGGCCCACCTCGCGTACACTCCAGTTTTATGGGCCGGGAAACGTCTAGAAATAGCGGTAAAATAGCTATTCATTCAGTTGAATGATTGCTAGAATAGAAGCAGCAGTACAGAACAGACGAACCTAACCAAAGTGATACGAAACCAAGGACTGAGAAATGACTGTCACCATCTACACCAAGCCCTCCGGATGCTTCGGCTGCGCCAAGACCAAGCAGAAATTCGTTGAGGCCGGCCTGCAATTCCACGAAGTGGACGTCACGACGAACCAGGCCGCTTTCGAGTACATCACCGAAGAGCTCGGCTACTCCCAGGTCCCCGTCGTCGTCTACGACAAGGACGGCACCGAAAACCACTGGTCCGGACTCAATCCGGGCAAGATCGAGCAGATCATCGCCATCGAAGCGGCCGCCGGCCGCGTCCGCGAAGCCTAAATACCCCCTCATCGCACCGCCCATACGAAACCAGCAGAGAAGGATACGAAACCAATGTCAGGCGAAACCAGCATCACGGTCATCGGCAACCTCACCAGCGACCCGGAACTCCGTCACTCCCCGGGCGGGGCGGCGGTCGCGAACTTCACCATCGCTTCCACGCCCAGGACCTTCGACCCGGCCTCCAAGGAATGGAAGGACGGCGACACCCTGTTCCTGCGGGCCAGTATCTGGCGTGAGGCGGCCGAGAACGCCGCCGCGTCCCTGGCCAAGGGCTCCAGGGTGGTCGCCTCCGGCGTCCTGAAGCCCCGCACCTATGAGACGAAGGCAGGGGAGAAGCGCACCGTCCTGGAGCTCGAGATTGAAGAGGTCGGCCTGTCGCTGCGCTACACGGCCGCCACACCCGCTGCCCGGCCGTCCAGCCCGGAACCAGCCCGGAAGGATGCGGGACCGGAACCGGAAACGGAAACGCCGCACCCGGCTGATGGCTTCACGATCAGCCCGCGCCAGTACGCCGACGACGATGCCTGGTTCGGCCTTCGGGCCAACCCTGGCGGCGTCATCGCCCCTCCGGTCATCACCGAGATACCCGTGTACAAGAGCGAATAACCGGAGGGATCCGTCGGCGGGGGTGCTGGCGATGCGGCCGGCGCCCCCCAGCCTGTGGGCCCTACGACGAGGGGGCCCGCGGCGGAAAGGCTTGAGATATGCGTAGTAGTAGGAGTAGTTTTGTTACTACTCCTACTACTTTTCTGTTTTGGAAGGGTTCCCGCCGTGGCGTTGAGTGTGAAAGACCGGGTTTTTGCTGCCGCTGAGCAGATCAGCGCCGAGCGGCGCCCGACGGTGTCCACGGTCCGCGCGGCCGCCGGGGTGAGCAACGCTGACGCGACGCGGTACCTGAAGGAATGGACCGAGGAGAAACAGGCTGCCGGGGGACAGGTCGCCGCGACGCCGGCGGCCCTGCTGGAACAGGCCGCCCGGCTGGCGGGGGCGTGCTGGGCTGAGGCCTCCACTCTGGCCAATGAGCGGCATGCTGCCGCGGAAGCGGTCTGGTCGCAGGAGAAAAAGGACCTGAACACCGAGGTGGCCGAGCTCGTCACCGATCTGGACAAGGCGGTCGCCGAGAAGGACGCTGCCGTCACCGAGCTCACGGCACGGATCACTGCCCTCGAAAGCGAGGCCGCCGCGGCGGCCGAGCAGTTGGAACGCGCGCAGGCGGCCGAGCGTGAAGCGGCCGGGACGGCGGCCGCGGCGGCGACCAGGGCGGCGGCGGCCGAGGCCCGCGCCGGGGCCCTGCAGGAGGCCCACGACGCGCTGCTGCAGCGCATCACCCCGGAGGCACCGCCGGAGGCCGGAACGGAAGGTCAGTCCGGTGCCTAGGAAGCCGGCGAGGATTGCCGCGTTCACGCCGTACTTCACGGAAGAGGAATCCGAGCAGGTCCGGGCCGCCTACCTGGTGGCGAAGGAACACGAAAGCGGCGTGGCCAGCGCATCGGACTTCATCGTCCGTGCCACCATGAGGGACGTCAAACGGATCCAGCGAAAATACAACGGCGGGAATAAACTCGACCCGGTTCCCCCCGGCGCACTGCGCCGCGGGCAGCGCACCCGGGACGAACTCCAGCACAGGAACGAGGACAGCTGACCATGGCCGGACAGGCAGAGAAGAACACCGCCACGCCGGCCGCGGGACCGGCCCGTTTCCCGAGGATGCTCACCCTGGTCCAGGTCCAGGAGATCCTGAACATCGGCATGCCCGCACTGCGGGCACTGGTGGCCTCGGGTGAGTTGCGTGCCGTGCAACTGGGCGGGAGACGTACGTGGCGGGTCAGCGAGGATGACCTGGCCACGTACCTGGAGCACGCCTATGAGGAGACCAGGATGCGCATCGACTCAGGCCAGCTCAATACGGACGAGGACACCGAGAACGGCTAAGGGGACGGGGGTCTGTTCAGGACGCGGCACGCAGGGACCTGCACGCGACCCAACGATGGCTCAAAACGCAGTGATCGTCACGGACGAATCCGTGACGATCACTGCGTTTTGCTGTTGCGGAAGATGCCGGTTCCGGGTGGGAGGAATGTCCTTCGTGCTGCCAGGTTATCCGGTTTCCTGGGGCACGGCGCGTGAAACCCAGGCGACGCCAGTGGTGCGCTGGCTGTCGTGGTCCTGGTCCCTGAGATGACCCCGGGGTGCTACCCCTGGTTGTGGGTTGTGGCGTGAAGGGGGTCGCCGTGTGGCGGGGTGGGAGTGTCCGTCGCCGGGGCGGGTTTGGCCGTGTTCCTTCGCCGGCGTCCGGCAGCGGCCGGTTCGAGTCCGAGTTTCTTCAGTTCCTCTGCGCTCCAGCCGTCTTTGGTGGCGCGGACGTAGGCGCGTTTGTCGTCACTTTCGGCGTCGGCGAGTTGTTCTTTGAGGTCGCCAATGCGCTGCCGGGTTTTGACGAGCGTAGTGACGGATTCGATGCGCGAGTCGAGGAGCGCGCGGGCCTGGTTACGTGTCTGTTCAATGTCGATGGTCGCCATGGTTCCTAAGATTAATCTTCCTGTCAGTGTTCGGCCGGGATAGAGCTGGCTGTGTCCCGATATCAGCGGCTGGCGCCGCGGCCCGGTTCCGGAGTGGTGAGGGTCCTGGGGGCAGGCTGAGCTCCGTTCTGTTGGGCTGGTTGGCTCACTGCGGCGTGTTGGTGTTCGGGGAAATTCAGGCGGGCGATCTTGATGCTTGCCGGCAGGTCGTCCAGGCCCACCGCCGGGGCATTGCGTGCCTCCCATTCTGCGATCACCTCGGTGACGGAGGTGCGTTGGAAAGCGCGGATGAGGTCGGTGCGCGAGGGGATGTCCTGGGCGATCTTTCGGGCGAGGTCCTCAACGTGCGGCTGCTGGCTCTTCGGAACGATGTCCCGCAGACGCGCGGCCAGTTCCGGGAGCCGGCCTTCCTGGGCCTCGGTCAGCGGCCGGAGGTCGGACCCGCTGAGATAGGCGTCGTCGTAGGGCCGTTCGGTGACGGGGTCCGGAACCAGGGTAACCACGTATGCCGTTTCCCCTTTGCTGCCGGCGATGAAAGCGTTCACGCCTGTCTGTTCCTGTAGGTGCCGGGTTGCGACGGCGTCGATGCAGTAGTCCAGTTCCCAGTAGTCTTCGGCGGCCCAGTTATCCTCGGCCCGCTGCTCTTGGGCAGCCGTGAAGATGTGGTTGCGCTGCGGGACCGGAATGACACTGACCTGCGTGTGCAGGAAGTCGTGTCCGTAGTCTCCGGTGCCTGGGTTGTAGCGGATGTGGTCTGGTTCCATGCCTGGGTCTCCCTTGGATCATCTCGGTGGTCAAACGTCGTCACGCTGCGGGCCGAGGCTGGCCTGCAGTGTGCGGTGCCGACGCGGAGCGCGGGGTGGGAGGGCAGCAGCGTCTGTACCCGCCGGCAGGTCTTCCCTTTTGCCGCGTTCCTTTCGGCGCGCTTTACAGCACTTGGCCGGTGAGGGAATTGGCCAGTCGGAGGCGCCGGTCCGTGGAATACCGGAGCGGAGCGAGGATATGCCGCGAAAGCCGGCGGCGCAGACTTGCCAAGGAAGGACCGGCCAGTAGCCTCACCAGCCGAAACGGAACGACGAAGTCGTTTTCAATGGACCCCAGGCGCGAAGCGTCCTGCAGGGCAGTACCCATCCCCAGACCAACCCCGCGAAAGAGTGGAGCCCCGGCTGCGGCAGAGCAAGCTATACATTTACACGGGTGTAAATGGTGTGTCGCTGCACGCCCGGTGGTTGTTTGCTTGGCACACTGGGTCGTGTGGTCCCCGGTTCCGGGGTCGCTGCGCTGGGCTTTTTGGGCCGTGTTGGGTTGCTGGTCTGGGCCGTTTGTGGGGATGGGGGTTGTGCGTTGCCAGAGGAGAATCTGTCGGGGGATACGGTTCCTGAGGACAGTGCGCGGCGGTCACGTGTTTCCAAGCAGCGCCGGGCGAATTCACCGGCGGGGACGAAGAAGCGCCGCGAGGTGTGGGTGACTGCCGAAGAAGAGGCGGCCCTGGTCGCCCGCGCTGCCAGGGAGCGGGTCACGGTCCCGAACCTGCTGATCACCGCCGCGTTGTCGGAGGGGTCGGAGACGCCGACGCAGCGGAAGACGGCGATGGCGGAGCTGATGGCGATCCATACCTTGTTGGCGCGGGTATCGAACAACGTGAACCAGATCGCCCGGCACGCGAACGCCGGCGACGACTTCCCCCAGGACGCCAAGGCAGCACTGGCATATGTGCGTGAAGTCGCGAAGCGGATCGATGCGACGATCGAGGGGCTGATGTAGCCGATGATTCCGAACATCACCCGCGGTTCCCGCATGGCCGGCCTGATGGTGTACCTGGCCTCGACGGATGCGGATAAGACGAAGAACGCGCACACCGACCCGCACCTGGTGGCGGGGGATGCGGCGACCATGGCCTGGTACGACGACGGCGTCCTGGACAAGGACGACGCGGTCGCGATCGCGAAGCATCTGGACCAGCCGCGCAAGGCGTTCGGCGTCGAGGTCCGGGTCAAGGACATGCGCTGGGATCCGGTGAAGAAAGAGCGTGTCTTCGCCGGGTACAAGGACGCCAGTGTTTGGCACTGCTCGCTGAGTCTGCGCGCCGAGGAAGGCGCCCTGACGGACCAGCAGTGGGGCGATATCGCCAACGACTTCGTGGATGTGATGGGCTTCACCGAAGCCAGCGGAAAAGCCCAGTGCCGGTGGGTCGCGGTGAACCATGGAACGAGTGAGAACGGCAACCACCACATCCACATCGCCGTGTCCCTGGTCCGCGAAGACGGCACCAAAGCCTCCACCCACGGCGACTACGCCCGGGCGCAGAAGACCTGCCGGGCCCTGGAGACCAAGTACGGGCTGGAAGAGCTCTCCGGTGTGCACGCCACCCGCGGCTACGACCGGGCCGAGAAGGCCACCGCGGCACGGGATGAACGGGAAATGCACCGGGCGTCTTTGGCCCGGAAAGTCCGTGCCAGCGCCACCGCGTCGGGCAGTGAAGCGGAGTTCGTCCGCCGCGCCAGGGACACCGGCCTGCTGGTCCGCCCGAGGTACGCGAAGAACACCACCGACGTCATCGTCGGCTACTCCGTGGCCGAACGCCCCAAGCCGGGGGAGCGGCCCATCTGGTTTGGCGGCGGCACCCTCGCCACCGACCTGCGCCTCGGTGCGCTCCGCCAGGACTGGGCCGACACACCACACGCCGCGACAGAGGCCGCGGCCGAATGGAACGCCGCCGCGAGGAACAAACGCAAAGCCAACACCAACGGGCCAGAGAAGGTAGTACCGGATCCCCAGCTGTGGGTGGATTACACCCGCAACGCCGCCGAACTGGTGGAGCGGCTGCGGGCGGTACCGCGCGATGATCACGCCACGTGGGCGAAGGCAGCCCGCGACACCGCAGGAGCGTTCGCTGCCTGGTCCCACCGGCTCGAACCCACGCCCGGGCCGCTGGCCGCAACGGCCGCTGAACTGTCCCGCACCGCCCAGCTCCGCACACCCAAGGAGCACAGCAAACCCATCGCCCTGCCATCCATCACCGGCACGGCGATATTGTTCCTAGCCGCGTCGGGCAAGGACAGGACCGCTGCCCAGGCCGCGCTCATGCTGCAGCTGGTCAACACCGCCTTCGCCATCCACCAAATGCACCAACAATCCGGACGGACCAGGGAAGCGCAACGCATCCGCGCCATTGTCACCGAACAGCTCAAACCGTTCGCCGCGACCATGCCCACACCTGTCACCGCCGGCGCACCGGCCCGCACGGCAGCGGAACAGATACCGGGGCAGGCAACCGTGCCGAAGGCGGTGGAACTGGGGCTTCGCGGCATGGCCCCCATCCGCCCCGGCTCACCTGTCCCGTCCACGCCGACACCGGCACGAACCCGTCAGCACACCGGTCCCGATTCCGGGCCCGTCATCGACCGATAAAAGACCGGCACCAACTGTAAAGGGGAACACCATGAGTGAATCAGATGGAATGGATGACGTCCTGGACAATGGGCTGCGGCAATCGCTGCTGGTCGCCTCCCGTCTCGCCGAAACCCTGGCCCGGCAACGGCAGGAATCCCTGCGCCAGCGCGAACACCAGGACGCCCAGGCAGCACACGAGACCCAGGCCCGGTACGAGGCCGGGAGGGCAGCGATGCAAGGCGCCCTCGCCCCGGTCCACACGGACCAGTGGTGGCACCAGGTCAAGCCCAAGGACATCACCGCCGCGTACGTCCTGTCTGAGGCATGGAAGGACCACGACCCCGCCGCCCTCGCCGCGGCCGACCGGATCCGCCACGAGGTTCACCGCCGCTACGGCATCGACACCCGCGACATCGCTGCCGACGCCACCTACCTGGAATCCGGGCTGGAAACAGTCACCGCAGAACAGGCCCGCCTTCAAGCGGCCCGGGAGCACGAGAAGGGCATGGCGCTCATCGCCGCGGCCCAGGCCGAAGACCTCCGGGCCAAAGCCGAAAAGCTCGCCCCTGCCATGGAGCGGCACCAGGTCCCCGCCGGGTACCTGACCAACCACGCCCTGGTCGCGGCGCTGCAGACAGCACAGGACGCCACGACCCCTGAGGCGCTCGAAGCTGCCGACACGATCGTGAAGGAACGCCTGTACCTGATTGGCAAAGACGGTCTCAACGGCCCCGCCATCGACCAGCTCCGCGAAGAAACCACGGCGAACTTCAACGGCGCCGCCGGAGATCACTTCAAGGACGCCGCCTTCGTGGCCGCCGCCAGGGAATGGCACGAAGCCAAACTCCTCGCCGAAGGCGGCTTCACCGGCACCCACGACCAGCCCTTGGAGCAGCGCTATGAACGCACCGAAACCGAACTCTTCGCGCGCATCGAAGCCATGGGCCGCGACATCGAGAACCGCGTCACCGGCACCGACAGCAGACGACTCGAAAGTCAGGGCGAAAAGGCTGAAAACAGCTCTGCAGCTGAGTACGGCTCGGAAGCCCATCACCAGGCGTTCGCGGCATCCCTTGCCGGCACCGCCACCGACGAGCAGATAAAAGGCAGGCTCGCAGCAGCACGCAGTGAAGGCACCCACCCCCGTGCAGCACTCACCAGCAAGGCGCCGGTCAACGCGCGGAAGACAAGCCGGGGCGCTGCCCGGGGCGCACAGAAAACGAAGAACGGTCCCACTCGCTAAGGCCCGTTGCTCTGGCGCGGCGCTGCCCTGTCAGGCAAGCCTTGATCGAGAGGATCAAACCCATGACTGCCGCCAGCGGCTCCTAATTGTCCAGACGGTGTCTGGACAATTAGATGTGTGGGACGTCAAAGTATGGACAACCGTCCCTGAGACCCGGCGGCATTTCAACGTGCTGCCGCCCAAACACCTGCCGCAGCCTGCTGACAGAGGAGCGCCATGACCAATGATTCCCGTGACTCTGAGCCACTGCCAGTAAACGGCGGTGACGACGCGGACATTATCGGACAAGCCCTGCAGATGTTGAATGTCCTCGACAACACGCCCCTCAACGAGATGAATCCATTGTTCTACCAACACTGGTTCGAACAACTGAACATGACAATCCGCGACCTGCTCCGGACCATGGGCCACGACCCCGGCGCTTAAGCCCTTGCACAACCGACGACCGCGGGCAGCGGGACAAGGGGCACGAGTGTGGAAAGGGAATTCCTGTGGAATTCGATGAGCCCTCCGCCAATTGTCCAAAGAACTCTGGACAATTGGCTGCGGCCCACGCATCTCCCCACGATTACCGGGCGGCAGCGAGGTCTTCGAAACGCGGCACAGGATTCTTTCCGTTGTGAACGTTGGGGCCGTGGGTCAGGATGGAGGATTCTTCAGCAGGTACTGCCGGAGGCCGGGAATGGCGAAGATGACCTTTCCATGGCCGGCTGACTCGACGAGCCCTGCCGCAAGCAGCCTGCTGCGGTACTTGGCCACAAGCGTTGGCCTTGACCCGGTTCGCCGAACTATGTCTGCCGTTGTTGAGGTGCCGTCGTCAGCGGCCATGGCGTGAAGAAACTCCAGATCTTTCTTGGAGGCTGTGGCCAAGGCCGCTTCGATCACCACGCGCTCATTACGACGTATGGCTGCTGCTATCGCTCTGTCGACTGCGGCAGGTGCGAGGGAAGCGTCGTGAATTTCAGCTTCTCTCCAAAGGAAGTAGCCGACCAGTTGGATAAGGAAGGGGTAGCCCCCCGTCGCTGCAGCTGCCCGGCGTATCAGGTCAGGGGTGATGCTGATCCCGGCGCCGCTGAATGTTTCCGCGAACGATTTCTCGACATCGCGGACCGCGGCTGCGTGAAGGTCGATCTTGTCTGCCCTGCGAAGGAACGTAGCCACGCCCTCGTTCAAGAGGTCAGACACCGCAGACGGCAGACCGGCGAAGATTAACGCGATGGGCAGCCGGTCCTGAATGAAATGCTGGACGTTTGCCGCCAATTGGGACAGCTCCGTGCGGTCGGCGGCGTGGATTTCATCCACGGTAATGAGGAGCCCGGTTCCGCGCTCGTCCAGAAGTCTGAGAAGATCCTCCCCAAGCTCACGCCAATCCACCTGGCGCTCCGGTGAGAGCTGTGTCGTGACCCCGAACCCGGCGACCGTAACCGCTGTGATACGTCGTCGCGATTCAGGTCCTTCTCCGAGCTCTTGGCTCAGGCGACGCATTTTTTCGCCGATCCGGCCCATAAATGTACCGGTGGCTGTCTCTGAAACCACAGCCCATCCATGTTCGCGGGCAACGTCATGTGCAGCCCCAAGCATGACCGTCTTGCCGATGCCCCGTGCCCCGGTGAAGATGGACAGCAAGCCAGGTGCCCCGGAGCCGAGCCGAAGACCATACTCGAATTCATCAAGAAGCCCAGCCCTGCCGATGACTTCCGGCGGTGTGGCCCCGGCCGTTGGACGGAACGGATTCTCCATGCCTGACATGCAGACCACCCTACAGGTGAATATGGGTGAATTTGGTGAATTTGACGTATTGGGTGAATTTGGTGAACGTCGGATACCCAGACACCGGCTGACAGATGCAACGCACCGTGCCATAGTTCGCAATACTCACCTCCTTGACGAAAATCACCTCACGGCAGCTTTGACATGGGCGCGACTCCTGACGGGTAACGGGCGACGCAATGGCGAACAGGCCGGAACAACGGCGAACCCGTGGAGAGGGGACCGGGCTCGGCGGCCTTCTGGAGGGCTCGATCTGCAGGACCATAAGCTTCAGCCCAACTCAAAATGAGGAAGCCTGCCGGCGCTTGGCCGACAGGCTTCCTGGGAGTTTGGAAACATCCTTCCCTAAGCCTACGCCCCGTGAACGGCACAACGAGGGCCTACACTGATCGGCTGTGTTGAATGATGCTCTCACGGGACAGGTGCGGGAATCCTGCGGACCGTGAATTCCTCCGTGTCAATCAACCTTCGAACGCCATCAGCGGGGATCGATTATCCAAAACAGGTTCCGGGATTCAAGGGTGTCGATTACCCGGCCTTGTCTTGCTATGCCGCCCCTGTACAGGCTTCAGCCATCTGGCCGACGGCAAGCTCTGCTCCGGAGCACACCTTGAGGGTTTTGGCAGGCCGGGACACCGATTGGTCTCTGTTCTGCTTGTGCACGGGGGTATCTTGCCTTCGCGGCCGCCACCTGCCAGGCAGATGGCGGCCAAGTGTCAGGGGTGCGCCGACGCGCGGACGAGGTTCCCAAAGATGTCGGTGCCCGGTGGGACCATGGCCTCATGACGGCTCCAACGGTGGAAGCGGCGATCCATGAGCTGATGGATCTCGCCTGGAATCTTGTCTACGACCTGCTCTCTGAGCGGGGTCTGCTCGGTGACGGGCTGGACGTCGAGGAGTACACCGGGATCCATTCCTGGGAGGACGACCTCACGCGGTACACCGTCGTCCACTCACTCACGGTGGCGGTGCTGTTCGCCGACACCCGCCCGGTGGATGCGATTCCCTTCCGTCACGACCTGCTCGGTGCCGACGACCCGAAGGCTTGCTTCAGCGTCCCAGAATAGGGCTGGCTGGACGGCGTAAAGCCAGCGCACGGTCAGGGCAGCGCAAGGACGAGGTACAGGCCTGCGAGAAAGCTGCTGGACCCCGGTAGCCGAACGCGACCCGCAAAAAGTCGAATCCTTCAAGGAACGGCCCCTAGCAGTTCCGTATGCCGGGAACGGCCAGGGGAAGCCTTGGCTGGGCGAAATCCGCGGTTCTGCACCCTGATCGCGCCTTTGGCGCCTACAGTAGAATTCTGTATACCGCTCTAATACGACGAGGATGGACGTGATGGCCGGTCGCCCCAGGTCTGTGATGGAACGGGCTTATGCCGAGATCAAGAAGCAGTTCATGACACTTGAGCTCGCTCCGGGGGCGGTCGTGGACGACATGCAGATCAGCGAGAAGCTTGGCATCAGTCGCACGCCCGCGCGCGAGGCCCTTTTCCGCCTCGCTTCCGAGGGCCTTATTGTTGCGGACCCTGGCAAGAGTGGTTTCTTCATAAAGCCTCTGGACCTGCTTGACCTCTCCAGCCTCTTCGAAGCGCACATGATGACGGCCCGGACGATCAGCCGGCTGCTCGCGGTTCGTGCGTCGCCTTCGGACATCGTCAAATTGCGCCGCGCAGAGGCGAAGGTAGTCCGCGCCATTGAGCGCCAGCGTCCTGCCGAGGTGGCCTCCAGCAATGCTGAGCTGCATCGTCTGGAGGCCACCTCTTCCGGCAACGGGTACTTGGGCGGCTTGGCGTGCTCCATCCACGACCACGGGCAGCGGCTGGGATACCTTGCCTTCGGCGGAGCCACCTCATGGGATTCGCTCCATGATCATTTCCTGCAGGTTCAGAAGGACCACAGGGAACTCATCGACGCCTACGAGAACCGGGATCCCGATGCGGCGGAGAGCATCGCCGGCCGCCATGTCCTGTTGTTCCGGGACCGTATTTTCAGTTTCCTGACGCAGAACCCTACCGGAGCCGTGAACTTGGGCGGCGACATTCTGCCGTCCGTCCGGCTAGACCGGGTGGACTCGGAATAGGCCATACGGCGCTTCGGTCTGTCCTTCATGAAACACCTGCTCCGCCCGGGTCCGGGTATTCCGGCCGGAAGCGGCCAGAACCTGGTCCATGGCACCGGCGAACCATCCAGTGAACATGTAGTCCCCCGACCGGGTGCCGGCCACATCCGGACGGTGAAAGACCGAGTGCCAGACGGCCACCGATGCGGTGGCGCCAGCCAGGTCAATGTCCAGGATCTCGAACCGGCCCCATCCCCGCTGCGATAGCCGGCTCATGTAGTGCTCGAAGACAGCGGCTCCCTCTAGGTGGTGGACTTCCGCCTCATGCTCACACCACGTCCAGGCTGACGTGTACCCGGCGTCGTACAACAGCCGGGCGTAGCGCTCGACACCAAGTTCCTTCTCGATCGCCAGGTGATTGTTGACGAAGAAATGAACGGGCAGGTAGAGCATGGGCAAGGAGTCCGTCATCCACCGCCCTGTTTCGGGCTCGACGTCGATAGGTACCAGCGGCGCACCCATCATGCTCCCCAGACGTCGCGCAGGACGCGCATCCAGTTTTCGCCCATGATCTTGCGGACCCTGTCCTCGGGGTGGCCGCGCTTGAGCAGCGTTTCGGTCAGGTTCGGGAAATCCCCAATGGTTCGCATGCCCTGCGGATTGATGATCTCCCCGAAGCTGGTCAGGCGCCGGGCGTATCCCTTGTCGTGTGTCAGCCACTCAAAGAAGCGCTGGTCCTGCCCCTGGGTGAAGTCGGTACCGATGCCGATCGAGTCTTCACCGACAATGTTCATGACGTACTCGATCGCTTCGGCATAGTCTTCGATCGTCGAATCGATGCCCTTGGCCAGGAAGGGGGCGAACATTGTGACGCCTACGAATCCGCCATGGTCGGCGATGAAGCGCAGCTCCTCGTCCGTCTTGTTCCGCGGATGGGCCTTGAGTCCGTAGGGCAGGCAGTGCGAGTAGCATACGGGTTTTTCGGATTCGAGGATGACTTCCTTCGACGTGAGGGCTCCCACATGCGAAAGGTCACACAGCATGCCGACTCGGTTCATTTCGTGGACGACCTCCCGGCCGAATCCGGACAGGCCGCCGTCCCGTTCGTAGCAGCCCGTGCCGACGAGGTTCTGGGTGTTGTAGCAAAGCTGAACGACCCCCACACCCAGCTGCTTGAAGATGCTGATGTATCCGAGCTGGTCCTCGAAGGCGTGGGCGTTTTGAAAACCGAGAATGATGCCCGTCTTGCCCTCCGCCTTGGCCGCCCGGATGTCGGAGGTCGTCCGGACGGGCCGTACGAGCTCGCTGTTGTCAGCGATGAGTTCGTTCACTTCCAGAATGTTGTTGACCGTCTCCTGGAATCCTTCCCATACGGACACGGTGCAGTTGGCAGCGGTCAGGCCGCCTTTGCGCATGTCCAGAAACAGGTCCCGATCCCATTTGGCGATGATGAGCCCGTCAATCACGACGCTTTCGTCATGAAATGTTCCCGGGCTGGCTGCCGTAGTAGCTGTCATCGAAGGTTTCCTTCCTTGAGGCCGTGGCGGCGGACCGCCTCACTGTCGTTTCGATAATACGACTCGTATTCGAAGATGGGAAGGGTGGAACCCGTGGGCAGCCAACGCTGAAGCCGGTAAATATCCCTCTCTGCCCACTAGCCAGCCGGTGTGAGCTGTAATACAGTTCGTATATCCGGCGACAATGAAGTCCTCTGGATCCTGCCACTCCAGGCCCGCAACGCGGGAAGCGCACCCACCCCATAAGTCCCAGTGTTTTCCAGGAGGCCCGCCCCGTGGCGGCCACCACTACAGGAGGCGGACAATGTCCACAACCGAACCTCTTCAGAAAACTGAAGCCCAAGCCCCTGACCTTAAGGTCATGAAGAAAGTCATCACGGCTGCCGCCATCGGCAATTTCATCGAATGGTATGACTTTGCCGTCTACGGATACCTGGCAACGGTGTTGGCCAAAAACTTCTTTCCGGGAGGCAACCCCACTTCCGCCCTGCTGGAAACCTTTGCGGTGTTTGCGGTTGCCTTTGCCCTGCGTCCCATCGGCGGGATCTTCTTTGGACGGCTCGGGGACCGGATCGGCCGGAAGCGAACTCTGGCGCTGACGATCCTGCTGATTTCCGGCTCGACGGCCTTTATCGGCCTGCTTCCCAACCACGCAACCCTGGGAGTATGGGCACCGCTGCTGCTGGTGCTGGCCAGATGCGTTCAGGGGTTCTCCGCCGGTGGCGAGTACGCAGGTGCCTGCGCCTACGTCATTGAGCACGCGCCGCGGGAAAAGAAGGCCAGCTACGCCAGTTTCGTGCCGGTCAGTACCTTCTGGTCGTTCGCATTCGCCGCCGGCTTCACGTTCGGGCTTGCCCAACTCCTTGGCCAGGCCGCCATGGGCGACTGGGGCTGGAGGATCCCCTTCCTCCTGGCCCTTCCCCTGGGCCTCTTTGGCTTCTACCTTCGCTTCAAACTGAACGAGACACCGCTCTTCCAGCACATCGAAGAGGACGAGGAAGTTGCAGCATCGCCGCTGCGCGAAACGTTCCGCGACCACTGGCGCACCATCCTCACCCTGGCAGCATTCATCGCGGCCACGGCGCTGTCCTTCTACACCTTCACCACGTACATGTCGACGTTCCTGCAGGTCGTGGGAGGACTCAGCCAGCCCGCAGCGCTCCTCTCCAGTTGCATCTGTCAGGTGCTCGCCGGCCTGCTGTGCCCTTTCATGGGTCGCCTTTCGGACCGCATCGGCCGGCGCAAAACCACCATGGGCGCATGCCTTATCCTCATTGCCGCCGTCTTCCCGGCCTTCATGATGGGCAGCACCGGCAACCTGGCCATCTCCGTCGTCGGACAGTTTCTGCTCGGCATCGGCGCCGTGATGACCGGCATCGTGACTGCCGTGCTCATGTCCGAGCTCTTCCCGACGAAGGTCCGGTACACCGCCTCGGCCACAACGTACAACCTCGCGTACACAGTCTTCGGCGGGACAGCACCTTTCGTCGCGACATGGCTGATCGCACAAACCGGCAACAAGCTCTCACCCGCCTATTACCTCATCGCAGTGTGCATCATGGCCCTGATCGCAAGCACCCGCCTGCCCGAGACATCCAAACGCTCACTGGACTGGTAGCACGACCAATCTCCATCATCGCTCCGGCCGTTGCTGCCGGAGCCTCACCACCGAGGCCCCGGCAGCAACTTTTTTGCCTGATTCAGCGACCCCGTCAGCCTCAGTCGCAGAGTAGTAAGGACCGTCTCGTAACCATCCTTTTGTGAGACAGGTTGCCGGTCAGGTTGGGTGGGTGCAGAACTGGATAGCGGAGGGACCTTGGTCGACGCAGTAGCACAGTGCCTGCGACAACTGCGGTTGTTTCAGCTGTAGGTTCCGCGGTTCGTAATAGGCGGGCACATACACTCGCTTCCATGCGCGTCTTCGACATCACCTTCAACTACCTGCTCGACACCACGCCTCCAGGAAAGGACCCGGACTCCCATAGTCCGCGGCTCAAGGCTGACCATCAGCTGCTCTGGAAGAAGGAGCTATGCGAGGGGCAGCTGTTCGAACTGGCGGTCTCGGAAGATCCCAAGGTGCGTCGGAAAAACTACCTGATTTTCGAGCAGACGCCCGACAAGTGGTTCACGGTCGGCAGTGACGCCATCACGAACTCCTACACCAGGTGGGGGAAGCCCAAGGCCTTGGTCGAGGCTAAGGCCGAGTTGAGTGAGGAGCAGAAGCGCTGCTATTTCAACCCGCCGTACACGATCGGCAGCGCCATGATCTGGCCCGTCAGGACACTACACCTGCCCACCCTCAACACCGCCAGGGGAATGCGGATACGGATTGCGGACCGGATGGACCTGACTCTGGAATGCATCCGGCGCCACTACGCCAAGGAGCCTGGCAGCCCCCTCGCCGACGTCACCACTAACTATGGGGACTTCTTCGAACTCTTCTGCACGTTCGAGAAGTTCGTGGAGTTCTTCCACTTCCAGGATCTCGTGACGCCGGAGGGGAAGATCGTCTTCTTCCTCGAGGAGGATGAGGACAAGGTCTTCACCCGCCTCGGCGTCCCGGTCACGAAGGACGAGTACATCAGGGTTCAGGAAGCCTCGCTGAAGTTCATAACGCTGAGGGGCAACCGGATGGCCGACTGGGTCGAGAAGAACCACCCCGACATCAAGGTCCGACGGCTATAACAACGGTGCGCTGTCCAGGAAGCCAGTGGGCGACTGGTGGCATACCTGGTCGAATGAGGACAAACGACAGGCGCGGCCGCTGTTCCAGACGATGCGTTCGGGGACGGGATTCGTCAATGCTTACCGCGGACGCTTGTTGCCTGTGGGGAACATAGGTGTTCATGATGCTCGGCCCTCTGCGCAAGTTTCAAAATCAACGCCCAGCACTTCTTCGAGAACCTATTTCACGTATCCGATAGCTGAACTTCAAAAACTCTTCAGGCACATCTGTCGCGGCTTCAGTTCCGCGGCGAATGGCGCTGACCGACATATCGGCTTTGTAGGTCCTGCTCAGCCATTGTTTGAAGTCATGAAGGCCCTTTTTCTTATCCAGTGACGGAATCGCTTGATCGTGTTCCCTCCGGAGATCGTCCCAGGACTTTCCGGCTTCTGGAACCATCACCTCGACAGGCAGATACTCGATAATGTCGCGGGCCCGGAAGCCATAGGGCTCTATGCGCGAATCTACTTGGTGCTTCAGCGCCCGACCAAGCCAATTTGTAATCCACTCGTACTCGTTGCCCTTTCGTCCGCGGAATGCGCTGGTCAGACGTGTCATAGCCAGGTCCTGTTCGTTGGACTTCGATAAATTCACTGCTTCCGCCCACACCTCGTTGACTTCCTGGATCCTGATATCGTCCAGTACCGCCACCACGTGGGCGTCTGTGAGGTCAAACAGAACCTGACTTTCAATTGATCCAGGTAGATTGCGTGCTCCATGCATCGGGATGATCTTGACCCGCGCTTCGTCCAGAGCCGGACCGCAAAAACCGCGTAGAACAATCTCGTCGTGGACACCTTCGACTAGGAGGAATATGCGGTAAAGGCCTAGAAGGTCAGACGGAGAGAGTCCCAGGACTGCAAGGGACTCTGGCCCCAAGTCAGGAATCTGTCCGATATGCGTTCTCCCTTCGGTTTTCGACACATGGACGCACTTGGTGGCACTGGAGTTGAGGACCTCCGGAGAGTGCGTGGCGACAATAAGCTGAGGACCAAATGACGTTAGCGCTTCAAGGCCCACAGACATGTGCCGTTCGGCAGCGCGATGTAGAGCGGCTTCTGGTTCGTCGATCACGGCAGCTGCAATAAGCGAGTGGAAGTCCAGTGCTCTGCGGATCGCGATTTTAGCCCAGCGCCCTTCAGCCCGGGAGAGCGAAGTGAGAGGCACAGCTTCGTGGCCGTATCGAACAATCCATCGCAGGGGTTTTTCAGCCAGCCACCGCGATGGGGCTGCCAGCTCAAGGGTGAGGGGAGGCGCATCTTGCAGGAGAGCCGAGTAGATCGTATTGACCTCAGATTCGAGTTCCTGAACCCAGCGACGCAATAGTTTGTCTGTGTTCTGGTCCTCATTTTGTTCCTTCGACCGGGAATCAAGACGTGCCATGAGCTTCACAGCAGTAACTCGGTCTAGATCGGACTCGTCCCCGTCATCCTCCAACTCGAATGGGATTGTACTAGTGGAAAAGAGTTTGACGACGGGAACCGGAAGGCCGTCTCCAAGCATGGGGCTGATGAACCGTCTAAGGGAATCTGCTGTGTCAGACCAAAAAAAATCCCAGGCGAACCCTGCTACGGGTTCAAAAACGCCCCATCCGTCTTGCTTCCCGGCCTCTTTCCACTCAATCTCGATTTCCCCTTGCCTCTCGGAAAACTCTTCTTCTGTTATTTCCCCAGCTTCACATCGCGCCTCAAGCTGCTCCTCTTTGGCCACAAGCAGGGCCACCCGCTCATCCTCCTTTCTCCAAATATTGACGAGCCGACCCACGGCTTCCTCGCTCGCTGCGGATCGTGATCCTTGTGGAGGAATGCAGAGCCAGACATCCCAAGATGACTCCTGAGCACCCGCCGGAAGGATAGCTATCGAGGTCAGGTCGGCTAATTCGTCGACAAACACGGAATCTATTTCGTCCGCGCTGAGGGAGGGGTCAAAGTGCTTTCCGCCGGATAGGAACCAGTCGCGAATCGCGTACCGGATAACGTCAGCGTCCGCGCTTTCATATTTCAGCTCGTAAGGAAGATCACGAGCAGTGTCTTTGATGCTCCTCACTACCCAATCAAAAGCCACCGAACCCTTGTCGGCTTGCATGATGAGCTGTGTAATGTATTTTGTTCGCCCGGCAAACGCGTTTCGGAGGCCGTTGAGAATGGAAGTTTTGCCGGCACCATTTCTCCCATAGAAAGCTGTGAGTGCGGGACCGAATTGAACGGTCACGTCAGAAAGAGGGGGGCCGTAGAGTCGCATCCCAAGCAGGGAGGGCCGTGGTTTTAGTTGGGGAACTTGGTCCATGCAGTTATTGTTGCTTCACTCCGACCGACATGCGAATCCCCACGCGCACATCGAGTGACACTTCCGGAAGAGGGATCCTTCACCGGACAGCTATTTCGAAGGGCTCTCGTGTAGCCATATTGCTCGGTCCAAGTCTCGGGGTTCAACATTGAGCTCTGCTGCGGCGAGCTGGAGGAGGTCCCGTGTTCGTGCGGGCGTCAGTTTGTTGCCATAGCCGAGAACTCGGGAGAGATAGCGCTGAACCATCACGTCTGGCTTTGTTTCGGTTCCGACTCCTGCATTCATGATCAGGTATGACCAGGCAAGCGCGCCAAAGCCTTTGACTGACAGCCATGCTGCCTTTACGGAGGTATCTCCGGCAGCCACTGCCGTCCGAAGGTGTTCTGTGTTGTTGACGGGGGTTTTCAGGGCTGCGAGCCGGGAGAGGCCCTCGTAGATACCCTCGGGTCGCACGCGGTTTGTTCCAGGGAGCTTGCTTTCGTTGCGCAGGATGTCACGGGCAAAGTCTGAGGGACCGCCGGCGCTGTCCATGGCCTTCAACAGATCTGCACCGCTGTCGGTGTCGGCCGTCGAGCGAAAAGATCGGTACTTGGCAAGCACATTCGTCGCGGCAGCTGAGGTCCCGCGGAGGGAGTAAGCGGAGTTCAGGGCGCATAGCGCAAGAGAGTAGCGAAACTCCACTGGGGCACCCCAGCCGTTGGGATCGCCGAGATCCTCAGCGATGGCTTCCAGGAAGACACCCAATTCAGTCATGCCCGGATCATATCCGGCCTCGGACCTATCCTGCTGGTCTTTCGACCATCAGGGCCATGTCTGTGGCAGTGAGCCGGAAGCCCGATGTCAGGGAGGGACTTTCACCGGGAATGCAGTTGTCAGCCCCAACAGTTCGAGGAAGTGAAGGGGCTGCAAAAAGCGCTGTCGTGGCGTTCGGCGTAATCAGTCATATTGGCCGTTGGTTTGCCACAGGTCGGGCAGGGCCAGTTTGGGCCCGGACAGCTGCGACTGTTGTGACCTTCAAATCCGCACGACCTACAAGCCATACCGCATCCTAATCGAAATTTTGTGGTGATCCGTTGAAGTGATCTTGGTGGTACCGCAACAACGTATAGATGAGTGAGTCCTTTTGGGTTCAGTGGTCGTAGGCGGTCAGTGAGCGTTTCCGCTGCGCCAGTTGTGCCAGATGGCGGCCGCCAGTGCTAGGAGCCTGGCGGCGATGCGGACACGCCTCTTCAGGGGCAGCTGGGAGGATGGTGAACCTTCCCGCGTTATGGTGCTAATTCAAGTCAAGCGCGCTTCGCGCGTCGTCAGCCACGACCGCGCGCATGAGCCTCCAGGCTGAAGCACCACAGAGCGTATGCCACGACGACAATCGCGCCGACGACAGTCACGAACTGCAGGAGCGGCAACCAAGCTTGCTCGTCTGGATCGGGCGTCGAGTCATTCGCCAGAATCAACCACATCAGCGCGGAGATGCCCGCAGAACTTCCCGAGCAGAAGGCGAACATGGTCCAGTTGTGTACCACGTTAGCGCTGCGCTCGTCGCGAGTCCGTTCGTCGGGAGTTCTATGGTCGTAGGCCATAGTGCCCAATGTAGCCGATCCTGTGAATGTCCCGAGAAATAAGCCCTTCTACAGCTAACCTCGTGTCATGGGAGTACTCGTTCAGCGCACGCCCGTGCGGGCGGCCACTTATCGCGGGGTGCGCACGGCTATCTGGGTCATCAGTTGTGGGGCGGGACTGGTCACAGCGATTGCAACGGCGAGCTTTGGAGGCCTCATCCTCGCCCCAATGCTCTTGTTTTGCCTTCTGTACGCATGCCAGGTCTATTACCCGGAGCCCGCCCTCGACGAGTGGGACAAGATTCCGAGGATTGACCGCATGGCCATGATCAAGGCATGGCATCCTGCCGCAATACAGTTGGGGCGCTATGACCGCGACTGGGAGATAAAGACAATCTGGTCGCGCACGATGCGCGGCAAGTGACGCCCGTCTAACGCGGCTCGTACCAACGGGCAGATAGACAACTTGCCAGGTTCGAGGGTGAATTGGTCCTTGAGGGTGCCGAAGACGGACTCGACCCATTGGCGGATCTTCCCGAGGTTGCCGAAGCGGGCGGGTTAGTCCTTGCGATTCGGGCGGAGCAGGATGGCGCCGAGACCGGCGGTGAAGTCCTCGAAGTCCTTTCCGGCGAAGCCCTTGTCCGCAACGATCACCTGTCCGTCCTCGATCAGGGGGCGGTCGTGTTCCAGCAGTGCCTGGGCCACCTCGCGTTCGCCGAGGTTGGCCTTGGCCAGCCCCCAGACGACCGGCGTGCCCTCGGGGGTGCAGAGCAGGTAGAGGCGCAAGCCCCAGAACCAGCGCGCGTGGGAGGGGCAGTAACCGTAGGAGGCGTGCCCGACCAGCTCTGCGCTGGACCGTTTCCCGGGACGCGGCGCAGGGCACCGGGGTCGAATCCGGCAGGCGCCGATGCCCCCTCTTTCGTGCCCCGCATATGGCTGGATACGCCATCCCAAGCTGCCCGTAAGCGGGTCGTCAAGCGCGCAGCCAGGCATTTTTCTTGCATCGGTGCCGTTTGCTAGCCTCGATATGCACGTTTACCCCGCACGATTGAGTGCACGGTGAAGGTGCCCTAAACGCTACACTCCAGACTGTCTTGAAACGCTTGGAATACGAGACGTCTCGACCACCAACCCTATGCTGGGCGGTGCCGCACTCATCTTCTTGGGATTGTGCAGGAGCGCTTGTGCAACAGGCGTTCTCGTAACTATGTCTCGCAACCTTTTGCTTCAGCCAGCGTGCTCATTGTTAGTTGCGAGACATGTGTCTGCCGCCCACGATCTGGCCGCTGTGCGTCAGTGGCAGTAGCAGCTCACCCCTCCACGCACGAACGCGCCGGTACATACGTGTATGGGCAGTTGTGGGGGAGCCGCTGAAGCTGCCCACGTCGGTCTCGCTTGGGACGCGCTGATGGCGGGGTGCCCTGGTGCCGTCGGTCGTTAAACCCCAAAACCTGGATGTTGGCCAGGGATTGGAACCCGGAGTACCCGTATCCGGTGAAGTAGTTCGGCGCGGTCGCAGCGCCAGCCGATCAATTGAGCCTTATTTCCGCTCCGCAGTGCCCGGGAGGTCGGCCTGACAGTTGAACAGGCCCAAGGTTGCTCCATCAGCTTTGATAGTGACCGTGGCAGCCTAGAAAAAAGCCTGAGCGGCGGCTCCGAAGGCGGACCACGTCCTGACACGCGGCTCCGGTTAATTGCAGGGGCCTGTTATTGGGAAATAGCAGTCAGACTTTATCCTCGGGCAAATCCCTCAGCAATGTGATAACAAAGTGGACTCACAACTGGGACACTTAACAGAAATTCAACGTAGCGGTCGCAGAATCTGGTTTTCCCGGTGTTACGCTGTTCCCGCTGGGTACCCGAGTTAGGGCAAATGGCAGGTAATGCGGATCATGGAGAGGTCCCGCAATTTGTCTCCACGATCCGAGCAGCAGTCGCGCTGCAGTCACAACTTGAGAACGACCTTGCGGAGCAGCAAGCTGGCGTGATCCACGACCACGACTGATACGGACGCTGTCCCGTTCCTTCAGGACCGGAGGCATTTGATGAGTATTAAGCGGAGTCCCATCAGACGTTGTGCGATTGCCGCAGTTGTAAGCGTATGTGTTTCGACTGCGGGCTGTACGAGTCCTACCGGGACTGCCCCTGGTTCCTCGTCCACTTTGTCTGCACGGGTCCCCTCGGAAACGCCTGTTCCAAGCCAGAGCACTGCTACCCCCAGCCAGACTCCTTCCCCGAGCCCGACCGCAAGCACGGAAGCTGTCCCCAAAAGCTGGCCTGAGGTCGTAGCCCAGGTGCAATCTGGCGTGGGGCAGTTCAGTGTCACGACATGTGATAGCAGCTACACGGGCACGGGATTCCTCGTTGGGCCTGACCTGGTCGTCACGGCCGCACACATGGTACGGGACGCTTCCGCCATAAGCATCTCGTTTGGTCGAACATCTGTGAATGGCAAGGCTCTCGGCATAAACGAACTCGCGGACTTGGCGCTTGTGAGAACCGAGACTCCTGTTCAAGGTCATCGCTTTCAGTTCAGAACAGCCGAACCGCCAATAGGTACGGATGTAGCGGCCCTCGGATTCCCCCTAGGAAAGCCATTCACCTTGACTCGTGGAACTGTAAGCGCTTTAAAAGCCGAACAGAAAATTGGAAACAGAATCCTCAGCAACCTGATTCAAACAGACGCTGCAATCAACCATGGAAACAGCGGTGGACCGCTGATTACCGAGGACGGTCAGGTTTCAGGCGTTGTTGTCACCATCGAATTCGATCAAGATGTCCGGGCCGAAGGTATCGCCTATGCGGTGACTGCACCGCGGGCTGCTGCGGCCGTTCAGGAATGGCAGGCACGTTCGGTCCCGATAGCCCTCAAGGACTGCGGCAACGCCCCGGCACCAGGCTCAGGATTCTTCCCGCTGACCGTCTTAGCTACCCATGATCAAGCACGCAACATCGGACAGAGCCTCCTACTTCACGGCCAGGGCATCAACCAAGGGGCTTACGCCGCTGCGTTCAAGCAGTTGACTCCCGAACTCCAAGCAACTTTTGGCGACTCAGCTGCATGGAGCGCCGGCCTCGGGTCCTCCTATTGGCGAAAGGCAGAGATAGTTAACGTCACCGGCAACGGCGATAACCTCTCCGCTGATGTAAACCTACAAACCAGCCAGGATGCAGCGGATGGCAGAAACGGCCAAACGTGCTCCAACTGGAAAATCCGCTACTCCATGCATTGGAATGGAAGCGCCTGGCTCATAGCAGGTACGTCACTGCCCTTCGGGGAACCGACTGCCTGCTGACTAAGAGCACGGCTACGCGGTGGTGCTGTCACCGACCACCTCGAGTGGATCTCGTTCGATGCAGAGAAAGGGTAAATCGGTCGTGTCAGGATTGGTTCTGAGACCTTCTCCAGCCATTGTCAGAAAAGACCAAATCGACCCTATTCTGACGAGTTTTACTGGGCCCGCCTGACGTCCGGTTGGGGTGTAGTTCAACCAGACGCGAGCCCGAAGGGACGGGCTTGGGCAAGGGCGGTCAGGAATTGTAATGCCTCCGAGCTACACTGCCGGAGTGGGACTCGCTTCTGGTCGTCAAAGCGGACTGAGGAACGTTCATTCATGAGAGATGGCCTGTCACGATCCTGCCGTTGATCATCACCATCTTGAGAGCTGCGGGCTTGCTGAGTACGCCGATGTCTTCAATGGGATTGCCATCGACAACGAGTATGTCCGCTAATGCGCCAGGACGGATTTCCCCGACTTCTCCGTCCATATTCAGCAATTCCGCGCCCGTTACGGTGGCGGAACGGAGCACGTCCATGGGTTGCTGAACGCGGGCTCGCAGCGTCAGCTCCATCAGTTGGTGTTCATGACCGGTTCCGTGGAGGTCGGTGCCGTAGGCGATCTTGACTCCCGCTTCACTTGCTCGTGCTAACGAGTCGAGGCCGGCATCCAGCACGCCTTTGAGCTTCAGCTGCTTGTCCTGCGGGAGGGCACTGAAGTGGGGTTCCTGCGTCAGGTACCAGTAGGTCACCAGGGTTGGGACATAGAAGGAGTCGGTCTCAAGGAACAGGTTGATGCTTTCGTCGTTAAGGTAGTTGCCATGTTCGATGCTGCGGATACCGCATCTTAGTGCCCTGTTCACAGCCTCGGCGGTGTAGGCGTGCGCCCCAACGTAGCGATGGGCCAGCTGTGCTTCTTCTACTGCTGCCTTGAGTTCCTTCTCAGTGAAGCCGAGGGACTCCATCCGCATTTTGGAGATGACGCCTCCGCTGACTGTGAGTTTGATGTGGTCTGCACCGTCCCGGAGTTCCTTGCGGATGGCCCTGCGCAGTTCCACCTCACCGTCGCAGACTTTTGTGAGCGCATGGCCGCCTGTGGGGGCGATGATGGGTCCGCCGAACTTGAGGCGCGGGCCTTGGATCAGTCCCTCTTCCAAGGCCCTTGCGATGCCTGCGTCGGCTCCGCCCATGTCTCTGGTGGTGGTGAACCCGCGTAGCAGCATGTCCTTCAGGACGCCTGCCGCACGGGCTCCTATGTAGTAGGGCGACCATTCAAGGAGGTCGTTGAAGTTCCCGGATACTTGCATCACGTGGCTGTGGGCGTCGATGAGCCCAGGCATCACCGTCATTTCACTGCCATCAAGTATTTGTGCTCGTGGGGGGATGTCGACCGCGTGCCCGACGTCTTCGATGCGCGATCCGCGGATCACCACGGTCTGGCCGGTGAGCATCTGACCCGCTCGGGTGTCCAGTACGGACGCGTCGCGGATCGCTACGACGTGGTTGTCGTCCACGTTTGTCACTGGGCTCGAAAGGTTCATCGGTGTCCTCCTTATTTACTAACAGGCCGGGTGAGCTCGTCACGGGCGGAGTCACTGAGGGGTTCTTCGCTGATTTCTTCCAAGGTCCTTCCCTTGGTGTTGACGCCGAACACCAGGACTCCGATGGCCGCGATCACGAGCGCAGACATGACCAGGGTAAATACGCCTCCGAAGCCTAGTTCTGCGTAACTTGCCCCGATGATTATTGGGGCAGCGATGCCGCCGATGCGGCCTACCGCTGAGGCGGTGCCCATGCCTGTGGCCCGCAGGCTGGTGGCGTAGACCTCAGGGGTGTAGGCGTAGAGGGCCGCATAGCAACCGTTCATGAAGAAGGAGAGGAAGCAACCGAAGATAAGGATCTGGGTGCTGTCCTGTGCTGTGGACAACAAGTAGGCCGAAGTAGCTCCACCGGCCAGGTATGTAGCGATAGTGATTTTCCGGCTGAGCCGTTCATTCAGGTAGGCCGCGCTGTAGTAACCCGGTATTTGGGCGATGGTGATTATCAGGGTGTAGGTGAAGCTCTTTGTCATGGTCATGCCATTGCTGACAAGAAGGGATGGGATCCAGACAAAGAAGCCGTAGAACGAAAACGTGACGGACGTCCAGAGGAGCCACAGCACGGCGGTCCGCCGGCCGTTTCCGTTCTTGAAGAGCTCCGCGAACTGGAACAGTGGAGACCTTTGGCCGGATTCTTCGGATGCTGCTGTTTCCCAATGAGAACCCCGGGACGGGGCATTTTGCTTGGACGGGGGCAGCAGGAGCCCGCGTTCCAATGCGTCAACAGTGTCCTCTGCTTCCTGGTAGCGGCCCCTGCTGATGAGCCAACGCGGCGATTCGGGCAGAATCCGCCGCCACCAGAGCAGCAGCAGGATGGGAGCGGCGGTGATGACCTGGCCGAGCCTCCAGCCCTCGGGACTTCCGGCCACCACGAAAGTTCCCAGCAACGCGGCCGATACGTATCCGAGTGAGAAGAAGCCGGCCACCGATCCGACGAAGAGGCCACGTTTGGCGGCCGGGATGAACTCGGAAACAAATGTGGGGATGATGGCAGCTTCGGCGCCGATGCCGATGCCCGCAATCACCCGGAAGGCAAAGAACATTTCCCAGTTCTGCGATGCAGCGGCGGCTAGAGTTGCTACTGCGTACAGGGCCAGGGCGTATATCATGATTTTGCGGCGTCCAATGCGGTCGCCGACGACTCCTGCCGTCAGGGAACCGACCAGGATGCCGATGAGCAGGGAACTTCCGATCAGTCCTGTTTGGGCGCCCTGAAGGTGCCACAAGGGTGTGATGACGGGAAGGATGTACGAAACCAATGCTCCGTCCATGCCATCAAAGAGCAGGCCGAGGCCTCCGATCAGGGCGAGCTTGTAGTGTGGCTTTGAAATGGGCATGCTCTCCATTCGGGAGAGCAGACCCTGTATACCTGCTGAGTTCATAATTCCATCACCGCTTTGGGTAGTTGAGAATCGACGGGATCCTCGGGCCTTTAGAGGGGTTACGTGGAGCTTGATGAGGGTCTTGCGACCGGACGGCCTTGCTTTCGAGGCAATTCATTTCGTGGAGATCAGGACGACATATCGACTGTGAAACCGAGGCCACGTTCCCGTGCGGTGTCGAGAAGGAGACGGCCGATGGCCAGGTCCAGGGAGCCTATGCCGACGGAGTTGAACAAGGTGATGTCCGTGTCATCCATGCGCCCAGGAGTCTTTCCGGCGATTATGGAGCCAAGCTCTCCGGCGATGTCGCTTAGTTCCATGGCCCCTTCTTGCACGGCCAGAAGAAGGTCGCCCGACTTGATTCGTGCCGTTTCCATGCTGTCGACAAACACTCGTGCGCGGGCCATTCCATTGGCATCGATCTCCCGATGCGCAGCCCGTGGGCGTGCACCGACGGCATTCACGTGCAGGCCCGGCATGAACCATTCCCCTTTGAGTATCGGGTCTTCGGATGGTGTGAGAGTGCAGACGACGTCAGCTGCCTCGACCACCTCCCGGGGGGTGGACGCCTGCACGATTTTGATTCCGTGGTGGGCTGTTGCCTTGCGGAAGGCTTGAACTGTCTCGGTACTGCGGGACCACACGATTACTGTGTCGATTGGCAGGACGATGAGCATCGCCTCCAGATGTGCTCTCGCGAGGGCGCCGGCACCGATCAATCCAAGGGTGCTGCTGGCGTGGCGGGCCAAATGCTTGCTTGCTACGGCACTGGCGGCCGCCGTCCGCACACGGGTGGGAACTCTGCCGTCCAGTACGGCTAGAGTTTCTCCCGTTTGCTGGTCGGAAAGAAGAATCGTAGAGCGTTGGGTTGGCAGCCCTCGTTCGCGGTTCGACGGTATGTCGGACAGCAGCTTTACGGCTGCGAGGCGGGGACCTGCCGCCAAGCCAGACATCACGATGAAGTTTGAATCCGATGACGGAAGATGCATCGCGATCGGTGCAGGTTGATCTGCCTGCCCCAGGGCGACGTCCTGAAAGATGCTTTCAACGGCAGCGATTGTCGCAGTCATATCTGCTGCTGACTCCAGCTGGGATGCTGTTAGGAAAAGTGTCACTGTGCTCACCGGCTTGTGGGAAGAGATGGGGAGTGGTGTCAATCACTCTATGGCCCTTTGGTATTCCAAACAAGCCTTGTAGCGCGATAATTGGAATTGTGGAAGCTACTGCTGGCGATTTTGGTATACAGAATGGTAGATCGCCGACTGCCCATAGGATGGCGGAAGAGCAACGAGCGCGCGGACAGGAGGCATGGGAATGTCAATTGAGGGGACCAGTACCGCTGCCCGGCCCGGGCAGAATGATGTTGATCAGTCCCTGTCGGATGGCATATATGAATGGCTGCGGGAGCGGATCATCGACGGTACGCTTGCGCCTGGATCCAGGATCAGGGAACGTGAACTGGCCGAGAGGCTGAAAGTGTCCCGTGTTCCAATCCGGGAGGCATTGCCGCAGCTGGAGAGCGAAGGTTATATCCGAACCATGCCGCGCAGGGGCGCGGTCGTAACGCGGATGACGGTACGCGATGTCGAGGAGCTTTTCGATGTAAGGGCCAGCCTAGAAGTACTGGCGGCGAGGCTGGCCGCGGCTGAGTGCGCCAAAGGTGCGGTGACGGATCGCCTGGACGCTGCGTTGGCCGACGCCGAGGAAGCACTTGCAACTCAGGACGATGCGCGTATTGCAAGCGCGAACTCGAAAATTCACGAGGAGATCCTGCTCGTTTCGAACAGCACCCTGCTCCGAGGGCTCATGTCGCCCGTTGAGGGACGGGTGCGTCGCCTGTTCCACATCGTCACAGATCGTGATCAGCCGGGACTCCACCGTGAGCATATTTCACTGTGCCGAGCGATTGCGGAGGGGCAGGTTGAGCTGGCTGGCGCACTCGCCTTTGCTCACGTGGAGCAAAGCCGGCATGATTCCATGCCGATCGTAAATAAACTGCTTCCGCACGCCTGACTACTCGGTTGTTCGCCTCACGAAACGGCCCAGCAGGCCGCCGCGGCGCCGGCCAAGGGCACCCCGCTAGGCGATTCGACGTCCAGTTCAGTGCTGCGCAGGAAGAAGCCCCATACGGAACACCCCCTAGCAATGTGACCGGAGGAGTTACTGGAGGCGTCACTGACGAGCAGCGGGATGGCTCGTGAAAAACCAGAGTGGCGATCGGCGCAAAAGGGCCATATGCACGATTCGTGGCCTAAACCCGGCCAGGGGCAGCCTGGATTGTTTCTTGACGGCATAGCCTCTGGCTTGTATCGACCTGAATTGGACACTGTTGTCCTGCCGCGAAGGACCCCGGTTGTCCAGGAATGGGTCGGCAAGGCTGTCCTGCCAGCCACGGACATCGCCGGACATAGGAGCTGAAATGCTGACGTTGTCCATAGCCCAAGAGGGGTGCGCCTCGGGCAGGGGTTCCTTGAGGAAGACATCGAGGGAAGCGTGGGTGATTTGATCGCCGTTGAGTGCCTAAACAAGATCCGTCTCATCTATCAGCGCTGCGCGGCCGACATTGATGAGGTGCCCTTCGGGCTTCATCGCGGCGAGCATTTCGGCGTTGATGAGGCCGTGTGTTTGGGACGCACGCTTTCTGGCAAGAAGCCCGTCAGGGCTACGCCAGACAAACCTGGAGAGCCTCGAATAGCTCGAGCCGGGGAGTGAGCTGCCGGTCCTCAATCAAAAATCGCTGGAAGAGACTCGCCGCTGTCGCTTATCAGCTGCACGAGGTTTTGAACCCCTCAGAGAGGACTACCGGTATCTTTCGGGGCGAAGTCAGGGTGCTGGTTCAGTCGGCCCAGCGTACGGGCCAAATCCCTGAACGTGTATTCCGCCGGCGAGGATCCACCAGTATGGGTCATTGGACTTGAGCCGTTCATTCAGGATTTGCTGCTCTGAATTATCTTGCGGAATGAACAGGGTGGCCAGACCCGACGGCGGAAGCCCTCGCCGGGCGAAAGACCGCAGCCGCTGCACGACAGACACGGCTATTCCCCCCGTCGGCGGCCGTTTACCTGCCGTGGCACCTGGAGGGGATTGTCTTCACGGAGTGCCTCGGGCAGGAGGTGTTGCGGGAAGCCTTGGTAGGCGACGGGCCGTAGGAAGCGTTCGATTGCGGCGGTGCCTACGGAGGTGCTTCCGACGGCGGTGGTTGCCGGGTAGGGTCCGCCGTGCTGTTGCGCGTGGGTCACCGAGACACCTGTTGGCCATTGGTTCCAGACCACGCGTCCTGCTTTGCGGGCCAGAACCTCGACGAGTGGTGCTACCTGGCAGGTGTCTGTCCCCTGGATGGTGGCCGTCAATTGGCCCTCGAAGGTCTCAGCGAGTTGGGGGAGTTGGGACTCGTCATCGTAGGTGACTACTACGGCGGTGGGGCCGAAGCATTCGGTTTGGAGAGCGTGTGGCTCGGTGAGCATGTCCGCGGCGGTGGTGAGGAGGAGGGTCGGGCCCGGCGGATCGGCCAGGGGGCCGGTTCCCTGGGCAAGGACCTCGAGGCGCGGGTTGGATAGCAGGTCTTGCAGGACGTCTTCGTAGCCGGACTGGATGCGTTCGTTGAGCAGGGGAAAGGCCGATGGCAGGGCGGCGTCGCGCAGGGCCTCCGCCATTCCGGATCCAGCAGGAACGAAGAGCGTCCCGGGCTTGGTGCAGAATTGCCCGGCTCCAAGGGTGAACGAGTTCACGAACCCATGGGCAATTTCCGCTCCACGCTCGCTGGCCGCAGCCTCGGTGACGAAGGCAGGGTTGTTGCTGCCCAATTCCCCGAAGAAAGGGATGGGTTCCGGCCGGGAATTCGCGATGTCGAACAGCGCGCGGCCGCCTGGAATGGATCCGGTGAAGGCGCCGGCTTTGATCCGCGGATCGCGCAGGGCAGCGGCTCCCGCTGCCGTCCCGGCGATGAGTGCGAACGTGCCCTCCGGCGCCCCCGCCTTGCCAAGCGCGGATGTCATCACTTCAGCCGTGAGCCGGGAGAGCCCGGGGTGGCCGGAATGTGCTTTGAGCAGCACAGGGCAGCCTGCGGCCAGCGCCGAGGCGGTGTCGCCGCCGGCTACGGAGAACGCGAAGGGAAAGTTGCTGGCTGCGAAGACGACCACGGGTCCTACGGGCACCCGCAGGCGCCGCAGATCCGGTCTAGGCGCCCCCATGGGCCATTCCGCGTCGGCATGGTCGATGCGGACATCAAGGTAGCCGCCGTCGCGCAATTCTTCCCCGAAGAGGCGCAGCTGGAAGGTGGTGCGTTTGAGCTCGCCGCGCAGGCGCGCCTCGGGCAGACGGGTCTCCCTTTCAGCTTCGGGAACGAGCTGGTCCGCTGCCGCATCCAAGGCGTTCGAGACGGCATCAAGCAGTTTCGCGCGGTCGGTGGGAAGCAGGGCGGCGAGCGGTGTGGCCGCTGCGTGGGCTGCTGTTAGCAGCGCCTCGAGTTCGATCTCGGTGGTCGGTGGGAGTACGACGGCGGAGGCCGGGGTGATCGTGGTCATGCGCAGTCTCCTTTCGGGAGGCAGGTCAAAGGGAAGGTCAGTCGTCCGTTGTTTCGAGGGCGGCGAGTTCGCCGATGCCCACCGGCGCGGCCAGCGGGCGTTTTGCGGTGCCGGCCAGGTTTTCAGGGGTGGCGGCGGCGCTTGGGCCGGTGCCCAGGCAGGCGGCTGCGAAACCGCACACGCGGCCTTGGCACCAGCCCATTCCGGCGCGGGTGAAGGACTTGAGGGTGCGGGCGTCGCGGGCTCCCAGAGTCTCGCGCGCGTCGATGATCTGGCCTGCAGTGACTTCTTCGCAGCGGCACACGGTGGTGTCCGGCGTCAGCCAGTCCTGCCAGGCGGTCGGTACGGGATGGGCGCGGTGCATGGCATTAGCGAAAGTCCGGTGCCGTGCCATGGCGCGCAGGGCCGGTACGTCAATGCCGGGGCCACCGTCAGCGGCTGCGGATGCGCCGGCGGTGAGGCCCTCGAGGACGGCCAGTGAAGCCCCGCCGACCCCGGTTACCTCCCCGGCAAGGAACAGGCCGGGGACGGTGGATTCTTGGCGGTCATTCACGACGCTGGCCAGGGAACCGTCCGCGTCGAGACGGGTTTCTGCTCCGAGGGAGAGGGGCAGTTCCATCTGCGGGGTGAAGCCCCAGCCGAAGCCGACGACGTCGACGTCCTGGTAAATTCGCTCGGTACCGGACCGGACCCGGCCGGCGGCGTCCACTTTAGCCGTGCGCACGCCGGATACCCGGCTGCCGGATTCGGTGCCGAGCACTTCCGTGACGATGCTCCGGGTCCGGTACGGGATGCGGTGCCTGGCGAAGACAGCGGCGTACTCGGCACCTTCGAGCGCCTTCCCAGGCACGCCCGCGGCCGCTTTCAGGTGCGGCAGCCATGCTGCGGGGGAGGACGACTCCAGCACCGCGAGGACGCGTCCCCCGGCTTCGGCAATTCCTGCCGCCACGGGCAACAGGAACGGACCCGTTCCGGCGATGACGAAGCGCCGCCCCGGCAGGGCTCCGTTGCCCTTGATGAAAGCCTGGATCCCACCGGCGGCCATAACCCCCGGCAGATCCCAGCCGGGAACAGGCAGTTGGCGGTCGTAGCCTCCGGGGCACAGGACCAGGCGGCGTCCGACGACGGTCCTGCCGCGGTCGGACTTCCCGGAACCGCGAACGGAACCGCCTGCCGTGGTGGGTGTGGTGCGTAGGAGGAATCCGGCGCCGACCTCTTCCGCCATCCAGACCTGTTGGCCGGGGAGGTAGGTGATCCTGCCCTGGTGGCGTGCAGAGTCGAAACGGGAACGGAGGTTCAGGTAGGTCTGCCAGTCGTGATGACCCTTGCCGTCAGGCTGGGGCTCAACGGTTTCGGGCCGGTGCCGCCAGAACTGGCCGCCCGGCTGGGTGCCGGCGTCCACAATAACGACGGCGGCCCGGGCTTCCGCTGCCGCAACGGCGGCGGCCAGCCCGGCCGGGCCGGCGCCGACCACGGCGACGTCGGCCTTCAGCAGGCCCGATGGTGCGGCGCTCATCTCTGGCCCCTTTCGCGTTCGGGCAGCAGATCCACGTCTGGCCCGCAGGATCCCTCGATCACCATGCCTTCACACGCCTGAACGAGGCATGCGCGTTGGTTCGGTTCGTCGTCGATCGTGACGAGACAGTCGAAGCAGACACCGATGCCGCAATACAGGCCTCGCGGACGGCCTTCCTTTCGCGTAGTTCGCCAGGCCGTGATGCCGTTGGAGACCAGAGCGGCGCCGACGCTTTGTCCCGCGGACGCCTTGATGGGGCGGCCGTCAAAGCTCACGTTGACCGTGTCCGCCGTGGCTGGCGCCGTTTCTGCCGGTGGGTGGGTGCTCATGCTGTAGCCGCCTCGGGGTTTGGTGTGCTGTTGTGGACTTCCGGGCCGAACCGTGCCGGGGCGAAGGGTGAGAGGTCAAGGTCCGGGGACTGGCCGGCCAGGGCCTGGGCCAAGAGCTTGCCGGTTCCGGCGGAGAGGCCGATGCCCGCGCCCTCATGGCCGGCGGCATGCCACAGGCCGGGGGCGCGTTCGTCGTGGCCGATCACCGGAAGGTGGTCCGGGCAGTACGGGCGGAAGCCGTGGTAGTGGCGGATGGCCTTGACGTGCTCCAGGAAGGGGAACAGCTGAACGGCGTTTCCAGCCAGAAGCCGCAGGGCATCCGTGCTCACGGTGCGGTCGAACCCGACGCGTTCGCGTGTGGAGCCGATGAGGATGGTGCCGCTGGGGGTGCCCTCGACGACGGGGGAGCCCTGCAGTCCGGCGTCGGAGCTTCCGACGTTGTCGATGTATTCGGCTGCATAGACCTTGTGGTGAACCATGGGCGGCAGCGGCTCGGTGACCATGACGAAGCCGCGGCGGGGGAGGACCGGGACGCTGACTCCGGCCAGGGCTGCGAGTTCACCGGCCCACGTGCCGGTGCAGTTGACCACGGCGCCGGCGGAGAACTCGCCGCGTGGTGTCCGGACACCGGTGATGCCGTCGCCGCTCCTGAGGAAGCCGCTGACGGGCGTGTCTGCAACGAAACGTGCTCCGCTTTGGGTAGCGAGCCGGACCAGATGTGCGGCCACCAGCATGGGCTGCACCTGGCAGTCTTCAGGATAACTTGCCCCGCCCAGGGCGTCGGGTGTGATGTGCGGTTCGGCTTTCCGCAGGTCATCCGGGTCCAGCCTGTCCACACGAACGCCGTGGCCGGACTGGGCGGCCATGACACGGTCGAGGGATTCCAGGCTGCTTTCGCGGGAGGCGACGATGATGCCGCCCTTGGATTCGAATTCCCAGAGCCGTTTGTGCTCGGCCAGGTCACCGTGCCATACGTTCAGAGAGTAGCGGGTCAGTTCGAGTTCGGGACCGAGTTCCTTGTCCGAGACGAGGATGTTCCCTTCGCAGGCCGAGGACGTGCCGCTGGCGGGGAGCCCCTTGTCCAGGACGGTCACGGTGAGGCCCTGTTGCGTGGCGAAGTATGCGGTAGCGGCCCCGATGACGCCTGCGCCGATGACGAGCACATCGCTCGCTGCGTTCATGTCTGCTCCTCCTGAGGGGTCTCGGTCTCGCCGGTGGCCCACAGGCCGCGGGCGTGGCCGATGTGGCGACGCATGAGTTCTGCGGCGGCGGCACCGTCGCCGGTTTCGATGAGGTCCAGCAGTTCGTGGTGCTCCTGCGCGGAGTTGGCCAGGCGGTTGCTGTCGCTGAGGATCTTGAGGCCGTACAGGCGGGTCCGGGACCGGAGGCTGGTGGCCAGCTCCACAAGCTGGCCGTTGCCGGCATACCGCAAAAGCTCTGCATGGAAAATGCGGTCCGCGGCAAGGTAGGCAGTGAGGTCGCCTTGCCGCGCTGCATCCACAATGTCGTCGGCCATAGAGCGCAGGACCTTGACTCCGGATGGCGGAACAGTGCCGGCCACGTCGCCAACAACTGGTGGTTCGAGCAGCAAGCGGATCTCCGTCAGTTCATCCAGCTCCCGGTCGCTCATGGTAGTGATCCGGAAGCCCTTGTTTTTGACTGTTTCCACCAGGCCTTCGCGGGTCAGGTCCATCATCGCCTCGCGCACCGGCGTGGCTGAGACACCAAAAGCGGCGGCAAGGGCCGGCGCGGAATAGAGGGTGCCCTCCACCAGCGTGCCGGCGATGATCGCTGTTCGCAGGGACTCCGTCACTGACTCGCGCAGGCTGTGCTGGCGGCCGAGCGGGGCGATCGGGAGCTGGTTGTTGGCTGGCACGGTGGGCACTCCTTGGACGGGATTCATGGTCGAGTGCCTCCTTCATACACCAGGCTGGCGATCACAAGGTCTTCCCATGCCATCCCCACCCCGACGTATAGGCAGGGCTTCCCTGTCAGGCGCTCGAATTCACCTTTCACAAGATCCCGGAGGTTGGCGGGACGGATCGCCTCCCATTGCTCTGCGGACCGTGCGGGTATCAGGTCCCCGGCCTCCCGCAGCGCCGAGGCTCGCCCTTCGACCACAACGTCGCTGCGCCGCACAAGGGCGGCGTCGACTTCCCGGGCATCCAGTCCGTGCTGGCCCACCGCTGCCACGACGGCGCCGGGGGCAACCAAACCGCCGTCGAACAGCGGCGTGGGCGAGGAAGTTGTGCAGATCACGACATCGGCGTTGGCCACCTCGGCAGGGGTGCCCTTACGGATGTCCAGGCCTTCCGCAGCCAATTGCGCGATCAGCGCCGTCACCCGTTGCGGGCGGCGGCCGACGACGGCGAGGCTTGCCTGCGGGAGTACGGCGTGCGCGGCGCGCAGGTGGTTGAGCGCCTGCACTCCGGTGCCGAACACGAGCACCCGGGTAGCGCCCGGGTGGCGGGGAGCGGCGGTTCCGGGTGCCGAGGCAAGGACGTGTTTGATGGCCAGCAGCGTGGTGGCCGGGGTCCGAATGGCCGTGAGTTCGTTGCCGTCCATCGTGGCCAAAGGGGTTGATGTGTCCGAATCGAAGAGTACATAGACCCCTTGGATCTTTTCCAGTCCCCGGGCCGGGTTGGCTGGGGCCACGGTGAGCGCTTTGATCCCGCTGTATTGCCGGTTCTTTGCGGGCATGAGCAGGAATTCGCCGTTTGGAGCGGGGCTGAACAGCCGCGGGCTGTCGTCTTCTGGGTCAATCATGTTCAGGAGTGCCTGCTCCAGGGCATCGATTGCCGTTGCCCAGGGGGCTGCCGCGCGGACAGCCGTCGAATCAAAGTAGGGAACGTTCACAGCAGGAACCCCGCAGGAAAGGGATCGGTGGGGTCGAGGAAATATTGGGCGGTACCGGTCAGCCAGGCCCGTCCTGTGACGGTGGGGATCACCGCCGGACGGCCGGCCACTTCCGTTTCCTCGACCAGGCGGCCGATGAAACGCGAACCTATGTAGGACTCGTTGACGAAGTCCGTGTCCAGGGCCAGTTCGCCGCGTGCGTGCAGCTGGGCCATCCGGGCGCTCGTGCCTGTGCCGCAGGGGGAGCGGTCGAACCATCCGGGGTGGATGGCCATCGCATGGCGGGAATGTTCTGCTGTGGAGCCCGGGGCTTTGAGGTACACGTGGTGGCAGCCGCGAATGTCGTTCCGCTCCGGGTGGACCGGTTCATCCGCGGCGTTTATTGCGTCCATGATGGACAATCCGGCCTTGAGCAGGTCATCCTTCCGCCCGCGCTCGAACGGCAAACCCAGGCTGTCCAGGTCCACGATTGCGTAGAAGTTTCCGCCGAACGCCAGGTCGTAGGACACAGGACCGAACCCGGGTACTTCGACCTTGGCGTCAAGGCGCTCAACGAATGATGGAACGTTGCGGATGGTCACGGACTCGGCGTGCCCGTCATTGACTGCCACTTCGGCGATCACCAGGCCGGCGGGTGTGTCGAGCCGTACGGTGGTGACCGGCTCCACAACCTCGACCATGCCGGTCTCCACCAGGACGGTAGCCACTCCGATGGTACCGTGGCCGCACATCGGCAGAAGGCCCGAAACCTCGATAAAGAGCACACCGAAGTCCGCGTCCGGGCGCGTTGGTGGCTGGAGGATCGCCCCGCTCATCGAGGCGTGGCCGCGAGGTTCGGTCATGAGGAGGGTGCGGACCCAGTCGCTGTTCTCCATGAACCACAGCCGCCGCGCCGCCATCGTGGCACCGGGGATCGTCCCGATTCCGCCGGTGATGACGCGCGTGGGCATGCCTTCGGTGTGCGAGTCCACGGCGTGGAAAATGCGGCTGGTTCTCATGGAATACTCCCTCTTTGTCCATCTGATGTTCCGTGACCGCCCGTTGGTGTCCACGGGCGGCCACGGAACTGGCGGTGACCTGGTTGATTATTTGTAGCCCTTGGCGATGGCTGCTTCGGTGTCACGGATGACAGCGTCGCGCACGGCCGGGGCCAGCGGACCGCGCGGCGGGCGGCAGGCGCCGCCGCGGAGGCCAACCACGTCCATGGACAGCTTGATGGCCTGAACGAACTCGGTCTTGCTGTCCCAGCGGAGCAGCGAATGCAGGTCGCGGTAGATTTCGCGGGCCCGCTCAAGGTCCGCAACGTCACCGGAGGTGGAGAGCCGGTACAGTTCGAGCGTGGCTTCCGGAATGGCGTTCGGGTAGCCCGCCACCCAGCCCACGGCACCTGCCAGGCCCATTTCGACGACGGTATCGTCGGTCCCGATCAGGAGGTCCACTTCGGGGGCGAGTTCCTTGATTTCGTAAGCGCGGCGGACATCGCCGGTGAACTCCTTGACGCCCACGATCAGGCCCTCGCCGTGCAACCGGGCGATCAGCTGCGGGGTCAGGTCCACCTTGGTGTCAATCGGGTTGTTGTACGCCACGACCGGAAGCCCGACGGCGGCGGCGAGGCGGTAGTGCTCCACCACCTCTTCCTCGGTGGCCCGGTAGGAGTTCGGGGGCAGCAGCATCAGGGCGCCGGCCCCGGCTTCGGCGGCCTGTTCCGCCCACTTGCGGGTTTGCAGGCCTCCGTAGGCGCCCACTCCAGCCATGACAGTGAAGCCTTCAGGGGCGGCTTCGACCGCCGTGGTGATGATCCTGGCCCGTTCCTCTTCGCTCAGGGTCTGGTATTCACCCAGGGAACCGTTCGGGGCCACACCGTGGCAGCCTGCGTTTGCCAGGAAGCGGACGTGCTCGCCATAGGCGTCGTAGTCCACGCTCAGGTCGTCATTGAACGGCAGTGAGGTAGCTACGAGCACTCCGTGCCACGGCTTACGGGTTTCGGTCATGATGGATGATCCTTTCGGTTGGCACGCTTGGCGCGTGTGCTGCGGCCGTGACGTACCTCACGGCCAAACTTACCATGTGACATTGCACAGGGATGGAAACCGGTGGTGGTTTTTTTGGTGTTGGAGCGGGTTTTGATGGAATCTGAACCGCAGCTAGCTGGCGGGGACCACGTACTGTTCGGCGGCGACTTTGCCAAGTCCTTCGGACAGTCCGGCGCCGCTCAGGAGCTTCGCGATTGTTCCGTCTTCGCGCTGGGCGACAATGCCGGCGTCGAGCGCTTCCTTGAGGCTGGTGTTGCCTTTGGTGATCGGGAAGGCAGCCTCCGGGGCATTCTTGATGGCACCGACGCGCGGATCCGGCTTTTCATTGGAAAGGGCCACTGTCACACCTTTGGCGTCTTTGAACTGAAGCACCTGCACGCCATAAGCATCGACGTCCGCATCGAGGCGGCCGGCGTCAAAATCGGCCTTCAGTTCCACGCTGCTGGGGTAAGTCACCAGGCGGTCGCCCAGGATCTTCTTGAGGTCCTCGACCCAGAGGTAACCGTCGATGGTGCCGACCTTGTTCATCTTCTCCAAATCGGCGACGGTGGTGGCGCCGGATTTGGAGACGATGCCCATGCCGTCAAGGTAGGTGGAGGCGGAGAAGTCCACGGCCTTGAGGCGTTTTTCGGTGGCGTCGATTGTGCCCACGGCGAGGTCAATGTTTCCACCGGCGATGGACTGGACCGCATCGGCATAAGTGGCCTGCTGGTATGCGGGGGTGAGGCACTCATCTTTGGCGATCTTGTTGACGATTTCTATATCGATGCCTGTCGGGTTGCCTGAGCCGTAGCTGCTAAACGGCGGGATGTCGATGACTCCGATAGTGAGCTTGCCCGGGGCAACGGTCTGGATGTCAGTGTGCTTGGGAGTGCAGCCTGAGGTGCCTGCGTCCGAGGTCCCTCCGCAAGCGGAGAGGCTGAGTGCGAGTGCGAGTGCGAGTGCGCTGGACGTGAGAAGTCCTGCTGTCTTGAGACGGGTGGTGATCATGGTTGCTCCTGTTGTTTTCAGAGGGGACTGATGGAACGGTGGGTGGGGCCTGGTGGTCAGGCGTGGCGGGCCAGGCGTTTCTCGAAGAAGACGGTGATCCAGGTGGCCGGCATTGAGATGGCGGCGTAGCAGAGGCCGGCGAGGGTGAAGATCTGCAGGTAGTTGAAGTCCTGGCTGCCGATATTGTACGCGGATTTCATCAGTTCGGGGACTGCGATGGCGTAGGCCAGGGAGGTGCCTTGGAACATCTGGATGGCCACTCCCATCAGGCCCGGGATTGCCGAGCGCATGCCCTGCGGCATGATGACCCGCCAGAAGGTGTGTGTCTGGGACAGGCCCAGGGCGTTGGAGGCCTCGAGCTGTCCGCGGCCAACGGACTGGATCCCGGCCCGCATGATCTCAGAGGAGTACGCGGCCGAGTTCCAGATCAGTGCCAGGCACGCCGCGGTGATGCTTTCGAAGGCGATGCCGAACTTCGGCAGGCCGTAGTAGAAGAGGTAGAGGATCACCAGGGCCGGTGCCCCACGACCGATTTCGACGACGGCAAGCGCCAGGGTGCGGACGGCCAGGTTCTTCGCGCTCACCATGACGCTGAGGATCAGCCCTAAGGGATAGCCGGCGACGATTGACACCCCTGCGATCAGGAGGCTGACGCTCAGACCGGACATCATCTGCGGCAGATATGCCGCCCATTCGGTAAGCCAGGTCATGCGTAAACAGCCTTCCTCATACGGGAATCGAGTCTGCGGGACAGGTACGCGACTGGCAGGCTGAGGGCGATGTAGAGGATGCCCACCAGGATGTAGGGCAGGATCCCCTCGACTGTCGGGTGCTGCCGGGCGAAGGACTGCGACTGGAAGACCATCTCGGCAACGATGATTGTGGAGGCGATCGAGGAGTCTTTGAGCAGGCCTGTCAGGTACGTGGCGATGGACGGGGAAACTATGCGGAAGGCCTGCGGGACCGTGACGCCGTAGAATGTCGTGCCACGAGTCAGGCCCAGGGCGTCCGCCGCTTCGCCCTGCCCACGCGGTACGGCCTGCAGGCCCCCGCGATAGATTTCGGCGAGATAAGCCACGGAGACAACCCCCAGGCCGATTATGGCCGCCCCAATGGGGTTGAACTTGAAGGTGCCGATCTGGATGCCGAACTTGAGCAGGAACAACCAAACGATGATCGGCACGCCGCGGACCAGGTCCACGAAGAGCCGGCACGCCAGCCGCACAAGAATGTTCGACGACGACAACCCTACGGCCAGGGGCACGGCGCCCAGGATGCCGATGGCGAACGCCGACAGCGTCAGCACCAGCGTCATCGGCAATCCCTGGAGTACTGCTGAAAGGGCGTCCACGTCAGCGCTCCAGCACGGCCCGCAGGAAACGGCGGGTGCGGTCTTCCTGAGGGTCGCTCATGATGGCGCGTGGATCTCCTTGCTCGATGATCCTGCAATCTGCCATGACGACCAAGGTGTCCGAGACGTCCCGGGCGAACTGCATTTCATGGGTGACCACGATCATCGTCATGCCATCAGCCGCCAGCTCGCGCATCACGGCCAGAACCTCAAGCCCTACCTCGGGGTCCAGGGCCGATGTCGGCTCGTCAAAAAGCATGATGCTCGGATCGAGCGCCAGCGCCCGGGCGATCGCGATGCGCTGCTGCTGCCCGCCCGAGCACCGTCCGGGGTGCTGGTCCGCCTTTTCCTTCAGGCCCACCCGCTCCAGCAGTTGCATCGAGCGCGCGTCGGCCTCCTCTTTGCTGCGACCAAGGACTTTCTGCTGGGGGAAGCTGATGTTCTTCAGCGCCGACATGTGGGGAAACAGGTTGAAGGACTGGAACACCATGCCCACCGTGCGGCGCAGGGCGGCAAGGTCGCGGCCGTTGACGTCCTTGCCCGGTTCGATGACGTGCTGGTCTACCTGGATGGTGCCGGAATCGGGCCGCTCGAGGAGATTGATGCACCTCAGGAACGTGCTTTTACCGGCGCCTGAAGGGCCAATCAGCGCGGTGACCGTCCCTGGTTCAACGTGCAGGGACACGTCGTCAAGGACAACGTGGTCGCCGTAGCGCTTCGAGATGTTGTCTAACTTGATGCCCAGACGGGGCGCGAGCTTTCCGTCTGCCATTTCTGAAAGGGTCATAGCGATCTTCCATGTGGGGACCAAAAGGCCATCGGTCGATGTGGGGCATGTCACGTGATATGTGAAATGGTACATGTCACCGCTTCGGATGAAAAGCCCTGTGTTTTCTTTTGAACCGGGCCGATCTTCTAATCCATGGGGGGCGAAGACTGGCGGAAACTCAGTGGCGCACCAGACCAATGCCGGGCGTCAGCAGCATCGATGAAGACCAGCAGGCAGTCCCGCCACCTGCCCGACAGATCCCTCATCGGGCCGTAAGTGAAAGGAAGGTTTTGAACTTATACCCGCAGTCTTCTGACGCCGATATTGGAGATTCCGTCAACCTAGCTTTAGGCTGCGGCA
Source organism: Arthrobacter sp. BGA-UO-ETr-C19 (assembly GCF_059568005.1). NCBI lineage: Bacteria > Bacillati > Actinomycetota > Actinomycetes > Micrococcales > Micrococcaceae > Arthrobacter > Arthrobacter sp. BGA-UO-ETr-C19. The sequence goes on from NZ_JCAQPC010000009.1 coordinate 205,761, forward strand.
GAATCGCCGGCGAGGGCGTCAAGACAGCTTGGCCTGGCGCAGGTACTGGTACACCGTTTCCCTGCTGATCCCGTAGTCGCTGGCGAGGACGGCTTTGGGAATTCCGCTGGCCGCCCGCTGCACCAGCTCGGCCGCCCGTTCCGCTGAGAGGGTCTTTTTTCGTCCGCGGTAGGCGCCGCGCTGCTTGGCCAGCGCGATGCCTTCCCGCTGCCGCTCCCGGATCAGGGAGCGCTCGAACTCGGCGAAGGCCCCCATGACCGAGAGCATGAGGTTGGCCATGGGGGAGTCCTCCCCGGTGAAGACCAGTTGTTCCTTGACGAACTCCACCCGCACGCCCCTGCGGGTCAGAGTCTGGACCAGTGAACGCAGGTCATCGAGGTTGCGGGCCAGCCGGTCCATGCTGTGCACCACCACGGTGTCCCCGTCACGGGCGAACCGCAGCAGCTCCGTGAGCTCGGGTCTGGTCGTGTCCCTGCCTGAGGCTTTGTCGGTGAACACCCGGTCCAGGACCTGGCCTTCAAGTTGGCGTTTCTCGTTCTGCTCGAGGGTGCTTACGCGCACGTACCCGATTCTTTGTCCAGCCACCGATGCCTCCAAACCCGTCGACCTGTCAGCTTGAGTTCTAGAGCCTTCCCAGAAGAACGTCAAGACATCCGGGCTCAGATCGTCAGGTTGGGGTGTGCCTCATGCTGGCAGGAGCATGGCGGCGGCAGCGCCAGCTGCCGTGCTGATGTTAGTCATTAGCCTGGGGACGTTAAATGCTTGTGGCGGCGGGAGCGCGAAAGCTCCCGCCGCCACAGGCGTTGTGGTGTTTAGTCTTTGTCGGTTTCGGACGCGGACGCGTGAGGTTCGTCTGGACCTACCGGCGTCCGTACATCGCAGTCCGGCTGACCGCTGTGCGCAACTGACGCTGGAACATAACGGAGCGACCATGAATGGTCCGATCGTCCACGTGGCCTAGGTCAGTATTCACCGCTGCCAGCGGCCATGCTGAGAGAGACTGCCTCCCTCGGCACCGCTCAATGTGGCTCGGCTGATCATTCGAAGTGATACAGCTCGATATCAAGGATGCCTGTGAAGCGCGTGTCGAAGGGCACAACGCCCTGGCCGCGGCCGGAGTAGAGGCGATGAAAGCGCACCTCGTTACCACCGCCGGTCTCGTCGCCGTTCAGTACTCGGTGGACCTCGAGCCCCCGCGTTCTCTCTATGACCGACGCGAGTCCCGTGCGACCGGTAACCGGCTCGGCTGGCTGGAGTAGAAAGCCCCTACCTGCCACCCGCAGCGCGCTTCCCATGTCGACGGCGATACCAAAGCCGATTTCACCCTCGTCGAGCATGCCGCGGGGATCATCGAGCGAAGCGACGAGATCGAATTCGCCGATGGTGAGACGAGCGACGGGGTTCGCACGGTCGACGAAGAAGCCCCGCACCGAGTCGGAGGGTGCGCCGACGACGGTTTCCCGCATTGCCGCCAAGAGCCCGTACGCGTCCACTATCTCGTCGTGGTCGGGAGCGCCGGCGTGAAGGGAGTCCAGGCCGAACGGTGCCACCAACTCAGCGTTGTGCTCACCGATGGCGCGGAACATGTGGGCGATGCCGAGCTGGTCTCGTCTCATTTCGGGGATGACGAGTCGGTCGGATACCGCAGCGTACGCACCGCACGTGGCGTCGAAGTCGCCGAAATAAATGTCGGGAGAGTAGAAGTCGATGGACGGTGTCAACGCCCGCCACAGCGGGAGCAGGTGGGGAACTGGACCCCCACTTGGATAACTGCCTGGCTCGGCACCGCCCGCGACAAGCTCGTCTGCGGGCGTCATCGGGTTGACTGCGTCGAGCCAAGCGTTGACGTAAAGCGGGACGCCCAGTTCGGCTTTGCCGCGCGCCGCGACCTTGTCAATGTGGGTGGCATAGGCCCATGCCATGAAAGCCTCGTCCGCCTCGGGCCCGAAGACCTGGCTCCAAGAGCCTTCGGCCTGCCTGCCTTTTGACTCCCACGCCGAGCGAAGGCGTCCGCGGGTGTCTCGAACCGCGGCGATCACAGCATCCGGCACATCTCGATGCCAGCACGCCGACGCCACGTCGCTCTCATCCCGACGAGCGCCCAGAAGCCCGGGTTCATTTTCCACCTGCACGAACGGCACTATGTGGGCCGCGCCGGACTTCTTGATCCGGGCCAGGACCTGAGCGAAGGCGGTGGCATCGGCCGCGGCGATCTCGTCGCCAAAAGGTGAAATATGGTGCATCGCCCCCGCTGTTGATTGAGCGCGTGGGAAGCGCTCACCATCTCGCTTGACCCATCCAGGAACGTATGTTGACGCGCCGTTCTTCCAGGCGCCGAACCACAGGGGAACCCAGTCCAGCCCATACGTCTCGGCTGTTTCCAGGGCGGTGTCTACCAGTGAGAGATCGAAGACGCCCTCGCGGGGTTCGATCGTCTCCCATGACACCGGCGCGAGTACCGTATCTGCGCCAAGTTCCCGGACACGCCGGAAAGCCTCTCGTAGCGACGCGGCATTGCTCGCGCTCGAATTATGTAGTTCTCCACCGAGGAAGAGACGGCGGGGCGATGAAGTCATGGGGAGAGCCTTCGGCAGGTAGGGGAGCGGAGAGTTTTAGCGCGATCCTGCACCCTCTCATCCGGAGCGTGGACTTGCGCACTATTACGCAAGTCCACGGTGCGCGCTCGTGGGAGATTGGCATTCGCGGAGAAAGTTCGAGGGGCAATAGGACGCACAGTGGGCCGGCGTGCTCGGCGAGCACATGCTGACGCAGTCGAGTCCATTTGAGTGGTGTATCTGATTCGTTCGTGATCCCTCGGGGTGCTTATGCGGTGAGGGCGCGGTAGTCCGGTTCGGGGACTTCCTCGGGGTCGGGTTTCGGTTCGCCGACCCGGCAGGCTCGGGCGCGGCGACAAATAGCGTTACGGAAAAGCCGCCATTTACCGCTGCGATTCACACTCTACGGCCGCCATGCGTCTTGCCAGTCGATGCCTGGAACATCGTTTTCGAAACGAATTTCCAACCATACGTGGCGGGCGCGAGACGTGTCGGGAGCGCCGGCATGAACGAACGCGTCAATTTCGGGATCTCGTTCGCCCCCTGTGAACTGGGCTTCGGTCGCTCGCCAACCTCGACGAATCAGGTCATCTGACACGTCGGGGAGCCACCGGTCTGCCAGCGCCACATGCCTGCCGTCCTCAAGGGTCAGCACTGAGGAAATTTGGGAGTGGAATGATGTACCGCTCGGATCGTTGCGGTGGGGGTCTCCGACCACTGTCCACGGACCGTGGTAGTCGTCAGCGACGGCGACCTCGGAACGGTTGGGAAAATACCAGCTCGTTCCTGAGGTGATGAGGTAGTGACGGCCATCATGGCGAAAATATGCTGGCGCTTCTCGGACCAGTGGTGGATGCGGGTGGGGAAAATGCGTGGAGTATGTTCCTGTGACATCTGTAAGGTCCTCGGTCAGGTCGGCACAGATGAGTTCGGAATGAACGCGCTCAAAGTAGTAGTAGCCACGGCCTGTTTCAGGGTCAACCACCAGGTCAAAGTCACCGGCACTCATGCCAAGGGGTTCAAAACCGGCGCGGACCAGAAGGTAGGGTCCTTCGAATCGATCAGCCTGGTATACCCAGGAGCGCTGCTTGCCGTCCTCATGCATCACCTTCATCCAACAAACGAATTTTCCAGTCGAGGGGTGACGCACAATATGCGGCCTGTCCATCATCTTGGCAGGGTGCAGGGGTGAATCAGGGTCGTTGGGTTCGGCTGGCAGGATCGACCCGAGGTCAGTCCAGGACATGAGGTCAGGGGAGCGATAGGCGCGAACCCCACTATGCCATCTACCACTGGCTGGTGTTGACTGGGACTTGTCTTCGCCATACCAGTAGTACTCGCCGTCCACGGCAAGTACGGAGCCGCCGTGAATGTGGATGCGCTTGCCTTCAGTGTCGGTCATGATCTCACCGGGGCGGATCAGCTTATTCATTGGAAACTCTCTCTTCTTCGCAGCATTGCCGCATTTTTAGTGCATTGGGGGAGTAGGGGCGGCCAATAGACCGGCTGTCGCATGCCATCCTTTTGCGGGGTAAGCCGTCGACGTTGTGCTAGCCGGCATAGAAGCTTCGGTTTTTGCAGTCAATCACGGCGCCTGAAACGATGGATACCGATTCCTTCAGCCGCAGGTCGTTCGATGACGTGCCAACCAGGACGTCGACAACCCCGGCTTCGACCCGCCAGCGCATATCGGCGTCGATGAAGGCCAACTGGCTCACATCGAGACGGAAATCGACCCGCTCCGACTGCCCTGGCCCCAGGCTGATCCGGCGGAAGCCGGCGAGTTCCAGAACTGGCCTTGAGACCGAGGCAAACTTGTCACTGACATAGAGTTGGACGATCTCGGTTCCGGGCCGGGCTCCGGTATTCGTCACGGTTAGCGAGACGGCGACTGAGTCGCCAGCCTCCACCTCGTGTTGCGAGAGTGTCAGGTCCGAGTAGTCGAACGTGGTGTAGGACAGCCCATGGCCGAAGAAGTATCGCGGTGCGTGGGCTGCATCGACGTAATCGGGAAACCCGACGCTCTCGCCTTGGTTCCAGGCCGACCCATGCGGGTGGTTGTAGTACACCGGGACCTGGCCGGCGTTGCGTGCGACGCTGACCGGGAGCCGTCCGCTTGGGTTGTGGGCACCGGTGAGGACGTCGACGATAGCTTCGGCTCCGCCTTCGGCGGGACTCCATGCCTCAAGGAGCGCCGCCAGGTGTGTGTCGGCGGCGTCGCTGGATACCGGCCGGCCGTCCAGGTGGACGCCGATCATCGGTTTGCCGAGCCTGGCGAGCTTGACGATCAGGTCGTCCTGACAGGACGGCAGGTTGATGTTCGTTGCATCAATTCCCTCGCCCATCGACGCGATGGAGGCCGTGCCGTGTTTGCCTCCGAGCGTTAGGATCACGACGTCGGCCCTCTCGGCGAGGGCGATGGCCTCGTTATGTCCGGAATCGTCGTTGCCGGCAATTGGGTACCCGTATGCCCAACTCACTTCCGTTTCGGGCAGCCGGAGGCGGAGCTCGTCGAGGAGGCTGCGGATGCCGGGCTGCTGCTGCAGCAGCAGTTCCTCGAATACCGGATCGTCGGACGCCTCGATCGTAGTGCCATGAACGGTGTTGGTGAGGGTCTGAAGGTTCTCGCTGCTGGTGGTGAGACCGGCCATTGAGGAGTTGACGGCGAGCTTTCCCTCCGCCATGGAGTAGTGGGTGTAGCCCCCGAAAAAGTACCGGGCAGTTGCCGCGTGGCAGCCGATAACCGCGAGCGTTTGAAGATCCGGCCGCAAAGGCAGCGTGCCGTCATTGCGCAGCAGGACCAGCGATTCCCGTGCAGACTGAACAGCCACGGCCCTGTCGGCAGATGATTGGAATGAAGTGTCCCGGTCGGCGGAGTCCGGCGCGAACGGGTGCTCGAAGAGCCCCATTCGAAACTTTGCGGTCAGCACCTGTTGAACCGCCCGGTCGAGGAGCGCAACGTCGGCGCGTCCGTCCGCGAACCACTCCCGCAGTTCGGGGCCGAAGCCCTGCGGCACGTGGAGCTCGACATCCATCCCCGCGAGCAGGGCGGCCAGACCAGCGTGGGCCGGGGATTGGGCAACACGCTGAACGGTGTGAAGATTCCCCACTGCGCCGTAGTCAGATACCAACAAGCCGTCGAAACCCATCTGTTCCCGCAGCAGTGTCTTGAGGAGCCGGACGGAGGCCGACACCGGCTCGCCGCCCACAGAATTGTAGGAAGGCATCACACCCCGCAGCCCACCGAGGGTAATTGCGGCCTGGAAGGGTTTGCCGTACACCTCCACCAGCAGCCGGTCGGGGACGTTGCAGTGGGCCCCATGGATGCCGCCCTCGGTGTGGTGGGAGCCGACAAAGTGCTTCGCCACCGCCTCTGTACGCCGGCCAGCGGCGTCCTCGCCTTGCAGTCCAAGGGTGTAAGCGACGCCGAGAGCAGCCGCGAGGCTTGGGTCTTCACCGTAGGTCTCACCCTGCCGTCCCATTCGAGGGTCGCGGGAAACATCCAAGACAGGAGCCAGGGTATGCGTGATGCCCAGGGCCCGTTCTTGCCTCCCCACAATCAGACCCACTGCGCGCTCCAGGTCTACATCCCAGCTCGCTGCGCGTCCAAGCCCCGAGGGGAAGCTCGTCGCCCCCGGGAGATACGCGCCGCAGAGCCCTTCCATGTGGAATATCGCCGGGATCCCGTGCCCGGAGGCTTCCATGGCCTCCGCCTGCACCCTGCGTTGAAAGGCGGTGACCTCATCCAGCGTGAGCGCCGTGCGCGCCTCGAGGCACGAGACCTCGCCGATGCCGTGCGGGAAACGCTCATGGAAGTCGGTGGTCTGTGCGATATCAGTGGGGAAGTAGCAGGAAATCTGAGCCATTTTCTGGTCAAGGCTCAGCTTGTCCATCAGCAGGGCGGCCCGTTCACCGGAGGCCAGTCGCTCGTCCATCCAGGGTTCTGTCACACGGGTGCTCATGTTGATCCTCGATCTACCAGTAGTTGCGCCGGTCGAGGAGTCTCAGCTCCGCGAACCGGACGGCGGGTGGTCCCGCCGCGCCGGACGACAGGGCGCCGGACTTCATACGCGTTGCCTCAAGGCGTGCAACGTTGTACGTAACGATAAGCGCCACACACCGCGATGGCAAGAGGGTGTTTGGCTTCCCTCAATCCGCGGGGTGCCCCCCAGCGCCGAAATCCGGTTCCCGATTCCTTCAATCCGGCGCCGGTAACGGCGGTGCCAATGGCCTTCCCATCAGTTCCTTGCCAGCAACGGGTGACACGGGGCCGGGTATCGGCATCCATCGTCGGGACGCAAACCAGCGCCAGATGAACACGCGGCGCCCCACCCGCGGCATTGCCGAATTCGAAGCCAGAGCCGCTTGACCGTGTGAGCGGCATCACTGTAACCTCCGTTGAAACGTTCCATAGAGGACGTTCTCCACACAACCGCCGATTGATTACGCCTGTCCTCGTGCGGTGCTGGAGATCCCCATGAAGGAGGACCATGACCATTCATTCCACTCTCGCCCGCCGGGGAGGAACCGGTGCCCTCGCAGTAACGTTGCTGCTCGCAACCGGGCTCGGCACAGCGGAACCGGCCCGGGCCGCCACGCCCGAGTGCGCCACCGTTGCAGGCGCCATGCAAGTGAACGCCGACTGCATCGACCCGGCCTATGCCAAACCAGTTATCGACAGCGAAACCGACGAAACGTCGCCCACGCCGCACCACCGTCTCCGGGGCCATTTCGACGGCACCAACATCCAGTTCACCATTTACCTTCACTCACAACAGGACAAAGCGAAGTGGCAGGGCCGCTTCTTCCAGTACACCTACCCCACCGCGTTCACCCCCGAAGAGGACACCTCGCGGGCGGACGACCGCGCCATCGGGTTCGCGCTCTCCAGCGGCGGGTACGCCGTTCAGGCCGGAAACAAATCCCTGGCCCTGGGGTACAGGCACACTGCTGCAGCCGCAAAGTTTGCGGAGACGGTGGCCTCGAAGTACTACGGCGTCAATCGGCCCATTTCCGGGTACCTCTACGGACCAAGTGGGGGCTCGTACCAGACGGTTGGCGCCGCCGAGAACACTATCGGCATCTGGCGGGGGTTCGTGCCGATGGTGCAGGGAGTGCCGCAGCCAACGAGCTACAACTTCCAGGGCCGGTCCGCCGCTGAGCTCATCCTCGGGGCCAAGGCGGACCAGATCCGGAATGCCCTGCTGCCCGGCGGCAGTGGTGACCCATATGCCGGCCTCGACGAGGCCGAGCGGGCCATGCTCAAGGAGGTCCACGCGCTCGGCATCCCATGGAAGGGCTGGGAGTACCCCGACTATCTGCTAGGCCGTTCCGACCAGTACCCTAATGGCCTCGCCTCCAGCGCTCCGCTTCCCGCTGACCCGACCTACGCCGACGACTTCTGGAACGCCCCGGGGTACCTCGGCACCGAGAACTCACCGCTGGGCGGGCGGGTCCGGGCCGAACTGGCCAAGATGGGCGATTCTGTCGCCAACCGCTGGAACATCGCGAACCGTTTCTATTACCGTTACCAGACCCCTCCCGCCAGTGAGGGCTGGGTCGGGCTCGATCAGTTCCGCAAGGCGGACGGCACGCCGCTCTATCCGCAGCGCCCCGTGAAGGATCCCGGCTTCTACGGCTTCGTCTCCGGAAACACCGCCTTCGACGGCTCCATCACCGGGAAAGTCATCGCGGTGTCCAACCTCTACGACACCGATGCCCTCCCGTGGCACACCGACTGGTATCGCCATCGCGTGGAGGCGAGCCTGGGCAAGGCTGCCGCGGAAAATTACCGGGTCTACTTCAACGACCACGCCGATCATCAGAACGCGCCGGTCTCTGGAGAACGGGCGAAGCATCTGGTCAACTGGTACGGCATGGCCGAGCAGGCGCTCCGAGACGTTGCCGCATGGGCCGAGGACGGCGTGAAGCCACCTGCCTCCACCAACTATCAGGTCCGGGACGCTCAGATCGTCGTGCCGGACAACGCCGATGCCCGCCGGGGGATCCAGCCCACCGTCGACCTCACCAGTCAAGGCCAAGACGCCGCCGCCGTTAAGGCCGGACAGGCCGTGACGTTGAATGCCAGGGCGCAGGTGCCCGTAGGCGCCGGAAAGATCGTTAAGGCGGAGTGGGACCTTGAAGGCGACGGCGTCTACACTGACGCCCCGCTCAGCCGGACCGGGAACGTAGTCACACTCCAGACCCGGGCATCCTTCGATAAGCCGGGCACATACCTGGTCGCGCTTCGGGTGTCATCGGAACGCAACGGCGATCCGACGGCCGAGTTCGCGCTGGCGCAAAACCTCGACCGGGTCAAGATCGTCGTCACGCCCGCCGGTTAAGCACCGGGACTCTCGACCAGAGTCACGACAGCAACCCCAAAGGCCTGAACAGGTCCCCGGAACTCGGACTGCGACAATCAGTTCGGCTTCCGGGGACCTGTTTGCTGGCCTGGGACTTCCGACTTCCGCCCGCCAGTCCTTCGCGCGGACGGCCATGACCGCAAGTACCCTTTGCGTCGAAGCAATGGGAAGCCGATGAGCGAGACCAACGTCCAGCGCCAACGCGTGTCACCACCGTGGGCGTGACCAAGCATGCTGGAGTCTCGACGGCCTCCGCCTCGAAAGTCCTCCGCAACACCTACGGCGCCAGTGAGTCCACGCGCGCCCTGCGTCCAGGAAGCGATGAACGAGCCCGCCTACCGTCCCCACAGGCCCGCGCGGGGCACGCGGGGGCGCACGTTCACCGTCGTGCCAGCCTCTCCAACATTGAAAACCCCTTCTTCAGCCTCATAGTCGAAGGCATCTCAAGCGTGATCAGCCCCCAGTCCTATGAGCTGTTCGCCTCGCCCAGCGGCTTCGAAGTGTCGCCACAGTGGCCTGGATCTAGTGGTTGATGGGCAGGGGTTTGGCTTGTCTCGAGGGTGCCGGTGCCCCACTCGTGTCCCGCGGTACCAGCTGGGGTGCAATCACATAGTGGGCTGGCTGGGTGCGGCCCTCGATGCGTTCGAGGAGGAGCCTGGCGCTGGTGGCTCCGGTGAGCTGGCCTGACTGGTCGACAGTTGTCAGTGAGATTCGGCCGATGGCTGACACGGAGATGTTGTCGTAACCGGTGACGGTGAGATCTTGCGGAATCCTTAGCCCGCGTTCTTCGGCCGCCCGGAGAACGCCGAGGGCGGCGATGTCTGCTCCCGCGAAAATGGCGGTGGGCGGGTCGTCTCCAGACAATGCCTGGGTGGCAGCTTCGTAACCGCCCACCTCGGAGTAGGTAGTTTCGATGGTGTCCGGGACGAGGCCGTGTCGCACCATTGCCTGCTCATAACCGTTCCGGCGCGCCGTGTGTGACAGGACGAAAGGCTCAAGACCACCCGAAGGCATCCCGGTATGTACGATGCGTTCGTGACCGAGCCCCACCAGGTGGTCAACCATGAGGCGGGCGCCTTGAAACTCGTCATCGACAACCGTGTCGAAATTGGCGGCGGTGCCGTGGCGGGCTACGACAACTGTGGGGATCTTCGCGCCCAGTTCCTCAAGCCACTCAGCTTCCATCCATGGCGCGACGAGAACGAGACCGTCCACTTGTCGATCCATCAATGCCTCGATGCTTCTCTTTTGCCGTGCGGGGGAAATGCCCCCCGCCACGAGTACCTCTTGGTAAGGCGTCGTTTCGAGGGCGTCGGTAATTCCTTGAACCACCTCAGGCTGGAACGGCGAACTCATCTCCACGATCATGACGCCAACGGTGTAGGACTTTCCACGCATGGCCCTTGCACCGGCATGGGGGCGATAGCCGAGCTTTTCGATAGCCGCGGTGACGCGCTCCCGCATCTGCGGGCTGACACCGGACGCCCCCCGAATGACCTTGGAGACCGCCGAAAAAGACACGCCTGCTTCGCTGGCAACGTCCTGAAGCGTCGCCCGGCGCGGCTTCTCGGTGTTAACGGTCCGGTTGGGTGTCACCCTCGACCCCTTCTATCTGTCGTCATGGCATAGCCAGTGTATCCCGGTAAGACAACGTTGCACCAGAGCGTCCCCAGCGAGCGGCAAGGCGTGGCGAAAACCTGGCGGCAAATCCGTAAAAACCCTTGAATTTCCTGCATTTACACGGCTTCATGTGAGCCAAGCAACTAAAGAGCCTTGACGATCACGGAAGGCGTGTCCTATCGTTTTCACGGACAACGTTGCACGCCGCAGAAGCGAGCCTCGCCCTTGGCGGATTTGGCGGCCGTTGCGGGCAGCGTTCCTGCCTCTCACAACAAAGGAGTTTTTATGCGACGCACACGACGACGTGCCCTTGTCGCCCTTGCGGCCCCCTTGGCTATTGGGCTCGCCGCCTTGACCGGCTGCACGAGCGGCGGCCAGGGCGGTACCACGGCCGGCGGCCCTGGTAGCAAGGATGTTCTGACCTTGGCCATGACGGCTGATATCCAGGGTTGGGATCCGGGTGTCCAGCCCGGCTACCAGGGCTGGAGTGCGGATGCAGTGTGGGATTCACTTCTCCGCTGCGACAAGAACGGCAAGCCCGAGGCATCGTTGGCTGACAAATGGGAGTTCAGCGCCGACCAGAAGACAGCCAAGCTGCACATCAGGGAGGGCGTAAAGTTCTCCGACGGGACACCGGTGGACTCTGCTGCGGTCAAGGCCAATGCTGAGTACTACGCCACGGCCGGCGGTGCATCCAGCCGGTGGGCTGGGATCAAGGTTCAGACACCGGACACCCAGACTGTGGCCATCTCCTGGCCGGCACCGAATCCCCTTCTTGCCCTGCGCATGTGCGAGTCCAAGATCGCCACCCCCACCTCGATTTCCTCCAAGAAGTTCGACGTCCCGGTTGGTTCCGGTCCCTATACACTCGATGCCGCTGCTACGACGCGCGGTTCTGTGTACACGTTCGTCAAGAACGACTCCTTCTGGGACAGCGCCCGGTTCCCGTACAAGAAGCTGGTCCTCAAGGTCCTGGAAGACGAGACGGCGGCCGTCAATGCCCTCAAGACTGAGCAGATCGATGGCACGATCGTCTCCTCTGCCACTCTCGAAGAGGCAAAGGGCGCCGGTGAGAACATCCAGACGCTCAAGGGCAGCAGCACCACGCGGCTGCTGATCACTGACCACCTGGGGAAAAAGATACCCGCTTTGGGTAACCTCGACGTCCGTAAGGCCATGAACATGGTCTTTGACAGGGATGCAATGTCCCAGAAGCTGTACCAGGGCCATGCATCGCCGGCAAACCAGATTTTCCGCGAGGGAAGCGACGCATACATCCCGGACATGAAGGACCCTTACCCCTTCAATGTCGACGAAGCCAAGGCACTCATGGCCAAAGCCGGCTACGCGGACGGCTTCACCCTGCAGATCCCCACCATGACCGGTCAGAACCATGAAACCCTGATGCCGTACATCACCCAGCAGCTGGCCAAGATCAACATCAAGGTAGAGCAGGTGGCCCTGTCAGGACCGAACGCCATCTCTGAACTTCTCAGCGGCAAGTTCCCCGTCCCGCTGTGGCAGCTGGGCAACTACGGAGAGTCCCTGCAGGACATCAGCGACTATGTTCTGAAAGACGGCATCTGGAACGTTTCCCACCAGCCTGACGCCAAGGTGGAAGCGTTGTGGAAGAAGGTACTCACCGGCTCCGAAGCCGAGCGCAAGCAAGCCGAGCAGGACCTTAACCGGTACGTCACCGAGCAGGCCTGGTTCGTTCCAATGGCGTACATGGACCGCTTCTACGCGTCAAACCCCAAGGTAAACCTCCAGGAGTCCAGCGACTTCTCCGGTCTGCACCCGCTTCTGCGGGACTTCCAGTAACCACACCAGAGACCCGGCAACCACGATGATGCTACTCAAAAGCCTTTTCCGCTCCGCGGCGATACTCCTCCTTGTCAGTTTTGCAACCTTCTGCCTCATGTTCGGCAACGGAACGGGCATCGCCCGGGCGATCCTGGGCTACCAGGCCACAGAGGCTGACGTGCAGCGCAAAGTGGTTAGTCTGGGCCTGGACCGCCCGTTGCTGGTGCAATTCGGCGACTGGCTGGGAAAGGCAGTCACCGGCAACCTCGGCGAGTCGTTCTTCACGGGACAGACCGTGACGTCCGCTCTCTCGACGAGGGTGCCGGTGACCCTCACCCTTGTCATTCTCACCCTGATCCTCACCCTGATCTTCAGTGTGCTGCTCGGCGTGGCAGCGGCCGTCTACGGCGGCTGGCTGGACCGTGTGCTCCAGTTCGTATCGGTGCTGGGCGCCGCGGTGCCGCCGTTCATCATTGCCATCGCACTGGTCTTCACCTTCGCCATCGCCGTCCGCATCTTCCCAGCTACCGGTTACGTTTCCCCTGACCGAAGCTTCAGCGGCTGGATTCTCTCCGTAACGCTCCCGGTGATTGCACTGCTGATCGGCTCCGTGGCCAGCGCCGCCAGCCAATTCCGGGGTGCTGTTCTTGATGCACTGTCCAAGGACTTCGTGCGCACGCTGCGGGCACGTGGACTCAAGGAATCCCACGTGATCTTCAGGCACGTACTCCGGAACGCCGGAGGACCGGGCCTGACCGTCCTTAGCCTGCAGACCCTGGGACTGCTGGGCGGTGCGATCTTCGTCGAGCAGGTCATGGCACTTCCCGGCATGGGGCAAATGGCCAACCAATCAGCGCAGCAAGGGGACGTGCCGATGGTGATGGGAACCGTCGTGGTGACGATCATCATCGTGCTGTGCGTGAACTTCCTTGGTGATCTCGCCAACTCCGTATTGAACCCGAAAGCGAGGACCCGATGAGCGCCGAAGCAAGCATGATAGACACAGCAGCCGAGGTTTCCCCAGCGGGCCGCTCCGTCCTGCGGCGCCTGCTGACAAACCCCCAAGGCATTATCTGCATCGCCTTCCTGCTGGCCGTCATACTCTACGGCGTTCTCAGCCCCCTTCTGGCCCCCTACCAGCCAAACCAGTCTGACCTTGATTCCGTGAACGCCCAGCCCTTCTCAGCCGGGCACCTGTTCGGCGCCGACCGTGCAGGACGGGACATCCTTTCCCAGCTGATGTGGGGCACCAACGGAACCCTGATGGGCTCGATGCTCGTGTTGGTGATCGCCGTCCTGCTCGGCGTCACGACCGGACTGCTCTCGGGCTTCTACAGGGGCACATTCGAGGCCGTCGCGGGCTTCGTCACGGACGTGATCATGTCCCTGCCCAGCATCGTCCTGCTGATCGCACTCTTCGCACTGACGGGGCCGAACGTCATGGTCGCCATGGCCGTCTTCGGTGTCCTCGTGGCCCCGACCTACTACCGGTTGGTCCGTGCCGTCGTCCTTGGCGTCAGGACCGAGCTTTACATAGACGCCGCAAAAGTCGTAGGCCTGCCGGATCAGCGCATCATCGGCCGCCACGTCCTGTGGGCCGTCCGGGCCCCTGTTGTCATCCAGAGCTCCTTCGTCGCCGCGGCAGGTATCGCCATCCAGGCCGGCGTGGAGTTCCTCGGACTCGGTGACCCGGAGCAGCCTTCCTGGGGCGGCACCCTGCAGAACGCCAACAGCAATATCTACAACAACCGGTTTGGTGTGCTGTGGCCGGCACTGCTGATCAGCCTCACCATCCTCGCCCTCGTCCTGCTCGGGAACGTCCTGCGGGACGTCCTGCAGACCTCGGCCCATAACAAGACGCTAGAAAAGTCACGCCGGCGTGAGCTCCTTGGCCAAGCCCAGAAGACCCGCAAGACATCCTCCGCGGCAGCGCCGGGCGAGGCCCTCCTCTGCATTCGTGGCCTGAAGGTCGGTTATCCCGACGGGCCGGACCGGGTCCGCACGGTCGTGCACGGCGTCGACCTGGATGTCCGGCGCGGCGAAATCCACGGCCTCGTAGGCGAGTCGGGGTCCGGTAAGTCGCAGATGGCCTTCTCAACGCTGGGAATCCTGCCCAAGGAAGCTCTTATCCTTGGCGGCAGCATTTACCTGGAAGGGGAGGACCTCCTCGCCGACGACAAAGCACTCAAGCACGCACGCGGCCGCCGCATCGGCTATATCCCGCAGGAACCTATGTCCAACCTGGACCCGTCCTTCACCATCGGCGCGCAGCTGGTCTACGGACTGCGGGCCGTCAAGAAGATCAGCACCAAGGACGCCACGAAACAACTGACCGATTTGCTGGCCAGGGTCGGCATTCGAAACCCGGAGAGCGTCATGCGCTTATACCCTCACGAAATATCCGGAGGTATGGCACAGCGCGTGCTGATCTGCGGAGCCGTTGCCGGGGACCCCGACCTCATCGTGGCAGATGAACCCACCACCGCTCTGGACGTCACGGTGCAGGCCGAAGTCCTCGAACTCCTGCGAGAGCTCAGCACGGAGCGCGGTCTGGCCATGATCCTGGTGACGCACAACCTGGGCGTCGTCGCTGACCTCTGCGACACCGTGAGTGTCATGAAGAACGGCCGGATCGTCGAACGAAACGATGTCGAGTCCTTGTTCGCCGAACCCGAGCAGGAATACACGAAAGCCCTGCTCGAGTCATCCCGCCGGGTCGAACTGATGGAGGTGTAAAAGATGACCACTTCAACACTTCAGGTAGAAAACCTCGTGGTGACCTATACAGGACGCCATGGCCTCTCCAAGACCGTAATCGATGACGTCAGCCTCGAACTGAAGGCCGGCGAAACCCTCAGTCTCGTTGGTGAATCCGGATCGGGCAAGACCACCATCGGCCGCGCCATCCTCGGGCTCGCACCGGTGACCAAAGGCTCCATCAGGTTCCGGGGCGAGACCATCAGCAATATCTCGCGCTCACAAAGGCGGAAAGTCGCGCGCGGCATCCAGGTGGTCTTCCAGGATCCCTACTCGTCGCTGAATCCTTCCATGACCGTAGAGGACATCCTGGTGGAGCCCATGGCCGCCGCAGGTGCGTCCGGTGGCCGGCAGCGCGTCCGCGAACTGCTTGATTCGGTCGGGCTTCCCAGCGACTCCGGCAGCCGCTATCCAAAAGAATTTTCCGGAGGGCAGCGCCAGCGCATCGCCATCGCCAGGGCGCTGGCCCTGGACCCGGCCGTGATCATCTGCGATGAGCCAACCAGCGCCCTCGACGTTACTACCCAGGCACGCGTCCTGACTCTCTTCAAGGAGTTGCAGGAGAAAACCGGCGTCGCGTACCTGTTCATCAGCCACGATTTGGGCGTGGTGAACTCCATCAGCGACCGTATCGCCGTCCTGTATCAAGGATCCGTTGTGGAAATTGGAGAGGCCGACCAGGTGGCCCGCGCACCGCGTCACGGCTACACCCGGCGATTGCAGATGGCAGCCCCTGTTGCTGACCCGAAGAAGCAGCGGGAACGCCGCGCCGCACGCCTGCAGCTTCTGGCCGCCGAAGAGGCGGCCGAAAGCCGAAGCCGCGCTGCCGTTCAGCTCTGAGCCCGCAGCCAAGCCCGCTGGTCAGCTCCCGGTACAGACCAGCACTCGACACAATCACGTCTGGAGACACCCATGGCACATGCTGCCGCTCCCCAAGGCCTTCGCTTTGAACAGCGCACCGAACCATCGCCCGTCATCGGCCTCGGCACCGGCACCCCCCGACTCTCGTGGTTTGTGCCGGCCGCCGAATCCGGTTACACCCAGACGGCTTACGAGATCGAGGTGACCCGTGGCAGCGGCGTCGAGGCCTACCGTGTGGAAAGCCCGGAGCAGGTGCTGGTTCCTTGGCCAGCACCGGATTTGGCCTCCAGGGAGTCGGCAACGGTGCGCGTGCGCGTGGCCGATGATGAGGACTGGAGCGACTGGAGCGAGCCTTCGACCGTCGAGACCGGCCTTCTCAACGCTACTGACTGGCTCGCGGACTTCATTAGCCCCGTTGAGATCGGCGCCATCGGGATGCCGGCACCCCTGCTCTCCGGCGCCGTGGAGGTGCCAGGCAACATCGCCAAGGCCCGGCTCTACGCCACCGCGCACGGCATCTACGTCCCTACGCTGAACGGTCACCGCCTCGATAACACGGTTCTCGCACCCGGCTGGACCTCGTACGAACACCGTCTGCGCTACCAGACGTACGACGTCACCGCGCTGCTACAGCCCGGCACCAACAACATTGGCATGCTGCTGGGCAACGGCTGGTACCGCGGCCGCCTGGGCTTCGAAAACAAGAGCGCCGTCTACGGCAACCGGCTCGCGGTGCTGGCCCAGCTTGAGGTCACCATGGTGGACGGCAGCACCCACGTCTTTTTGTCCGACAGTTCCTGGACGGCCTGCAACAGCCACATCGTTGCAGATGACCTCTACGACGGGCAGCACACGAACCTGCGTGCGCGCCCGGAAGTGACATCCGCTAAGACCAGCGCGGTCGAGATTCTCCCGGCAGATCACTCCCTGCTCGTCGCCCCTGAGGGGCCGGCCATCCGGCCGACGGACGTGCTCCCGGCACGCTCGGTGTTCCTCTCGCCATCGGGTAAGACACTGGTCGACTTCGGGCAGAACCTCGTGGGATGGGTCCGCCTCCGGACGCGCGCGTTGCCGGAGGGCAGCGAAGTCGTCATCCAGCACGCCGAGGTTCTCGAAAACGGTGAACTGTGCACCGGGCCTCTGCGTACGGCGAAAGCTACAGATTCCTATGTCCTCGCGGGGGCACCCGAGGAAATCCTGGAGCCATCGCTCACCCTGCACGGATTCCGGTACGCCGAGGTCACCGGCGTGCCCGACCTGAAGGCCGAAGACATCGAAGCCGTCGTCATCGGATCAGACCTGAGGCGCACCGGATGGTTCTCGACTTCGAACGAACTACTCAACAGGCTCCATGAAAACGTCAACTGGAGCATCCGCGGAAATTTCGTTGACGTGCCCACGGACTGCCCGCAGCGGGACGAGAGGCTCGGCTGGACCGGGGACATCCAAATATTCGCCCCCACAGCCTCCTTCCTGTACGACATCGGCGGATTCCTTGACTCATGGCTGCAAGATCTCGCCGCCGAGCAGCTGCCCGACGGGTCAGTTCCCCACGTAATACCCGACGTCATCCATTCCGACTTCACCTCCGCCCCCACTGCTGCCTGGGGCGACGCCGCCGTGCTGATTCCGTGGACCCTGTACCAGCGGACGGGCAACCGGCAGATCCTGGAACAGCAGTACACGAGCATGTGCGCGTACGTTGACAAGGTCGCCTCATTGGCCGGCCCCGATATGTTGTGGACCGGCGGGTTCCAGTACGGCGACTGGCTGGACCCCAGCGCACCACCGGAGGACGCCGCCCGCGCCAAGACCGACCCGGATGTCGTAGCCACAGCGCATCTGGCCCGGTCGGCTGAGGTCCTGGCCCAGGCCGCCGCCGTGCTGGGCCGTGCGGAGGACGCTGCCACCTATTACAAGCTGTCGGCAGAAGTCCGCGCTGCGTTCGCCCGCTCCTATGTGACCCCAGCAGGACGGATTCTCTCTGACACCCAAACGGCGTACGCCATGGCCCTCGAATGGGCACTGCTTCCCAGCGAAGACCAACGCCAGGAAGCCGGACGCCGGCTGGCAGACCTGGTGCGCGTCAGTGGTTTCCGCATCAGCACAGGATTCGTCGGAACGCCCCTCGTCTGCGACGCACTCACCGCAGCCGGTGAAATCGACGTGGCCTACCGGCTGCTGCTGCAAACGGGTTGCCCCTCCTGGCTGTACCCCGTCACGATGGGCGCAACCACCGTATGGGAACGCTGGGACAGCCTGCGTCCGGACGGCAGTGTCAACCCCGGCGGCATGACATCCTTCAACCACTACGCTCTAGGGGCCGTGGCAGACTGGCTGCACCGCAGCGTCGCCGGCCTGGCGCCCGCCGAGCCCGGCTACCGGAAGCTCAGCGTTCACCCACATCCGACGGCCTCACTCAGCCATGCATCCGCACGGCACCTCACCCCGTACGGCGAGGCCTCCGTAGAATGGCGGCGTGCAGGGGGATACCTGACCCTTGACCTGACCGTGCCCGTCGGAACCACCGCCGATGTCCATGTCCCCGGCATGCGCGAATCGGAAGTCGTCCCGCACGGAACCTACACGTGGACTGTGGCTGATCCGACTCCGGACGCCGGCGAAGGCAGAGCGATGACCATCCGGGAACTCCTGGACCGTCAGCCCCTAACGTGGTCCGCAGTCGTCGATGCAGCGGTCGAGACCGGCATCGCCCCCGAAGGCGAGGCCCAGGCGGCCGATAAGCTCGCCAGATATCTTGACGAGCCGGTCGGCAACCTCGGCTACGCGTTGGTTCCCGAACCATGGATCAACCGCTCCGTCCCCCTCCGGGAGAAGGTCGCAGAGATACTGAAGGGCTCGGGTTCATGAGATGTCATCAACGCAGCTCTCCCCGGACCACCAAGCTGTGGCACCGCTATGCGCAACCACAGCGGGCGGCGTACGGCGGCGCTCCGTGGGCGACTGAGTGTACTGGGTAAAGAAACGAAGGTTCTCCACCTGAGGACCACTGATCCGCAGTTTTCGCGGCAGGAAAATCAATCTGACTCTTGTGAGGAAACAGGATGACTTCTTCCGTGAAACCGGGCGAGACAAACCGGTACACAGCGGCGGCGAGCAGTGAACGCTTACCGATGCTCGGTCTGCTGACGCTTTCCGGGGCGATGTTCGTGTCGATGGCTACCGAATTCTTACCCAGTGGACTTATCCCGCAGATCGCCGCCGACTTTGGCCGGTCACCGTCCGAGGTCGGAAACATGGTGACCGTGTTCGCGCTGACGGTCATTCTCACCGCGGCACCCCTGGCGGTCCTGACTCGACGGGTCCCGCGAAAGACGATGGTATTGATCGCGTTTGCCCTGATCGGTGCGGGCAACGTCATCCTGGTCCTGGCGCCAAGCTTTGACGCTCTCCTTGGCGCCCGGATCCTCGGGGCACTGGGGCATGGCGTTTTTTGGTCCGTGGTGGCAGCCTACCCGGCGTACCTCGTGCGTCCCACCCAACTGGCCAAGGCCATGGCCATCACGGCGGCAGGCGGGTCCGTCGCCGGCGTCGTCGGCACACCTGCAGGCAACGCCTTGGGGCAGATTTTTGGGTGGCGGATGGCGTTCGCAGTGCTTGCTGTCCTGGTCCTGATGTTCTCCCTGCTCATGCTGTGGTTGCTTCCGTCCGTCCTCACGAGCGGTGCCAGTGCAGCCACTACAAAAGCCGGGCCGGTTGGACGGGACAAGAGCATACCTGCGGTCCTGGTTTTATGCCTGCTGATCCTGATGGTGGTTTCGGCGCAGGTCAGCTTCGGGACCTACAGCGTCGTGTGGCTGCTGGACGTGGGGCATTTGCCGCCGGCCGGGGTTCCGGTCATCCTGTTTGCCTCCGGTGTTGCCAGCGCTGTGGGCGTGGTGGTGACGGGTGCGCTCTATCGGAAGTTTCCGACCCTAATGTTTCTGGCCTCCCTGGCATTGCAGGTCGTCATCCTTTGCGCCGTTCCCCTCGCGGCCGGCACGGATTCTCAGGTGTTTGTCTGGATCCTGATAACCGTGATGGGAGCCGTGTTCGGGGGCATCCCGGTCATGCTCCAGACGCGCATGATGCAGTCGGCGTCTGTCCGAGCCCGCAACCTGGCCGCAGCCCTTCAAACCACGGCTTTCAATGTCGGCATCGGAGGCGGGGCATTCACGGGCGGCGTCGTCATCGACCACCTGAGGCTGGAAGTCCTGCCATTCTGGGCGGCGATCTGCATGTTCGCGGCCACGTTGGCCGCGACCATGTGGGAAATCTACAGCAAACGGCGCCTACAAGAAGCGCGCAAGAGAGAGGTAGCAAGCCATGGCTTTCATGAGTGAGCACACAAAGGCCCGTCTGGTCCTTGACTATGACGCGGGACGAACCGCCCTGGCAGAGGCCTTGCCCGACGTCGTAAGCAACCCGGACAAATATGGTGGGGCCCTGGACCTCCCTATTGGAGCTCTGGCAACGGTTTTCCGGGTGAAGGAAGCAGCTCAGGAGCGGCTGTGGAAGCAGCTGTCCACCATTGAAGTGCCGGACCGCGTGGAGGTGCCGCCGGTGGAACCCAACCCTGAATACGAAGGTGAGGGCGTTCCCAAAGCATCGGCCCGGATCACTGTTCCCGCGGCCGGCAGGGTCAATGAGACCGTCGAAATTACCCTCGATGGACCTTCGCACGCGAACCCGTTTACTGACGTGGAACTGGAAGGCTTCTTCACCCTTGACGGAGTTGAAGTTCGTGCCGGCGGTTTCTACGACGGTGATGGCCGTTACATCATCCGGTTCCTCCCGGGGAAAGCCGGCAGCTGGCAGTTCCGGACCGTGTCCACTGCCCGGTCTTTGGACGGCCACACCGGAAACATCGGCGTAGAGCCCGGACAGGCACGCGGCCCTGTGCGCGTCGCCGACACTTTCCATTTCTCCTATGCCAATGGCGAGGTCTACCGGCCCGTGGGCACCACCTTGTACGCGTGGACGCATCAGAGCCCCGAACTGCAGAAGCGGACGCTGGAAACACTGTCCTCGAGCCCGTTCACCAAGGTGCGCATGTGCGTCTTCCCCAAGGCGTTCATCTTCAACGACAACGACCCTGACCTCTATCCATTTGAGCGGGACGGCGAGAAGTGGGACACGACCCGCTTCGACGCGGCGTTCTTCCACCACTTCGAAAGCCGCATCCGGGACCTGGCAGAACTCGGCATCGAGGCAGATGTCATTCTCTTCCACCCCTACGACCGGTGGGGGTTCCAGGACCTCGGTGCTGCCGCCGACGACCGCTACCTGCGCTACGTGGTCCGGCGCCTTGCCGCCCTTCCCAACGTGTGGTGGTCCCTGGCCAACGAGTACGACTTCATGACTACAAAGATGCCTCAGGACTGGGAACGCTTCGCGAAAATCGTGGGCGAGGAAGACCACGCCACCCACCTGCTGTCCATCCACAACGGCACCCGGATTTACGACTTCTCAGCAGAATGGGTCACGCATTGCAGCCTGCAGAAAGTCGATTACTACAAGACCGCCGAAAACGTCCCCGATCTGCGCGACACATGGGGCAAGCCGGTCATCATGGACGAAATTGGCTACGAAGGCGACCTCGAATACGAATGGGGCAGCCTCTCAGCCCAGGAGGTTGTGCGCCGAGCATGGGAGACGAACCTCCGCGGCGGCTACTACACCCACGGCGAGACCTACTACCACCCGGAAGACGAACTGTGGTGGGCCAAGGGCGGAGAACTGGTCGGCGAAAGCGCAGACAGGATCGCTTTCCTGGACAAACTCGTAGCCGAATCCCCCACGGGCCGGCTGGAACCGCTGCCCCTCACGTCCCCCACTCCGGCGGGCGGTGTAGCCGGTGAGTACGAAATCCACTACAACGGCTTCAGCCAGTACCGGTATGTCACGCTCGAGGTACCGGAGGGCCAGGAAAGCGTGATTGACGTGATCGACACCTGGGCGATGACGATCGACACGCTGGCCGGGACGTTCACTGGGCGGCAACGCATCGAACTGCCTGCCCGGCCGTTCATGGCTGTTCGCGTGCGGGCCAGCAAGGAATCGTGATGACTATCAACCGTAGGCGGCTCTTCGCAGCGTCTGATGCCGTGGAGTCGGGTGACTGGCGGGCCGAAGTACGCAACGACGAACTCGCCGAGATCAGCTACCGCGGCATTCCGGTGCTGCGGGGGATCCGGGCGGTTGTCCGCGACCGGGGCTGGCACACGCTGGTCCCGGTCGTGCAGGGCATGGTTCGCGTTCCCGGCGATGGCGCTTATTCCCTGCTCCTCGACGTGGATTTTGACGGATTTGGCTGCCGCTATAGAGCCAAACTTGCTTTCATTTTCTCGGCCCAAGGCCTTGAGGTGACCTTCCACGGTGAAGCTCCCGCTGCCTTCCAAAGCAACCGCATCGGGTTGGTGGTGCTCCACCGGCCCGACGAGGCTGGCCGCCCGGTTGTCATCGAGAGTACCCGCGGCCGCCGCGCGCCCTCGAGGTTTCCCAAGGAAATCAGTCCGCACCAACCGTTCCAGGACGTGGCAGCGATGGAATGGGAGCGTGACGGGGCTAATTTCCGGCTCGAATTCACCGGCGACGTTTTTGAGACGGAAGACCAGCGCAACTGGACCGACGCCTCGTTCAAAACCTACAGCCGGCCGCTGGCCCTGCCCTTCCCCATGGATGTCCCGGCCGGCAGCCGCCTCAGCCAGTCCATAACACTAACAGCATCAAGGTCCGCGGGACGGGGACCAAGCATGCCGGCTCCGCCTGACGAAGAACTCGCTGTCACCATGGACCCAGCATCAGTGGTTCCGGCCCTGTCTGTATCGGCCGCGGCCGTAGCGCGGGAAGCCGGATTGCCTGCTTCGTTGCCCGGGCTGGAGTCCCTTTTGGTGGAACTGGTTGCCGGTTCCCCTGCCGTGGAGGAGCATGCCCGGCAGGCAGTGGAACAGGCCACAGCACTCAACGTCCCCTTGGACGTCCGTCTGAGCGTTGAAACCACGGAACAGATTCCCGCGCTCCTCGGGCTGGTCCCGGCACACCGCGTCATTCGGCTGGGTGTATTCGACTCGAACAGCCACGTTACGGAGCCGGCATTGTGGGATGCGCTCAAATCAGCAGCGGACCGGTCGGGCTTCGGCGGCCAGCTCATCGCAGGAGCCCGCTCGCATTTCACGGAGCTCAACCGCAACGCCCACCTTCTCCCCTCAGGGGCTGGGGCTCTGACCTACAGCATCACACCGCAAATGCACGCCACTGAAGTGCCGCACCTGGTAGAAAGCCTGCCAATGCAGAGAACGACCGCGGTAAATGCTCTCCGGATCTCCGGTGGACGTCCGCTCCACATCGGCCCGATCACGCTCAAACCGAGGTTCAACGCTGTGGCAACCTCCGCGGGGGATGACGAGGCAACAAGCGAACAAACGGCTGATCCGCTCCAAGCTGACCCGTTCACCGCCGCATGGCTGCTGGGCAGCATCGACGCGCTGAGCATTCCCGGCGTCGAGGGCATCAGCTACTTCGAAACGTCAGGCCCGCACGGCATCAGTACCCCGACAGGACTGACGCCGGCAGGGGAACTGCTGGCCGCCTTGGCCGCCCATCGTGGCCGAAACATCCTCCAGACGCGGGGAACCCGGCACGGCCTCGTCCTCTACCCGGTGCAGGCAGACGACGGCATCACTCTATTCGCCGCCAACCTGACGCAGGAGCCGATGAAAGAGGTTGTGCAGCTGCCGGACGGCCGAGCCGACCTGGTCCTTGAACCCTGGACCGCCACCATCCAACATGCCAGACCAGAAGGAAGAACCAGATGAACAGCAACCGACTCGCCGGAAAATCAGCTCTCGTTACAGGGGCCGGCTCCGGAATCGGGCTGGCCGTTGCCCACCGATTCATCGCAGAAGGCGCCAAAGTCTATTTCGCCGACATCAATCTCGAGGCGGCGGCGAAGGCAGCTGCCCAAACAGGCACCGAGGCTGCGGTACCGGTACAGATGGATGTCTCGGACGAGGCCAGCGTGCGGGCCGCGTTTGACCGAGCGTCCGAGGACGCGCAGCTCGATGTCGTCGTAGCCAACGCAGGGGTCCAGCTGTTCGGGCAGGATGCCAGGGTGGGGGACCTGGACCTGGATGTGTGGGAACGGACCGTGACGGTCAACCAGCGCGGAGCATTTCTGACGCTGAAGTACGCAGTCCGTGCAATGGAAAACCGCGGAGGGTCGATCATCTGCACAGGAAGCCCCACCGCCGTTGTCGCCTGCGGGCAGACTTTCACCGCGTACACCAGCTCGAAAGCCGGGGTGCACGGGCTGGCGAGGGTCGTCGCAGCCGATTACGCGGCCTCGGGGATCCGGGTAAACACCGTAGTGCCCGGGTACACCGAGACACCCCTGGTCCAGACAATCGCGACCGACCCCATCAGCCGTGCCGGCCTCGTAGAAGCCACGATGCTCGGAAGGGCAGGCACGGCACCTGATGTGGAGGGAATCATGGTCTACCTGGCCAGCGACGAGTCCGCATACGCGACGGGCGGGGTCTTCACTGTCGACGGCGGCCTGACGGCTCGCTGAAAAGACCTGGCGCCATCTTTCTCCTAGGAACATGAATGATCATTGAACAGCCGAACGGCGACTACCTTGCTGGCCGAACTGAAGGGTCCTTCGACGGCACGGACTCCGGGAGGTCGGAAAGCGTCATGGCCGCGTCAAGCGGATCCGTGGGTCAACAGGACACTCTTCAATGTCCGTGATTGACGTGGCACGGCGCGCAGGCGTCTCCACGCAAACGGTGTCCCGGGTAATCAATGGGAGCCCGGACGTTCGCGAGAGCACGCGGCAGAAAGTTGTCACGGCCATGAACGAGCTCGGGTACCGGCCAAACGGTGCCGCGCGGGCGCTCAAGAGGGGCAGTTTCAAGACCATCGGAGTGATCACGTTCTCACTTTCCTCCCTCGGAAACGTGCGTACGCTTGAGGCCATCGCCCGGCACGCTGCCCGGCACGACTTCGCCATCACGCTGATCCCGGTAACAGCCCCCACGCAGGCCGGGATTCAAGGGGCGTTCTCCCGCACCGGCGAACTGGCTGTCGACGCGGTGATCGCCATCATGGAGGTCCACCTCCTGGAGGACGCGACGGCGACGCTGCCCCCGGGAGTGAAGATCGTCGTCGTGGATTCCGACGCGGGCGACAGCTACAGCGTCGTGGACACCGACCAAGCCGGCGGCGCGCGGAAGGCCGTCCGGCACCTCCTGGAACTCGGACATGAAACCGTTTGGCACGTCGCCGGCCCTGAGGAGTCCTTCGCCAGCGAACGCCGCGCGGCGGCCTGGCGCACCGCCCTCACCGACGCCGGCAGGCCCGTCTCGCCCGTACTGCGAGGCGACTGGTCAGCCGATTCCGGCTACGCAGCCGGGCTCCGGCTCGCCGACGAACCCGGCTGCACCGCTGTTTTCGCTGCGAACGACCACATGGCCCTCGGCCTGCTCCGCGCCTTCCGCGAAAAAGGGAGATCGGTCCCGGAGGACATCAGCCTGGTCGGCTTCGACAATGTCCCCGAAGCTTCCTCGTACGCCCCGCCGTTGACCACAGTGAGTCAAGACTTCGCCGACGTCGGCAAACGGTGCGTCGACAACGTCCTAAAGCAGATCAGCACCAACTTCACCGAACCTGGCGTCACCCTGGTCCCCACCGAACTCATAATTCGGTCAAGCACCGCCGTTCCATGCCCCAGGCCTGCACGGCGGAAACGCCCTACCCAATTCACTGCCTAATTCCCACTAACCCCCGAAAACCCCGAGGAGACGATATGCCTGCCGCTGACACCAGTCAGTTAGACCGGCGCGCAAACGCCGATACAGAAGTCATCGTCAAAAACGGGAGACAGCCTGTCAGACTGCGTATTTACCCGGCAGCCGCTAACGACACGAAGCCTCATGCAGAACCCGGCGCAGGTTTGGTATGGGTGCACGGGGGAGGATTCGCATACGGTGACCTGGACATGCCAGAAGCACACCGCACCGCCGAACTATTCGCCGCCCGCAACATAACAGTCATCAGTGTCGATTACAGGCTCTGTCAGGGCGGCACGACCTTCCCGGCGCCCTCGGACGACGTCCTCGCGGCCTGGAGGTGGACGACTAGGCACGCCGGTCACCTGGGAATCGACCCGGACAGGTTGATTATGGGCGGGGCAAGCGCCGGCGGGAACCTGGCCGCCGGCGCCGTTCTCCGGCTCCTTGAATCTTCAGTCGAAGAACTTCCCCGGGGCCTTTTCCTGGCCTATCCCACCCTGCACGCAATCCAACCACCAACACCCGATGACATAAGAGAGCTCCTTGCCCGTCTTGAGAACCCGTCCGTCTTCTCAGCACCCAACGTGTTGGACATGTACCTGAACTACCTTGGCGGGCCGATCGCAGACGCACCCGGCCGCAATCCCGGGCACTGCTCGTATCGACCAACTGCGTGGATTCCCTCCAACCATCATGGTCAATTCAGAAGCAGACGAGCTGCGCGTCTCGGGGGAGGCCTTTGCGGCGGTGCTGCATGCGGCAGGAACCCGCGTAGACACGTTTACTGAACAAGGAACTGAACACGGACACCTCAACCACCCGGATGAAGTGTCCGCCGTTCGCAGTGTGGAACGGGTCAAGGAATGGCTCACCCAGCTAACAGACACCAGCCGTGAAGCACCCGTATCCAGC
Organism: Arthrobacter sp. BGA-UO-ETr-C19; assembly: GCF_059568005.1. Taxonomy (NCBI): domain Bacteria; kingdom Bacillati; phylum Actinomycetota; class Actinomycetes; order Micrococcales; family Micrococcaceae; genus Arthrobacter; species Arthrobacter sp. BGA-UO-ETr-C19. Next base: position 232,428 of record NZ_JCAQPC010000009.1, read on the forward strand.
CACCCGACACCCCTTCCGCAAGCAACACTTCGCTCACCTAAGAAAAGATCCAAAATGCCGTTTACAAAAGACTCCAGGCTCGCAGATATCCTGGGCGACGCTCACGCGTCCCGTGTCCTTGATAACCATATTCCCGGGTTCGCGACTTGGAACGACTGGTCGCTTTCCCCGCTGGCTAAACTCGATGAAGTCACCCACTGGGCCCGAGGAGTCGGAGACGACACTCCGGACCTGACAGCCCTCTGGGCTGAGCTGGCAACCTTGGAATCATCCCCGGAAACCGCACCGGCCAGCGGCCCGCCCGTCCCAACGAACCCTGACCGTACAACCGGAATAACTGTCACCTCACCTGTAACGGTCCGGACCCAACAATGGGGAACCGCCGAACTCCAACTGCAAGGCCCCTCCTCGGGCAACCCGTTCATAGACGTGGAGCTGCACGCCACCTTCCGCTGCGGCAACGAGAGCGTTCGGGTGGGCGGTTTCTACGACGGCGACGACACCTACCGCATAAGGTTCATGCCCCCCAAGACGGGGGACTGGCAATTCCTGGTTACCTCCAACGCCCCCGCCCTGGACGGCATTACCGGAACAGTGCAAGCCACCATGCCCGGCGCCGGAAACCACGGCCCAGTGGTTGTCAGGGACACATTCCACTTCGCCTACAGCGACGGCACCCCGTACTTGCCTCTCGGCACCACCGCGTACGCCTGGACCAACCAGACGCAGGAATTGCAGGAACAGACACTCCGTACCCTGTCGGCGTCCCCATTCACCAAAATCCGCATGTGCGTGTTCCCCAAATCGTATTCCTACAACTCCAACGAACCGGACAGCTACGCATACGAGAAGACAGAGGACGGCGCCTGGGATTTCGCGCGCTTCAACACAGCGTTTTTCCAAAACCTCGAGCAGCGGATTCTGGGACTGCAGGAACTCGGCATCGAAGCTGACCTGATTCTCTTCCACCCGTATGACCGCTGGGGCTTCTCCGACATGCCAGCATGGGCGGACGACTTATACCTGCGCTATCTGGTACGAAGGCTCGGCGCATTCCGAAACGTATGGTGGTCCCTCGCCAACGAGTACGACTTCATGACCACCAAGCAGGAAAGTGACTGGGAGCGGTTCGCCGCAATCGTCGGCCTGAACGACCACACCGGCCACCTGCTCTCCATCCATAATGGGGCAGCCTTTTACGACTACACCCGCCCCTGGGCCACCCACTGCAGTGTTCAGCGCACCGACAACTATCTCTCCGCCGAAAACACTGACAAATGGCGTGAACAATGGGGCAAGCCTGTAGTGGTTGATGAAGTCGGATACGAAGGCGACGTCGCCGAAGGTTGGGGCAACCTCAGCCCCCAGGAACTCGTCCGCCGTTGCTGGGAAGGAGCAGTTAGGGGCGGCTACGTGAACCACGGGGAAACCTACCTCGACGAGCACGACATCATATGGTGGGCCAAAGGGGGGTCGCTCAAAGGTCAATCCGCGGAGCGTATCGGATTCCTGGCCCGGCTCATAGCCGAGGCCCCGAGCGGACGCTGGGACCCCATGGCAAGCGACTGGGACTCACGGACGGGAGGCGACAACGACCACCGGATAATCTACCTCGGCATCGGCCGCCCGCGGTTCCGTTCCGTCCTTGTTCCGGCCGGCGCTTCTTGGCATGTGGATGTCATTGACACTTGGAACATGACAATCACAACCTTACCGACGCCCATAAGCGGACGCGTGACCGTTGATCTGCCGGGAAGGGAGTACATGGCCATCCGGATCCGGCGAGCCTAAACTCTCATCCAGGTACGAGCGCATAGGCCCACCGATCACAGCTTTCGCCGCCGAAAACCATCGATCCCGTGAGGAACCAGGATGGCTTGTTCCGTGAAACGGGGCAGCGGAGCGTGAACAGCCGACGTATCCTGCGGCAAGTTCCCCAGGCCAGGACCTGGGTTCGCGGCACCACCGACCGCAATGTTTGGTGTGCCGACTCACTGAACCAGCACGGCAGGCACCGAAACGACACCAGCTCATCGAACCCAACGGCGGTCACCGCCGGGGTCCCTCCTGCAGCGCCAAGAGCACGAACAGCCGGTGGAGCGCGGTTACTGGGCGGCCAGCTGACGATCTCCCTTGCACGATTTCCCTGACTTGAAGGGCTCTCAAGGGGAGACGCTCTCTATTCGTTCCTTTGCAACCGACTGCCGGGCCAACTGTGCAACAACCCGTTGTCCAGTTGGTGTCGGTGACGGTCGAAAAGTGAGCCCTTGTGACGGCTTGTCGTCTTGGCTCACTTTTCGACCATCGCTGACAGTTGGCCCGAGTCACATCATCGTGTTGCTCAACATGGGAGGACAGCCGAGCAGCGGGACGCCCCTCGGCACTTCGTCGGGGCACGCTCTCTCAAAAACACTTCATATCAGGAACTGCTCCAGGAGCGCCATGCACGGACTTCATCCAGATGACGCCGCTAAGGCCCATCACACTTGTAGGGGGCCGCGCGAACGCTGGCATCCATCAGAGCGTCGCTCCGCTTGGTTCGTTCCCTACGTCAGGTTGGGGTGTGCTTCAGCACCACAACTGAAGAGGGAAGCGGCATCTGGTAGTCGGCTTGTAAATGCACGGCATTGGCACCAGCCCTGCCAACGCGCGTCTGCAGATAGCTTGTGCGATGCTTTAAGACTTTCGCTGGGAGGCCAGAATCTGTCGCGTCAGGTAAGCCAGGTACGGGCGAACTTAGCGGGCTGAACGGAATATAGCGGTGGCCTGGACGAAGGCTTTACCGGTGCTGCCTGGTTCGTCGCTGAACAGTTCGACGTCGACAACCCGCAGCGAGGAACCGGCGTGCCGCACCTGTGTTCGGGTGGCGATCGCACCTAATGCCGGACGCAGGTAAGCGGCCCGCAGCGACTGCAGGTCATAGCCGGTTCTGTCGGGCATGACTTGCTGGGCGGCAAAGGAGGCCATCATCAGCAAGGCGCCGCCGTGGAGGGCCCCTCGGGAGTTTCGGAGGAGGTCTTTTCGGGCAAAACGGAGACCGGGCACCAGCCTCTGGGTGATGGCGGGGCGAATACCTGGGCTGATCGGGGTTGCGGGGCCCGCAGCCAGCAATGCACCTAGAGAGGCCCCTTCCTCGTCCCCGAGCGGTTGCCTGGCTACCGCCTCGAAATGGCCCAGCCCCTCGGAGGTGTTTCCCTCTGCGCGTTGAAACCAACCGGTGGCCTGGACGTATTCGCTCCCGTCGGGTCCTTGGAGTGTTCCCGTTGCCATTCCGCCGGCTTCGTCGCCTGCCAGCGTGCGGGTCCAAGCTTCGAGGACGGTGCCGTCGGGACTGTCCGATAAACGGTGTGTGGAGTCCGGCCGGTTTTCATTATTGAGTGGTTCTTTCGAACCGGCCGGCGAAGGTAATAGCGAACGCGTTCAGCGCAGGCTTCCACCTCATCACCCA